>CAZGAH010000005.1:54073-73288 GCA_964523295.1 uncultured Desulfovibrionaceae bacterium | reverse complement strand
GATAACTCTTCTTTTTTATACTACTTTTTTCCCTCCAAGGCCCGTTCGTAGGCCTGGGCGGAAAAGCCGTGTACCGGCGTGCCGTAGATCATGGCAAAGGGCACGCCTCGTCCTTTGGTGTCCAGCTTGCGTTTACGCGCTGCGGCCTCGGCATCGTTCTCGATATTATAGACGGTATGCGGCACGCCCTTGCTTTTCAGAAAATCGATGGCCTTGGTACACCAGGGGCAGCGGCTGGTTACATAGACTTCCACGCCGCCACCTCCCGGCTTTGCGGCGTCGGTCTGCGCGGGGCCAGGCGCGGGCTTTCCGGGCGCCGTCGGTCCGGCCTTGGACGGAGCAGCGCTCTCGCCGGCGTTGAACGATTGCGTATCGCCCTGCTTTGGTGGCGCCTCGCCGACGTGGGTCACGCCATTCTGGTCGGTCCACATGTAAATACGTTTGGCCTGGGCCGGGACAAGGAAAAACAGGATCGAGAGCACGGCGATGGCGCAGCTCAGCACATGCATGGCGAACCTCCCCTGGGAGCCATTTTGGCGGACAATACCCTGATTCCGGAGAAAAGAAAACTGGTCCGCGCGTGCGTCTGGTCAGGAGTCGAACGATTCCGGTGTGTCGTCAGTCTCCGGCCAGTTCGCCCATGCTCTGACTGATCATGCCGTAGCGTCGGGACAGCGTACGGAAGTGATCGAGCAGGGAGCGCAGGTCCGCCACATTGCGCTCCAGGTGGCAGCCGAAATTGTGCGGATGCCACCACAGATGGAACACGCGCCCGTGTCGCGCCGCGTGGGTCATGGCGCGGCGGATGCGGCGGAGCTTGAGCGGCTCGAGAGGCGCCAGGCGCGGCGAATAGGGCCGGAGAAAGGCGCTGGCCCGGATGTTGCGGGGCGCAGGCCCGGCAATGGCCTCGCGGGCATAGTCGCCGTGTCCAGAGAGATTGCAATAGGCGTCGAGCAGGCGCAAAGCCCTGATGCACGGCCCGGCACGGTGTACGCCGGCCGGGCCGGCGCCGCAGCCGCGCCAGGCGGTGAAGCCGTGCTCCGCGCACAGGCCGCGATAGGCGGGATTGACCTGATTGCGCGGAAATACCAGACTGCGTAGCGCGACGCCGCGGGCCAGTCCCGCCGCCACGGCCGCCTGAAGGTCCGCGGCGAAGGACTCGGGCGAGTGCCCCGGTTCCTGACAGTAATAATGCGCAAAGGTATGCGAGCCCAGTTCCTGGGAGGGATGCCGGAGGATGGCGTCGACCAGCGTGCCCGCGTAGTGGAAGGGATCGGCGGTTTCGTCGGGACCCAGCTCGTCGAGCCCGGCATAGGCAGAGAGGGCAGGGCGGGCATAGGCCGGCCGCACGACGGGTAGCGAGCGGAGCAGGTCCTCGCGCCGGGAGAAGAAAAGCAGTCCGACCGTGGCCCAGGTTGCGCGTACGCCGTAGGCGTCGAACAGGTCCAGCAACACCGGCACGGCCTGGCGCGCGCCGAGCAGCCGCGGGCCGTACTCGGCGATGGTGCGCTTGTCGCGCACGCCCCAGAACAACTCGAAGTCCAGCGAAAGGACCAGCACGCCCGGAAGCTCGGGACTGCGTCGATGTCCGTTCTGTTTCATGTCGTCTGCTTCGCCTCGCGGGTGCTCCCGGGTACGCACTGTATCAGCGATGACTGTACGCTATCGCCGTCGGCCGGGCAACTGCGTCATCCCGGACAGAATACAGCCGGATTCCGCTTGCCGGTCATGCTTTGACAGCCGGGGGTGAAAAGCGATAGGAGGGCGCCACCCGCTAAACCATCTATCCGGAGGAAGACGATGCAACGTTTTTTGGCCACCCTGTCCATGCTGTTGCTTGGCATGATCACCACCTTGCCCGCAGACGCCGCGGAGAAGGCTGCCGGCCCGGAAGGCAAAATTCTGGTCAAGCTGACCACGAGCAAAGGCGATATCGTGCTCGAGCTTGACAGGGCCAAGGCGCCTGCCACCGTAGACAACTTTGTCGGCTACGTCCGCGACGGCTTTTACGACGGCCTGATTTTCCACCGCATCATCAACGGATTCATGATCCAGGGCGGCGGTCTGGACAAGGACATGAACCAGAAGGAAGGGAAACAGCCGATACAGAACGAGGCCGACAACGGGCTGAAGAACGAGGCCTATACCATCGCCATGGCCCGGACAGGCGACCCGCATTCCGCTTCGTCGCAATTTTTCATCAACGTCGCCGATAACTCCATGCTGAACCACTCGGGCAAGACCCTTCAGGGTTGGGGCTACGCGGTTTTCGGCCGCGTGGTGCAGGGACAGGAGGTCGTGGACGTCATCAAGGCCGTGCCCACGACCCGTAAAGGCATGTACGACGATGTACCGGGTGAAACCGTAACGATTCTCAAGGCGGAAGTGCTCCCGCAGTAGCCTTTTTCAATGCCGCCCGTGTCGCCCGCGTCCAGAGCGACGACGCGCGGCTCGTTCTTCCAGGGAGGCGCCGGCGTCCGGGCGGTTTTTCAGACCGCGACGCGCCGGCGCCACCCGACCGCGGGGGCAGTCATTCCTTTTTCCGGGAGGCGCCTTCATGCCAGGATACAAAGCCCATCTGCTCTGCGGCGTCGCCGTCGGCGCCGGCGCGGTATTCGCAGCCCGAGCGCTGGATGTGTATCGTCCGGAGCCCTTGCAGATGCTGGCACTGACGGCGATTACGGCGGCTGCGGCGCTGTTTCCCGACGTGGACACCAATTCGGTCGCCCGCCGCTTCTTTTACGGACTGCTGGCCGCGCTGGACATTGTGCTCATCAGCCATAAACGCTACGAATGGGCAGCCCTGGTCGGCCTGGCCTCCATGCTCCCGGCCATCGGCGATCACCGCGGCTGGACGCACACCTGGTGGGCCATGCTGGCCGTCCCGCTGGTCATTTTCGCCGTCCCTGCCAGCCTGTTCGGCGTCGAACCCAGACTGCTGGTTCCCTACCTGAGCGCCACCGTACTTGGCTACGGCACGCATCTGGTTCTGGACAGGCAGTTCTGAACGGAGTGGGGCTGGGGCGTTGGGGCGGGGGGGCTCATCGTGCCCCGAAACGCATAGCTCGGGCCGCGGCAAGCTGATGAGGGGCTGTAGTTGGAGAATCGTCATGCAGCAGTTTCTCCAGCCGGGCCAGTTCGGCCTGGGCCGCCAACGCGTCCATTGTTCCTGCAGTTGTGAAGCCGTGAATCAGAATGCTGTGATTGCGGTTGGAGATAAAGTATAACTCGTCAGCCAGAGTGAGCAGCGTTTTACCCAAGGGATCGGACAGTTGTTTGAGAAAGCGGGCCGCATGCTCCCGGGCGAGATAGTGTTGGCCATGCTTGTTGCACGGCAGAGAATCCCCCTTGTTCTTTTTACTCATTTTTTTGTTCAAGGCGAGTGCGGCCGGGTGATCGGCAGGAATATTCGACGAGTCTAGATTGTTCTCGAAAAGCCTGGCCTGGCCGACGAGTTCTAAAATCCGGTAAGCACGTACGTACGCATCCTCGAACTGGCCGTCACGCAGACGCCGCTCGGCATTGGCCAGCAGGTCGGCACAAATCCGGCGTAACTGCGTGGCCATTGCCGCGTGGTTGTTGCGATCGAACTCCGTGGCCAGGGCCTGCAACAGATTCCGTTGCTCCGGCGTAGGCATGTAGCACTGGAAACGCTGGTGGGCGGGCAGCGAGTCCAGGCCTTCCATCAACTTCCAGGCTGCCCGATAGTCCAGCCGGTCCCAGGTCGCGTAGACGTTTGCCAGGGCGTTGCCAAAGCGGGCCGCATCGCGAAGTTCGTCGTCAGGAAACAGGTTTGTCTCCGAGGTCGTTTCCGCCGCCGCTGAGAAATTACCGTGCTGAAAAAAGCGATCTGCCGCGTCGAGTCGTTTCCAGGCCGTGGCCATGGTCGTGACGATGTCGACGATGCGCTCCTTGCCTGGCTTGACCAGGTTGGCGTCGTCGCGCCCGCCCGGCTCGGCGCCGAGGTAGCGCACTACCGGGATGTCACAGCGCACGGCCGCCAGGACCAGGGCCGCGCTCATGGCCTTGGTCCCGCGGGTGAAGTCGACGACGATGCTACCCGGTCCCGCCCCTTGATCGATTTCCTGCTCGATGACTTTCCGGTAGTGATCGAAGCAGGCGTCCGCGTTTTCCTCCTGCCTGGCTTCCGGCAAGGATTTGATGACGGTGTCCTGGACTGGAGACTCCGCACGTACCGTCTCGGCGGACGGCAGGCTCTCTTGCGAGGGTAGCAGGATGACCCGTGTCCAGGGCTCAGAACCGATAGACTTGAGCAACGGGTTAATGAGCGACTCGCGCTCGTAATCACTTCGGCCCATACCGACGGACAAGAGCAGGATGCGACCGCGCGTCAAGGGCATGGCGTATTCTCCGGGCTGTCAGTGCTTGTGCAGCCACTGGTTGAGGGCCGCGACAGCGGCTTTTTTCTGGTTCTCGTTTTCGGCGCGCGTAGTCACCAGGAGCTTTGCGCAGGCGGTTCCGTCCGACCAGCATAGCTCAATGCCCTCTGCGCCGAGTCTGAATGCAGTTTGTTTCGACAGGTCCGGATTGAAATACCGGGTCTGCACGCGCACCACAAAGGGTATCTCGCGGGTAATCGCCTCGCAGAGTTGCTTCAGCGCCGGATACTGACCCGGCCAGCCGGCGTCCTCGAAGCGGGGCGGTTTCTTTTCGGCGGCCGGCACGTCCGGCGGCAGGAGCTGGGCCTTGTTGCGGGCGAACCTGTCTTTGAGGGTCTCGTGAAAGATGACTCCGGCCGGCGAAAGAGACAGGTATTCCACGCTGTCCTGGGTGATGCGCTCCACAAGACTGTCGATCCGCTCGTCCCAGTCGTCCGCAAACGGGGCGAACGGCAGTGTCGGCAAGCTGGGCGAACATGTCCTGGTGCGCGAGCCAGAGATCGAAATCCAGGGCCACGGGCATGGGCGGAAAGGCAATGATCTCGTCGAAGCGTTCATGCTTGTAGTAGACGCTGATGCCAAGTGCCTGACCCAGGAGCACGGCAATGGCAATCTGTGCCTTGTAACCGCCCGTGGCATTGACCGCGCAGGCCTGGACCCCGCGCTCGCGGATGATGGCACACAACTGCCGTGCCAGCTCACGCAGCCCCTGGTTGCGGAAGCGCTGCGGATCGGAATCCTGCAGCCCGGCGATGGCGCGGGTCTCCACCGGGGCATGGCCTCTTCCGCTGAAGTATCCGGCCAGCAAACCGGCCACTTCGCGCCCGTCCTCAGTATCGGAATGGACGAAAAACACCCCGAAGCGCTCGGCAAGCACCCCTCGGCTGGCAAGGCTGGCAATGGAATTGATCTCGGCGCCGAGCAGCCGCTCCGACGGGTCAAAACCGGCCAGGATTCGCCCGAGCGCCGGAAAGTCCTTCTCGACAAAGGCCCTGCCCAGATCGCGCCGCCTGGTGTCGGTGTCGTTCAAAGCGGCGATCATTTTCAAATTGCCCCACAGACTCGTGCCAACGGTGCAGATGAGGATCGAGGGTTTGGTCATGATCAGTTTTTTCCTCTGGTTATGGATGTCGAGGTCTGGGAAAGGGCTGTCCTTTCAATTCAGCTTTCTTAAGCAGGATTTGTCTTACTTCTTCTCGGAAGCGCTTCAAAAAATCGCGGCTTGTCGCCCTATCTGGAAGACATTCTTGCGTGATTGTTGCTATCCGTACAATATAGCATTTGTTTGAATCGTCGCGCTCAATGTGAATATGGGCTGGAGATGCGTAGCGTAATTTGTTACGGTTCTTTGGGTCGTTGTATATTATTCCGAAAGTGCCTTGAGGTTCAAATTTCCCTTTCTTCTCGTCACATATTCGTGGCAAGCCCAGTGCGCGTTTCTGGCCGTCATGGGCAAATTGTTTTGCAAAGGCCTGCACGGCGAAGCCAATCTGCTCCAATATCATCCACGGATCAGGCCATCTGTCAAAAGGAAATTGAATTCCGTTGGAAGTGATGTGAGATGTTTTTTGTGAATTGAATTGTATGTTTGGATATATATTCATCAGTTTTGACAGTATATTCCGTGCGGCATCGACAGTGTCTCTGCCTATACTGCCGTGTAGTTGCAACGATCCAAACCCTTTTCGTGCTTTCGCACCCACCCCGCCAAGGCGACAAAGGTAGTGTAGTGCTGCCTTTGCTTGAGTCATTACTTCCTCAGCAGATATTTCTTGGCCATGTAAGAATACAGATTTTGTAACAATTTGTATCCTGTATTTTTGCCCAGGATTAATGAAGGAACGGTTTTTTGTTTTGTCGGCAATGCCATACGAAATATACCAAACGCCTTGGGTTGTTGTGTCAAGATTGGTATTGTCTTGGCCATTTGGTAGTGTTTTTATTCCATGTTCCGATTCAAGATACTCGCTATCTCGTTTATACTCATATTTATTAAATATTCTTTTTTTCACAGGCATTTTTTGTGTTATAATCCGAATTTGAATTGCGCCTTGCTGCGTCGTATTTCCCCACAGGGCGGATTCGATAGGTAACAGGTCCTTCTTATTGTCGAGATATCCCCAAAATATCTGCCGCCACCACCACCGCAGCACCCCCCTCAGGGTCGCGGGGCGCAGGTCGCAGTCGTCGGCGTTTTGCGATGCGCCGGCCAGGAAGGCCGGGGTGACGAGTTCGAGCGTATACTCGGCTACGGCGCGGGCGTCGGCGGGCAGGGGGGGCGTGGCGTCCGGTACGGGTTTGAACAGGCCGTAGCCGGCGGCTGTCTTGGCGCCGGCGCCCAGGTGGCAGAGCGCTCCGAGCAGCCAGGATCTGGCCAGCTCGAGGCGCTCGTCCGGCACATCCGCCCGACGCCGGGACAGGGCGAAGGAGAAGATCACGCCCGGCGGCGAAACAAGAAAGTAGACCGGGATCGGGTTCTCCCAATCGCCAGGCTCTTCGCTGCCCTGGTAGTAACCGGGGTGGTGGTTGTTGCAGATGTCCACGGATAATGGAGGCCAGGTCGTGGGCCAGGCGTCGTGAAAAACGACATCCCCCGCGTGCTGCGCCTCGCTCGCACCGGGGTGGTTGCCGAACACGGCCTGGATGGTGGCCTCGCCGGCGGCTTTGTCCTTCCCGGTTGGCAACCAGATCGTCTCGGCCCAGGCGCGGGCCATGCCCTTGAGTCCGGAGCCTGGTAAAATGAGGAAGCCGTAGAGCGGGTGCAGGCAGACGCCGGCGTTCTCCATGGCCGAGGCCCGGGCCAGATGCAGGGTCAGGGGTGAGGCGGTCATGCAGTCGAACTGCGTCGCACGCAGCAGCTTCAGCGCTTCCACACGTCGAAGAGTGAGAAAGCGCAACAGTGTCGGGTCCCCTTTGGCCTTGCAAACGTTCCCCAGGCAGTGCTTCTGCTCTTCCTGGGATTCCGGACATTGCAGCTTGTCCAACAGAAGCCCCGGATTCGCCTTGGAGATGTCGAAGCGTTCCAACGCGGCTCTTGTGGTAGAGGGTATCTTAGCCGTCACCTGCATGATGGCAACCTCGCTTCAGTATTAATCGTCACGCTTTCTCGGCAGCCCCTTGGCCTCGAGAAAGCGGTTGAGCCAGACCAGGTAGGCCAGAGCCTCGTCCGTGGCCCGGCGAAGGAACGTTGCGTCGCCATGGACGACGCTCTCGACGAGGCTGTTCTGATGCATCGTCGGCAGCCTGCGCTCGTTGACGACCCAATGGGTCAGGTCCATGCTCAACCTCATCAGGCCCTCTTGGTTTGCCTTTCTGTTGATGAAGGCCAAGGCCTGCCCGAGGCCGGCAGTGAGGACGCGCACCGGCATTTTTTTGGCCTCGCGGGCATAGGCGTCGGCAGCGTCCTCGGGCTCTTGCATCAGAGCCTCCACCCGGCTCCAGGCATGGGCGGCGCGGCGTTGCTCGAGTGTCTGAGTCATGGCCGGCCCTCCGTGTTCGTGAACAGGCGGACATTGCAGAGCCCTTTGCCGATGGTTTCGTCAGCGCCAATCTGCAGCACCTGGCCCGCTGCAAGCAGTTCGCCGAGCTTCTCGCGCACCTCCAGGGCCTTCATCGACGTCCCGCCCCTGCTTCGCGTGCTCAGGACCAGGGCGTAAAAGACGGTCTCGGGCGGCAGGAATTCCTCGTAGAAGAGCGCTTTGTCCTTGACGGTCTTCGTGTCATAGTCCAGGCCGATGCGGGCGACGATCTCCACCGCATGACGGGTGAAATACGTGAAGTCGTCGTTGTTGAGCACCACCAGGCGTTTTTGGAAGCTCTCCCGGAGCACATCGTCAGGGAAGATGTGCTCAGCCAGGTCCTTGGCGAGCGTCGGGACTTCGCTGGTGCACGTGAAATCGAATTCCTCGAGCACGAGCGTTTTGCCATCGACGCAAAGCGTGTCCTTGTCAGCGCAGGCGGCCTCGTTTTCCTTCAGCTCCGGGATGGCCGGGAGATCTGCCAGTCCCACCAGAGTGCCGTCGCGTCGGAAACGTTGCAGCACCTCCGGGCAGGTGACCCAGGCGAACACGCCTTTGACGGAGCGCACCGGAAAGGCCAGCACGCGCGCGTCGGAGATGGACAGCGCCCCGGCGAAGGCCTGGGAGTCTTTGGTAACAGACGCCGGGCCGAACAGCGCAATGATCCCATCCTCCTCGTTCGCCTTCTTTCTGTCGCCGTCAACGGCGTGTCTCTCCCGAAAGGCGTCCCTGAGCACGCCCTTAAGGGTCGAGCCCGGAACCAGCGGCCAGCTGGTATGGCGCTCGCGCATGACGGGCAGATCGACCACTCCCAGTCCGGTGCCCGAACCAGGGTGTACGGCGGTCAGGGCGTGAAGAAACAGCATTCCACCTGTTTTCGAGCTTGTTTCAGTCATCCTTCCACGCTCCTTGTACGTAGCTCCCGTAGCCCAGGCAGGCGTCTTCCTCGAAATCAACCAGGGATTCGGGCAGGTTGGCGGTTGCGGTGTCCAGGAAATAGGTGCTGCCGGCAACAGTGGCAAAACGCGCCGGCTTGGGTCCGCCCCGGGCCAGATCCCAGCCGGATACGGGCAGGCTGCCGGGCACGGCGGCCGCAGCCAGGCCGGAGTTCAGGCAGTCGGGGCGCCAGCCCTGAGCGAAAAATGCTGGCTGCGTCAGCACGATCAGGGCGTTGTGCCGGTCATCCGTCGGCGCAGCCCGGGGCCAGTCCACCGGGCACGGCAAGCGTTCGACCACGACGCGCCGGCCTTCTCCGCCAAAGGGTATGACTGCGCTGCCATTGAAACAGGACTCCGGCGCGCCGGCGGGCAACGTCATCTCGCCATAGAAACAAACGCCATCGCGCAGTGCCAGAAGCGACGTCTCGTAAATCTGACCTTCCTCGGTCGCGTACGAGGACACCCCGATGCCGATGCCTGTGCGGCGTTCGAAACCGTACAGCACGTCTGCTGAGCGCCACTGGCTGGCGACATCGACAGCCTCTCCCCTGAGGAAATTGGATAATCCATCGAGGGTAATGAAACCTCCCGCCGGCTCGGTCGGGATGTCCGACGCGCGCCACAAGGGCCGGAGTCCGTCGGGCAGGGATATGAATCCAGGCAGCGTCGTGCCGGCCGGGAGCGGTTTCAGGGAGTGCAACTGATCGAATTGTTTGTCGTGTTTTTTCGGTTTGTGCAGGGTGGCGGGAGTCGGAACAAAGACCGTTATCACGCCGTTTCCCTTGCGTTGCGCCAGCCAGGGACCGCGGAAACGGAGCCCGGCAATCCACTCCGGCGACCCGCCGGCCTGGACGGCCTGACGAAAGTCTCCGGTCTTTTTCATCTTCTTGCCCAGGGCCTTGAAGTCGCACCCGTAGCGGTCAAGCAGGGCCGATCGGAGCGCACCCGCAAGATGCTGCGGCATCGGCAGTCCGCTCTGGCCGCGCAGGCCAGCGCCCATGGGCCTGCCGTCGCGGAAAAACAGCACATCCAGAGGCGTCAGCGTCAATCCCAGGGTCCCGGTCATCACTTGTCCCTCCCGCGCGCCATGAACGACGCGATCTGCCACAGCCGGACAAAGTCGGCGGCCATGACCGACGCGGACAGATTGCCTCGGCGTTCGCGACATTGCTCCCAATAGGTAGTAAAGAACGCCATCATTGCCCCGGCAGCCACCTGCGCGTCCTCTTGCCCTGTCAGCGCCAGGCGGGTCTGCTGATCGCTCCGGCCGAATTGCCGGCCGATTTCAGCAGCCACGGCCTGCCAGGGAACACGTCCGCCATCTCCTGTCTCCGGCGCGTCGCTCAATGCCGCCGACTCGCAGCGTAATGCCTCCAGCTCGCGGGCCAGGCGGAAGGTCCAGCGATCCGAGGGCTTGTCCTTGACAAAGGTTTGTACCCACTTTTCCACCAAGGGTACGAATCCCCACGGACACAGCACCTCCTGAGCACCACCCGAGCCTCTGACCGCACTCAGGCAAAGGATATTGCGACCGGACTGTTTGGCCTTCTTTTCCGCCGCACGCGCAATCTCAATGGCCTCGCGCAGATCTTCCTTGTGATGCACGATGCCCAAGCCGGCCGAGACGCCGGCCTTGGGACCCATCATGAGCAGGTCGCGGCCTTCGTATCGATAATACCCGGTACGGGCACCATCGTCGGCCTTGCCCTGGAAGGCATCATGCAGTTCGCGGGCGCAGGCAGGCGCCGTGGCGACGGGCAGCAGCGCCAGCACGTCGTCGCCGCCGGAATAGATCAACGTGCCCTTGTGCCGCTCCACAATCGCAGGCGCGGCGTACAACGAAAAATTGGACAAAGCCTCGCTGATGGCGGCATGAAACGCCGGTGAAACCGGTCTGGGGGTCGAAAGGCCCTCCCGTATCGCTTCCGCGGGTTGGAGAGACTCGAAATACGCAGTGACGTCCGGATGCAGCACCTCCCGCAGAAGCGGGGAGTTGAGACCCTGGAGCCATTTGCCCATCTCGTCGCCATCCAGCATGAGCACCGCGTAATAGATGGGCGGCGAGTCAGGCGCCTCCCGTTTGGCATTCTGGATCGCCTTCCAGGCCTTATCCGGGACATCGTCATTCTTCTTGTCCTTCCGGCTGGGCTGGTGCAGCCATTGGCCGTTCCAGGTTCCGTGCGTGCTGCGGACGGTGTCCGGATCGATGCCCGCCTGTTCCAGCCAGCAGCGCGCGGCCACAGTCGCCGTATCCGGAAAACGCAGTTCGCCATTGCTGCCCAGTCCCAGCTCATTGCGAAAAAAGGCAGGACCGGCAAAGCGTTTGACCAGGGCAGGAGCGCAAAAACGTTCGTTTTCCCGGAGCAGAACGCCATCGACGCTGATCCGCTTCGTCATATCCGGCTGCGTACTATCGGCCCAGAACCGGGCCGAATCGTCCAGGCCGGCCGGTCCCATCTGTTCGAACGAACCATACATGCTGCACTTGGGCGGAACATCGCCGACAGCGGGCCTCCAGGCCGGGCCATGGCGCAGGCACTTTGTCCCTTCGAGCATCCTGGCGCTCAATTCCACCAGCGCCTGCCAGCGGCCCCAGGCAATGTCCCGGGTCTCGCTCGTGTCCGCGGGCAAGGCCGAGGCCAGGGCCTTGATAGCCGCCGTCCTGGGAAAGGCCTCGTCGAACGATGTCTTGCCACGCAGCAGAACGGCCAGTTCGCCCGCTGAGACCAGCGCCTCGGGCAGACAGGCCGTGGCGACCTGAAACCCCTGGGCTATCTGCGCGTCCCAGTGGGAATCCCAGCCCTTATACAATGTGTCGAATTGCCCGCGTATCCGCTGCTTGACGGCATCGGCAATGCGTCTCCACGCCGCATCGACGGCGTCGCGACAGCGCTTTTCGATGGCTCTGGCCAGCTCGCCCTCCTGGCCCCAGGGAATCAGAGCCAGAAAGCGGTTGGGCAGGCAGGGCGACTTCGATGATGTCGCGGACGGAGCGGATATCCGGTCATCCAGTTTTTGCCGGCGCAGGTAACGGTCAAGAAACGGGTTGCCGCGCAGGGAAGGGAAGAGGATGGCGGTCGGACCTGTGGCTTCGATAACGGGCAGCATCGCCGCGAAACTCAGGTACGAGAGGATCATGCTCCCGGTCCACAGGTCGCGGACCGAGCGCGCCGCCGCGATGAACGACTGTACGGGACCTATGGAGAGCGTGAACAGGGCACTGCCCCCCGCCGACCCGGCTGCCGTGGACGCGGTTTCGATGTCGCCATGGTTCCAGATCGTGTGATCCGGGAATCGTCGGTCGGCGGGAGCATGGCGAAAGAAGGGAGCATGTCCGGCCAGAACCGCCGGAAGACACCGCCAGAGAGTCAGAAAACGCCGCCAGTAGTCGGCTTCGTCCAGCCCCTCCAAGAGCCGGGCAATCCTGGCCGGCACGTCCGTGGCGCTGGCGAGGTCTGCCCCGCCGAGGTCGGACCATTCGCCGGAAAGAGGGTGGACGATGCGCAACGACCCGCTATCGTCAAGGCACCCGGAGAACTCCAGGCCAGGTTTCGGGGCGGGCAGCGCCTCCAGAAAGGCCGCGTCGGCATCTGCGCTGCCCGCCACTGCGGATGGCGTGTTTCCCAGCGCAGCCGCGAGGCAACGCCTGGACCGCTCCTCACGCTCCGCCCATGCCATTACCGCGTCCGGCGCGTCACGGAGAAAGGATTCTATACAGCAGCGCCAATCAATAGTCATCGTTTCTGCTCCGTACTTGGAGGCATTCAGCCCGTGTTCCCGGCGCCTGTCCCGCTCCGAGGTTACCTTGAGCGAAGTCAAACATCGTCAGGATGCAGATCGGCCAATGACAGCTTCTTGAAATATAACACTATGAAATAAATAACTTAATCTGTTACATAAATTTTTTTAACATGCTTGGCAAGTTGATGTCAATAAAAGTTTATTATTCTTTGCAGTATATTGAAATTCGATAAAGGGGAGCTCTTCGCCTGATCATGTGGAATTCGCCTGCATTGAATGCAGCTTCCAAGCATGGCGTGCTCGCGTCGGGATGCTCGTGGATCAGCTCAGCGGCGGTTATGCTTGTGGCGGTTCAATGCAGATGAGGGCCTCGTGTTATCAGCAAGGCTGGCGCAACGGGTTGCTGCGGAATGGCAGGCATCTCTATCCGGCGACAAGATTTGTCCTCTGCTTCGAAAGGTCATTTACAATAAAAGGCCGAACAGGCTATAGGGAGACTCAGGCTTTTGCACGCCAGCGGCGCTTGGCCGTCCGCCGGCGCGGCATGTCCGGGGCTGGATACGGCGAGGTGGCGCGTTATGGTCTGTCCGCAGCAGGCAGAGAGCGTCGGCGGTGACGCGGGCGCGGCGGCGCAGGACGCCCGGCAGGACGCCCGGCAGGTCGGGCGCGGGCTGGTGACGGCCGTGCGCGGCAGCGTGGTGGACGCGCGCTTTGACGGGGCGTTGCCCGGCATTCATTCCATATTGCACGCAGGCGCGGACGGGCGCGTGGTCCTCGAGGTGCAGGGGCATCTGGACAGCGAACACGTCCGGGGGATCGCCCTGACTCCTGTGCAGGGGCTGGCCCGCGGGGCGCTGGTGGAAGACACGGGCGCGCCGCTGATGGTTCCGGTCGGACCGGGCCTGCTGTCGCGCATGTTCGACGTGTTCGGTGCGCCGCTGGATCGTCGCGGCGCCCCGGACGAGGTGACCCTGCGCAGCATCCATCGTCCCGCGCCGGCGCTGTCGCGGCGGAGCACCCGGACCGAGGTGTTCGAGACCGGGATCAAGATCATCGACGTGCTGTTGCCGCTGGAGCGCGGGGGCAAGGCCGGGCTCTTCGGCGGCGCCGGCGTGGGCAAGACCGTGCTCCTGTCGGAGCTGATCCACAACATGGTCCGGCAGTACGAGGGCGTGAGCCTGTTCTGCGGCATCGGCGAGCGCTGCCGCGAGGGCGAGGAGCTGTACCGCGAGATGCAGGAGGCCGGCGTGCTGCCGAACATGGTCATGGTCTTCGGGCAGATGAACGAGCCGCCGGGCAGCCGGTTCCGGGTCTGCCAGACGGCCCTGACCATGGCCGAGTACTTCCGCGACGACGAGCGGCGCGACGTGCTGCTGCTCATCGACAACATCTTCCGCTTTATCCAGGCCGGGGCCGAGCTGTCCGGGATGCTGGGACAGATGCCCTCGCGCCTGGGCTATCAGCCTTCGCTCGGCGTCGAGCTGGCGCAGATTCAGGAGCGCATCGCCAGCACCGACGCCGGGAGCATTACCTCCATTCAGGCCGTGTACGTGCCCGCCGACGACTTCACGGACCCGGCCGCAGTACACACCTTTTCCCATCTCTCGGCCTCGATCGTGCTCTCGCGGAAACGCGCCAGCGAGGGCTTCTATCCGGCCATCGATCCGCTCGCCTCGAGTTCGAAAATGGCCTCCCCCGGGGTCGTCGGCGAGCGGCATTACCGGCTGGCCCGGGCCATCCGGCAGACCCTGGCCCAGTACGAGGAGCTCAAGGACATCATCGCCATGCTCGGTCTGGAGCAGCTCACCCCGGGCGACCGGGCCGTCGTGGCCCGGGCCCGGCGACTGGAGCGCTTCCTGACCCAGCCCTTTTTCAGCACCGGGCGCTTCACCGGCCTGGCGGGTAAATACGTCCCGCTGGCGGATGCGCTGGACGGCTGCGAGCGTATCCTGGCCGACGAGTTCAAGGACTTTCCGGAAAGCGCGCTGTACATGATCGGCGGGATCGACGAGATCGGAAAACGCGATGCCGCGGCGGCGTGACGGAGCGGACATGACGGACATGGAGCTGACTATTCTCCTGCCGCATCGGGTGCTCGTGCAGGCCTCCGGGGTGGTCCGCCTGGTGGTGGAGACCATTGACGGCGCCTGGGGCATCCTGCCCCGCCGGCGCGACTGCGTGGCGGCGCTCGTTCCGGGGATACTGATCTACGAGCCCGGGGGGGAGGACGAGGTCTACGTGGCCGTGGACGAGGGCGTGCTCGTGAAAACCCGTTCGCGCGTGCGGGTATGCGTGCGCAATGGCGCTGTCGGGCGGGACCTGGAGCGGATGCGCGACGTCGTCGAGGCCTCGATTCTGCACCTCGACGAGCAGGAGCGGCGCGCGCGTCAGGCTTTGGCGAAAATGGAAAGCAGCATCATCCGCCGCATGGCGGGGTACTCCCATGAGCACTGAAGTTCCGGACAAGCCCCCGCCGCCGGCGTCGTCGCTGGGTCGCGAGGTCGGCGCCAAGGCGGCCCGGAAGCTCCGGGCCAGACGCCAGGCCGACCGCACGGTCTGGTTCGGCCTGGGCATGATGGGGCTCATCGGCTGGTCGGTCAGCATCCCCAGCCTGCTGGGCGCGTTGGCGGGCTGGTGGCTGGACCGGCACTATCCTGGCGGACGCTCCTGGACCCTGGCCCTGCTCGTGGCGGGCCTGGTCCTGGGCTGCTGGAACGCCTGGTACTGGATCGCCCGCGAAGAACGGGCCATACGCAAGGAAGAGCACGATGACGGCAAGTAGCACGCTGCTGCTCGTCCTTGTGGCCGGTCTGGGCCTGGGGGCCATTTTCTTCGGCGGGCTGTGGTGGAGCACGCGCAAGGGGCTGGTCTCGCGGCGCCCGATGGCCTGGTTTCTCGGCAGTTTTGCCGTGCGTACCGCTATCGCCCTGGCTGGCGTGTACCTGGTAGCCCAAGGGCGCTGGGAGCGGCTGGCGGCCTGTCTTCTGGGTTTTCTCCTGGCCCGCCTGGCAGCGGTGCGGCTGAGCGAACGGCATCTTCCGGGAGGTCGGCGATGCGGCTGAGTCCCGACTCGGTCATCTTCTGGGAGTACGGATTCGTCAGGATCAACGCCACCATTGTGTTCACCTGGGGGCTGATGCTGCTCATGACGCTCGTCGCCGCGCTGGTCACCCGCCGGCTCTCCCGGGGCATGCACCGCAGCCGCTGGCAGAACGTGCTCGAATTCATCGTCATTTTTATCGAGGGGCAGATGTCCGGGGCTGGTCTGGCCCGGCCGCGACGGTATCTCGGTTTTCTGGGCACCATTTTTCTGTTCGTGGCCGTAGCCAGCCTCTGCGCGATCGTCCCCGGCTTCGATCCTCCGACAGGTTCGCTGTCCACCACGACGGCGCTGGCGTTGTGCGTCTTCTTCGCCGTGCCGCTGTACGGCATCCGGGAGCAGGGCCTGTGGCGCTTTCTTGCCTCCTACGCCCGGCCGACGCCGCTCATGCTGCCCTTCAACCTGCTCGGCGACTTGAGCAGGACCGTGGCCCTGGCCGTACGCCTGTTCGGCAACATGATGAGCGGAACCATGATCGGGGGGATCCTGCTCGTGGTCATGCCCTTCTTCTTTCCCATCCTCCTGACGATATTGGGACTTTTGACAGGCGTCATCCAGGCCTATATTTTTTTCATCCTGGCCACGGTGTTTATCGCGGCCGCTACCTCGGCCACGGACTGATTCCGCGCACCATGCCGAACGCAAAGGAGACCTTATGGAAGACATGACCCTGATCGCAGTGGCCTCTATCATCACCGCCGGACTGACCATCGGCATCGGCTCCCTGGGGCCGGCGCTCGGCGAAGGCAAGGCCGTCGCCACGGCTCTGAGCGCCCTGGCCCAGCAGCCCGACGCCTCCGCCACCATCACCAGGACCCTGTTCGTGGGCGTGGCCATGATCGAGTCCACGGCCATTTACTGCTTCGTGCTGTCCATGATCCTGATCTTCGCCAATCCGTTCTGGACGCACGCGCTCAGCAAGGCCGCGGGGCACTGAGATGCTCGTTGACTGGTTCACTGTTGGCGCCCAGCTGCTCAACTTCTTCGTGCTCGTGTGGCTGATGAAGCGCTTTCTCTACAAGCCCGTGCTGGAGGCCATCGACGCGCGCGAGAACCGCATTGCCGGCGAAATGGCCGCCGCCGAGGCCCTGCGCGGCGAGGCCGGGCAGGAGCGGGAGGCCTGGCAAAGCAGGAACGCCGAGTTCGACGCCACGCGCGCGGCGCTCCTGGACGCGGCCAGAGAGGAGGCCCGGAACGAGCGACAGCGGTTGCTGGAGCAGGCGAGGGCGGACGCCGAGGTCGCGCGGGCGAAACACCGGGAAGGGTTGCTGCGCGAGCAGGAGGGCCTGCACGCCGCGCTTGTCAGCCAGACGCGCGATGCCGTGTTCTCCATTGCGCGAAAAACGCTGACAGACCTGGCGGATGCGCGCCTCGACGAGGCCGTCTGCATGGCACTGGTCAGCCTGCTGCGCGTCATGTCGCAGGCGGAGCGCGAGTCTCTGGCTCTGTCGGCCGCGGCTGGTCCGTTGCGCGTGCGCAGTGCCTTTACGCTCGCCCCGGAGCGCCAGGCCTGGATTCGTGCCGCCCTGGACGAGCATCTCGGCGCCCCGGTGCAGATCGATTTTTCCGTCGAGCCGGAGCTGATCGCCGGGATTGAGCTCCTGACCGCAGAGCAGCGTGTGGCCTGGAACATCGACGCCTACCTGACCGAGATGCAACACAGCGTGGACGCCGTGCTGTCCAGTGTTCCCGCCGCCGTCTCCGCCGCCGATCACGCGGAGGACACCCCGACCGGGAGGGAGCGCCAATGACGCACGCGCTCGAGCAGGTCCTGAGCCACGGCTTCGACCAACTGCAACGCGCCGGCGATTCTTTCGAGTACGCGCTCGTTGCCCGCGAGACAGGGAGCATACGTAGCGTCGCGCCGGGCATTGCGCGGGTCGCCGGCCTGCCTGGCACTGGCTGTGACGAGCGGCTGGTCTTTCCGGGAGGCGCCGCGGGCATCGCCTTCACGCTCGACCCTGGCGAAATCGGGGTGGCGCTGCTCGACAATCATGCCCGTCTCCAGGCCGGCGATACGGTGGAGCGCACGGGGCGGGTCATGGACGTGCCCGTCGGCGAGGGACTGCTCGGCCGCGTCATCGATCCGCTCGGCCGTCCGCTGGACGACCGGGGGCCGATCCTTGCGGAAGGGCGGCTGCCCGTGGAGCGTCCCGCCCCGGCCATCATGGAGCGCGCGCCGGTTACTGAGCCGCTGCAAACCGGCATCAAGGTCATCGACGCGCTCATTCCCATCGGGCGCGGCCAGCGGGAACTGATCCTGGGCGACCGGCAGATCGGCAAGTCCGCCATCGCCGTGGACACCATCCTGAACCAGCGCGGCCAGGGCGTGCTTTGCGTCTACTGCGTCATCGGCCAGCGGGCCGCGGCCACGGCTAAGGCCGTGGCCACGTTTCGGGACGCGGGGGCCATGGCCTATACCGTCGTGGTCGTCACCGCGGGCAGCGACCCGCCCGGACTGTCCTATGTCGCCCCCTATGCCGCCACGAGCGTGGCCGAATATTTTATGGAGCAGGGCAGGGACGTGCTCATCGTTTACGACGATTTGACCAACCATGCGCGGGCTTACCGGGAGCTGTCCCTGCTCCTGCGCCGTCCGCCCGGGCGGGAGGCCTTTCCGGGCGACATTTTTTACATTCATTCCCGGCTGCTTGAACGGGCAACGCATCTGCGGCCGGAGCGGGGCGGTGGTTCGCTGACGGCCCTGCCCGTGGTCGAGACCGAGGAACAGAACCTGGCGGGCTATATTCCGACGAATCTTATTTCCATAACCGACGGGCAGATTGTGCTCTCGCCCACGCTGTTTCAGCTGGGCGTTCTGCCCGCCGTGGACGTGGGGAAATCCGTCTCCCGCGTCGGAGGCAAGGCCCAGCGTCCGGCCTGGCGCGCCGTGGCCGGGGACCTCAAGCTGGCCTACGCGCAGTTCGAGGAGCTGGAGTCCTTCCTGCGTTTCGGCGTGCGCCTGGACAAGGCCAGCCGCGCGACCATCGAGCACGGGCGCCGGATCCGGGCCTGCCTCCAGCAGCCGGAATTCGCCCCGGTCCCGTTGAGCGAACAGCTGGCGGTGTTCCTGGCCCTGACGGCAAAGCTCTTTGAGGCCACGCCGCCCGAGCGGATGCCCGAGGCCGAGCTTGTCGTGCGGCAGGCGGTGCGGACGCTTTCCGGGGAGCTGCTCCGGCGGCTGGAGCAGGGCGCGCTGGAGGAAAACGACCGCGGCGTCCTGCTTGACATGGTCCGCTCGGCGCTGGCCGCGGCCGCCAGGGACTGGCAATGAGCGAGACCACCGCCAGCCTGCGGCGGAAAATCCACAGCGCCGGCAATCTCTATTCGGTCGTCAAGGCCATGAAGGCCATGGCCGCGGCCAATATCGCCCACTGCGAGCAGGCGGTGCAGGCCCTGGCCGACTATGCCCGTACCGTGCGCTTGGGTCTCGGGGTCGCGGCGCGCGAGGCCGGTATGACGCGGACTCAGCCCCCGGGAGGGCGGCAGGCATCGGGCACGGGCGCGGAGGTGCTCGT
>CAZGAH010000005.1:36357-54063 GCA_964523295.1 uncultured Desulfovibrionaceae bacterium | reverse complement strand
GGCAAAGAGGTATGGCGCCCTTGGGTGCAGACAATACAAGGCAAGCCGTTTCGGGTGCAATTGGTGCGGTCGTTTTCGGTTCAGACCAGGGGCTGGTGGGTCAGTTCAACGAGCGCGTCGCGGGGTTGGCGCAGCATGTTCTGGGTTCGTTGCCTGCGTCAACGACGGTCCGGGTCGTGGGGGAGCGGACCGTCTCGCACGTGCATGAGGCCGGATGGCGCCCTGCGGAGTGTTTTTCATCCCCGAATACGGTCGAGGCCGTTACCGCGCTGGTCGGCCTGCTCCTGACCAGCGGTCGGGACTGGATCGCAACGGGACAGGAGCGGGCGGTTCATCTTGTCTACAACCGGCATGTTTCCGGCGCGCAGTATGAACCGCACCATACGCAGCTGTTGCCCCTGGACGGGCGCTGGTTCCGGGAAATGTCCGCGCAGCCCTGGCCCACGCACGTCCTGCCGGAGACGGCTGGCGACGCGGCCCGGACACTGCGGGGCCTCGTTCGCGAGTATCTCTTCGTTGCGCTGTTTCAGGCCTGCGCCGAGTCGCTGGCCAGTGAAAACGCCTGTCGTCTGGCAGCGATGCAGCGCGCCGAAAAGAACATCGGCGACATGCTCGCGGATTTGACCGGTCGTTATCATCATCTGCGCCAGACCGGCATCGACGGAGAACTCTTTGACGTCGTGGCCGGGTTCGAGATGCTGCTGCGTGCCGAAGGTTAGCCTTGGAATGATTCGCCTGTCGGGCTGGCTTCGGGTTGCGTCGCGGAGAGCAGGCGCCAGATGGTCTCGTCGAGCGTATCGAGCAACGCGGCGTACAGCCCGCCCTGTTCCATAGCGCTGCCAAAGAGCCGGGTGCGCTGCTGTGCCAGGGTATGGCGCGAGACGGCGTCCGGATGGCTGCTGGCCAGGGTCATGGCCAGGCGTTCCGCCAGCAGATAGGCGCGGGCCTCGTCGCAGAAGCGGTCCATGGCTGCGACGAAGTGCTGACCCTGGGCACGCAGCCAGGAGCGGGCCGCCGGTGTTGGCGGACTGTGCAGGGCCTGGTGGAGCAGCGAGCGCAGGTTGTTCAGGCTTGCCCCCGGAATGCCGGCGCGCCAGCCCAGCAGCCAGGGGTTGCGGTCGAACAGCAGAAAGTGCTCCTGACCGAGTCGCAGCAGCGCCTCGAGCGCGGCGTGCGCGCGTAGCAGGCAAGGTTCCTTCCAGGTCCAGTCAGCGTCGCTCAGGTCCCAGACCGGGACCATGTCTCCGGTCCCGGCGGGCTCTCCGGAGAGCACGGACAGGATATGCCGCAGCCAGGCATTGGCCTGCGGCGATTGCGGCGTTTCGAGGTGCGCGTAGCTGAGCACGTAGCGGCCGCTGCCCGATCGCCCGTATACGACGCAGGGCTGGCCGGCCAGGAAGGACGGCCGCAGGTGGATGTCGTAGCGCGTGGCCCAGGCGGCGAACGTACCCTCGGGGAGATGCGCCAGCGGCAGATCGGCGATGTAGAAGTCGGGGCCGGGAACGGTATAGGCGGCGAGGACGTCGACGTCGTCAGACTCGGGCTCGAAGCGCGCCGGCCACCAGACCGGTGCCAGGATGTCGGTCGGCGGGGCGCCTGACGGGGCATTTGGCGGATTGGCCGGCGCGAGCGGATGCCCGGCCGTGACCTGGACGTGAATGTGCCCGCTCACGAGATGCAGCAGCCGATCCTTCAATGCCGCGCGTCGCCAGGGGCACAGGGCCAGGCCGTGCGGGCCGGTCAGGCCCAGTCCGGCGCCGCCGCAGAACCCCAGGTAGGCGCCGCCGGAGCGGACAAAGGCGCGGACGGCCTCCAGACCCGGCCGACCGAGTCTGTCCGCCTTGCGCCGCGCTACGCCGCCCGGAGCGACGAGAACGCCCGGCGGCTTGCCTGAAAGCAATCCTTGCGCTATGTCTGCTGCCCGGACCAGACGGCAGGGAAACCCCATGGCCCGGACGGCGCGCCAAGCCAGCAGGCCCCAGATATGCGACTCGTCCCAGAGCACGTATACGTCCGCCATTCGCCTCCCGTCCCGTGTGCTGCGTCGAACCCTGCTACCAGCAGCGGACGCCGCGCGCAAGACGGAGGCGTCAGGTTCCCGCAGCCGGGACACGGTACAGGGACGGAGGTCAGAGCTGGTTCGAAGCCCCTGGCCCCGCAACCGACAACAGAAACGCCGCCGGCACACGCCTGTCGCCGGCGCTGCGAACAGACATCGAGCAACGGAGCGAATCATGCCGCGCATCGAATTGTCCAAAGGCTACGAACCGCAGGAGGTCGAAGCCCGCTGGCGCGACTTCTGGGAAACGAACGCGAGCTTCACCGCCGACCCCGAAGCGTCGGGCGAGCCTTATGCCATCGTCATCCCGCCGCCTAACGTGACCGGCGCCCTGCACATGGGGCACGCGCTGAACATTACGCTCCAGGACATTCTCTGTCGCTATCATCGCCAGAAAGGCCGGAAGGTGCTCTGGGTCCCGGGCTCGGACCACGCCGGCATCGCCACCCAGAACGTGGTCGAGCGTCGGCTCGCGGCCGAGGGCAAGACCCGTCACGACCTCGGCCGCGAGGCGTTTATCGAGCGGGTCTGGTCCTGGCGCGAGGAGTACGGCGGCAAGATCATGCATCAGATCCGCCGCCTCGGCGCCTCGGTGGACTGGTCGCGCGAGCGCTTCACCATGGACCAGGGGCTGTCGCGGGCCGTGCGGGAAGTGTTCGTGCGGCTGTATGACGAGGGGCTCATCTACAAGGGCAACTACATCGTCAACTGGTGCCATCGCTGCCACACCGCACTGGCCGACGACGAGGTCGACCACGAACCGCGCAAGGGCAAGCTCTATTTCATCCGCTATCCGCTGGCCCGCAAACGGCCCGGGCTGGAAGCGGTCATTGTTGCGACCACGCGGCCGGAAACCATGCTCGGCGATACGGCCATCGCCGTTCACCCCGAGGACGAGCGCTATAGCGACATTGTCGGCGAAACCGCGGTTCTGCCGCTGCTGGGCCGCAAGCTCGCGATCATTGGCGACAAGTACGTCGAGCAAGAGTTCGGTTCCGGCTGTCTGAAGGTCACGCCGGCGCACGACATGAACGACTGGGAACTGGGCCGCAAGCACGGCCTGGACGTGCTGCCGGTCATCGACGACAACGGCCGGATGAACGAAAATGCCGGCGAACGCTACCAGGGCCTGACCATCGAGGAGTGCCGCGCGCGCGTGGTCGAGGATCTCCAGAAAGAGGGTTTCCTGGTGCGCGTGGAGGAACACGATCATAGCGTGGGCCAGTGCTACCGCTGCAAGAGCGTGGTCGAGCCGCACGTCTCCATCCAGTGGTTCGTATCGGTGAAACCCCTGGCCGCCAAGGCCCGCGAGGCCGTTCCCGGGCGCACGCGCATCCTGCCCGACCAGTGGGCCAAGGTTTACTACAACTGGCTGGACAATATCCGCGACTGGTGCATCTCGCGGCAAATCTGGTGGGGGCACCGCATCCCGGCCTGGACCTGTCAGGACTGCGGCCGACTGGTGGTCGCCGCGACCGATCCGACCGCCTGTCCCGAGTGCGGGGGCAAGGCCCTGGTGCAGGAGGAGGACGTGCTCGATACCTGGTTTTCCTCAGCCCTGTGGCCCTTCTCCACGCTGGGCTGGCCGGAGCGTACGCCCGAACTGCGCGCCTTCTATCCCACGGCCGTGCTGGTTACCGCCTTCGACATCCTGTTCTTCTGGGTCGCGCGGATGATGATGATGGGCCTGCATTTCATGGACGACGTGCCCTTCCGCGACGTGTACATCCATGCCCTGGTGCGCGACGCCGAAGGGAAGAAGATGAGCAAGTCCACCGGCAACGTCATCGATCCGCTGGCCATGATCGACGCCTTCGGCACCGACAGCCTGCGCTTCACCCTGACCGCCTTTGCCGCCATGGGCCGCGACATCCGGCTGTCCGAGGAGCGCATCGAGGGCTATCGCAATTTCGTGAACAAGCTCTGGAATGCGGCACGGTTCACGCTCATGAATCTGCCCGATGAGCTCCCCCCGGATGCCTCCTTTTCGCCCGCGCGGGTGGAGGGACTGCATCACGCCTGGCTGTTTCACCGGCTGGAAGCCGTCAAAGACGACGTGGATGCGGCGTTGACCGAATACCGCTTCAACGACGCGGCCCAGACCCTCTATCAGTTCATCTGGCATGAATTCTGCGACTGGTATCTCGAACTGCTCAAGCCCGAGCTGTCCAGCGAGGACGTCGACCGCCAGACCGCGGCCAGGCGCTGCCTGCAGCTCGCGTTGCAGGAAATCCTTGTCCTGCTTCACCCCATCATGCCCTTCGTGACCCAGGAAATCTGGCACAGCCTGCCCGGCCTGGCCGAGTCCGACATCGCCCGGCAGCCCTTTCCCGAGCGCCGGCCGGACTGCCTGAGGCCTGAGGCCCCGGAGCGCATGACACTGGTGCAGGAAATCATCACCTGCGTACGCACTATCCGCGGCGAGCTGAACATCAAGCCCGGCCTGCCCCTGGACCTGTTGATACGCACGGCCACGTCCGAGGCCCGGGCCGCGATCGAAGACTCCAGCAAGACCATCGTCACGCTGGCACGACTCAAAAGCCTGAGCTGCGGCCCCGACCGGCAAGGCCCCAAGGCCTCGGCCACGGGCGTGGTCCAGGGCAACGAGCTGTTCGTGCCCTTGAGCGGCGCCGTGGACTTCGACGTCGAGCTGGCCCGTTTGGACAAGGAACTGGCCAAGGTGGACAAGGATCTGTCGGCAATACGCCGCAAGCTGGAAAACGCGGGTTTTCTGGCCAAGGCGCCGGCCGAAGTGGTGGCCAAGGAACAGGAGCGCGCGCAGGTACTGGAGGAAAAGCTCGGCAAGATGCGCGAGCTGCAATCCAGGCTCAAGGCAGCCCAGGCCTGAACCGGCCGGACCGGTCGCTCGCTGTCGGCAACGCGTTGCCCGGAAAATAGCTGTTCGGTGCCGCGCAGGGGACAAACAGGCAGCAACAGGCAACAAGAGGCAACAACGCGCTTGTCAGACCCTGCGGAAAAGTACATTATCCGGCATCACTTCCGAGAAGGATTGCCTTGTTCATGAAATTCGGCCCGAATCTCATTTACGTCGGTCTTGCCGTCCTGGCGCTCGTTATGAGCCTTGGGTATTTTTTCAACGAGGATGTCCTGCGGACCGGGACCATCGTTCTTCAGCCCGAGCCGCGGGTGACGGACTCGGCAGCTGTAAGCATGACGCAGCAGCACCAGACCATGAAGACCAGGGTCCTGCCCGGGGACAGCGAGTCCGGCAATGCCGGACGGGAGCGGACAGCGACCGCGTCCCCGGCTGTTCCCCACGCGTCGCCGCCGTCGGCACCGGAGAAAAAAGAACAGGCTTCCCCGGCGAAAAAAGAGCACACGATGCGGCGCGACGTTACGTCCAGGCAGGATGCCGGGGCCAGACAGGAGGACGCGGCCGCACAACAGTCTGTGAGTTCGCCCGCGGCCTCGAGTCCGTCCAGGCCAACGATTCCGCCCCTGCCGCACCCTGGCGCCACGACTCCAACCACCGCCCCGGCCGAACGGACGCCGCGACTGCCGGCGAAAACCACGGCGCCCAGGACCGCACCGGCGTCAACGCCGGCTCCGGTTCCAGCGCACTCGCCAGCTCAGTCTCCGGCTCCGGCGCCCGCTCCAGCTCAGGCCCCGACACCGGCGCCCGCTCCAGCTCAGGCTCCGACACCGGCGCCCGCTCCGACTCAGTCTCCGACACCGGCGCCCGCACCGGCCCCGGCTTCGGCCCCGACACCGGAACCAGCCGCGACCCCGGCCGCTCCGGCATCCCCGGCGCAGGCGACGGTTCCCGCCGCGACCGGCCCGTCGGAGGCGCTTCCGCCCGATGCGCGGGTCAGACAGGAGATCGCAGCCCTGACGCCGCCGGTCCGACCGGGCGCTCCGGCTTCGCCCGCGTCGCCGGAACAGCGCGGCGACGGACTCTATGTGCTGTCACGCGAGCACCCGGCGCAGCGCATCGACGGTGGGATCACGATTACCGTAGCCGGGTTCAACTACAGCAACGTGGATATTGCCCTGGAAATCCCTGGGCGTCCTGCGTTCCGGTTCGCGGGCCGGATGGCCGGTGACGAGCTGTACCTCGGGGACTACAAAATCGTCGTTCAGGCCATATACCTCGACTCGGTTGATCTTTCGGTGGAAAAACGATAGGACCGCACGCGCTTGATAAACCCCAGGCCCGATTGCCTGACCCGACTGCATGACCCGTTGCGGACGGCCCTTCGTTCCGGCAGGGAGGAACTGCCGCGTCCGCAGTGCAGGGTTGGCCGTCGGCAAGCAAACTACGCAAGGAGTCGCTATGTCCTTGATTACCGTTGATCCGCAGCGCTGCACGCGCGACGGTATCTGCAGCGCGGAGTGTCCGCTCGGATTGATTCAGCCCGACGCCGAGGGACTGCCTCAGGCCGTGCCCGGCGCCGAGGCCTTCTGCGCCGCCTGCGGCCACTGCGTCGCCTATTGCCCCCACGGCGCGCTCAGCCTGACCGGCAGCCACCCGCTCGCGCCGGACGATTGCCGGCCCGTACGGCGCGATATCCAGCCCGGCCCGGAGGCCCTGACAGCACTGTTCGAGACCCGCCGCTCCGTACGCAGCTTCAAGGACAAGCCCGTGGAGCGCGCCGTCATCGACGGACTGCTTGATGTTGTCCGCTACGCGCCTTCGGGACTCAATCACCAGCCCGTACACTGGCTGGTGAGCGGGTCGGCACAGTCCACCAGGCAACTGGCCGGATTGATCAAGGACTGGCTGCAGCAGAACAACGTTTTCCCGGGCCTGGTCGCTGCCTGGGATCAGGGCAAGGACATGATTTTGCGTGGCGCGCCGCACGTGATTGTCGCCCACGCGGACGCCGGCGTCGGGTCCAGCCAGATGGACTGCGTTATCGCCGGGACCTGGCTGGAGCTGCTCATTCACACGCACGGCCTGGGCGCCTGCTGGGCCGGGATGCTGATCATGGCCGCCTCGGCCGGACATGCCCCACTGCTCGATGCGTTAAACATCCCCGACGGGCACAAGGTCTTCGCCGCGCTCATGCTGGGACATCCGCGCTACCGGATCGCGCGCATTCCCGCCCGATTGCCGGCCCGCGTGCGGTGGATATAGACGATGGATTACGAGGACATTTTCGCCATTCTCGCCCCCTGCGGGCTTGATTGCAGCACCTGTCTGGCGCGCGCGGAGGGGGCGATCAGCGCGCACGCCAAGGCGTTGTCGGAGCTGCTTGGACCCAATTTCACCACCTACGCCGAGCGGTTCCGGCACATGGAGCCCGTGTTCGAGCGCTACGCGCACTTCAAGGAATTCCTGGATTTCCTCTCCAAAGGCGCCTGCCCGGGCTGCCGGGCTGGTGGCTGCCTGTTCAAGGGCTGTCGCGTGACACGTTGCGTGAAGGAAAAGAACGTGGACTTCTGCTTTCAGTGCAGGGAATTTCCCTGCTCCCGGACTGGATTCCCGCCGCAGCTCGAGGCGGTCTGGCGGCGGAACAACGACATTATGCGTGCCCAGGGCGTGGAGGCGTTTTTTGAAGCCTGCCGAGGCAAACACCGCTATCCCTAGGGCTGCGACACGTCGGGAGCACTTCGTCCACCACATCCGGCATGGCGCCGGCAGGCCCGTTGCGGCCGTCATGGAGACTGCATGAAGGTTTATCTCTTGGGAGCGGGGCCTGGCGACCCCGGGCTGCTGACCCTGAAGGCCAAGGCCGTGCTGGAGACGGCAGATGTTGTCGTTTACGACTATCTGGCCAGCCCCGCGTTGCTCCGGCACTGCCGGCCCGACGCGGAGATTATCTACGTGGGCAAGCAGGGGGGCGACCATACCCTTACGCAGGACAAGATCAACAACCTGCTCGTGGAAAAGGTGCGCTCGGGCAAGACAGTGGCCCGGCTCAAGGGCGGCGATCCCTATGTTTTCGGTCGCGGCGCCGAGGAGGCCGAGGATCTGGTGGCCGCGGGCCTGGAGTTCGAGGTCGTGCCCGGCGTGACCTCGGCGGTCGCTGCTCCGGCCTACGCCGGCATCCCGCTGACGCATCGCCGCTACGCCTCCAGCGTAAGCTTCATCACCGGGCACGAGGACCCCGGCAAGGCCTCGAGCGCGCACGACTGGAACGCTCTGGCCCGCAGTGCCTCAACGCTGGTCTTTTTCATGGGCATGAAGAACCTGCCCGAGATCACCGCCAATCTTCAGGCCGCGGGCATGGCCCCGGATATGCCGGTCGCGGTCATCCGCTGGGGGACCACCTGCCGCCAGCGCGTGCTCGTGTCCACGCTGGACAAGGTCGCGGCCGAGGCCGGGCGACTCGGTTTCAAGGCCCCGTCGCTCGTTGTCGTCGGCCAGGTCGTGCGTCTGCGCGAAACGCTCAACGTGTTCGAAAAGAAGCCGTTGCTGGGCAAGGGCGTCGTGGTCACGCGGTCGCGCGAGCAGGCCAGCGAACTCGCCACGCAGCTGGAGGAACTGGGCGCCTGCTGCCTGCAGTTCCCGACCATCCGAATCGAGCCCCTGGACGATTACGCCGAGCTGGAAACCGCCATCCTCGGTTTGCAGCGCTACGACTGGGTGATTTTTACCTCGGTCAACGGCGTCAGCCATTTCTTCCGCCAGCTCGATGAAATCGGGCTGGATGCCCGCGTCTTCGGCGGCCTGGAGGTGGCGGCCATCGGTCCGGCCACTGCGGCCGCGCTCAAGGACCGCGGCATCAGGGCCGACTTCGTGCCGGACAAGTACGTGGCCGAGCACGTGGTCTCGGGACTGCTGGAGCGCGGCGTCGCCGGCAAGCGGGTACTCGTGCCGCGCGCCAGACTGGCCCGCGAACTGCTCCCCGAGGAGCTGCGTCAGGCCGGGGCCAAGGTGGACGTCATCCCGGTCTACGAAACGCTCCCGGCCAAGGCAGGCGTGGAGGATTTCCTGAAGCGGCTGGACGCCGGCGAGGTCGATTGTCTGACCTTTGCCAGCTCTTCTACCGTGGATAATTTTTTCGCCCTGGTGCCGTCGGCGCGCATCGAGGACCTGCGCCCGGGCCTCAAGCTCGCCTGCATCGGACCGGTTACCGCGGCCACGCTCGAGCGGCACGGCTTTACCGCCGACATCCAGCCCGCCGAGTACACCATTCCGGCTCTGGTCTCCGCCATCGCCGGGGCCATAGGGAGCTGACCGCCAGCTGCGGGAAGCGCCCGGATGAAATGATCCAGCGGTCGCGGAATGCGGCCAGGGGGAAACCATGCCGCTCGCACTCGCCGTGCTCGTCTCCGGCTCGGGCTCGAATCTGCAGTCCATGATCGACAGGATCGAGGCTGGCACGCTCGACGCCAGAATCAGCATCGTCCTCTCCAACAACCCCGAGGCCTTCGGCCTGGAGCGGGCGCGCCGGCATGGCATCCCGACCCGGGCGGTCGCACATCAGGACTATCCCTCCCGCGAGGCCTTCGACGCCGTGCTCGTCGACGCCATCCGGGAGGCAGGCGCCGATACCGTAGCCCTGGCCGGGTTCATGCGCATGTTGACTCCGGAGTTTCTTCAGGCCTTCCCCGAGCGCATCCTGAACATCCATCCGGCCCTGCTGCCCAGTTTCCCCGGAACCCACGGACAGCGCGACGCTGCCAGCTACGGGGTGCGCCTCTCCGGTTGCACCGTACACTTCGTCAACGAGGTCATGGACAACGGGCCGGTCATCATTCAGGCAGCAGTGCCCGCGCAGCAGGACGACGTCGCCGGCACGCTCGGACAGCGCATCCTGGCCCTCGAGCATCGCATCTATCCCCAGGCCTTGCAGTGGTTGTCCCGGGGGCGACTCAGTATCGTCGGCCGTCAGGTCTTCCTGGCCCCGGACTCCACCTCCAGCCCCCTGTCCCGACGCGACGGCGCCTGGCTGGTGAATCCGCCTTTGGAAGAGGGCTTCTAGCGCCTATTCCCGTTAAATAAGCTTTGCTGCTTGCAGGCTCGACTCTGAAACACCCGGACAGTGTTTCAGAGTCGAGCCTTGTTTCACGGCGACAGGCCGGCAACGCCGGCGTATTTCCAACCGTAAAATATTCCTTGGCATTTTACCGGGTTCAGCGTAGGGTGAATTACAAATTCGACCTAATCACATAGCCTTTGCCAGGTGATCCTATGAGCGCCATCAAGTGGAACAAGCACGAGGACTCGGCGTATCACTCTACGCTCGGTGGCGTGTTGCTTATTGCCGTGGTCTATGATCGTTTGGGAACCCCGGGGTGGAAGATTCAGGTGGGCAAACGCTCCCTGCGTGACAAGATCGGCGACCTGGAGGCCGCCAAGAAAGTCGCGATCGCCTTTGCCCGGAACGTCATCAAGGCCTGCGAAAACGATCTGGAGACCCTGGCTGCCTCTGGCGAGGGCGAGGGCAAGGCCTCCTGACGGAGGCTGACGTCCGGTCGTTCATCCGCCCCGCTTCCCGTTTCGTTTTCTACCCTTACGCCGTAGTCAGCGCTGTCGGCAGCGCAGCCCGCGCCGTTGCGTCCGGCAGTGCGGACCGTCCGGCACTGTTCCGGCTACCTGAGATGCCGCCCGAGATACAGGCCCAGGGGGACGAAGATGCAGCCCAGCAGAATGCTGAGCAGCACGATATGGCCGCCCGGGGAGAGATCGCAGAGCATGGTCATGAGCGGCGCCATGCGCTCCCATATTCCCCATTTCTGGAACAGCCAGTCGGAGAAAACCCGGCATTGAGTCCAGGCCTCGGGGTCGCGCGTGACGCCGTACAGACTCTGGCCCAGGAACAGGAGCGAACCGAGCAGCAAGCCGCCCAACGGGATGCCGATGAACAGGTTGCACAGGATATGCCGGTTGCGGGCGTTCATCCGGAAAGCATCCTCCGTGACGCGGTGGCCGCGCTATGGCCATGCGGAAAGCAATCGGGGTGCAAGGGCAGTTCTCCTCGGGGCAGCCGGTCCGGTCGTGCCCACTTCCCAGTCAGAACCGCCTGTGGTAGATGTGGGGCAGGTTCCGAGACGCGCCGTTGTCAGGACTGCCTGACGACTGGCTGGCCGACCGGTCTGGCAAGGATGCCATGTTCCGGCGCCGGGAGCAAGAATGAACTCCGCAGCAGACGCGGTCATGTTTCTCCGAGCCGGCGCATCCGGGCTGACCGCGACGGCGTCCACGGGCGCATCGGACCGTACACCCCTGTCCTGACAAGGAGCTGAGCCCATGGACAAGCCCATTGACCACTATTGGAGCCTTCATCTCGAATCGACGCGCAAGGCGCTGGCAGCGAACGGCTTCGATGTCTACGTTGCCGAAGACGAAGCGCAGGCGACCCGGCTGGTGCTGGAACTGATCCTTCCCGCCACGGGTGCCATGTCGGTTTCCTGGGGGGGCTCCCAGACCTTCAAGGATTGCGGCCTGCTCGATATCTTTCGCACGCAGCGGTCCATCACCGTCGAGGGCATCGAACTTATCGACACCTTCGAAAAGGGCCTGCCGGCGGACGAAAAGCATGAGCGCCGGCGCAGGGCCTTGCTGGCGGACCTCTTTTTTACCGGCGCCAACGCGATCACCCGTCAGGGGCAGCTCGTCAACCTGGACATGATCGGTAACCGTGTTGCGGCGCTGACGTTCGGGCCGCATCACGTGGTCGTGCTTGCCGGCCGCAACAAGATCGTGGCCGACGTCGACGCAGCGCGCGCGCGGATCAAAGAGTACGCCGCGCCGGTCAATGCCATCCGCCTGAACAAGAAAACACCCTGCGCGAAGACCGGGAGATGCGAGGACTGCAACAGCACGGATAGGATCTGCAATACCTGGACGATCACGGAAAAGAGCTTTCCCATCGGCCGGATCAAGGTCATTCTGATCAACCGCGATCTGGGATTCTGATACGGGATCGGCGCAGGCTGAGCGCGGCGGCCCGCCGTCGTCGGCCCCCCTGCGCTACGATGCGCGGTCCTGGAGGCCCCTATGTTGCTGACCGAGCACCAGAGCAAGGAAATGCTGCGCGCGGCAGGCCTGGCCACGCCGCCGGGCAGGCTGATCGGTCCGGACGATGTCCCCGGTCTGGCGCCGGACTTCCCCGGACCCTGGTTTGCCAAGGCCCAGGTTGTGGCCGGAGGAAGGGGCAAGGCCGGGGCCGTGCTCCAGGCCAGCGATCTGACTGCCTTGCGTCAGGTCTGCGCCGGGCTGTTTGTCGGGCGATTTCGGGGGCAGACCGTGGCGTCCGTGCGCGTCGAGTCCGCCGTTTCCCACGAGGCCGAGTACTATCTCGCCTTTGCCGTATCCCGACGCCTCGGTTCCCTGGTGCTGGCTGCCGGCCCCGGCGGCGTGGACGTGGAAACGCTCGCGGAGTCAGACGCGGAATCAGACTCGCGGACCGGTCCGGCCCTGCTGATCCAGGCCATTTCACCGGTCGCCGGGCCGCGTCTCCACCAGATACGGGCAGCCTTTTTTCATCTGCTCGGCGAGCGCGTCGAGCCCGGACTCTGGGAGGGTTTTCGCGCGCTGGTCGAAAACGTGTATGCAACCGTGCGTGACAACGGCCTGCTGCTGGCCGAGATCAATCCCCTGGTCCTCGACCCCGCGGGCGCGTGGATTGCCCTTGATGGGAAAATCGAAATCGACGACAACGTCGTTGTCCGGCGTCCTGATCTCGAGCAGCTGAGCCCGCCGGATCGGCTCTCTGCCATCGAGGCCGTGGCCCGGCAGGCCGGGCTGGCCTATGTCGAACTTGACGGCTCGGTCGGACTGCTGGCCAATGGCGCCGGGCTGGCCATGGCCACCATGGACCTTCTCCACGCAGCCGGGCTACCGGCCGCGAATTTCATGGACCTGGGCGGCGGCGCGGACGAGCGGCGCATGGGCACGGCTCTGCGGTTGCTCTTCGACCATCCCGCGGTCAAGGTCGTGTTTCTCAATCTCTTCGGCGGGATCGTCTCGTGCGAGCGCGTGGTCAAGGTCCTGGTGCAGGCCCTGGAAGGCCGGCCTCCGGTCAGGCCTTTGGTGCTGCGGCTGGCCGGTCACGGCGCCGAGGCTGGTCAGGCCCTGCTCGAGAGCCTGGGGATGCCCGGCGTTTTCGTGACCCGCGAGCGCGACGCCGCGCTCAGTTGTCTGCGCGCGTGTCTGCCGGAGGAAGCGGCCCGCTCGCAGTCCGGGAGCCCGGATTATGTGACGCCGGCACGGATCGAGGTCTCGACGTGCAGGGTCGACGAATCCGACGTCCGGGGTGTTCTTTTCGATCGGCCAGCTCCCGAGATGCTGGCGGCCGTTCGCCATGCCCTTGCGCTCGACAATCGTTCCCGGATTCTGGTCCAGGGGGCGACCGGGCGCGCAGCCAGGACGCACTGCGCGCTGATGCGCGACTATGGCGTCAATCTGATGGCCGGAGTTACGCCCTTCAAGGGCGGTGCCGAGGTCGAGGGCATCCCGATTTTTGATTCGGTCCGGCAGGCGCTCCGGGTCAAAGGCCCGTTCGACGCCGCCATCAGCTTCGTGCCCGCAGCCGGCGCCGCGGACGCCATTCTTGAGGCAGTCGAAAACGGGATCCCCTTCGTTACCTGCATCACCGAGGGCATTGCTCAGGCCGAGATGCTGGCCGTGCGCGAGGTGTTGCGCACGCGCGCCTGCCTGTTGCTCGGGCCGAACACGCCCGGCCTGATCCTGCCGGGACGCTGCAAGCTCGGCATCATGCCCGATCAGGCCTTTGCGCCCGGCCCCGTGGCCATACTCTCGCGTAGCGGGACCCTGGTTTACGAGATTGCCGCTGGCTTGACCGCGGCCGGGCTGGGCCAGTCCGTCTGCGCCGGCATCGGAGGAGACCCCTTTGTCGGCACGGATTACATCCCCCTGCTGGAGGGCCTGCGCCGCGATCCCCGGACCAGGGCAGTGCTTGTGGTCGGCGAGATAGGCGGCTACGCAGAGGAGAATCTGGCCGCGCATATCCGGGCTACGGGCTTCGAAAAGCCCCTGTTCGGCTTCATCGCCGGCCGGACCGCGCCGCCGGGACGCAGGCTCGGGCACGCGGGCGCCATCCTGGACGAGTCCGGGGGCGGCGTCGCGGCCAAGCTCGCCGACATGGAGCAGGCCGGCATCCGGCTTTGTCACGATCTGGACAGTATCGCCCCGGCTATCCGCTCCGTGCTCGCGGAAACGGCACGATGATCGTCACCTGCAAGGAGAGACGATGAACAGACGCTTTGCGACCGTGATCGGTTGGATAACCGGCTGCTGCGTGCTGCTCGGCCTGGGCGTAGTGCTCGCCGGGACAGCGCTGTGCCGGCCCTGACTGCTCGTACCTGTTTCAGGAGTCGCGGGATACGGCTCCTGGCTTCTCGCCCGTTTCTGGCCCGGCAAGCGCGCATGTCAATCCGGGCAGGACGCCTTGTCCGGCCTTCCTCCAGAGCACAATCCGCCAGAGGATCATGCCGGCGCGTCCGCGCCAGAGGAACCCCGGTGAATCGTTCATGTCGCTGACTGTCGGCTGGTTCGCCACCGGCGCATTGCTGGGCTTGAGCGCCGGCATGGCGCCGGGGCCGCTGCTCGCGCTGGTCATTGCCGAAACCCTGCGGGGGTCGGTCCGGGCCGGGATTCTGGCTGCGCTGGCGCCGCTGCTGACCGATCTGCCGATCATCGCCGCGTCGTTGCTCCTGGTGGACGCCCTGCGCGACAACGCCTGGATTCCGGGGCTGCTGTCCGCGGCGGGCGCGATCTATCTGATCTGGCTGGGCTGGGAGTGTCTGACCTGTCGCCCTGCTTCCGGCCCGACCGGGCGCCCGCTGGCATCGCTCTGGCGCGGCGTTCTGGTCAATGCCCTGAGTCCGCACCCCTATCTGTTCTGGCTGCTTGTGGGCGGCCCGGCCTGCATCCGCGCCTCGGCCTCCGGGATTGCGGCGCCGGCGGCGTATCTGGCGGGCTTTTACGCGCTGCTGCTGGGCTCCAAGATCGGCGTGGCCCTGCTCACGGTCCGTTTCCGCGGGCTGTTGGGCGGCCGGGGCTATCGTCTGTGCATGAGCCTGCTGGGTCTGGCCCTGTGGGCGATGTCCGCGGCGTTGCTGTACGACGCGGTGCGCCGTTTTCAACTCCTGTCCTGAACGCCGCGGCCCGGCTATTGGTGCGCGACGCGCAGGGCCTGGTCCAGATCGGCGATGATATCATCCGCGTGCTCAATGCCGACGGAAATACGCACCATGTCGGCGGGCACGCCGGATGCGCGCAGTTCCGCCTCCGAGAGCTGCGAGTGCGTGGTGCTGGCCGGGTGGATGACCAGGGTCTTGGCGTCGAGGATGTTGGCCAGGTGCGAGCAGAGGCGCACGGCCTCGATGAAGCGGCGACCGGCGTCGATGCCGCCCTCGATGCCGAAGCCGAAGACGGCGCCCGGTCCCAGGGGGAAGAATTGCCTGGCGCGGTCATAATCCTTGTGATCGGGCAGCCCGGCGTAGTTCACCCAGGTCACGGCCGGGTGGGCCTGAAGGAATTCTGCCACCCGTTGTGCGTTATGGCAGTGCTGTCTGGCACGCAGGGGCAGGGTCTCCAGGCCCTGGAGAAACAGAAAGCTGTTCATGGGGGCGAGCGTGGCGCCGATGTCGCGCAGCAGCCCTGTGCGTAGTTTGACGCAAAAGGCGGTGCAGGGCGTACCCTCCAGCTCGCACAGGGCCTTCCAGAAATTCAGGCCGTGATAGCTCGGGTCCGGGTCGGTAATCTCGGGGAACTTGCCCGACGCGGCCCAGTCGAAGGTGCCGGCCTCGACGACGGCGCCGCCGATGCTGGTTCCGTGGCCGCCGATGATCTTGGTCAGGGAATAGACGGCGATGTCGGCGCCGTGGGCGAAGGGGTCGAAGATTGGCGGCGCGGCGACCGTATTGTCCAGAATGAACGGCAGTCCGTGCTCGTGGGCCACGCGGGCGATAGCGTCGAGGTCGTCGACGTTGCAGCGCGGATTGCCGATGGTCTCGGTGAACAGCAGCCGCGTATTGTCGTCGATGGCGGCGGCGAAGTTGGTCGGGTCGGAGGAATCCACAAAGCGCACGTCGATGCCGAAGCGCTTGAGCGTCTGGCTGAAGAGGGTGCGGGTTCCGCCATACAGGTTCGACCCGGAGACGATGTTCTGCCCGGCGGCGGTGATGGCGGCGATGGCGTAGAAGATGGCGGACATGCCCGACGCGGCGCATAGGGCCGCGGAGCCGCCATGCAGCGCGGCCAGGCGTTTTTCTACGACATCGGTGGTCGGATTCATGATCCGGGTATCGATGTAGCCGGCTTCCCGCAGGCCGAAGAGGCTGGCGGCGTGCTCGGTGTCGCGGAAGACGTAGCTGGTGGTCTGGTAAATGGGCACGGCCCGCGCCCGTGCCTCCTTGTCCAGGTCTTGCCCGGCGTGCAGCGCGAGGGTGTCGAGGTGCGTCGTGTCGGCGTTCATGCGGTTCTCCTTCGTCTTTCGCGGACGTGGGGGCTTCTTTACGGGCGAAATGGAATCAGCGGACGCGTTTCTGCCCGGGGGGGCGGTTCCGCTGATCGTGACGCCGTTTTTCCCGCTGCGCTGCGCCGTCCAGGTCTCTGTCAGGGACGCGCCGCCTAGAGCCAGGAAAAGATATTGTGCAGCAGGGCCAGGGAGATCATCCCGTAGATGCCGGCCAGGCCGTCGTCGATCATGATCCCGTAGCCTCCGGGCAGCCAGGTCTCGGAGCTGCGCACCGGCCAGGGTTTGAGGATGTCGAAAAAGCGGAACAGCAGAAATCCGATAACCATGGCCAGGGGCGAGAGCGTGGCAAAGGGCAGGAAGGTGATCCACTGGCCCATGACCTCGTCGATGATCACCAGACCGGGGTCCTTTTTTCCGCACAGGGCTTCCACGCGCGATCCGGCCAGGCCGCCGGCGAAAAAGAGCAGCAGGATGAGAAGAATCCGCGACGTGGGCGAGAGCGGGAAAAACAGCCAGGGCGCAAGCAGCGTCGCGACGGCCGCGCCGCAGGTGCCCGAGGCGAAAGGCGAGCGGCCGGGCAGCACAAGAGAAGAAAACTCGACCGCCAGGCGATCGGACAGGGGCAGGGGTTTGTCGAAGGCGTAAGCCATTGGGCAGTCTCCGCGTGGCTGAACGTTCAGATGAGCACCGCCGCGCCGGCCTCTTCCAGGGTGGTGAAGCCGCGCAGCACCTTGTCGGCCGCGTCCATGATCAAGGTACGCAACACGCCCAGTTTCACGGCCTCAGTTTCGAGTACGTGCATACTGGCGCCCTTGATAATCAGGTCCTTGATGTTGTTGGTGACGTCCAGGATTTCATAAACACCGCAACGTCCCTGATAGCCGGTTTCGTTGCACTGGTAGCACCCTTTGCCGCGCAGGAACAGAGTGCCCGGGATCGGCTTGAGTCCGAGCGCGGACATGGCCTCGAGCGGCGCCTCGTAGGGCTCGATGCAATGCGGGCAGATGCGGCGGACCAGTCGCTGCGCTCCGGCTACGAGCAGCGTGGAGGCGACCAGGAAGGGCTCGATGCCCATCTCCACGAAACGGGTCACCGCGCCGCACGAGGTGTTCGCGTGCAGCGTGGACAGGAGCAGATGGCCGGTCAGCGCGGATTCGATGGAGATATGGGCCGTCTCCTGATCCCGGATTTCGCCGACCATGATGACGTTGGGGTCCTGGCGCAGGATGGAGCGCAGGCCGCTGGCAAAGGTCATCCCGGCCTTGCGGTTGAGCTGCACCTGGCGCACGC
>CAZGAH010000005.1:0-36347 GCA_964523295.1 uncultured Desulfovibrionaceae bacterium | reverse complement strand
TCTTCCAGGGTAATGATGTTGATGTTGGGCTTGTTGACCTTGCGCAGCAGGGCGTAAAGCAGCGTCGATTTGCCGCTGCCGGTAGGACCGGTGGCCAGCACCATGCCATAGGGCTTTTCCACGGCCCGGAGGAATTTGGCCTTCTCCTTCTCGTCGAATCCGAGGTCGTCCAGGGTCAGGGCCTTACCCTTGCTCTGCTGCAACAGCCGCATGACCATGTTTTCGCCGTAGATGGTCGGCAGGGCCGAGGCGCGCACGCTCACCTCGGAGTCGGCGTATTTGAAGGTGAACCGGCCGTCCTGGGGAATGCGGGTGATCGAGATGTCCATGTTCGACAGCAGCTTGATGCGCGAGATGATGGGAAAGAAATAGGACTTGGGTGGCGCCGGGAACTCCTTGAGCTGACCGTCGATGCGGAATCTGAGCTGGATGCGGTCCTTTTCCGGGCTGATGTGAATGTCGCTGGACTTTTCGCGTACGGCCTGCATGAGGATGGAATTGACCAGCTTGATGACCGGCGCCTCGTTGGCCATGTCCTGCGCGCTGCCCAGCGACATGTCCAGCGACGAGTCGTCGGCGTCGCCAGCGGCGTCGGCGTCCATGCCGTCGATGCTGGACATCATTTCCTTCACATTGAAGGTGGTGCCGTAGACAGCCTGGGCCAGGTTGTTCAGCTCGGACTCGGTGCAGATGACCGGTTCGATGTCGAAGTTGAGCCGCTGGCGGATTTCATCCTGCAGGCGCAAATCCGAGGGGTCGGCCATAGCCAGGACGAGCAGGGTACCCACGGAGCGCAAGGGCACGATGCGGTAGTGCTGGGCCAGCTCCGCGGAGACGATATCGCCCAGGGATTTGTCGTGAGGGTATTTTTCCGGGCTGTAGACGTCCAGCTTGAGCTGCCTGGCGAGGTACTTGACCAGCTCGACCTCGCTCATCTGCTCCCGGGCAGAAGACTGGGCCGATGATCCGGTTCTGGTTACGGTTTTTTCTTTTTCCGTCGCTGCCATCCGCGTATTCCCTTCGTACAGATCACCGTGCCGACTGGAAATGAATGGAACGCCGACGCCGCCATGCGACGGCGGCAGGGCAGTCCGGGGCCAGGTCGCCAGGCAATTGTGAGGAGGAAAATAGTACGGTCCGGCTAAATGCGCAACGGTAAAAATGACGCCTCCCGTGCGCGTTCGGCAGTCATGAGCGCGTTGATACGTTGTGGTATATTCTTATGTCGTTTTCGCTGACTGCTGATTTATGATTCGAGGTCCGTAGTTACATCGCTGCGTTGCGTGCAATGGATCGACCTGGACGATGCAGCGTCGGCCCCTGTCATAGCCTGGCGCAGGATCAGTCCCTTGCCGCAAGAACGGTGTCGAGCGTCGGGCAGGTTTCCATCAGGCGAGGAGGATGGCCCCCTGCTGCGCCGGGCAGCGCAGACCGGGGGAGCAGATAATAGTCGAAGGGTATTCCTGGTTCGCTATAGTCCCAGTCCACCTGACGCAGGTTCAGCTGGTGGAGATAGAACACGACCGCCGGCGCGTGGAGATGATCGGTTCCGAGCCGGACAGGGCGGAAGGCGCGTCCCGGGGCAGACAACTCGCGGGACAGCGTCGTGATCAGGGGTTTCGTACACGCGTCGTAGGGCCATTCGCGCGTGGTTTGCAGATTGGCGTGCAGGGCCAGATTGAGCAGCGCGACTCCGGCCAGAACAACGGTAGCCGCTGTCGCGGCGCGTCTCGCTCCCGATGGTCCGTACTCCCGCCAGGCGGCCAGAAGGGCCAGTACAAAGACGCTGACGAGCGGGTAATAGTACGAGGCCGCGCGGTCGATGACAAAACGCGTATCCAGTATCACGTGTTGGGTAATGGATCCGAGCGCGCACAGTGCAGGCAGGGCGAACAGCCAGAAGGCCGGCACGACGGCCAACGGGAGCGACGGATGCGACCGTCGCAGCGTACGCGCCAGGAGCACGGGCAGGATCAGCCCCGCAACGGCCAGGGCCATGGCCAGGGCAGAGAGGTCCGCCGAGTGCCCGACGTCGAGATAGAGCGCTCCCTTAAGCAGGCTGGCGACCGTATCGGCGAAAAAACCGCGCTCGCCGCCGAAAAAAAACTGATCCGCCTGCTGCAGCATCCGGACCGGAACCCAGTAGACCCAGGCCAGCAGCAGCGCCGCCGGCGCCGGCGCAACGAACGCGCGTGCCAGGCGTTTGATCGGGCCGTGCTGCCGGCGCGGCGGGCCGAACAGCTCGTAGCCGACCAGGACCGCGACCAGGGCCAGAAAGACGTTGAGACAGGCCAGGTTGGACAGCGCGGCCAGGGCCGCCGCCAGGTTGGCCGCCAGGTTCAGTCCCAGCCCCGGCCCTTGGGGTTGGCGCAGGCGCAGGACCACGAACCAGAGCGCCAGCGTGGTGAATCCCAAGGCCAGGCCATACCCGCGAGCCAGGGAAAAAAAATCGAGCAGATAGGGGTTGGCCGTGAGCAGGGCAAGGCCGAAGAAACGCCGCCCCGGTGATGTGAGCTGGCGTGTCAGGCCGTACGCGGCCAGCAGAAACAGCCCCCCGCCCAGCAGTCCGGACAGGCGCAGGGCCGCTTCGCGCGGGCCGAAGAGCGCGGAGCCGGTTTTGAGCAGCAGCGTATTCAGGAAATGGCTGTTCGGGCTCGAACCGATGCCCTCCCAGGACAGCGCCAGGCCCCACGGTGCGTTCGCCCAGGCCATGTACGACAGTGCCTCGTCGTGCGTGAAGGACAAGGTCCAGGCCCGTACGCCCGCGTACGCGGCAATGCCCAGGATGAGCAGCCCGCATAGCGCAGCGTCCAGGCGGGCGTAGGGGTTAGCGGACATGATCGTTCCCGTTTCCTCCGGATTGAAACGGCAGGCTACCGCCGCTGTAGAAATAGCGTTCGATGCCGCCCGGCGGATAATACGGTTCGGGGAGGCGCAGCAGCGCTCCGGTCCGGTTGACCAGCGGGGCGATGCGCTCGTCGTCGAGCAGGGCGAAGAGTTCCAGCCGTACGCTCGGGGCAGGGAAATAGTCGGAGGGAAGGAACAGCTGAAACCCGGAATCCGGCGGCGCGTCGGCGCTTCCCTCGGGAACGGACCGACCGGTGCGACCGGCGTAGATCAGCCGGCCGTCCGCGACGATCAGTACCCGCCTCGCCGCCCGGTTGGAAAGGGGGTCACGCGCCCAGCCCCGCAGAAGCACGCCCGACGGGAAGTCCCGGGTGTCCGCCGGACCGCTGGTCTCCGCCAGGAGCAAGGCCCCGGCGTTGTGCTCGCCGTCCAGGCGAGGGTAGTCCCCCAGGTCGCGGATGTCCCGGAACACGGACAGTCGGTGCTGGAAAAACAAGGGAAGCATCCGCTTCATATAGTGCGGATCGGGAAAAATGCCCCTGACGAGCGCGTCGTCGGTCAATTCGAACAGCTCGGCCCGGCCGGCCAGCAGTTTCGCCTGGCGGTGCCGCATCACCAGCACCGACATGACGCTGGACACGAGAAAGCAGACCAGACACAGCCCCCAGAACGCGGCCTGCGCGCGTCGCAGCCAGTGCCGCGGGCACGCTGCTGGATTTTTCGCCGCGACGCTGCGGGCCAGAACGGCGACGACCACGGCTACGGCCCAGAACAGATTGGCAAAGGCCGCATAGCGGCTTTGCAGGGCCTGCTGCTGGATGCCGAACCCGGCGCGTCCGACGCTGGTCGCCAGATCGCTGAGCAGAGCGAAGAGCAGAATCGCGGCCCAGGGCGCAAGGTCGGGGAAGAGGCGTATCCCGGCGCGTCGGCAATACGCCAGATTGACGGCCAGGAAGACGACCCCGCCCAGGCCGAGCGTCAGCGCCGCGGCGAACGGCAGGTTGTCCATGGCCAGCGGACCGCCGAGATAGGTGAGGAAAAAGGCGATGAACACGTGCGGATGGGTTAGCCCGAAACCCAGGTCAGGGTGGTGACCGGGCTTGACATAGCCATGGAAGTACAGTGCCCAGGCTCCGGCCCCGGCCAGAAGCCAGATCATCAGACGGACAAGCCGGCTGCGTCGGGGCGACTCCTGCGCGAGCAGTACGATCGGCAGGCATATCCAATAAAAAAGGCCGTTGGCGAAGTTGAAGGATCCGGCGTAGCCGACGAGCAGCGCCAGCAGAAAACGCAGCGGTCCGGGCGACCCGGCGAGAAGCCAGGCCCCTGCCAGCAGGCAGGCCACGGAGGTCACGATGGCCGTATTCACGCCGACGGTGAACACCTGCCACTGCACCGTGGAAAAGGTCAGCCAGGCAAAGCAGGCATACACCCAGCGCTGCCCCTGCACCTGGAAGCGGCGTCGCGTGCGCGCGTAGAGTCCGCAGAGCGCCAGCCAGCCCGCGCCAGACAGGAGTACGATGACGTACAGCTCGGGCAGACGGGAGAGCCGGAACCAGGGCAGCAGCGCCAGGCCGACGATCCTGGCCGCGGCGTTGCGCTGCTCGTTCTGTTGTGCAAAGAGGTCGGCCAGTTGCAGCCCGTGCCGCTCCATGGCCTCGAGCAACCTGGCCCACATGATGAACTCGTCCCAGAACAGGACGTCGACGCCGAACACGGCGATGCAGGCCGAAATGAGTAGAATCGGAGCGGCGCATCCGATAATCAGCCACCAGGTGGCTCGATCGGCGCGTATCGACGGTGCGGCGTAGATCATGATTGCCTGCGTGTGGCGCAGCGTAACGGCTGCCTGGAATGAAACGGGATCATGGTGAACACATCGAAAGCCGGCCTGAATGTCAACGCCGCAGCCCTAGCCCAGGGGCGGACCTATGGCAAGGGGGCGTGAGAACGAATCCTCGATCGCGGCGTCGATATTGACGATATCGAAGGCGCCATCATGCCGGTGTGAAGGCCCGGGGGCAACTTCGAAATGGACGGCAGGTTCGGGCGCAGTATACGGTTGACAGGCCCGGAAGCGGGGTGTAAGGACTTCCAGCCTGCTGAAGACGACTTTCGGCAAACGGAAGCCCGAGGGGCCGTTTCGGCAGTTTCCAGTGTAGACTTTATGTAATCATTTTCCAGAGTTAGTCGATATTAGTCGGGTTGCCTGTCGAGGCAGGGATGACGGAGTAAGTGGCGCTCCTTTCTCCCTTCCACATCGGACAAGCAGGCTGTGAAGCCCGGCAGAACCGCGCCGTCTACAACGAAATCAGGAACGTTTTGCCAATGAAGATCAAAAAACGCAGCCAAGCCTTTGCCAGGCTCATCGAAGGCGCGAAGCAGCAGCAATTTTATCCGTATTTTCAGCCGGTATCGAAGTCCTGGGGTACGGAGGTCGAAGTCAACGGCCGCAGGCTGGTCATGATCGGATCCAACGACTATCTCGGATTGACGCATGATCCCCGGGTGTTGGAGTCGGCGATCGAGGCGATTGGCCGTTGGGGTTCCGGCCCTGGCGGATCTCGTTTTCTTTCGGGCAACATGAGCCTGCACGACGAGCTGGAAGAGCGGCTTGCGCACTTTGTGGGCAAGAAAATGGCCGTAGTGCATACCACGGGCTTTTTGACCAATCTGGGCGTGCTGAGCTGTTTGATTCAGCCACAGGACATCATCCTGTACGACCGGGAGAATCATGCCAGCATTTATGAGGGCTGCCGGGCTTCGGGCGCCCGTCTGGTGTCTTTTCCGCATAATGACCGGCACCGAGCTTCCGAGAAGCTTGCGGCTGCGCGCGAGAAAAACCCCGAGGGCAGCGTTTTCTTGCTGACCGAGGGCGTGTTCAGCATGTCCGGCGACGTCTGTGAGCTGTCTTCGCTGGTGACTATCAAGGACGAGTATCCGGATATCGTCATGTATCTGGACGATGCGCACGGCCTCGGGGTGATGGGGTACGGAGGCAAAGGCACTGCCAGTCACTTTGGCGTGACGGAGCGCATCGACTTCATCATGGGGACTTTCAGCAAGGCCCTGGCCTCGATAGGCGGCTTCATCGCCTCGGATGACGTAGACTTGCTGACCTATCTGAAGCATCATTCCAAGACCTTGATTTTTTCAGCAGCGCTGCCGGCCTGTAATGCCGCCACCGTGATCAAATGTTTGGAGATACTGGAAAAAGAGCCTGAGCGCGTGGTTCGGCTATGGGAAAACACGGCGCGCGTGCGCGAGGGGTATGAACGCATCGGCCTGCGCACCGGGGAATCGAGGTCGCCGATCATTCCGATTCTCATCGGCTCGGAAGACACGGCGTATCACTTTGCCGCCGAGCTTTTCAATGAGGGCGTTTTTGCCCTTCCGGCCGTATTTCCTGCTGTGCCGCGCGGCCAGGCGATCATCCGGACCGCGTATATGAGCACGCATAGCGAGGAGCAGATTGCCTTCGTCATGGAGGTGCTGGACAGACTGGCGCGCAAATACCGTATCCGTGCCTGCGATGTCGAGGAATCCGGGGCGCCGGCGGCGGTTGCCGTGACGGCGGATGATGTCTGCGAAACGTCCTGATGCCGGAGAGAGCGCCGTACCGCGAAGTTCGGGTCTGCGCTTGCCTTACGTAGTGCGAACGGAAGAGCCGTTGCATACGAATTGGCGGAAATGCACACTGGTTAGCCGAATTGAAGAAGTCCTCCGGCTCGGTCAATAAGGCCATAGACCTATTACGCATCAGCGCCAGGCAGGTTTTCAGGCAGCGGAGGCGGTACCTCGGTGTGCTTATATCCATAGCCATTGGAACGGCCGGCGTGATCGTCATCCTGACCATGGGGCGGATCGTCAAGAAGAACCTGAATCAGGATTTGAATTTGATAGGCGGCGCTACGATCCTTAATTTGTCGTTCGAGGGGAAGAAGGCCGGTCAGGACCGCATCTCCCCCTTTCGCTGGTTTTTACCATCTGTGGCGGACGCGCTTCGGGAGCTTCCCGGCGTCAATCGGGTCACGGTCACGGCCAAAAAAACGAGCATGGCCCGCGTGGTGCTGGGAAACACCGTCTACCAGTTTCCCTTGATGGGAACTGACGAGTATTTCTGGGAGGTGACCGGGCACGCCAGCGCAACGGGGAGTTTTTACGATGGCGAGGCCGTGAAGGGACGAGCGCTGGTCTGCGTGCTGGGTGAGAAGCTGGCTCGCCGTTTTTTTGGCGCCGAGACGAATCCGTTGGGCCAGCAGCTGCGTATCGACGGTTCGGTTTTTCGCGTTATCGGCATCCTGTCGGAGGACACCTCCGGCGACCTGGCCAATGGGGCTTTTATTCCGTTAACTGCGCTTGAAGACCGTTTTGACGGGTTGCCGCCGACAAACCGAATCAGCGTGCGCTGCAATTCCTGGGACGATGTGGAGAGCGTGGCCAGTGCCATTCCGGGCACCGTGGCCCGCTTCCAGTCAGTCGAGCGGCTGGAGGTAGAGGTGCCGCGTGGCGCGCTGGAGCAGGTCAAGCGGATCGTGTTTTGGGTCGAGGCCTTCATCATTCTTGCGGTATCAGCAACGCTTTTTCTGGGGGGCTATGGGATATGGAACGGCATGATGACGGCCGTCAAATCCCGGACACGGGAAATCGGACTGAAAAAGGCCATGGGCGCGGCCGATCGGGACATCATGTTCCAGTTTCTTTCCGAGGCGCTGTGTCTGAGCTGCAGCGCGGGGATATTGGGCGTCGCCATGGGTATTGTCGGTGTGAACATGGCCAGCACCATGCTGGGCAGTGCGCCGACGCGGACGGTGCTGCTGATGTACTGCATTGTGGCGTTCGCCTTTTCGATTCTGCTCGGCGCCATAGCCGGGTATTACCCATCCCTCAGGGCCAGCCGGATGGAAGTGGTTTCGGCCTTACGTTATGAATAACGCCGCTACGTTGCAGAAACGAAAAGCCCTGATCGAGATCAGGGGCATGGTGAAGGACTATCAGAATGGTCCTGAGGTGATCCGTATTCTGCGCGGCGTCGATCTCGATATCTTTCCTGGCGACATGATCGCCATTATGGGGCCTTCAGGACAAGGAAAATCAACGTTTCTTTTTGTCCTTGGGCTGCTCCATCCGCCGACGGAAGGTGCGTATTACGTTGAAGGTGAGGATGTATTGACCCTGGACAGGACTGAACAGGCGCGATTTCGTCGCCAGTTTGCCGGTTTCGTATTCCAGAGTTGTAATCTTTTCGAACATACAACCGTGTATGAAAACCTGGAATACCCGTTGATTTATGCTGGCATTGAACGTAAAAACCGCCCAGGGATGATTCACGACGCTCTTGACAAGGTCAACATGGGGCATCGGATTCATCATCCCACGAACCGGCTTTCGGGTGGCGAGCAGCAACGTGTCGCCATTGCCCGGGCACTGGTCAACCGGCCAAGGGTGATTTTTGCTGACGAACCTACCGGTCAGCTGGACCGACACCACGGCCAGCTGGTCATGGATCACTTTCACGAGTTCGTCTCCAGCGGAGAAACGGCTATGGTTGTTGTTACCCATGATCCTGGAGTCGCGGAAAGTTGCACCCGTGTTTGTTACCTGCGCGACGGCGCTCTGCATCACGAATGACCGGAGGAGATCACGATGCCCCAAACGACTAAGCGCTTGCCGGTTTATGCTGTCCCCCGCCTTTCGGGTCAAATGTCATCGATACGGACAGCACATGCATATTGGCCCGGTCTCGCGCTCGTGTTTGTCGGGTTTTTTTTCAGTTTCGTTGTTCTGGCCTGCGGCGTGGATAACGCCCTGGCCGGGCAGCCGCGCGACGAATTGAACAAACGCTACGAACTCAACGGGACGAAGAAATCCGGCAAGGGGACTCCGTCACAGACGCCGTCTGCCGCGGCCCCGACCGCGGTCGCCAAGCCCCAGGCGCCGGCCTCCGGTGGGACAGAATCTCCGACCACAGCCAGGCCCGCCCCCAGGTTCGATTTTCCAACGGAGACAATAGAGCGGCCCGCGGCTCAGGCTGAGACACCCAGCCCCCTTCCCGCCCACCCGCTTACCTTCGACGAATGTGCCCGTCTGGCCATCAAGCAGTCGCCGTATTTTCTCGAAAGCGCCCTGGAGATCAAAAGCAAGGAAATCGATCATACCGACAGCTACTGGAAGCTGCTCCCGAATATCGTGCTCAAGACCGGTTACGTGCTCAGCACGCCCAACAAGAACGACAACCGATATCTGGTCAATTTTTCCAGCGGTTCCTGGGATCCCGTTGCCGCAGGGTTCTCCATCAAGGCCACCAAGCTGATCACCGAGGTGGCAATCCTGGGCCATATCAAGGCCATCGCCACCGGGCTGCGCAATATCGGCGTTATTTATATGACGATCAATTCCCTGAACCAGCTGATCGCCGCGCAGGAAGAACTCATTTCCCTGGCCCAACAGGAAAAGGCCTACATGACGAATCTTCTGAGCACGGGCGGCACCAATCCATTGGAAATACGCATCGCCGAACAACAAATCGAGGTCTACAGGCTGGAGCGATCCAGGCTGGAGTCCGAGCGCTCCGATCTGACCGACGATCTCAAGCTTCTTCTCGGTGCCGATCCTGACAGCCGTCTGGAATTGAACCTCACGGACGTCCGCGATCAGGTCATGGGGCGATACAGCTATCAGGCGACCACTCCCATTGACGTGCGCAACAACAACATCGATCTGCGAATCGCCAAGCATATGACCGTGATTTCGGAATACGGTATCAAGCTCGCCTATGCGCGCTTTTTGCCCCGTCTCTATCTCGAGTCGCGAACCGCGGACCCTATCGACAACAATACCAATTCCACGGGTTTGTATACCAGCCTCGGATTCAACTGGGAAATCTGGGATTGGGGCGAGCGGTGGAGAAACCTGGACCGGCAGCGCTACAATACAAAAAAAGCCAGGGTGAAGGAAAGCCTGCAAGAGATCAATCTGGAAAGCGACTGGCGCAGCGCCATTGCCTCCAAGGAGCGTACCGAATCCGCCATGAAGCTCGCCAAGGCGCAGGTTGAACTTGAGGCGTTGAAAAAGCGCCAGAGTGAAATCAGCTATCAGGCTGGAACGCAACCCTTCCCGATATATTTGTCTCAGATCAAAGAGTACTTTATTGCCAGAAAGAATGCATTGCTCAAGGAGCTGGATGATGCAAAGTCCGAATTCGCCTTGCGTGCCGTCGCGGGCGATCTCTATACCAGTTACATCGATCCGAAATCGTTTGAATAGCGTCCTGCTGACGCTGTTGGCCCTGGCCCTGACTATGGCCTCGGCCCTCGTCTGTGGCGCTGGTCCCGGAGATGCACTTGCTGCGGAGGACAAGAAGCCTCAGAAGACGCCATCAGGATCTGGTGAAGAGATTATTTTTCAGGGCAAGCTGTACGCTTCGCTGACGCGTAACGTCCCGATTCCCTACCAGGGCATTATCTCCGACCTGCCCGTGCGAGCAGGGCAGCAAGTGAAAAGGGGCGACGTACTCGTCAGGCTCAAGCTTGCGCCGCAGGTCATCGCCAACCTGCGTCGTGTTCTCTATCCTCCGCAGATTCAGGATCTTGAGATTCAGATTGTCAAGGTCGCCAGCGAAATTATGCCTCTGCGCGCCCAATACAGGGAAATAGAGCAGCTGGTGAGTCAGCAAATGGGCGCTGTGCAAAAAAAGCAACAAATCGCGCAAACCATCGAGGCCCTGGAGCGGCAGCAGCAAGCGCTCCAGAAACATCTCGATCTGCAACGAAAGTCCGTCCAGGACGAACTCAATGCCCTGCGGGAGAAGCTCGGCGATGAGCTGAGCTATGATCGCATACCGACCGAGGTTTCGCTCAAGGCGCCCATCGATGGCCATATCATGATGATTTTTCCCCATATCCGTCTGAATGCCGAAGTCGATGCCGGGCCTGGGTTGATTATCGGCGTCATGGACCCCATGATCGTGCGTGCCAATATTTTCGAGATCGAGGCCAGTCGCATCGTGCCCGGAGACAAGGCCGACGTGTCCGTTGCCTCCATTCCCGACAAAACCTTCGAGGGCACGGTCACGCGTATCAACTGGTCAACCGCCAACCCTGGCCTGGGGCAACCGTCCTATTATGAAATCGAACTCGTTGCGCCCAACCGTGATTTCATTCTCAAGGAAGGCTATAAAACCCAGGTCACCATGCGCAGGAAATAATTGTCTCAAACCACAAAGGACGCTTCCGTGTCCCACGATCGCGATATCACCATCGTTCCCGTCCAGGGCAAGAAAGACCTGGATGCATTTCTCCGTCTGCCTTGGCGTATCCAGCAGAGCGACCCCAACTGGGTCCCTCCTCTGCTCGCGCATCAGCGCAAGCTCCTCGATCCGGCCCGAGGTCCTTTTTTCGAGATAGGCGAGGCCAGCTATTTTCTCGCTCTCCAGGACGGCAGACCCGTCGGACGCCTTTCCGCTCACGTCAATCACCGGCATGACGAGATGTATCACGACGACACCGGGTTCTTCGGCTTTTTTGAGTGCATGGACGACGCGCGCGTTGCTGCCGCTCTCTTCGAAAGTGCGGCCGACTGGCTGCGGAAAAGGGGAAAACGACGCATGCGCGGGCCGATGAGCTTCGGGATTTATGATGAAATTGGCCTGCTCATCGACGGGTTCGATTCCATGCCGGCCATGCTGCAAGTCCATAATCCCCGTTACTACGCAGGCCTTCTCGAGGCCTGGGGCTTCCAAAAGGCCCTGGACTGGTACGCGCTCAAAATCACGCGCGAAACGGCCATCGGCATGGCCGACATGCAGCACAAGCTCGACGACATCATGGAAAAGCAGTCGTTACGCCTCGTACCGGCCACGCCTGCCGACATCGTCCGCCGTAAACGCGAGGTGTTCGATCTCTTCAACGAGGCCTGGAACGCCAATTGGGGGCACGTACCCTTCACCTGGAAACAGTTCGAAACCATCATCTCGGAACTCAAGCCCGTGCTGCGTACCGATCTGATGCGCCTCATTCTCACGCCCCAGGACGAAATTGCCGCCTTTATCATCACCATTCCCGATCTCAATGCCGCAATTCAAAAGATGAACGGACGGCTGACTCCGCTGGGGTTGCTCCGGCTCTACTACGAGGCCAGGCTCAAGCCCCTGGGCAAGCTGCGCACGGTTCTGCTCGGCGTACGCCGCGACTACCAGCGCAAACGCCTGCATCATGCCCTGATCCTGTCCAGCTATCTCGATTTCGACAAGCGCTCCACCATCAATTTCTGCGACCTGTCGCTCATCCCCGAAAACCTGTCCCTGTATCTGCGGGCCTTGGCCAAATACGGCGCCACGCGATACAAAACCTGGCGCATTTACGACCGCGACATTTGACCCGCGACGTACGATGAATCCGTTTCCCCATACGCCGGCGTCTCCTGCGTCCGGCATCCCGACCGGGCGCTTCGACATGGGCATCGCCGCCGCGTTGTCCCTGCTGGTTTTTTTGCTGGCACACGGCGCGACGTTGCCCGACGTATTCATTATCAATGACGACGTCCGCCAGCAAATCTACTGGATGCAACAGTGGCGAGACCCGGCGCTCTTTCGCGGGGACTGGCTCACCGACTATGCCCGGTGTTATGTTTCCTGGGGCGTCGCCGGGCTGTATCGCCTGGCGGACACCATCGTACCGCCGCTCATGTTTTCCAAGATTCTTCCAGGGCTGCTGTTCGCCGCGCTCGGCGCCGGACTGTACGGGACGGGCCGCCTGCTTGCGGGCCGCCTGCCTGGCTGGTGCCTGGTCATTGGCTCCTGGTACATGCCCTTTTTTCTCTTCAACATGGCTGGCGGACTCGCTCGCGGATTCGCCTCGCCCCTGCTGGTCTGGTTCCTGTTCGCCTGGCTCGCCCGCAGGCCCGGGCTCGTCGGCCTGACCCTGCTCCTGCAAGCGTTGTTCATCCCCTATGTCTTTCTGCTTTGCGCCGGGGCCCTGGTCCTGGCCTGGGCGCTGTCCCGTCCGGGCTGGGCTCCGGCGCCGCCCTTTCCGGGGCGTTTCTGGCATTACGCTCTGTTCGGACTCTGCCTTGCGCTGGCCCTGGCCTTCAATCTGCAGATGGAGCTGGCGGGGTTCGGCCCGCTTGCCAGCGCTGCGGACATGGCCGGACTCCCGGAGTATGCACCAGGCGGGCGTTTTCACGTCATCCCCGTTCCGTCGATCTGGTTCGAGCTGTTCTGCCGGCCCTTCGACCGCATGTTCTTTTTTCCAGTGGCCGGCCTGGCCGGAACAGTGCTGTCCATACTGCTCCTCGGGGCGCTGCTCCTGCTCGGCTGGCGACGGTCCGGCCTGTCTGCGCTCCTGCGGCCGGAGAATCCCTTTCTCTGGCTGGCCGGCTCGTCGCTCGGGCTGTATTGCCTGGCCCGGGTGCTGGTGGCCAGGTTGTTCATCCCGTCGCGCTATCTTGAATATCCGGCAAGCCTGGCCTGGTGCCTGATTTTCGGCTGCTGTCTGGCGTGCGTGTTACGTCGCTGGCCTGTCCCCCGGCTCGCGCTCGGATTTGCCCTCGGGGTCGCGCTGCTCCTGGCCGGCTGGAGACTCGCAGGGGAGGGCTTGTACGACTACTCCGACAACCGCGCGCTGAGCGAACACATGCGCGATACGCCCGTCCACGCGCTTATCGCCGGTCATCCCTACGCCATGGACAATGTGCTGACCTTCGGCCAGAGAAAGGTGTTTGCCTCGTACGAACTTGCACATCCGTGGAGCCTGGGCCTGTGGCGACGGCTCAAGCCCCGGCTGGAGTCGCTGTTCCAGGCCTATTACGCGCAGGACCCCCGGGTGGTCCGCCAGTTCGCCGCAGAATATGCCATTGATTTCATGGTCGTTGATATTCGTGATTTCTCCCCGGAATTTCTGGGCCCTCACCGGATCAGCGTACCGTGCAGCCAGTCCCCGGATGTGCCCGCAGCGCTGCGCCGACTCTGTTCCCTGTTGCAGCTTGACTTCGCCATCGAAAGCCGCTTGCCCGCGCGCTGGGATTTTCCCTCGGATCATCCCTTCTTTGCCCCGTTCGGCGACCAGATTCGCGCGCTGACATCCGGTCGGACCAGCTTCGCCATGCTCGACGAGACCGCCTTTCCCTCCCGACGGATCGACTCCTGGCGCCGGCTGCTCGACCTGCGCACCCCTGCTGCGCGCTGAGCGGGTTCCGTGCGCTCAGACATGATTTTCGCGCACGCGTAATTATCCAGAGAAATTCTGGACATTCTCTTGTGTCCTTCATAGAGTGACTGCGGCTCGAGCGTCCGGAGCGAGCATTCGGCGCGCGCTCGTGTCCCAGGAGTGTCGCCTGTGAGTGTTTTGTTTCAGCAGCTCTACGGAACGCCTGCACCTGCGCGTAGCGAGGACCCGAGCTCCCTGCTCAGGAGTCCGCCCCGCGGCGTGCCGGGCTCCCGGGAGCATGAGCGTCGTCCGGTTTCCAGCGAAGCGCCTGACGTGAGCGCGGGAATGAGGCTTCCGCCTCGTCTCGATCCGCAGGCGGTCACGGGGACGCCCCGGGACGTCCCTGCTGCGTGATGCGCGCTGACCGGGCGCAGTGTGACGGATTTCCGGGCCAGGCAACCAGTATGGCGCAACGGTTGCTGTCTTGCTGGTTTTTGCGCCGCCCAGGTCTTTCAAGGCAGGATGGCAACGATGTCTGATCCGCAGCGCGAGGCTTCCAGCGGGATGGTGGTGCAAACCATCCACCTCTTCATCATCTTCTGTTTTCTGTTGCTGATCGGGTATGAAATCCTTGTGCTGATCTCCTCGTTCTGGACGCCAACGACGCGCAGCAGCGTGCGCAATATTTGTGTACTGAGTTTGTTCCTGTTGGGCTACCTGGGTTCAGTTCATCTGGCGAACCGCTGGTTCGACGAACTCGACGGGGTCGATCGTCGCCGGCCGTTTTTTACCTGGCTGGAGGGCGGGGCCGGACGCTGGTGGAAGGAGCAGAAGCCGCTGAACCGACTCGGGTTGCGCTTGCGTCTCGACAATGCTCCGGTTGAGGAGCCTGGCAGCCAGGTCCGCGGGCGTGGGGAGGCGGCCTGGCTTTCGGCCCTGCGCTGGCTGGCCGCCTTTCTGGCCGGACAGCAGCTTGCGGACAGTCGATCCGACCGGCTCGATTTGCGCATAAAGACAGGTGGTGCGGCTTCCGAGCCTGGGCGGACTTCAGGAAACATCGGGGTGAAATCGATACCGCGGAAGCGAATCGGACCATCCGCACTGCCCGCAGGCGCGCTCAATCTGGCAGTGCCCGCGCAGCGGCGACGTGAAGGCGGCGTCACCGGGGAAGAGCGTCGCCAGGGGGATACCGTGGCCGTGTCCGGTATCGCCGGATCGGGCGCCGGGCGGCTCGTTTTGCTGAAGGGGTCGGGCTCGGGAGCGGTTGTGAACTCAGGTGCGGGACCGAACAATGCGACGGAGGGAGAAGGACGGGGAAGGGGAGAGCACTCCCCGGGACCTCAGGGCAGGGCGGTTCCGTCTGTTGTCGCCGCCTCGCCGCCCGCCTCTGTCATGTCGTCGGCTTCGGGATGTGCTGTCCGGGTCGTTACCGCGTCACCTGTGGCGCAGATCTCTCCTCCGTGTCCGGCTCCCCGACGTCGGACGGAACGCCGGGTCAATCGGGCTTTTCTTTCGATGCGCCGGCCACGCGGGAGGCATTGACCGGGACACCGCAGGCCATGACTATAAATAGTGCCGGTCGGAAAGGCGCCTGGCCTGGAGCATGTCGCTGGTTTCGAAAATCATCCGGCCGAGACGCAGCAGCTTGCGACCGAGCATGATGTCTTCCTGCAAACCCTTTTCCTTCGTCGTACTGACGGAAACCAGGAAGGTGTCCTGCGGGCGGATGGCGTCGGCCGCTTCATAAATCCTGTAGGTCTCGGAGTTCGATGCCTCGGCGCAGTGACAGGCCTGCCGCGCCTGGCGCAGTTCCTTCTGCAGCGTGAGATAGTGTTCGAGTTGCATGGCCGTTCTCCCTGGTTCGGTTGGGTACGTGATATATGCATCGCCATGCATACGATGTGCCACGGTGAGCCTAGGGGCAGGAAATGGCCTGTTGCACGGGTGGGGGGCTCAGGAATGCGGGATAGACATTTCTTTGACGGCAATAACTGCCAGCGGGCCGTCAAATTGCCGTATCGGCGCAATGCCCGGTCGTCGGGAGCGACAGACCGCGGGCGCGGACGCAGCAGCGCGTCGGCGTCGTCCGGGTTGCCGGAAAAGGCCGACTCCGGCTCACTGCTTGTACAGGATGATCTTCCGGGAAAAGAGTTCCTTGTCGTTATGCAGGACGGAGAAGGTGTACGTGCCGGGCTGATCGCCTGGTCCGAATTCGATGTTCGAGACGTTTGTCTCTTCGGTGACGATTTTCAGCACGCCCTTGCTGATCTCGCCGGCGGGATTGACGACGCGCAGCTCGATATCGACGAGTTCCTGTTCAGGGACGCTATGAACGACGAAGTGGACGGCGAAGAAGGTGTCTTGTTTCAAGGGTACCCGGAGGGTTTTTTTGACGAAACGGATATTGGAAATCTTGGCTTGTTCGCCGTGCTGACCGGGTACCTGGTGCACGCTGACTTTCTTTTCGTCATAGGCATAGACGCCGTAATCCAGGACACTCGCGCCGGTGACGTCAACCGCCAGCGCTGCGCTCGCCCAGAGCAGAGCGCACAGGAGCGTTGCTGTTGTCAGAGATTTCATGCGGTTCATCTCCCTTGCATGATGTTCCAGAGGCAATGACGGCCATCCGCTCCCCGTGGTATCCGTGTTGCCGCCGACCGAAGCGGGGGCTTGCGCCGTGCCGTGTTTCCCAGCCGCGCAGCCCGGGCTCCGGGGCGCTCGGAGAGCCGTCTCAGTGCCTATACCAACTCCGGCATCCGTTCGTCACGAAAAAAAATGCAGGGCCTGACCGGTCCGAGCACTGCGCTGCAAGGATCAGCCAGGGCGCAAGCCTGCGCCTGGCACTTTGTCGCGATGGCGTCATTTTCCGGTTCACTCTCCCCGCCCGTGCATCGCGGGAAATTTCTGCCCCCCGCAGATGGTTCCGTGGGGATGGATTTGGAACGGAAAAGGAAGGCCATTTTTTTTTATTCAGCAATGTCAGCACGATTCCTACCTCTGGGTGCGTTGCGCCTCGTCCGATGGCATGGTCTTGGCAGCACTATCACAGCGTCATGGCTTCCATGACGTCATGACTGTGCCGAGCAAAAGGAGGAAGGAAAATGAAAAAGGTCATGCTGGCCGTCATCCTGCTGACGCTGATCGGTATCAGCACCTTGTGTCTGGCGTTCGAGGTGTCGGTGAAGATCGGCGGAAACGGCGCATCGGACAAGGTGGAAACGGCAACGTATCGGAAAGTGAACATGGTGACCGAGACGGCGGCCAAAGACAAGGGAACGCAGGTTGCCGTCACGCAGGCTCAGCCCTCCAGGAGCCCGGGCGCGTCAGGCGCCAAATGAAGCAAACCCGTTTCGCGGGCGGGGAGATCCCCCGCCCGCGGCGGCTGGCAGGGGTCGATCGGCAATCGGGCCAGGCAGGTCCGGGAAGCCGGCTGTCCATTTCACCGCGGGGCGTACGCACGCATCAGGGACCCGCACGGATACAGCAGGGGGATGCCATGCGCCGGGCTGTCATCGTCGCAACCTTTGTTCTGGTCTCGCTGCTGACCTGGGCGTACCCGGTCCAGGCCGCGCAGCCAAAAAAGGCCGCCAGGTATTCATTGAAGTCGGCCATAGTCATGGATACGGGCACAGGCCAGATTCTGTACGAACAGAATGCCGATACGCCTATCGCTCCGGCTTCATTGACAAAGATATTGAGTCTGTACATCGTGCGCGAGGATATTGCCGCAGGACGCATCCGGCCCGGCGACCGGGTCCGCGTTGGTCGAAGCGCGGAATCGGCCGGTGGATCGAGCATGTTGCTGCAACAGGGCGATGTCGTCACCGTATCCCAACTCATGGAAGGCATGGCCGTGGCCTCGGGGAACGACGCCGCGGTCACAATCGCCGCGTACGTGGGCGGCGATGTGGACAGCTTTGTCAATCGTATGAACCGCAAGGCCAAGGCCTTGGGCATGAGCAGTAGCCGGTTCAAGAATCCCCACGGCCTGCCCGCCAAGGGCCAGGTAACAACCGCGCGCGACATGCTCAAGCTGGGCGTTGCCTATCTCAAGGCCTTTCCGGACTCCCTTGACGTTCATTCCAGGCAATCCATGAATTATAATGGGCGCGTGCGTAACAACAGCAACAAACTGCTGGGCGCCTGCCCCGGCGTGGACGGGCTGAAGACCGGGTACGTGGCCTCGTCGGGCTTCAACCTCATCGTCACGGTCAAGCGCAACAACCGCCGTCTGGTTGCCGTCGTCATGGGTGGAGCAAGCGCCAGGATTCGCAATCGCGAGGCGATCAGACTCATTGACGCCTGCTACGCAAGGGGCGGAGCTGGCAAGCCGGTTCTGGCCGAGGCGAGCGCCGGGCGAGAGGCAGGCTCCGGCGAAGAGAGCGTCAGCACGGCGTTGCACGCTGTCAACGCAAGCTCAACGCCGCCCATGGTAGAGCGAAACCAGGCCCCGGCGAGGCAAATCGCCTTGGAAACTATTTCCGGGCAGTCTCCGAAGCATGAATCAGGGACAGGCCCGGCTCGTCCTTTTGAACTGCACGAACAGATGGACCTGGTTGCGCAGACTTTTGGCCTGGAACCTTCCGGGGGAGCAGACGTGTTCGAAGACGCGGCTGCGGAGGAGCTTGAAGAAGCCGGCGTTAGCATAGCCGCCGCACCGGGACTCCTGGAACAGGGCGCCTCGGTGCCGACAGCCACGTTTTCAGCCGCGTCCGTCACGGGTGAACGGCATCGGCGCGTCGCAGATGTCAGGCCCCCGGCTACGCCCTGGCCGTCCGTACCCACAAACGAGCCCGCCGCCATCCCCCTGGCCGGAAAGGACGATGAGACGCCGGAAAGTGGCGATAGCGGCCAGACTGGTCTGGCAAGCCTGGACATGCAGTCCGCGGACAACGCCCTGCGACTGCCCGTGGATAAGACGCGAAACCTCGAAGCCGTGCCTGCTGCCTCGACAACGCAGGCCGTGGACATGATTGCCGCTGCCATTCAATCCGACCAGAACCGCGCTGCGGTGGATATGGTTTCTCCGTCAAGGGCGGAGTTACAGCCGGCGTCTTTCGGTGTCGAGACGAAGAGACAGGCCACGGAGGCAACCCGGGATCACGTCACGCAATCGGCCTCGTTCAGGGCTGAACCTGTTCCGGAGCCGTCGGCTGCGGCAGCGGAGGCCGCCAGCGAGCCGAGTCGGGCCGTCCATGCGGCAGCCTCGGGAGCGGAGCGCGCCAGCTATTCATTGCACGAAAGTTCCTGGAAAACCCGCGATAAAGCCAGCGCCCGGGCCAATGAACTGCAACGCAAAGGGCTGCGTTCAACCCTTGCCAGGTTCGACCTGGGAACCAAGGGCGTCTGGTTCCGCGTCTATGTGGGCTCCTTTGCCAGCGAACGCGAAGCCGAGGCCTTCAAACACGCGTCGACGCGAGGCCCGGATCTCAGCCATGCGCTGATCGTTCGTCAGTCAACCTGACGTCGGTTCAGGACGTATCGCAACCAGCAGCAACAAGCCTCCTCATCGCCCAGTCCGGTCGCCTCGGTCGTTTGACAGGCTGCCGGACTTGCTTCATATTCGGCGTGTCACGTCAATGCTCTTCTCTCCGTTTCCAAGGAGGCAGACATGTCCAGCGAACAGCGAAAACGAACGCGTATCTATGGACAGTTTCCGGTAACTGTCGAGGTCGCGGCTGGCAGCGTCACCATGATGACGCGTAATGTCAGTCTGAAGGGCCTGCTGTGCCAGAAAGACGCCTCCTCTGCGCTTCTTGCGGCCGGGGATGGATGCCTGATTCATTTGCATCTGTCGGATTTTCTTGAGTTGGCAATCGAAGGGAATATCGTCAGGGTTTCCGATCAGGATGTAGCCATAGATTTTTTATCGTTTGAAGCAGATACGTATATGCATTTGCGCAATATTGTTCGATATGCGGCGGACGATCCGGATTCGATCGACGAGGAGCAGGTTCTTCGGCCGTTCGAGGAATAGAACAGCAGCAACAAGAAGGTTGGGACCGTGCCGGTCCCGAACAGACCCTCCCGTTATTCGGGCCAGGAGGACGAGAGCGTGCGTTGTATTTCTACAGGCATCCCCGGGTTGAAGTTGTTCATGCCCAAGGTGTTTCGCGACGAGCGTGGCTTTTTCATGGAGAGTTTCAACCGGCAGGCCCTGAAGGAGCACGGCGTGTCGGATGATTTTGTCCAGGACAATCATTCCCGAAACGAGCAGCGAGGCATCTTGCGTGGCCTGCATTTTCAGCTTCCGCCCCGCGCCCAGACCAAACTGGTGCGCGTCATCCGGGGGTCCGTCTATGACGTGGCGGTGGATTTGCGCGCCGGTTCGCCCAGTTACGGTAAGTGGTTCGGCGTAACCCTGAGTGCGTCGAATTTTCTCCAGCTGTATATTCCGAAAGGGTTTGCGCATGGCTATATTGCATTGGAAGATGAGACTGAATTCATGTATAAAGTAGACGAGGTTTATTCGCCAGATTATGATTCCGGGCTCAGGTGGAACGATCCTGACCTGAATATCGTCTGGCCGGAGACCAATCCTGTGCTTTCGGCCAAGGACAGAGAGCTGGGCGCCTTTAGCGTTTTTCGGACGCCCTTTGTGTTTACCGATCTTTGAGTCGGCAATCGTTTATCACTGTCGAGGAATCGGATATGAGCCATCTCCCGGGATCTGCTGTCGAGCACGATGTCAAGAGTCTGCTTTCGCGCTGTTATGCTCTCATTCTGGCCGGTGGATCGGGAACCCGGCTCTGGCCTTTATCCCGGGCGTTGATGCCCAAGCAACTGCTTGCGCTCCAGGGAGAGCAGACGCTGCTGCAGCAGACGGTATTGCGTACGCTGAATGTTTTCGGCGCGTCACATATTCATGTGATTACGAACGAAGAGCATATTTTTGAAGTAAAGAATCAATTGAAGACCCTGGATGAGAGTGAGGAGATGCACGTTCACGCCGAGCCGGTCGGGCGCAATACGTTACCGGCGATTTTGCTAGGAGCTGCGGCAGTGCTCGGGGATGAACCCGAGCCGCTGTTTGCGGTGTTTCCCAGCGATCATTTCATTCATGACGCCCCGTCCTGGGAGGGTGCGTTGCGTAAGGGCATAGTCCTGGCGGAACAGGGCTGGTTTGTCACCTTCGGCCTTACTCCCGGGCATCCCGAAACCGGCTATGGGTACATCGCCCAGGGGGCTCCGCTGGGGGATGACTGCTACGAAGTGGCTGGTTTTATTGAAAAACCTGATTCAGAACGTGCCAGGCAGTTTTTGGAAAGCGGGCAATATCTCTGGAACAGCGGCATGTTCATGTTCAGTGCGAAGGCCTTATCGGATGCCGTCGAGGCGCATCAGCCCGAACTCGCGGCCTGGTGGGAACAACGCGAGGCGCAATCGCTGGGCGCGGGATATGGTACGCTGCCGGATATTTCCTTTGACTACGGCATCATGGAGCGCGTCGATCGCATTGCGACGGTCAAATCCGATTTCGGGTGGGACGACCTGGGCAGTTGGGAGGCTCTTCATCGGCTCGGTCGAAAGGATGCCAATGCGTGCGTGATTGAGGGCGATGTTCTGGATTTGGATTGTCAGGGTTGTCTGTTGCTTTCCACGGGGGGGAAACTTGCGGCGGTAGGCCTGCGCGACGTGATTGCCGTGCAGACGCGGGATGCCACGCTGGTGTGTGCGCTGGATCAGGTGCAGAAGGTCAAGGATGTGGTCAGCCAGCTGAAGCGACAGGGCAGTCCGTTGGTGGAGACGCATCTCACGGTCCGTCGCCCCTGGGGTAGTTATACGGTTCTGGAGGAAAGCCCGGGCTGCAAGATCAAGCGTATCGTGGTGCTTCCCGGCGCCCGGTTGTCGTTGCAGATGCACCATCATCGCAGCGAGCACTGGGTTGTCATCCGCGGGACTGCCCAGGTCCAGGTTGCGGACAAGCAGATGCTGCTGGTCGAGAATCAATCGGTCGATATTCCCAAGACAACGATGCATCGCCTGCACAATCCCGGCAGGGTACCTGTCGAGATCATCGAGATTCAAAGCGGTCCATACCTCGAAGAGGACGATATTGTTCGCTATGACGATATATACGGTCGAAGCGAACGCTGAGTGCGAGGGGAACAGGCTTGCGGCCGATGGCTTTGTGGAGGGAAGCCCGTGGGGAAAGGGAAAAAAAACGATTTGTCGGACGCTTGGCGGCGGCTTACGCCTTGACAGAATTGAAGTTCCAGGCGTAGAAGGTCCGTCGTGGCATAAGTGGGGAAGTCTTTGTTCGCTCAACCCTAAATGAGGCGGAAGGGATATGGAGGAAAAGCATTGTCAAGCGACAGGCCATGAGCACGGCCAGGCATGTTGCGACGGAGGGGCCGCGCCTTTTATTCTGGGCGTAATCGTCGCTCTCGTCGTGGGTTGGTGGCTTGTTCCCAAGGCTCTTTTCAGTGAAGAGCACCAGCCGATCAGGTTCAGCCACAAGGTGCATAAGGAATCCGGCATGGCCTGCCAGGATTGCCATTCCTTTTCCGCTGATGGCAGGTTCAACGGACTGCCGACAACGGAAAAATGCGCCGAATGTCATGCCGATGTCATGGGTTCGGACCCGGAGGAAAGGAAATACGTAGAGAACTACGTGCGTACCAAGCGGGAAGTGGCATGGAAGCCCTATCAGTATCAGCCGGACAACGTCTACTTCAGTCACATGGCCCACAACTTTGCTCGTTGTACGGAGTGCCATGCCGATTTGTACAAATCTGAAGAGAAGTTGTGCAACCAATGCCATCCAGACGTCGCCGATACGGATACGCCTCCTCCCGTCTTCAGAAACAGGCTGACTGACTACACCAAGCAGACGATGAAGATGTGGGAGTGTGAAAAGTGTCATGCCATTGAAGACCATCGTGGCAGCACCAACGCCAGTAACGCCTGTTTTGTCTGTCATAAATAAGAGGGGATGGAGAAATGGGATTGGATAGAAGAGGTTTTATCAAGTTCATCGCTGGCGGAGCAATGGGTACGCTGTTGACGCCAGTCCCCTACAAAGTGTTGATGGACGATGTGTCGATATGGACGCAGAATTGGTCTTGGATTCCGAGAAATATCAGCGGTGTAGATAACTACACGCATACGACGTCCAAGCTGTGCCCCTCGGGGTGCGGTCTGGTGATACGCACGGTCGGAGGCCAGCCGGTACGCGCTCTGGGCGATCCGGAGCATCCGCTGTCGGAGGGCAGGATTACCTCTCTTGCGGCGGCAGAAGTGCAGCTGCTGTACAGCCCGGCCCGGGTCAAGCGTCCGTTGCGTCGTACGCCCGACGGTGCGTACGTAGCAACGGGATGGGACGAAGCGGCTGCCATTTTACAGGAGAAGTTGGGCGGGCTGGCTGGTTCCAAGGACAAGATCGCCTGCGTCAGCGGCGATGAAAACGGCACCATCAACGAAGTACTCTCCGGATTTACGGCCAAGGCCGGTTCGAACGATTTCTTCATCATGCCGTGCGATGCCCAGGCTGCCTCGCTGGCTTTTGAAGGACTCATGGGCGGTGCCGGGCAACTGGGTTTCGATCTGGAGAACAGCACATACGTGCTTGCGCTCGGTGCCGATATTCTGGAGTCGTGGGGAACGGTCGTACGCAATCGTCGCGCCTACGCCGCTGCGCATCCGGTGGGCAAGGAGGCGAAAGCCCGCTACGTCTATGCCGGACCGGTGATGAACAACACGGCGGCCGGGGCGGACGAGTGGATTCCGATCAAGCCCGGAACCGAGGCCGTGCTGGCGCTGGGCCTGGCAAACCTGCTCATTCAGGCTGGAGCGTCAATCGAGGGCGAGGCCGTTCCTGCGGACTATGCCGATTTCAAGGCCCTGGTTGCAGGCTATACGCCGGATAAAGTCGCTGCCGCCACGGGTATTTCAGTCGATCAGCTGAAGAAGCTGGCCAAGGAACTCAAAGCTGCCTCCTCGCCGCTGGTCATACCCGGCTCCGCCTTCGGACAGGGCAGTGGCGTTGCACCGATCCTGGCTGGCATCGCCCTGAACATGCTGTTGGGTAATCTGAATAAAAAGGGCGGTATGGTCGGGCTTCCGGATATTCCCAAGGTCGTCGAGGCGTCGCTCGATCGCAAGGCGATGTTTGCCAACGATCTGGTCGCCTTTCTGGCAGCAGTGGAAAAAGGTCAGAAAAAGCCCGAGGCCATCATTTTTTATGAGGCCAACCCGGTGTACGGTCTTCCGAAGGCTGAGGCCATTCCGGAAGTGCTCCAGAAGATACCCTTCAAGGTCGCCTTCACCTCTTTTCTGGATGAAACGGCCTTGTGCTGTGATCTGATCCTGCCCGTGCCCATGGGGCTCGAGCGGGTTGATGACGTCGTGACGCCTTATGGAAGCGGTACGGCGTTGTATAGTCCGGTGTTTCCGGTCATCTCGCCGCTGGTGGACGCAAAACCGGCGGGTGACGTCATACTGGCATTGGCGAAAAAGCTGAATCTCGATCTGGGATTTGCCAGCTTCAAGAACGTGCTCGATGCCAAAGCCGGGAAAGTGGGTGCGAAATTCGACAGTCTGAAAGGCAAATACGTTCAGGCGACGACGCTGGCGCCCCAACAGGGGATCAGCCTGAAACCCGCTCTGCTGGCCGAGGCGCTGAAGGCTCCGGGTGCGGACGGCAAGTATCCGCTGGCTCTGGCGCCCATGGACAAGCTCAATGTCGGTACGGCTTCCGTCGCCACGCCGCCTTTCAACCTGAAGACCATTCGGGATACGGAGCTGAAAGGCATGGACGTGTTCGTACACCTCAACAAGGCCACGGCGTCCAGGCTGGGATTGAAGCAGAACGATCTGGTCAAGGTCGGCAGCAAGGCCGGCGAGTGTCGGGCCAGAGTGAATATCTACGAAGGCGTCATGAACGACGTGGTCGCTGCTCCGCTGGGATTCGGCCATACGGCCTTCGACGAATTCACCAGGGGCAAGGGCGACAACATCGCCAAGCTCTTCGTCGCGGTGCCCGAGCCAGGGGTCGGCCTGACCGCCTGGGCCGGAACCACGGTCAACATCGCCAAAATATAAGCGGAAGGGATCAGCGTCATGAGTGGATATGAACATATCGATTTCACGATACGCTGGGCAATGTGTGTCGACCTGGACAAATGCACGGGTTGCGGCGCGTGCATGGTTGCCTGCCAGGCCGAAAACAATGTGCCCATCGCGACGAGAACAGGATTCGGCACGTACAATTCAGACTGGTCGAACAAGCTGCGGACAACAACCTGGATGCTGGTCTACCAGCTGAACAATGGCAAGGCATTTCCCGACTTCGATGTCGCCTATCTGCCTCGCCCGTGCATGCAGTGCGGCGTGCCTTCCTGCGTTTCAGTCTGCCCGGCAACGGTCACGAAAAAGGATGAAAACGGCGGCATCGTCAGCCAGGTTTACCCCCGCTGCTTCGGTTGCCGGTACTGCATGGCCTCTTGCCCGTACCATGCGCGTTACTTCGGCTGGTTCGATCCGGTCTGGCCGGAGGGCATGGACAAGACCCTCAATCCCGACGTCTCGGTCCGGCCTCGCGGTGTGGTGGAAAAATGCACATTCTGCCACCATCGCTGGATGCTGGCCAAGGACAAGGCCCGCAAGGAAGGTCGCGATCCGATGAGCCTCAACGACGGCGAGTACGTTACCTCCTGCACCGAGGCTTGCCCGAACGGCGCCATCACCTTTGGCGACGCCCGTAATCCGAAACATGCCGTTCATTCGCTGCTGTTCAAACGGACGCCGTCGGATGAGGAATTCAAGGCTATGTTCGGAGAAGGGGCGCACGGACACGACAGTATGGCGTTCAAAGAGACCTATAATCCCGGCGTCTTTCGCCTGCTTGAACGCCTCGGCACGTATCCCCAGGTGTTTTACGTCAGCCAGCGGGAATGGGTGCGCCGACTTGGCGACAACTACCTGCCCACCGAAAAGGTCTAGGGGGTGACTCCGATGATTGACAAGGCATTGTTTCCCGAGGGCTTGCCCCGCTGCTCGTTTTGGAAATTCCTGGGCTGGCTGGGCCTGATCGGTCTGGGCCTGGCCTGGGGCACGTACGCCATCTTCTGGATCCTGGGCTTCGGTATTGGCGTTACCGCTCTCGATGACTACTTCGGGTTCGGCTTATGGATCACCTTTGACCTCGCGGTCATCGCCCTGGGCGCCGGTGCTTTTTTTACCGGTCTGCTCCGCTACATTCTCAACATCGATCCGCTCAAGAACATTATCAATCTCGCCGTCATAGTAGGATTCATCTGCTATTCCGGCGCGATGATCATTCTGGGTCTGGACGTAGGACAGCCGCTACGCTCCTGGTTCGGTTTCTGGCATCCCAACGTCCACTCGATGCTCGTTGAAGTCATGTTCTGCATCACCTGCTACCTGGGCGTTCTCGTTATCGAATACGTACCTCTGATTCTCGAGAACCGGCAGCTGAACAAGATTCCTCTGCTGCACCACCTTGCCCACAACTTCCATATCGCCATGCCGCTTTTCGCCGGTATGGGCGCCTTTCTCTCCTTCTTCCATCAAGGCTCCCTGGGCGGCATGTACGGTGTGCTTTTTGCCCGGCCCTTCTCCTTTCGCGAAGGGTTCTTCATCTGGCCGTGGACCTTCTTTCTGTTTGTCCTGTCCGCGGTTGGCTCCGGTCCGGTGTTCACGGTACTGGTGTGCAAACTCATGGAAATTCTGACAGGGCGTACCCTGGTCGATTTCAAGACGAAATCGCTCATGGGCAAGATCGCAGGCACGATGCTCTGTGTTTACCTGGTTTTCAAGATCATCGACACCTATGCCTGGGCTACGGGTTGGCTGCCCAGCGTGGGGCTGACGTTCGATCAGATGTACAACGAGGTGTACGGCACGTGGTTGCTTTGGACTGAAATCGGTCTCTGCGGCGTGCTGCCGGCCTTCATCCTCGTCACTCCGTCCTTGCGCAACAATCCGACTCTGTTCTATACGGCAGCGATTTTGGATTGTATCGGCGTGACCATCAACCGGTTCGTCTTCACGGTACAGGGTCTTGCCGCTCCGGTCATGCCGTTCGACAAGTGGCAGAGTTACACGCCGAACTGGGCCGAATGGGCGCCAAGCGTACTTGTTATCGCCTATGGCTTCCTGATTCTCTCGCTCTCGTATCGCTACCTGCCGGTCTTTCCGCAGGAAAAGCAGCTGAATCCCTGACCAGGGGGGGCTGACGCTCGGGTGACGCCGGAGGCGGATAGCAGTTCATTCGCCTTCGGCGTTGCCGTTTTCAGGAGATGATGCAATGCCGTGGATACATCCGCCCCTGATGCTCGCAACGCTGTTTCTGGCCTTTTATGCTCTGGTTCTGGGTTTTATCCGGTTTCGTGTCCGGCATCTGGGCAAAAAAGGGCTCGTTTTCCCGTGGAAGCGACATGTGGTCCTGGGAAGCAGTACGATTGCGCTCTGGTTCGCCGGCGCAGGCGGCGGGCTGTTCGTCACCTGGTGGTATTGGAACTCCCCCTCGTTCAGCGGCCTGCACGCCATGGTTGCCGCGATTATGGTGCCGCTCATGGGTTTAGGCTATGGCACAGGCTACATCATGAACCGTTTTCCCGGAAAACGCCGGCGTCTTCCCGTAGCGCACGCGCTGGTCAATACGGTATTGGTGCTCTTGGCCCTGTTTCAGGTCGGGACCGGCCTTTCGCTGGTGCAGACGCTTCTCTTTTCCCGATAGCCCCGCCTGCGTGGCGCGGAGGTAACGAATGTCTCGATCCGTACCCACAGAATTCCCCAATGTGACGGCCTGTTGCAAGGCCAATCTGTATTTTGACGGCAAGGTCGTCAGCCATTCCATCGTCGACGCCGCGGGGCGTAAACATACGCTGGGAGTGATTTTTCCCGGAGCATATACCTTCACGACGCAGGCTCCTGAGCGCATGGCTATCGTTGCGGGGGCATGTCGTGTCCTGCTGCGCGGCGATTCCGAATGGCGTGAGGTCCCGGCTGGCGACGAATTCCAGGTTCCGGGCGACTCCTCCTTCGACATCGCGGTGGACAGCGGTATTACCGAATACGTCTGCTCGTTCGGTTAATGTCGCCCGTTTTCCACTGCGCGGAATGAGAGACGATGGTCGTGAATCGGATCGAACGGACGGGTTGCAAGGTCAACCTGTATCTGGATATCGTCGGTCGCCGTTCAGACGGGTATCACGAGTTATCGACCTTGTTTTTGCCGTTGCCGTCGCCTGGCGACACGTTGCACATCCGCGAACGCGAGTCGGGTTCTGGCTTTATGTTTCGCTGCAACGCCCCCTCGCTTGATCAGGAGACGAATCTTGTCGTCCGGGCGTACCGCTCTTTTACGGCCAGGACAGGTCTTGCTTTCGATCTCGAGGTCCGTCTGGAGAAGTGCGTTCCGGTTGGCGCCGGTCTGGGAGGGGGCAGCGCCGATGCCGGAGCGCTGCTGCGTTGTCTCAATGCACTGGCCGGAACGAGGGCTTTGCCCGCGGACGAACTGAATTCCCTGGCCGTTGGACTGGGAGCCGATGTTCCATTTTTTCTGCAATCCGAGCCATGCTGGGCCGCAGGGATTGGCGAGGTGTTGACTCCGGTCAGTGAGGTGCGCGCGTTGCTGCGTGGCCTGTACCTGGTTCTGGTCAGCCCGTCGCTCCCGGTAAGCACGGCCTGGGCCTACGGAGCGTATGCTGCCCGGGCAGTGAAGGCCGCAACTCCTTTTTGCTTGACAAGGGGAGCGAACGCGTCTATAGCTTCATGGTTTCAAACGCCGGCAATGTTTAACAGCTTCGAACAGGTTGTTTTCCCGGCATTTCCCCGCTTGCGTCGCGTGAAAGAGGCCCTGTTGGCAAAGGGCGCTGCGGCAGCATTATTGAGCGGCAGCGGGTCGAGTCTGTTCGGCTTGTTTCGTCGGCGAGAGCATGCCCATGATGCCGTCCGGCAGTTTGAGCGGGGCGGTGATCAGGCCTGGGTAAGCTGTCTTTTTGTTTGAGTCGGTACTGGGGTGTCGCCAAGCTGGTAAGGCAACGGGTTTTGGTCCCGTCATTCGAGGGTTCGAATCCTTCCGCCCCAGCCAGTGCCAGGAAATTGTGACCGCTTCGGACCTGGCGGTTTTCATGAACGCGTATGAGCGGCAGAAGGGACACATGCATCGAGACCTGAAAATTGTCACTGGCACGTCTGATCCCGATCTGGCCAACGCAATCTGCAACCATCTTGGTTGTCGCCTGACTCCGGCGGTGACGTCGAATTTCAGTGACGGAGAATTGCGGATAGAGATAGGCGCCAACGTTCGTGGTGACGATGTCTTTGTGGTCCAGTCCACCTGTCAACCGGTCAATGACAATCTCATGCAGCTCTGTCTTATTCTGGACGCGCTCAAGCGTGCCAGTGCCGGGCGTGTGACTGCCGTCGTTCCGTATTACGGATATGCGCGTCAGGACCGTAAGGTAGTGCCCAGAGCGCCAATTTCCGCCAAGCTGGTTGCGGATTTTCTTACAGTGGCCGGGATGAGCCGAATGATTACCGTGGACTTGCATGCCGGCCAGATTCAGGGCTTTTTTGACCTGCCTGTTGACAATCTGTTCGCCCTGCCCGTGTTTCTGGATTACCTGCGCGAGCTGGAGGGCGATCTTGTCATTGTTTCGCCGGACGCAGGCGGAACCGAGCGCGCCCGTGCCTATGCCAAACGGCTGAACGTGAAGCTGGCGGTCATTGACAAACGGCGCGACGAGCCCAACAAGGCCAAGGCTATGCATCTTATCGGCGATGTCAGGGGAAAAATTGCCGTTGTCGTGGATGACATGATCGATACAGCCGGCACCATCGTTACGGCAGCCGACGCCCTTTATGAGCATGGCGCCAAGGAGGTCATGGCCTGCGCAACGCATCCCGTGCTCTCGGGTCCGGCCATTGAACGGCTCTGCTCTTCTGCTTTCAGTCGGGTCGTGGTTACCAACACAATCCCGCTCGGGGACAAGGTCAAGGACTGCCCGAAGCTGACGGTGCTGTCCGTGGCGGGCCTGTTGGCCAAGGCCATTCATAACGTCCATACGGATTCCTCGGTGAGCGTGCTGTTCGTCTAATGAATAGATATCAGATCCAGCCGGTTTTTATTCTAGCCGGCAGGCAGTAAAAGGAGATTACCGATGGCTGAGCAAGTGACCCTGACCGTGCAGAAACGAACCGGACTGGGCAAGGGGCCTAACCGCCGGCTGCGGGCGCAAGGGATTATCCCTGGCATCTATTACAACGCCCAGGGTGAAAACATTCCGGTGCAGATCAATGCCTTGCCGTTAGAAAAGGCGTATAAAAAGCTTGGCACTAACCACGTATTTCAGCTCGTCATCGAGGACAACGGCAATAGCGTGACCAAGCCTGCCTTGTTCTGGAAGATCGTGCCCCATCCGTACAAGCGTTTGGTGTTGCATGTCGATCTGTATGGCGTCGATCTGGAAAAGCCCATCAAGCTGGTCGTGCCGATCAATGTCGTTGGCGAGAACAAAGCCGTCAAGATGGGGGCCGTTCTGGAGGTATACCGGGACAAGATAGAAATTGTCTGCCTGCCGATGAGCATCCCGGACAAAATTGAAATCGACATTACGCCGTTGACGATGAACCAGAGCGTTCACATCAAGGATCTGCTCCTGCCTGAAGGCGTGAGCGCCATGTATGACGAAAATTTCGCGGTGTTGGGCGTTCATGCGCCTGAGGCTGAGACTGAGCCTGGGGCTGAGAAGAAATAACTCGGGTGATTCGCACTCCATTCGGGGTCAGTTTCACGTCTCTCTTTGTCCAGGTCTTTTTTTACATTCAAAAGATATGTGGGGCGCACCGTCAGGATATCAGCCCCTGACGGTCCCCCACGCTTGTTCTGGCCTCCCGCGTATTGGGTGAGCGGGGGGCGGCTATTTTTCTGAGCTGATATCCTGTGCATCTGTTATGGGCCGAGGCGTACGGTTATGAATTATGAAGGCGTGATTGTCGGGCTGGGAAATCCTGGTCGTCGTTATGAGCGTACGCGCCACAATTTCGGTTTTCTCGTCGCAGACGGACTGCTCTCGCCGGCCGTTCAGAGGTCAGGAATAAGCAGCGAAGCAGTGAAAACAGTTCAGGACCTGTACGAGCTCTACCGGGTTCGGTTCGCTGCGGGGCAGAAGGTCTGGCTTGTCGTCAAGCCTGCGACTTTCATGAATCGCAGTGGTCTTGCGGTCAGCCGCGTGTGTTCCTATTTTCGCATCCCGCCCGATCGCCTGCTCGTGCTTCACGATGAGCTCGATCTGCCGCTTGGGCGGATCAAATTGAAATTCGGCGGGGGTACGGCCGGCCATAACGGCTTGCGATCCATTGCCGACAGTCTTGGGGCACTCGATTTTTATCGTCTGCGCCTGGGTATAGGCAAGCCGACCCAGGCAGCAATGGCGGTAACGGATTATGTGCTCGGTCGCTTTCCGGAGCACGAGCAGGAACTGGTCGCACGCGTCGTCGATGTCGCTCTGGATGGAATCGAACGCTTTGTCGATCAAGGGGCCTCCCCGGCTACTGAATTTGTCAATTCGTTTCAGCTTTCAGTTGCCTCCGGCCTTGAGCAATGAAGTGATCGGGTGAAAATATTGTGAATGCCGGGCGGAAGGCATGGACTATTTTCTCGACATCAGCTAGGATGTTCGTACGTTTGTAATCCACGTCATGCAGTTGTTTCCAAGGAGTTCCACGTGTTCGCCATCGACCAGTTGGTCGTCTACCCCGCGCAGGGCGTGGGCCGGGTTGAACGCATTGAAAATCAAGAGATTGGCGGGGCTAACGCTGATTTTTACATTGTTCGTATTCTATCGAACAACGTTACCCTGCTCGTGCCGGTTAAAAATGCGAAAAATGTCGGCCTGCGGCCCATCAGTGACGCTGATCACGGAAAGACGATTTTTGACTCTCTCAAGGATCGCTCTGATTTCACCGGCTATTGCGGCCAGAATTGGAATCGGAGGTACAGGGAGTATTCGGAGAAGCTCAAAAGCGGCGATCTCAAGGACGTTGCCTACGTGCTCAAGGAATTGCTGCTTATCGGCAAGGACAAAGAACTCTCTTTTGGCGAACGACGTCTGCTGGAACAGGCCATGAACCTGCTGACAATGGAGCTTGCGCACGCGCTGGGCAGGACCCCCGTGGATGTCAAACAGGAGATTGAAACCTTATTCGCGGATGCTCTTGTCCGGCAGGAAGAAAAATAGCAGATTTTTCTTGCCAACAGGCAAAGAGTACGATAATCACCGCGCGAATTACGCTGCTTCTCTGTGCCGCGTTTCTTGATGATACCACATTGACACTATTGATCCCGCTGAACATCTAGTATGATTTGATCCGGCAGCTTCAGAATATATACCTCGATTCACTTTTTCTTACTCTTGCTTATGTGCAATAGTAGGAAATGACTGCCATAATGTATTCTGCTCGTTTTCAGTGATCCGTCTTGAGTTGCTGAGTCCTGGTAGTCTTGCAATGCAAAGTTTTCTGGGATGTAAATTTTCAGATGGTTGCCGAGGCCACGTTCAGTGGAGTGTTTTATTTCCGACTTTTTTTCTGCCGACAATACGTCGCGATTACGACAACGGAGTGATGAATGAATCTTTCTGAATTGAAGATGAAAAGTATGGCGGAGTTGATGGCTCTTGCCAAAGAGTATAACATTGAAAACGCCAGCGGCTTGCGGAAGCAGGAATTGATTTTTGCCCTGCTCCAGGGGTGCGCATCCCAGAATGGCTCCATTTTTGGTGAAGGAGTTCTGGAAATCCTGCCCGACGGCTTTGGTTTTCTCCGTTCGCCCATGTACAGTTACATGCCAGGGCCGGACGATATTTACGTCTCTCCGTCGCAAATTCGCCGCTTCGGATTGCGGAAAGGCGACGTTGTTTCCGGCCAGATTCGCCCACCGAAGGAAGGTGAGCGATATTTCGCACTGCTCCGGGTCACGGAGATCGGATTTGCCTCTCCGGAGAGTTCCAAGTTATTGGTTTTGTTCGACAACCTTACGCCTATTTATCCTGATCAACGTTTCCAGATGGAAACCCGATCGGACAATTACTCTTCCAGGGTTATCGATTTGCTCGCGCCGATCGGTCGTGGCCAGCGAGGCATTATCGTTGCGCCGCCGCGCACCGGAAAAACCATGCTGCTGCAGACAATGGCCAACTCCATCGCCGGCAATCATCCCGATGTGTATTTGATTGTATTACTCATTGACGAGCGGCCGGAGGAAGTGACGGACATGGAGCGGACAGTCAAGGCCGAGGTCGTCAGTTCTACCTTTGACGAGCCCCCGCAACGCCATGTTCAGGTCGTCGAGATGGTCCTTGAGAAGGCCAAACGGCTGGTGGAGCGCAAACGCGACGTCGTCATTCTCCTCGACAGCATTACCCGCCTCGGGCGAGCCTACAACGCGGTTACGCCGTCGTCCGGGCGCGTGCTCTCGGGCGGTCTGGACGCCAATGCCTTGCAGCGTCCCAAACGTTTTTTCGGTACGGCGAGGAACATTGAAGAAGGCGGCAGCCTGACCATCATCGCCACGGCGCTCATCGATACGGGCTCGCGCATGGATGAGGTCATTTTTGAAGAATTCAAGGGCACCGGGAACATGGAAATCTACCTGGACCGGCACCTGGCCGAAAAGCGCATTTTCCCGGCCATCGACATCAACCGTTCGGGAACGCGCAAGGAAGAGTTGCTCCTGCCCGACGACGTGCTCAACCGCGTCTGGATATTGAGAAAAATTCTTGCCCCAATGAACTCGATCGACAGCATGGAATTTCTGTTGGATAAGATGAAAGGAACAAAAAATAATGAAGAATTTTTGAATTCCATGAATAAATAGGTCACACAAAACGGGCAGGCCCGCTTGCTGCCGGCCGGTAGTTGGTCGTACGGAGGGGATTGCCTCAAAAGGAGGGTATCAACGCCTTTGGCCAATTCAGCTTGTTGTATTTTCTGTTGTGCCAATGCCTCTTCAGACGCGTGTGACATGTTTTTCGTTATTCGTCCAACTGGCGTCCTGAAGTCAATGAGCAGCGCACGCGTGCTGTTATAATTCCGATGCCGAACTCGCAACACGCTCGGTAGGAGAGCCTGCCCAGGCAGCCGACACAGCTCTGCGGACAGGTCCGAGATGACGCCGTCGTTTTCTTTCCGGTCTCCTTTCTCCATCCACCTGCTTTTGGGCATCACGAAGATGACTCTCCTGCTTTCTGTCTGGAACAGAGCGAGAAAACAGCTCGTCGCCAGCATTCTAAAAAAATACTAGACAATATCTTGATACGGGGGTAAAGCGCAGCAACGAACTGCGATTCGTATACGAACCGGGATTGATCTCTCGCCAGAGTGTACGCCCGGAAACAGAGCTGATGTACAGGCATTTCGCACGCATCGGCGGCCCAGACATACACGCACTGCGGTGCATCGTCTCCGCGCACGGGAGCAAAGGATGCCGTCAGGCGTTCCACCCGGGGAATCAACGTCTTCAAGGAGATCCGAGCGATGTTCGACAGGCATTGGTCAGCTGAGCAGCTGGAAAGGGCTTTGATGCAGCGATACGGAGCGCTCCTGGGAAGGGGGGGCGGCGCAAGCCGGTCGGGACGAGCAGGAAGTCTGTTCGACCTCGGCGACAGCAACGCATCGCAAGAAGCGGAGGGCTTGACCGGCGTTTTGGAGCATCTGACCGGGCTTTTGGAGAATCAGGCCTTGTTTCGGGCAGAGATCGACAGCCTGAGAAACGAGATCGGCCAGCTCAAACGCGAGCGACTGGAGCAAGAGGCCTTGTACACGTCCAGGATAAAAGGACTTCAGGACGAGCTGAATACAATTCGTCTGCAGCGGGCTGAATTGGTCGAACAGTTCTTGAGCAGTCTCCACACGACGCAGGAAACAACGTCAACGCCGTCAGAACAGTTTCTTCATCTGCCTTTGGTCATCAGATCCGGCCAGAACGAGTATCTTGGCGTGGCTGGCAGAAAGCGGCATTTCAATCTCAAGGAATTCATCCGCATCATACGGCGCAATGCAACCGGTCAGAAAACCGTAAATACTTCCTGGCGCCGTGAGGCAAGTCACTGGATATTGACGATCATAACCCGAAATATCACGACGTCGCGACAGCACGAACATGTTATCGAAGTCATGCAGACGATCACCCCTAACCGAAACAAGGTTGTTCAGCTGGTCAATCTCGCGATCGATAATACCCCTGTTCCTGAGCCTTTTTTACTCGTGCTTTTTAAAAAATTCAAGGATGGCTTCGGAGACTGAAGCCGGGCAGGAACGACCCGCACAATTCCTTCCGACCTATTTTCGTGTCGTAGCCTCCATTTTGCGAACATGCATATTGATGAGTTCCACGGTAAACGAAAATCCCATAGCGAAGTAAATATATCCGCGTTCAATGTGCTTGCCCAGCCCTTCCGCCACCAGCATCACTCCGATGAGCAGCAGAAAGGCTAATGCCAGTATTTTTATGGAGGGGTGATGTTGTATGAAATCGCCTACATAGCTTGAAAACAGCAGCATCACTACAATGGCGACGATGATTGCCGCGACCATGACGGGAATTTTATCCGACATGCCCACGGCGGTAATCACCGAATCCAGCGAAAAGACAATGTCCAGCAGCATTATCTGGATAGCCGCCGACCAGTAGCTCCCGACGATGGCGGATTGTGCGTCTACGGAATGCCGGGGGCCTTCGATATTTTCATGAATCTCGAAAGTGGATTTTCCGATAAGAAACAGACCTCCAGCCAGCAAGATGATATCACGCCCGGAAATGGTGTGGCTCAAGACACTAAATAGCGGGGCTGTCAACCGCATTATCCAGCTGATGACCAGTAGTAATCCGATACGCATGACTAAAGCGCCCGAAAGGCCAATTCTTCGAACTTTGTTCCGGACGGCGGGTTCCAGTTTGCCAGTCAGGATAGAAATAAATACGAGATTGTCAATCCCGAGTACGATTTCCAATGAAGCGAGCGTGAGAAAGGCGATAAGGCTGTCGATAGTCAACAGTTCTGTCATAGGATGCTCCGGGAAGGGGCTTTAGTCGTGGATGATAGGTGATTGGGCGCTAGGTTTGAGCACGGATAGTTTCAGGAAGTTGGCATATTACAATAGGATGGTACAATGTTCTATCTGCCCGAAATGTTGATGTTATTAGTTGGTCTGCTTATGGCAAACGTATGGAATAGACGTCTGCGTGCTGCCTGACGCCAGACCACGCTACGCGGAGAATATCGGGTGCAAGGCTTCATAGAATAAAAATTCAATGCCGCTTCATACCCCCAACGATGCACGCCCCAGTCTCCAGGGTCCGGGCATCGAGCAGCTTACGTCGCAGCG
>CAZGAH010000004.1:49679-112548 GCA_964523295.1 uncultured Desulfovibrionaceae bacterium | reverse complement strand
TCCGCTCGGGGCCGATCATCGAGATGGACGAAACCCGCGTCCAGGTTCTCAACGAACCGGGACGCGCGATGCGCTTGACGCGCTCATTGTCGGGTTGACCCGCAGGAAGGTGAACTGGGTGCTCGACGCAGACATCCGCGGTTTCTTCGACACCATCGACCACAAAAGGATGCTTCGCTTCATCGGGCACAGAATTTCCGATCCGCGGATACGACCCCTGGTGTGGTGCGCAAATGGCTCCGGGCTGGCGTCTCCGAGGATGGCAAATGGTCCAGCACGAGAGTCGGGACACCGCAAGGGGCTGTTACATCGCCGTTACTTGCGAAGGTCTATCTACACTATGTCCTGGATCAATGGGCGCAGCACTGGCGGCACAAACGCGCCAGAGGCGACATCATCATTGTGCGCTATGCCGATGATTTTGTTCTTGGATTCCAACATCGTCATGAAGCCAAACGGTTTCTTGTCGATCTCAAGTCACGGCTGGAACACTTCGGTCCTACCCTACATCCGAAAAAGACCCGGCTTATCGAATTCGGCAGGTTTGCCGGCGATACGCGGCGACAACGCGGGGAAGGCAAGCCGGACACGTTCGACTTCCCCCGGCTTTACGCACATTTGCGTAAAGACCAGGCTGCGGAAGTGGTTTCATGTCTGGCGGAAGACGATATAGAAAAGCCCCGTTGCATTTCTGGCGTATGTGAAAGAAGTTCTGCGTAGACGAATGCACGACCCCATCGAAGATGTGGAGGAATGGCTGCGGCGAGTTGTGATAGGGTATTGCCGATATCATGCAGTACCTGGGAATTGTGACGCATTGAACACGGTGCGCGAGGAACTGAGCCGATACTGGCTGAAAGTAATCCGACGTCGCGGTCAGAAACGTCGCATGAACTGGGAGCGTTTCGGGCCCATCGTCAGAAGTTGGATACTTATGCCCAAAGTGTTGCATCCCTATCCAAACGAGCGTTTTCTACGCCAAACACCCGAGGTAGGAGCCCGGTGCGGTAATTGTGCACGCCGGGATCTGTGCGGGGGGGGCGCTCGAAAGAGCGGTCCCTACCGCGACCCGAAAAACGTACTCCGAATCTCAGTCGGATTGAAACCATCTCTGAGAAAAAGAATCAGCGGCCACGACGTCGTCCCCCTGGCTATTGGCAGCCGGACTGGGACCTATCCCCAAGGATAATCGGCAATTGAGCATTGACGCAACGAGAAGAGTATGCGAAAAAAGAGTTTCAGGATCATTGAACAGGAGTTGGCATTTTCGCGATTCATTCTTTCAACCCCAGGAGATGCACCATGACCGAGCACATCGAACAGTCGGAGAATGGAGCAACGTCGTCCCCCGCTGTTATTCCCGCGCAGCCAGCCCCCGATCTGCTGGAGAAAGCGAACGATCTGGTCCGCAAACGTGTGTATTGGTCCATCGGCGTCGGATTCGTGCCTGTCCCGCTGGTGGATTTTGCCGCATTGCTGGGCATTCAGCTGGAGATGGTTTCCAGGATCGCCACAGTATACGGGCAGAGCTTTCGTCGGGACGTGGGAAAAAACCTTCTCGTCAGCCTCCTGGGCAGCGTCGTGCCCTCGCTGGCTGCCGGGCCGGTGGCGGGATTGCTGAAATTCATTCCGATCATCGGGTATACAACCAGCGTCATGACCTTCAGCATCGTTGGCGGCGCGTCCACCTATGCCATTGGCCAGCTGTTCATCAAGCATTTCGCCAGCGGCGGTACGCTCTTCGATTTCGACCCGGCCAGGATGAAAGAGGAGTTTTCCGAAAAGTTCAAGGAAGGCAAGGAATACGTTGCTGATCTGAAGAAGGGCGCCTGAGAGTCCTTCAGGTCTGTTGCCGCACCTGCGCCCGCAGGATAGGGCGTGCGGTAGAGGCTTTTTTTCGGATACCCGGGCAGGGGTCTTCCGGGCGTTGTCTCCAACGTCTGCCGGTCGCGCCTTGGCGCCGTCCTTAACCAAAGCTTCATGACATGATGCTGTTTCCAGCGAAATTCATCGCCCTGCTGCAAAAAGAGGCTGGTCCGAAAAAAAAGAAAATTCTGTTTCTTGGCGCCTTGTCTGGCGTGTTTGAGGCCCTGTCTGTGGTGTTTATCAATGCCGCCGTGGTCACAACCGCTACGGGCAATGGGGCCGATATTCAGAATCTCGGACTGTTCCTGATCAGCATCCTGCTCTATTATTACGGCGATCGCTGGTCGACGACGCAGTCTCTGCAAACGATCGGCCGCTTCATCTACAATACCAACGTACGCATCGTCGATAAAGTCCGCCGCGCCGGGTTCAAGGAATTCGAGGAACTCGAAACGACGCGCGTCCACTCGGCCCTGACTGACAATGCCGATATCATGATCGAGGCCACGCGTTATCTGGCCGAGGGTATATCCAACGTCATGATGGTGGCCATAACCGCCGTATACATCGCCTCTGTCTCGGCCCAGGCCTTTTTTCTTGTGCTCTTCATGGATATCGTCGGGCTGACCGTATTTGTTCTGTCGCAAAACCGGCTGGTTCAGGAGCTCACGGTCGTGCGCAACATCCGCGAGGGCTTCATCGCTGCGGTGAATCACGTGATCCTTGGGTTCAAGGAAGTGAAGATGAGCCGCGCGCGCAGCGACGATCTGTTCGAGAATTATGTCCGCAAGCTTTCAGACGAGGCCCGGGAGCTGAAAATCGCCACAGAAGTGCGCGTGTGCAATATATTTCTGAATACCAGGGTGTTCTTCATCGGGCTTATCGCCAGCGTCGTGTTTATTCTGCCTCAGTTTTTCACGTTGGATACCGTCACCATTACCAGTGTCGTGGCCGTGGTGTTGTTCTCGTTCGGTCCGTTGATGCAGGTGTTGCTGGGCATTCCCTTTTTCGCCAAGGCAGAGCTGGCGGTGACGACCATCGAGGAGTTGGAAGCCAGGCTTGATGCCATGGACGATATGCGCCTGACCGCTCCGGATCCTCGCATCGAAGGCAAGGTTTCTTTTTCGCGCATCGAGCTTGAGGAGGTCGTTTTTGCCTATTCGGAACTGGAGGGGAAGCGGTCGTTCGCGCTGGGGCCGCTGACTCTGACGATTCCGCGCAACGAGCTGCTCATGATCTGCGGCGGAAACGGCAGCGGCAAATCGACGCTGCTCAAACTCATCGCCGGGCTCTACTATCCGCAGCAGGGCAGGATGCGGCTGGACGATGCGGTGCTGACGCCGGGTAATTACGAGCATTATCGGAATCTGTTTTCCACCATCTATTCCGATTTTCATCTGTTCGACCGCCTCTATGGCCAGCCCGACGTCGATGAAGAACGTCTCCGGCAACTGCTCGATACCATGTCCCTGAGCGCGCATACTGCCTACGTGGATGGACGTTTCACCAATCTGAAGCTCTCCACCGGGCAGCGCAAACGGCTGGCCCTGGCTACCTCGATCCTGGAGGACAAGCCCGTGCTGCTCTTCGACGAGGCAAGCTCCGATCTCGATCCGGAATTCAGGCGCTATTTTTATGAAACCTATCTTCCCGAACTGAAGGCGGCCGGCAGGACCATCGTCGTCGTGACGCACGATGACCGTTTTTTTCATACTGCCGACCGTCTGCTGCGAATGGAATATGGCCAACTCGTCGACCGTCCCTGAACCCGCCGATACCGCGGCACGAGGAGCCAGGCGCCGCAGCAGTCGTCTGTTTTTCCTGCTGTTCTGCTTCAGCTGGACTCTATTCGGCTACGTGCTGTACGTCGCCATATTTCGATACGAGCCCATCACCCTGCACCCGGCTCAAGACATCATTCAGATGTACGGGCATGTGAAGGAAACGCGCGACAGCGACTATTCCCACGTGTTCAACATCATCATTCGCCTGCGTCAGACCTGTTTCGCCAAGAGCGATATGGCCAGCCTGGAACTCCGGCAGTGCATGGACGACTATACGAAGTCGGTCATTCATTTAAGCCGAAAGTTCGTCAATTCCGTGCCCCGACTACCGAAATTTATCCAATGTCTGTCCAAATGTCCGATCATGCACAGTATCTGCGAAGGTGACCGTACCCTCGGATATACAAAAAACTGCATGGTCATCGAAAGGAACTGCATCGAGTATTGCCTCGATCTGTATTGGAGAGGACATTATCAGCGGTTTTCGGACGAGTTATGGTGAGCCGTGTACTTTTCCTCCGGCTCCTTATCCTCGGGAGAAGGTTAAGAGAATGCCTATGCTGTCATCAACTATGAATTTTTTCCATCGCAACCGCGGACGGCTGGCGCTTGTCACGTTGCTGTTGCTTTTCTTGCTTTTGTTTTTTTTCAAATCCATTTTCATCACCGTGTATCCCGGAGAAATGGGGGTCAAATTCAACAGGCTCTTTGGCGGTACCGTTGTCAACAGGATTTATCCTGACGGATTTTACGTCATTTTTCCCTGGGACAAGCTCTATACATATGATGTCCGGATTCAAGGGTTCCAGCGCGAAGTTTCGACCCTGAGTTCGGAAGGGCTCTATATTGGCGTGGATATTGCCGTCCGCTTTCATCTAGATCGCGAGCGTCTGCCCTATCTGCATCTCAACGTGGGGCCGGAATACATGGAAAAGGTGGTCATTCCCATTTCGATATCATCGGTGCGGCAGGTTGTCGGGCGCTACCAGCCAGAAGGAATTTACTCGCTCGATTCCCAGAAGATGTGCGACGACGTGCTCATCGAGGTCATCAATCAGACCGGGCGCATACCCATCATCTACGACAGCCTGGTCATCGAGCGCATCACCTTGCCGGACAGGATCAAAACGGCTATTGAGAACAAACTGCGGCATCAACAGGAACTCCTGGCCTATAAATACCGCATCGAGGCGCAGACCGCGGAAATCAGGCGTCTCTCCCTGGAGGCCGAGGGTATTGCCGTCTACAACGACCGCATACGCAAAAGTCTGTCTCCCGAGCTGCTGACCTGGGCAGGCGTCAAGGCCACGTCCGATCTGGCAAGCTCGAACAACGCGAAGCTGGTCATTGTCGGTGGCGGAAAGAACGGTCTGCCGGTCATTCTCAACATGGACGGCGCCAATCCGGCACAAGCCAGCGCCCCGCCGGACAGCGCTCCCGAGGCTGACGGCGCGGCAAAGCAGGACAGTTGGCGGAAAATGGGGAGTCCGTCGGAGCAACAGAATCCGCCGACGCCGGAATCCGGGTCGATGCCTGCGGTTACGCCGGCCCCGGAGCGGGCTCCGACCGGAAAATGACACGCGGGCTGTCTGCAAAAGCAGCCGAGGAGGGTCTCATGTATTTTCTCATCTACGTCCTGGCGGCCGTGATCGTGTCCTTGCTCGGCGTCAACCGCAAGTTCGGGTTCTGGGGATACTTTTTCGCCTCCATGATGCTGACGCCCGCGCTGGGGCTGATCCTGGTGCTGGCCTCGGACGATCGCTCCGAGCCTGCCTGAGCGGATACGCTGACGATGCCGCGCTCCGCAGGGGCCGGGGCGCAGGCCGCGAATTGACCTCATCCCTCCGATGTCGTATTTTTCACCATGCCTCGCAGTCGGGTCAGGCTTTTTTCAACCTTTTTTCGGAGCAGGCCTATGTTCGATGCGAAACGACTTCTGGGCGATATGCTGGGCGGCGTGGCGGACGGGGCGCTGGGCAGCAAACACCATAAGCACAAGAAACACAAGAAAAGCAGCCTGATCGACGGGTTGTTGCCCGCGGGCATCCTGCCGGGAAAGGCGGCCATCGGCATGGGCATCCTGGGCGTGGCCATTGCCGCTTTCGAGCATTTTACCAGCCGCCCGGCCGCGTACCCGGCCCAGTACCCCGCCCAGTACCCGGCCGCCGCGCCCCAGGTGCCTCCTCCGCTATCTCCGTCTTCTCCTCCGCCGCCACCGCCCGGGTCAGCGCCCCTGACGTCAGCAGGCCCGGCCCCGGGACTTCCGTCCGGAGCGTACGGTACCACCCGGGCCATACCCGCGGCAAACGCCGGCGCTTCCTTCGGCCTTCCGCCTGTCGCCCCGCCGCCTTCTGCGTCGGCGGCGGATCCCGTGCTGCTCATCCGGGCCATGATTGCTGCCGCGCACGCCGACGGTATCATGGACGCGACCGAGCGGGAGCGCATCTCCTCGCAGTTGCAGAGGAGCACACTTGACGACGACGAGCGCGCGTTTCTGGAGCGGGAATTCGCCTCGCCACGCACGCGCAGAGAAATCGCCGCCGATGTTGCCTCGCCGCAGGCCGCGGCCGAGGTTTATGCCGTCTCCTTGCTCGCCGTGGACGTGGATACCGACGCCGAACACGATTACCTGGAAGGATTGCGGATTTCCCTGGGTATCGAACCCGCACTGGCCGAGGCCATACGCAACCGCGTCTCCGGCTGAGCCCGGCCTGGAAACGTCTGCCAGCAAGACCGGCCGAAGCAACAGGGAATTGACCCGGCCGCCGAAAACGGTATGGTGGAAAACAGCTGTTCGCAGCGTGTGATTCGAGGCCTGATTTCGGAAAAAACGAGGGAACGACTATGGCACCGAAACCGAAAAAGCAGTTGACTATGACGCGTCGGGAAATGCTTTCTGCGCCGCTCAAGGAGCTGCATAAGAACATCCTCGAGCTGACAGGCGCAACGCCGCCGCAGGCCATCGCTCCGCTGCCTGCCCACCTGCTCGCCGAAGCCGCAGAGGCGCAACTCGGCGGCGACCTGCCTGGCGCCGTGGAGCGATATCGGGACTATATCAAGGCCGATCCCAACAATGCGGACGTTCGGTTTGCACTGGGAAAATGCCTGTATGCCCTGGGCCAGCATATCCAGGCCCGGGTCGAATTCGAGCGCACGCTCATGCTCCGCAAACAGGACCTTCTGGCCACGGCCTTCCTGGGTCTGACGCTGCTGCGACTCGGGAAACGGGAACGCGCCATTCATGTCTGGCAGGGCCTTGGTCCGGACTCGGAAAATGCCGTGCACCAGGAGCTGATCGCGCAGCGCGACCTGCTCGAGCAGGATCCCGAGACAGACGTCCTTGCGGTCCTTGCGCGCATCGAACCGATCCTGCCCGCGGACGAGTCTCCGCTGGCGGGTTGAGACCGCCGCGCGGGAGCTGTACACGTGTCGGGTCAAACCAGGAATTCCCGTATGGATTCAGCCCCTGAGCGCGTCTTCAAGGCCATCGAGAGCATGCCCGCCTTTCCAAAGAGCGTGCAACAGGTGCTCCAACTGGCGTCGGATATCAACTGTCTGCCGAAGGATCTCGTCGCCGTAATCAAGCATGATCCCATCTTTACGCTGAAAATCCTCAAGGTCGTGAATTCGCCGTTTATCGGCCTGCGACAAAAAATCACCTCCATCCATCAGGCCAGCGTCTATCTCGGCGTGAACACGCTGAAAAATCTGGCCCTGAGTCTGGCAGCCATCGGCGCGCTGCCCATGAAGAACGACGCCGGCTTCGATATGAATGCCTTCTGGCTGCACTCCCTGGCCGTGGCGATTATCAGCAGAAAGCTTGCGGAAATGTTTAACATCGAGAAGTCTAGGGTCGCCGATTTCTTCTCTGCCGGGCTGCTGCACGACATCGGCAAGGTCGCCTTCGCGCTCTATCTGCCCGCGGAGTTCAAGGAATCGCTCCGACTCGCTACGGCGAGCTACGAAAGCGACAATCCCGAGCCCCTGTTCGAGGTGGAAAGCCGGGTCATCGGCGTCAATCATGCCGACATCGGGGCCATGGTGGCAAAAAAATGGGGATTGCCCGACGATTTCTCCGAATGCATCGCCCGGCATCACCGGCCCGATATCGACAACTCCGACCTCGTCGCCTTTGTCTTTGCCGCCGACCAGGCCAGCAAGACGCGCGGGTATGGCTTTTCCGGCGAGGCGCTCATCGAAGAACTCACTCCGGCTATCCAACAGCGCGTGAACATGAATCTCGACCGGCTCGTTCGGGATTTGCCCGACCTGACGGAGGAGCTTGAAAAAACCGTCGTCATCGTCGCTGCCTGAGCGGGGGGCCTGCGCCCCGGGGACCGCAGCGCCGCAAGGAAGAGCGTATGTACGTAAAATTCTGGGGCGTGCGCGGCTCAATTCCCACGCCCGGGCCGGACACCGTCAAGTACGGGGGCAATACGCCCTGTCTGGAAGTGCGCACCGACGAAGGCGATTGCATCATCCTTGACGCCGGCACCGGAATCCGCCCCCTCGGGCTGCTGCTGGCGCGAAAGATGCCGATTACGGCCTCCTTGTTCATCACGCACACGCACTGGGATCACATCCAGGGCCTGCCCTTTTTCATTCCCCTTTTCGTCCCGGGCAATCAACTTTCCATCTACGGCGCCTCCGATCCCGTGACCATGCTGGGGATTAAAGACGTGCTCTCGGTGCAGATGGAATACCGCTACTTCCCGGTCAGGGAGGCCGAACTCAAGGCCACGCTCAGTTACGCCTCGCTGCACGAAGGCGAGACCGTGTCCGTCGGCTCGGCCAGTATCACGCCCATCGTCATGAACCATCCCGTGTTTACGCTCGGATACCGGATCGAGAGCAACGGCAAGACGCTCTTCTACACCGGCGATCACGAACAACACTCCAATATCTACGCGCCCGAGGACGAGGATTATTCCGAATACGAAAAGTGGATCGTCGAAAAACGACAACAGCTCGTCGACTTCATCCACGGCTGCAACCTGCTCATCGCCGACGCGCAGTATACCGAAAGCGAATACCCGGGCAAGATCGGCTGGGGCCATTCCACGCACGAAGCAGGCCTGGCTCTGGCCAAAGAGTCCGGCGCAAAGTCACTGCTGCTGACGCACCACGAACCCACGCGTCCGGACAGCGCCCTGGACGCAATACACGAACGCGTACGCGAGACCGGCCTCGCCCTGGGTTTGGAAGCCGGGCTCGCCTATGAGGGACTGGAAGTGGTTCTCTGAGGGGGGGTGGGGTCGGAGCGTGTTAAGCTCTTGGCTTTTGTCTCTTGTCTCTTGGCGTTGGCAGATTGCGGACGGTTTTTTCGTGTTTCGCGCGTAGAGCGAAGTCGGTTTGTGGATGTGGTAATTGTAAATGGGGGGGGTGAAGGCGAAAGGGTGGTTTTAAGAGGAAATAATAAGCCGGATTAAGGTGTGCTATTATTTAAATCTAGATGGCAGCTTGGTCAGACGCCATATTGCATATTGTCATATTAATATTAAACAAGCCTACATAACCGTTGCATAGTATGGGGATGGAACTGTCGGATACACTCGAAAAACGTGGGAAAAAACCAGGTTTGCTTTTTCCTCAACCTCTGTCTCGTTATATAAATTTACTGGAAGGCCAATTTCATCATCCCAAAGATAATTTCTGATGGCAACTCTCACTGCGTCACGAGTTGTTTCCTTTTCACGCCAGCTATCTATTTTGAGTTTTTCTGATTTAAGGCTGTGAAGCAAGTCCACAGCGATCTTTTTAATTCGTTTTACATCGACAACACGAAGAGTGTCCTTTTTCAACAGATCGAATATGGCCAAAGATTCCTCGGAGAGCCCTTCCCGAACCGCCCGTGTTTCCTCTTCGCTGAGAGTCTTCACAAACTTGATCAGGGCTTCGAAGGTTTTTTCAATGGTCGCACGATCTTTCTCTCGATTATACTGGGCGACAATGTCCTCGTAATGTTGCTGAAAATCAGTTCGCAGGGGATTCTGCAAGAGAAGACGGTTCACTCGTTGCTCAATAGCGTCTTTCAGGTTCTGGACCGTTGTGTGCTGCCTTGGGCTCCTTTCAAATTCTTTCCTGAGCTGATCGAAATCGACCTTGCTCATGTCATACGGCTCGCTTTCATGGCCGGACTGCATGGAATCCGTCTCGATGGCTTCATCAACCACGTCATGAAGCCTGCGGATGATATGGGATATGTCCGCCTGCTCTCGATCCTGCAGCAAGCTCTTGTACACCACATTGATGGCGTTATAGTCGGCCCGGTAGTTGTTTATGTCTTTGACGTTGATGCACGCTTTGAATTTTTTGAATACTTCCCTGCACATGACCTCGAAACGTTTGCGGGACTGATCATTCTCATTGGCGGCTTCTTTCGCGGCAAGTATGGCGGCGTTCCGCTCGAACCCTGCCTTGATAATGATGTTGTCCAAGGAGGCGCCACTATTGACCAGGAAGGCGCGAACAAAGGCGATCGCTTCAGACAGTTCCGCAAGAAGCTCCTCATCCGGCCTGACCGGGTCTCGTTCTTCATCCTTTCCACCATGGCCGGTATCGCCTCGTCCTGCAAAGGTCGCCAGGGCCTTGCGGAGGTTCTTCAGGATGCCGCAATAGTCAACGATGAGACCATTGTTCTTGCCTTCGTTGACCCTGTTCGCACGGGCAATGGCCTGCATCAGGGTATGGGCCTTGAGCGGTTTGTCCAGGTACAGCGTGGAAAGGCAGGGAACGTCAAACCCCGTCAGCCACATGGCGCAGACAATGGCGATACGGAACGGGTGCTCCTCGATCTTGAAGGCTTCTTCCAGTCCCATCCGCTGTCTGTTTCGGAATTGCGGTTTGCTTCTCATGAATTCCGGAAGCTCAATGCCTTCTTTGATCAGCCGGCGGTGCGGCTTGATGTCCAGGCCCCACGTGTTGAATTTGTCAACCTCCCCTTGCTCTTCGCTGACAACCACGGCGACGACGGTTTCTTTCATCCACTGAATCTGCCTGCGTCGGTACGATTCATCCTGTTCATCTGAAGCCGACTTCAGTTCCACGTCAAGCGCAGCTACGCGCTGATTCCAGTGGCCGAGAATCAGCTCGTACATGCGGACGCAGGTAAGCTTGTCGATGCAGATCAACATGGCCTTGCCAGTTTCCCACGCCCTCGTATAATGAAGAACGAGATCCCGGGCTATTTGATCCAATCGCTTTGTGTCTGTGATGACATGATAGTCGCGCTTCAGCTCCTTTTCGAGACGTTGCTCTACATCAATGTTATCTATCTCAATCTCTTCAAGTTTTTCAGCAATTCTTTCGTTCAGACTTTCAGTGGTAATCCTGAGCTTGTCGCCTCGTGCGTCGTAGTAAAGGGGGACCGTGGCCTTGTCTTCGACGGCGCGTTGGAAATCGTAGGTGGAGACATAGTCCCCAAAGACATGACGGGTAATCTCATCATTGGAAAACAGAGGTGTCCCTGTGAACCCGATGTAGCTTGCATTGGGCAGGGCGTTACGCAAATTCAGGGCCAACATGCCATACTGCGTCCGGTGGGCTTCGTCCGTGATGACGATGACATCGTTTCTGGCGGTGTAGCCTTCTATTGAGTCCACTTCCTGATTGAACTTTTGGATCAAGGAGAAGACATAGGCTTTGTGCTCTGCCAACAAGGAACTCAAATGCTGGCCGCTTGCGGCGCGGCAGGGATCGCGGTCATTATCTACCACGCCGCACCCGGCAAAGGTTTTGTAGAGTTGCGTGTCAAGGTCTTCTCTGTCCGTGAGCACCACGAAGGTGAAGTTGCCCCCTAGCTTGCGGTGTACCTTGCGCGTAAAGAAGACAATGGAATAGCTCTTTCCCGCCCCCTGCGTGTGCCAGAACACGCCAAGTTTTCCCTGGCGATTCGCTCTGTCCTTGACAGCCTCGATCGCCCGGTTCACGCCGAGAAACTGGTGGTTTCGCGCAAGGATTTTCCTGGGCTCCCCTGTCGATTCGTCAAAAAGAATAAAATTTTCAATGAGGTCTATAAGGTTGTCCTTGTCGCAAACGCCCTTGAGCAAGGTCTCCATGTCCACGGCTCCGGGCTCGTCTTCTTCCAGTCGTTTCCAGTCGTTGAAGTGTTCGAACTTGCTGGAGACCGATCCAAGCCTGGCGTCCACTCCGTTCGCCAGGACGACAACCGCGTTGTGATGGAACAGGTGCGGGACGGTATCCTTGTAGTCCAAAAAGTTCCTTTCGTAGGCCGCACGAATGTTTTTGCTGACGTTCTTCAGTTCCATGAACAGCACGGGGAGCCCATTGACGAAGCCGACGATATCCGCCCGCCGCCGATAGAGGTCTCCCTTGACCCACAGCTCACGTACGCACAAAAAGTGGTTGTTTGCGGGCTCGGCAAAATCCAATACCCGCAACCGCGCGCGTACCCGTTCTCCTTTGGCGTTGCGGAACGTGACCTGGACCCCGTTGGTGATGAGTTCGTATTTCTCGCGGTTGGTCGCCAGCATGGTCTGGCTGGCCACGATGGCGGTCATCTGGCGGACGGCATCGTCGTATGCGGAATCCGGCAGGCCAGGATTGAGCTTGACCAGCGCCTCGCGCAGGTACCGCGTCAGCACGACCTCCTTGTCCGATTGCCGCCCCAAGGTCCCGTCAGGCCCGTAGGTCTCGGTGTTGAAGGCGTAGACCGAATTCCACCCGAGCTGGCGTTCCAGGTAGTCGGCTGTGGTTTGTTGGACGAGGGTGTCTTCGGTGTAGGAACTGGGCGTCACCGGATGTCCCCTCCTTTGCTCGAATCTCCCATCAATTTGATTCCATGCATGATTCTGCCTCCGCCTTTTCAGCTACCCCGATACTTTTCAGCAAGGCGGAATATTGAGCTTTGTCCTCCTTGAGCTTTTCAATGATTTGCCTCGCTGTCGTTCGCATCTCAGGGACTTCAACCGGCGTTGAGCCCCGCTCGAAAACTCCGCAAAGATGTGAGTATTCATTACATATTCTGTCGGTTAAAACCGAAGGGATTTTTGCATCACCGAAGAATAGACGTAGCCTTTCTTCTTCCTTCATTCCCTGATCTGGATATTTGTAATACAAGTAGATCTCTAAGAACTTTCTGGCGTTGTTTGCGAAGTTGTAAAAAGTTACGTAGTTCGTGTCGTCAACCGTTTCAATTTCAGCGCATTTGTGTATTTGGTGAAAGAGGTAGTTGAATTCGGTTCCATACTCCTTCAAGTAATTCGGCATGACTCCAACCGTGGACCTTTTGTCTTGCCGGACAACCATAAAGTAGCTTTTCTGATAGTTCTTTGACTTTCCATCGGGGTCAAGGAAAGAACCATTCAATCTCCTTAAGTACTTTAAAAAGTCAAGGTTGTGTGTCGATATAAACACTTGCTCGAACTTTCCTGTTGATACAATCTCGGTGCTAAGCAGGCTGTAGACAAAAAATATGTGGTTCCCGTCGAGCGATGAGATGGGGTCGTCAATCCAGATGATCGGCTTTGAATCCCGGGTGTCTATATCGTCGAGTTTTGCAAGAAAATAGCAAAAAGCTAGCAGGCTGCATTCCCCTTCACTCAAATGATGGGCCTTTTTGCCATCACGAATGACTTCAAAACGGATTCGTTTTGATTCTTCTTCGGATATCTCATCCTTTTTGGCCTCAAGCGTGAGAAAATGGTGCCCAAAGAAGTTGTTCAGGTATTCATTAACCTTTTTGGCACCTTTTTCCTCGTCATTCAATTCTCGTTTCTTGGAGGCGAGCAGTTCCTTTTTAGAGCGGATAGAGTCCTCGTTTTGATCTTTCTTCTGCTTGATTCCCTCGAGTTTCTCCTTGAACTCGTCAATTGAGGATTGCTGTTCCTGGTATCCGATTGTGATAAGGTAGTCCGAGACTTCCTTAAATCGCAAAGCTGCCTTGGCGCTTGTCTGCTCAACTCGCAACGAGTTTGTAAAATTATCAGATTTAGCATGGATCAATTCATACACACTACACACATCCAATAAATAGGCAGAGGCGTCATCGGGCTTTTCAAATGCTTTCTGATTCAGAATGTTTTCTTTCCTGGTCTTCAGCTGAGCAACTAGCTTTTCCAGGCAATTCCCATACTGATTAACGGCATTTGTTAGTGTTCTAGCTAATTCATCAAGAGGGTTGTGAAAATTGGAATAAAAAAGTGATTTGTCGATGGACAGCACTGTGCTTGCCTTGTTCTTCTCAATTTCAATCCTGACAATCAACGCATCAATATCCTTTTCAAGCCGCGCTGACTCTTCATCAAAATGCTTTTCAAGTTCCTGCCAACGATCTTCCGAGATGGGATTGTCGCAAAACGCGCATTTGGTTCGTTTGCCTTTATGGTGAGTACGGCCTTCATTCACCCAGCGGTTCAGGACAGCATCCTTCACCAGTTCTTCAATCTTGTCCGCCCCGCTTATCTTCTTTGTAACAAGACCTTCGGTTTCAGTGGCCAAGCCTTCAAATTTAAGTTCTAGTGCATGGAATGGTGAGATCGGTTGGAGCGTATTCTCTAAAATTAACCTTTCGTAGTGAGCCAGTAGTTCCTCGGTTGGTTTTCGGTAGTTTGAGTTCAGGACCTTTTCAATGTCGTTTTTGAGTTTTTGAATGTTATAGTTTTGATCACCAAAGCGTTCCGGCTTGTACTTGATACCGATTTCTCTGCCCGTAGCCTTTTCTTTAAGCTGTCTTTCAAGGCTATCATTGCTTTTCTGGTGTGCTTGGAAGGTTTTCGTGTACTCTGCGACAGCTGCTGTTATTTGGGCATATAGCCCTGTCTCGTTCCCTACTTCCTTTGAACCGAGCTCTGTTTCAAGTGCTTCAATTTCTATTTCGATCTTGTTGTTGTCATCGCCAAGGATTGCGAATGGCTCGATGTTGTCATCCGGGTTGGCGATGAAGCGCAGATTGGCACGGATGAAATCATCGTTGAAAACCCGAACGGTTTTACCATGCCCCAATAAAGAGGACTCCGTTACCTGACTTCCATCGGCGAGAGCCACACTAAATGATGGATTTTCAAATTTATCAGATATCTCTCCTGTCTCCATGGCGCGCAGAATACGTGAAAGGGTAGTTTTGCCGGAATAATTCCTGCCGTAGATGACATTGATGGCTTGGAAGTTCCGCACATTGCCGTTTTCGTCGCAGACTTCTTTATCCCAGTCAAAATTGTTGAATACGGCGAAATTGCCAATGGATTTAAAATTTGTGATCATACAGCCACCTCGCCATTCATAAGCCGGGGGAGAAGGAGGTCTCGGGCTTGGGCAAGAGACGTGTTGTAATCATTGAGACAGTCAATCTGGCTATGAATTGATATGACCTGTTCATCAAAAAGCATCATGATCTTGTCGTCTGGGATGAGCAGCTTTCTGCTATGCGCGAAATCACGGTTTAAACCAGGGACTGCGACATCGGTGCTAATAAATGACATGTGCATGAGGACATAGTACAGGTACAGATTCGCTTTCTCATTTGGTAAAAAGTAAACTGTATCTATGGGAAAGAAGTCTTTTGAACTCCAAAACACGCTGCCAAAATTTCCCTTTCTGCCGAGGATGATACCAGGGCCTTTCACCAAGGGTTTATTGTGGCTCCCCACGTAGCCGCTCGAACCATAAACGGGGAAAGGGCCAGGAATTCGTAATTCCTTTTTCAACGCCTTCCCATAGCTGAGTGGAGCCACTTCTCCGAGCGTTTTTTTCTCCCACCCCTCCGGCACCCCATCCACAACCGTGACATGCTCATGCCCGGGGAAGCGAAGCCGCACGAACCATTCCTTGTAGAGCAGCCGCGCCGACGCTTCGAGCAACTGGATGCGGCGGCGGTTGTTCTCGATGAGGTCGTCGTAGGCGGAGAGGATAGAGACTATTTCATTCTGTTCATCAATGCTCTTGTCTGGGATGGATACGCCACCAAGAATAGACGTATTGAGATTGAGCATTGTCGTTCCAACGGCATTTCTTTCCAGCCATTCTCCAACTTTTGGAAGAACTAAATAGTAGTACAGAAAATGCGGAGAATAAACCTGTTTTGGAAGAGTAATTTTCAAACAGCCAGTGCCGCATAAGTACCCATCCTGGTCTTCGCCAATGAGGGCACATTTTCTAATGTCCCCTCTTCTTGGGAAAACAATGTCGCCTTTCTTGAGCTTGTGACGCGCCAATGCGTTAGCTTTGTTTTCAGAAACCATTGCTATGCCTGCATCATTGACGCGGCCATCAGCGATGTCTTTTGGCATGACAACAGGGACGCCTGATTCGACATATTCGTGTTGATGCAACTGGGATCCAAAAGGCCCAGTCTGAATTAGACCGCCATGCAACTCTATTAGCTTAAAAAGAGTGTATGATTCAGCGCTCATACTCCCAGCACCTCAAAATTTTTCTTGATGGGCGCTGCGAGCTGCCCCGCCTTGCCCTTCAAGTCCTCCAACCCGGAAACGCTGCACGCCCGCCTTGCGCAGCAAACGAAACAGGCGCTTTCACAATCCTTCATCTCCCGTCCTCCACCACACGCCGGCCTTTTTCGGTCAGTCGGTATTTCTGGGTTGGGCTTGTGGGGGAATCGGGCTGGGTCATTTCGACGAACGCTCCCCCGAGCGCCGGTTCCAGGTAGTGTTTGGAAAACGTGACCCGATCCTTCAGGCCGACAGCGTTCATGAGCGCCGTCCTGCTTACTTCGCCGACACAAACGGCCAACAACCTTCTTACTTGCTGGGTTAGTTGCTGGGTTACTTGCTGGGTTACTTGCTGGGTTGCTGCCTCGGCGCGTTCTTCCGACCCTGCCTGGGGCCTCTGCGCCGGGATGCGATGCGGTTGCGCCAGATACACGGTGAAGCGCAGACGCAAGGCAATTTCCTCAATCTCAGGCTCCGGCAGGCCCAGTTCCCGAGCTTCCCTAAAGATGCGGCGCACGCCGGTTCCCCATTGCTCTATCAGGCCGAGCTCCTTGAATACGCGGGCGATAACCGGATTGCGGATGCGGGAGGAGCCCTGTTTCATCTCGTCGATGGTCAGGCCGGGGAGAAGAATGCCCATGCTTTCCACCTCGATGCGGTCATCGAGAAAGACAACCCGGATGGGTGCGCCACGCTGTGAGTAATCGCTGTGCACCAGGGCGTTGACGATCATCTCGCGCAAAATCCCCAGGGGGATGCTCCAGACATCCTTGCGGCGCACCTCGGAGATATCGGCGCCGCGATACGCATGCTTTTTCAGAAACAGCATAACCTCGTCAACAGCCTGTGGCAGCGGGACGTCGATGTCGATATGGTCAAAAATGTCGATTTTTTCGGTGCCCAAAAAACGGCCGCATTGAACCCAGGCATCGGAAAAATGCTGCGTACGCTGCCTGCCAAAGAGGAGCATTCCACCCCGCGTCGGCACAAGCTTATTTTGATGGGGCGTCAGCAATTTCAAGGTGAGCAAGGCTTGCGCATCCAGCTGGCGGCTGGTGCCAAAGGCAGCTTGGGCAGCCTCGATATCCAGATCGTCGATGGACAACTCCGGCATGGGCAGTTGGTCAAAGGCAACGCCTTCAACGGAGCGGCGCAGTTCGCCGACCAGTTCCCGGTCGGCCTGGCGGTTGGTGGAGCCGAGCCGGACATAGACGCCGGATTCCTGCCCCTCGGAGCGCAGATAATGGGGCCGGGAACTGCTCAGGAATACTTCGATGACCAGCAGGGTTTTCCCCGCGACCGTGGTCATTTCGATATTGGGCACCAGGCGAGGGCTGATGGAGTCGGCGATCAGGTTACAGAGCCGCTCTTCTTCATCCAGCGGGTTGTCGATCCCCACCGGTTTCCGCGTCCTGTCCGCCACGCCGACGACGATCCTGCCGCCGGCAGTATTGGCAAAGGCCACCAGCGTCTTGAGGAGATTACGCGGAGACGAGAGGTCCTGCTTGAATTCCAGGGTCTTGCCCTCGTCGGCCGTGAGCAGTTCGGCAATGCTCATATCCCCAGCTCCTCAAAATTCTTCTTGATGGTCGCTGCCAGGTGCACGGCCTCGGCGTTCAAGTCTTGCAGTTCCACATGGATGTCCCGGAGGGCTTCTTCAAAGTCGAAATCCTCGTCCACCTCTTCCGGGGCGACGCCGACGTAACGCCCCGGCGTCAGACTCCAATCGTTGGCCTTGATCTCGGCACGGTCCACGAGCTTGACCAAGCCTTCTACGTCGCGGAGTTGCGCCTCGGGGAAGCGCTCGGTCAGCCAGTGGGCGTGGCGGTGGAAGTAGCGAACCAGCTTGAGTTGCTCCACGGCCAATTGCCGGGCCTGATCCGCTGTCTTACGGGCGCGGGAAATGTCCCGGCTGGCCCAGGAGTCGCTGCCGCGGGCCGCGCACCCGGTCTCGCAGGTCTCGACGAGGCGGCAGGCCAGTTTGTAGAGCAGGTCGGTCTGCTTGACCACATCACGGCTTGCTTCGGCAAGCGGGGCAAGGCGCTGGACCGCCTGCTTCAGCTTTCCATTGCTGGTGCCCCGGGTTTTACATGTCTCCACCTGCTCGCCAATGGCGGCCTTGAAGTCGTCCACATCGGCATGGAAAGCGGCCAGTGCGGTCTCGTACTCCTTGATCGGCTCCGCATGGGCCGCGTCCGCAGCAAGGGTTTGCACAAAGGGCTTCATGGCGGCCAGCAACGTATCCAGGGACGCCGTAAACTCGGGCAACGGTTCGACGGCCTCGCCATTTCCCCCCTGGCCGGCGAAGCAGCCTTCGGCCTCATGAAGCACCCGCTGGCAATACCCGGCAACCAGATCGAGATACTTCTCCATCTGCCCACGGTAGAGCCAGACAATCGCGAGGATATTCTGCTCCTGCTCGGGGCTGAAGTCGTAAATCTTGCGCGTGACTTTGCGGTAGATGCTCCGCGCGTCGATCATGAGCACCTTGTCTTTGTGCTCCGCGGGCTTGGCGCGATTCAGAAACCACAGTTCGCAGGGCACGGTGCGGGTGTAAAAAAAGTTCGACCGGATGGCGACCATGGCGTCAACGTCGCCGCTCTCCACAAGCTTCTGGCGGACCCTGGCCTCATCCCGACCCGCACTCGAGGCCTGGGAGGACATGACAAAGCCTGCGCGTCCGGTCTCGTTCAGGTAGCTGTAGAAATAGCTGATCCAGATGTAGTTGCCGTTGGAGACCTTGCTCTTCTTGTTCACGCCCGGCAGACCGAATGGAAGCCGCGGATCGGTCTTGACCTTGTCCGCGTCGATCTCGTCCACGTTGAAGGGGGGATTGGCCATGACGTACGCGGCCTTGCCGAGCATCTCGTGCGGGTCCTCATAATAGGTGATGGCCTTCTGGATGTCGCCTTCCAGGCCATGAACCGCGAGATTCATCTTTGCCAGCCTGATGGTGGTGGCATTCTTCTCCAGGCCCCGAAAGGTCAGCTTCTCGTTGGGGTTCTGGTGTTGCCGCTCAACCACGCGGGCGCTTTGCACGAACATGCCCCCGGAGCCGCACGCCGGATCAAGGACAGTGCCATGGCTCGGCTCAAGGACGTTCGCAATCAAGGAGACCAGGGAAATGGGCGTGAAGAACTCGCCGCCGTCATGCGCCTTCTGATCGGCAAACTGGGTCAGAAAATATTCGTAGATGCGGCCAAAGACATCTCCCTTCACCCGCTTCAGCTCATCCGGGTTCAGGGTTCGCAGCAGTTGCCCCAGAACCTGGTTGTCCAGTTCCTGGTATTCGTTCTTGGGCAGGACGCCGCGCAGGCTCTCGTAATCGGATTCGATGGATTCCATGGCCTCGATAAGGGCCTTGGCCCGATCGTCGCTATCCGTGAGCGTAACCAGGGCGTCGAACTGCGCCTGAGGCTGGAGGAAGATGGAACTTTTCTGCGAGAAGTCTTCCTTGGTCAGCGGCCTGGATTTTCCGCCGCGCATGGGAAGGTTCGCTTCGATGTCGTCTTTCACCGCCAGAAACCGGCTGTAGGCGTGGCGAAGAAAGATAAGGCCCATGACGGGCAGGAAATACTCGTTGCTGGCGTAATTCGAATTGGCCCGAAGTGTATCAGCGGCTGTCCACAGCCTCTTCTCAATAGCCTCTATATGTTCCAGTTGAGCCATGCCTCTTGAGCCCCTCCATGTAGCTTGTCTAACGTGTCTTGTTCGTCTTTTCTTGAGTGGTGAGTTGGTGAGTTGGGGTCGGATCGAGTCAACACCCTTAATTCATTCATGATAAATCCCAACCCCGCCTGCCTCCATGCCTTACAACACCCATTTCACCCTCAAAATGGGCATTGTAAGCGACGGGTTCCTCCCGAAGCGTAGCGCCGGTGGGCGTCGTGCTCGATGATTCTTCTTCTAACGGCCTTGTACCCCAATTTCGCCTGAATACGCTCCACGAACGACCGGGTTCCCACGGCAATACTTTCCGTTCAGTCGGGCTCATGCCTCGCAGGGCAACCGGGTGTCTCAGCGACCCGCGATGCTTAGTCCCGGGCCAGAGCGGTTTCGTCCGTGCCATCCAGAAGCTGGAGCAGCTTGTGTCGGTTGATGTGCCGGTACCTCTCAGGCGGTGCTGTTATTTCGTGAAATCCGGTGAAGGGCCATTGCCGGGGATGCTCCACAACTTCGGCCCGGAGCATGTTCAGGGCGATGAACAGCAGATTGCGGGCGTATTCCCGTGTTTTGCGCGCACAGCGAAGTTGCTTTCCCGATGTGGAAATCGTAAACAGGTATTTTTGAAGGCAAAATAGTCGTTCAAAGGGGAAAACGCAAGTATATTTCAGGCATTTTCCCTTTTGGATCAAGGGATTGGCTTGGTCCGACCCCAATCTTCAAACGAAAGGGAAGGGGGAAGGGGCGCCCTTTGTGACGCGTACGCATCCAGGAGGAGACTGGTGAGCAAGACAACTGAAAACGGGGTCAGCGCCAGCGCTTGGGGAATTTTGGCGGCTATGGGTTTTGGCGCGTTCATCGCTCAGATGTTCAGCACGGTGATCGGTCCCGCGCTGCCTACGATTGGGGACGATCTCGATTTGTCCCTGTCGGAACAGACCTGGACGATCACCTCATACAGCCTGGCCTTCGGGACGGCCCTGATCGCCGGCGGTCGCCTCGGCGACCTCGTCGGCGAGGTCCGGATGATTGTGATCGGCTTTATGCTATTCGGCGGAGGACTTGTTCTTTCCGCTATGGCTACGGATGGCCTAGTCATGATTTCTGGACGCACGGTGCAAGGCATCGGCATCGGCGTCTCTGCGCCAGCCACCCTGTCGATCGTGGTGAACGTCTTCCCCGCGCTCCGTCGCGGGTTCGCAGTCGGCGTGTGGGGCTCTGCCCACGGGTCAGGACTCCTGGTCGGCCCGTTCTTCGCAGGTTACATGCTCGACCTGCTTGATTGGCGTTGGATCTTCTGGATAGCGATGCCGCTGACTGCGATGGTCATCCTCATCACGCTGGCGGCTACAAGGAACTACCGAAGCAAGCTGTCTTCTGGCCGCTATGACGTCATCGGTCTTATCCTCGGCGGAGGCGGCACCACCTTGGCGACATACGGGTTGCAAAACGCCTGCGACGGTTGGACTCTTCCGGCCACATGGGGCGCTCTTGCAGCCGGAGCGGCGCTGCTCGTTGCGTTCGGCCTGGTCGAAACCCGTACCGCCGACCCGCTCGTCGATTTTTCTCTATGGCGGGAACGCCTGTTCGCCGGTGCCTTTTTCGTCCAGAGCGCAGTCGGCTTCATCTATATCCCGATGCTGACCTTTGTGGGCTCGCTATTTTTTATCAACGTGCTCGGCTACTCTCCGGTGAAAGCCAGTTGGGTCATCGCCATCACGCCCGGCGTCTGTATGGCGCTTGGACCGCCCGCAGGCCGCATCGTCGATCGTTTCGGGCCTGGCATTCCCCTTGCGATCTCACTGGTCATGCTGGCCGTCGCGTTGTTCTGGATGGGCGGCTTCACGCCGCAAACAACCTTGGCCGAACTCATCCTTCCGTTGACGCTGATGGGCGCCGGCGCCGGCGTCGCTCTTCCAGCCTGCAATACGGCCGGGATGAACGCGCTCAAGCCTGAGCAGGCTGGTATGGGCTCGGGCCTTATTCAGATGACGTTCAACGTGCCGGCCGCGCTCGGCGTCGCGCTCGTCACCTCAATCATGGGATCGCTGTGGCTGGACAGGATGAAAGCGGAGTTGGCTGGCCGACCGTTTCTCCAGCAGGGTCTGGAGTACGCGCAAGCGCTCAAGAACGGGAACGACGACGGAGCCAGAGCCCTTCTCGAGACGCTGCCGTCCAACACCGCCGCCATGGTGAAACAAGCCATGGTTTATGCGCAATCTTCAACCATCACGATAAGCATGACGGCCCTCGGAGGAGTCGCCCTGGCTGGAGCGATCATGTCACTCTTGTTTATCGGTCGTCGTCGATAATTCGGACTGTCTGTGAGTTTGAGTTGGGGCCGGGCAGAGTCAACACCGTGAATTCATTCATGAAAAACCAAAATTCAGGCTGCTTCCATGCCTTGCAACGTCCATTCCCCCCTCAAAAAGGGCATTGTAAGCGGCTGGTTCCTCGCGAGTCGTAGCGCCGGTGGGCGTCGTCCTCACTTGTGATCAGGTGGTTGGCTCGGTCCGACCTCATTCTCTCCGGTCACGCTCACCTTCAGTTCATATCCCACGGGCGGCGTGGCGGCGTGGACGACGATGATTTTGTCGCCGGAGCGGTCTACGCGCCATATCCAGGACAGCCTGTCCATTGTGAGCTGGCCTTCGAGCGGGGCGTATACGTCGAAGCGCGCTGCGTCGGCATCGGCGGCGAGCGTGATGGCCAGATCGTTTTTCTTCAGCGCCAGCAGGCGATAGCAATGCGGTCCGTCCTCGGTCAGGGTGTTCTGGGCCGAGGCCGAGCCTTGTCCGTTGGCGAAGCGCAGGGTGAGGTAGCGCTTGCAGCCGGCCGTATCGAGCGGCTTGGACTGCCCGGCGCCATTCTTTTTGTCCCGCTCGATCGCGGGCGGCGTCGGGCGCGCCGGTTCGGTCAGGGCCGCCAGCTCGGGGCCGGTGGGCGCGGCGGTCGTATCAGGGCGCGTGGCCTGACTCTGCGGCGGTGACGGCGGCGCTGCTGCGACCGTAGGCTCTGGTTGCTGCGCCGTCGGGACCGGGGGCTGCGCTGTCGCAGGCGGGGCAGGGGGCGTGGCCTGGGGTACGACGGGCGGCTCGTCCGGCGAAAGGGCCGGGCCGGTATATTCGGCGAAGGACTCCGTGACCGGGGCAAGGGGCGCCGGCGTCGGAGCCGCCGGCGGGCTCGGCGGAGCGGGCGGCGGAACCTTGGGCTGGGCTGGCAAGGGGAGCGGCTTGATTATACCGGCCCGAGCGCTCGCCTTGGTGGCTTCCGGGCGCGGCGGGTCGGGGATTTGCGCGGTGGCAAGGGCTTGAGCCGGCGGAGGCGAGGGCGTCGGGCTCGGCGTCGGGAGCGAAGGCGTAGCGGGCGTTGCCGCCGGAGCGGAGGCGGACGGTGGCAACGCCGGGGCAGCGGGCGGCGTAGGGGGCGTCGCGGGCGTGGGAGGCGTCGCGGTGGCGCTTTGTCTGGCAACCGCCGCGAGTTCGGCTGCGGCTGCGGTACGAAATTCCGGGCTCTGCGTCTCCTGGGAGCCGGGAGCGTCGGCGCTGGCTGGTTCGGGGCGGGGCGCCGGCGTCGAGGCCGTGGGAGCAGGGCCGCCGGGAGCGCTCGCCCCGGTCAGCGGTTTGAGATAGCGCTTGAAGATGTAGCCGGTCTGCCCGTCCTTGGTGGTGAGCTGGCACCAGCCGTTGACGAGGGCATGGACGGAAACGACGGCGTCCCGCTCGACCCGTCCGGATTTTTTCCTGTCATTGCCCGGTCCTTCGCGCAGGGTGATGGATTGGAGCATGACAAACGGACGCGGCGGTTTGTACGTTTCGTTCCATTCATCAGCCAGGGCAGTCGAAAGACCGGGCACGGCCACGAGCAGGCAGGTTGCCAGCAGGAAGAGGAGCAGCTCGGAGGGCCTGCGGCGCGCACGACGGAGCAGCCGGGAAGAGGCGCGGTCGGCCCGGCGGAGTCGTGGCGTACGACCGGAAAGGGCGGGGAGCGCCTGTTCGCGGGCCTTGCCGGTAGTGCGGCAAGAATGCGAGCCGGATGCTGCCATGGGAGGCGTCAGCCTGCTTTGGCTAGTGGACAAAGGTCCCGAGGCGGTTCCAGCGTATCTCTTTGAAACCGCGCCACGACCAGTACAGCACCCAGGCCTTGCCCTTGATCTTGGCCTTGTCGACGAAGCCCCAGAAGCGCGAGTCGTAGGATTCGTCCCGGTTGTCACCCATGACAAAGTATTTGTCCGGCGGCACCACCAGCGGGCCTTTGTTGTCGCGAGAGCTCGTTTCCTGAATCATCGCGTCGGTATGCTTCACGTAGGGTTCCACGAGTTTTTGCCCGTTGCGGTAGACGTCCTTGTTGCGAATCTCGATGGTATCGCCAGGCAGGCCCACGATGCGCTTGATGAAATCCTTGGACTCGTCTTCGGGATATTCGAAGACAATGATGTCGCCTTGCTGCGGTTCGGCAAAGGTGACTATGAATTTGTCCAGGAAGGGAATTTTTATGCCGTAGATGATCTTGCTGACCAGCAGATGGTCGCCGATCTGGAGGGTTTCGAGCATGGAGCCCGAAGGGATCTTGAAGGCCTGAATGAAAAAGGTGCGGATGATAACGGCCAGGATCAGTGCGATGATCACGGCCTCGCAGTATTCTTTGAGCAAGCGTTGCCAGCGGGGTATCATAGTGGTGTCCGGGTGGTCGTGGCGGCCGGGTTGTTACTCGTCGCCGATTTTCAGGGCCGCGAGAAAGGCTTCTTGCGGAATCTCGACATTGCCCATGCGTTTCATGCGTTTTTTGCCTTCTTTCTGTTTTTCGAGCAGCTTGCGCTTGCGGGTGATGTCGCCGCCGTAGCATTTGGCGGTGACGTTCTTGCGCAACGGCGCAACCCGTTCGCGAGCGATGACTTTTTGTCCGATAGCCGCCTGGATGACGATTTCGAACAGTTGTCGCGGGATGGTACGCCTGAGCTTGACCGCAACGCCGCGGCCGTTGTGGTAGGCGTTGTCCCGGTGAACGATGCTGGACAGGGCGTCAACAAGCTCGCCGTTGATAAGAATGTCCAGCTTGACCAGATCGGCCTCGCGGTAGTCGATGACTTCGTAGTCCAGCGAGGCGTAGCCACGGGTAACGGATTTGAGCCGGTCGAAGAAATCGAATACGATCTCGGCAAAAGGCAGCTCGTATGTAATGATCACGCGCGTGGCTGTCAAATAGCGGATGTCTTTCTGGATGCCGCGTTTTTCCTCGCAGAGCTTGAACACGTTGCCGACAAACTCGTTCGGCACGTGGATTTCGACCCGGGCGAACGGTTCCGAGAGCGAGGCGATTTCCGAGATCGGGGGCAGATCGGCCGGGTTGTCGATGTCGATGCGTTGGCCTTTCAACGTGGCGACGGTGTAGATTACGGTGGGCGCCGTGGTGATGAGGCAGGCCTGAAACTCCCGCTCCAGCCGCTCCTGGATGATCTCCATGTGCAGCAGCCCCAGAAAGCCGGCCCGAAAGCCGAAGCCGAGCGCCTGCGAGGTCTCGGGCTCGAAGGTCAGGGCCGCGTCGTTGAGCTGCAGTTTCTCCAGGGCGACCTTCAGCGGTTCGTATTCCGACGGCTCGGTGGGATACAGCCCGCAGAAAACCATGGGTTTGATTTTCTGGAAGCCCGGAAAGGGCTCGATCGTGGGGTTGTCCGGCGAGGTGATGGTATCGCCCACGCGCGCGTCGCGCAGATTCTTGACGTTGGCGCACATGTACCCGACTTCACCGGCGGCCAGCCGCTCCATGACGATCGGCTCGGGCGAGAAGGCGCCCAGCTTGAGAATCTCGAAGGTCTTTTTGGTCGAATACATTTGAACGCGCTGCCCGGTTTCCACCATGCCATCCAGCACGCGGAACAGCACCACCACGCCCTGGTAGGGATCATACCAGGAGTCGAAGATGAGCGCCTTGAGCGGGGACTGGAGGTCGCCCTGCGGGGGAGGCAGATCGCGCACCACGGCCTCGATGGCCTCGGGAACGCCCAGGCCGGTCTTGGCGCTGACCTTGACTGCCTTGGAGCAGTCCAGGCCGATGGCCTCTTCGATTTCCTTGATCACGCGATCCGGCTCGGCGCTGGGCAGATCGATCTTGTTCAGCACCGGGATGATCTCGAGATTGTGGTCGAGCGCCAGATAGACATTGGCCAGGGTCTGGGCCTCCACGCCCTGCGTGGCGTCGACGACGAGCAGCGCGCCTTCGCATGCTGCCAGCGAGCGTGAGACTTCGTAGGAAAAGTCGACATGCCCGGGCGTGTCGATGAGGTTGAGGATATATTTGCGCCCGTCAGCGGCAGTATAGGGAATGCGTACGGACTGGGCCTTGATGGTGATGCCTCGCTCGCGCTCCAGATCCATGCGGTCGAGGTACTGTTCGCGACGCTCGCGCGCGCTGACCAGTCCGGTCAGCTCCAGAATGCGGTCGGCCAGCGTGGATTTCCCGTGGTCGATGTGGGCGATGATGCAAAAATTGCGAATGTGTTCAAGTGCAGGCATAAATGTTGGGGCCTCTATCGTCAAAATGGACAACGCCGTCAAGGGGCTGAGGACTGCCCCCCTGGCGGCCGTACGCACGGCAGGACTGTGGCGAGGTTGTCTTCTCCCCAGCCCGGCGCGCGGAGTATGAAGGAGTCCGGGACAGAATGCAACGGCCGGAAGCCGGGTTTTCTGTCTTGCCCGGTTTCCGGCCGTCCAGCGTCGCGCGGATCAGAAGGCGCCGGCGCCGCCGATGGTCCAGTTGAGATTGGGCACCTGGGTCAGGCTGGTGGGTGAAGGACCCAGACTGCTGTTCATGACCCATACCGAGCCGTTGCCATTGCCCATGTTGCGCCAGAAGATGTCAGGAAAGTTGTCGCCGTTGAAATCCGTTGCCGCAACGATGCGCCAGGCAGTGCTGCCGACCTGTTCGAATCCGGAGGCGCTGGTGATGGTAATTCCGTTGAGGTACCAGATTGCGTTCTCGCCCGTGGCGTAGTTGCGCAGGATGAGATCGGGCTGGCCGTCGCTGTTGAAGTCGCCCGAGCCGGCAAAGGCCCAGTTCGTGTCGGGCAGGTCGGTGAAAGCCACGGCGGTTGCATTGGCGCCGTCCATGTACCAGACCCGGTTCTTGCCCGTGCTCGTGTTCCGCCACATCAGATCGGTACGGCTGTCGCCGTTGAAGTCGCCGGTGGCCTGAATCTGCCAGGTCTGGTCCTCGACCGTGCGGGTCAGTACGGTTGTGGGCGTGCCGTTGTTCAGCAGCCAGAGCGCGTTTTCACCGGTGGCGGTATTGCGCCAGACCACGTCGGTCTGACCGTCGCCGTTGAAATCGCCCGTGCCGCACATCTGCCAGACGGTGTTGACGGTCCGGTAGTCCGTGGTGCTGCTCACGGACGAGCCGCTGTAGTGCCAGACCTTGTTGCGTCCGTCGGCGATGTTGCGCCAGAACAGGTGGCTCGATCCCGTATTCACCGCCTGCCGCCAGTTCGCGGCGATGGTGCGGGTGTTGTTCATGGACAGTCGGTTGTCGGCCGAATTGCTGGCTGAGCTGGAAACGCCCATGGCAGCGCCCTGATAGGAGACATCGGGGTTGGACCAGTAATTGAGACGCGGGCAGTTTACGCCGGAGCAGGCGTAGGCCATGATGGTGCGGAACAGGGGCGCGGTGGTGTGTTGATAGCCGTAGGAGTAGGGGTAGTAGCCCTCGCCCGAGGCATTGGCCCGGTCGTGATGACAGCCCTGATTGTGTCCCATCTCGTGGGCAAAGGAGTAGTACCCCGTGGCGCATCTGTGGGATACAACGCTGAAGGCCCGGTTGGCGAAGTCGCCGCTGGATTGGGTCATCAGCCAGGCCAGACCGCAGTATTGGTAATCGTCGATCCAGAAGCTGACCATGTCCGCGCCGTATTGGTCGCGCCAGGTATGGACATTCGGGACGTTGCCGTTGGTCACGTCGTCCAGAGCGCCTTCGAATCCCTGTGATTCCGTGTATTCTACCTGGGATTGGTAGACCAGACGGATGCGCTGGACCAGCCCGGAATTGCCGTACCCGGTATTGGTCTCGGTGACGGCCGTGGCCACCAGACTCTGCATGGCAGAGAGACCGCCGACGGCGGTGACGGCCGCCGGCGTGTAGACGATCATGACGTCGATGATCGAGCCGTCGTCAGGCTGTGCCGGCGCCTGGCTCGAATCGCCGGACCCGGGCGCCGCGTCTGGTATGGCGTTTGGCCTGGCGTCCGGTGCAACGCGGGGCTCGGCCTCCGGGGGGAAGGCGCCGGTGTCAATCTGACGCAAGGCGTAGACATCGCCGCCGGCATACCGGATTTGAAACAGATCGCCCAGCTGGGTGCGGATGTTGCCTGCGGCAACGCCATTGGTCACGGCAATGGTGATCTGGCTGCCCGGCTGATTCACGATCTGGCCGATCCAGACCCTTGTGCCGTCCGGAGTCGGGAATTCCGTCCGCACGTGGTTCATGGGGAGATCGAGCCCCGGGAACAGGTTCAGCGTCACCGGCCTTGGCGCCTGATCCTGCTCGCCGCGCTGGGGACCGTCGGTGAGCAGGTCGAAGTTGATATGCACCAGACGCTCTCTGAGCACCAGTCCGGCGGAATCCTTCGCGGGAATGGTCCGCTCGGCCTCGGCTGCCGGAGCGAAAAGGCCGTTTTCGGCCGCGAGTGCTTCTCCCGGAGGAGTCAGGCTGCACAGGGACAGCGTGGCAAGCACGGCCAGGGGAAACAGGAATGCGTGGATCATGGAGAACTCCTTGGTTGAACAATCCTGCCGGACGGGAGGGCGTGAACGACCTGGTCGCTGTCCCGGTCCGGCAAGGGGCTATGTACGAAAAAGGATAACATACACTACCACGATCGGGAGGTAAAATCCAGACATATTTCAGACGCGGGGGTTTCCGTCTCCCCCCGCCGTCAGTGGAGCGTTTTCATATACTCGATTTGCATGGCTTTACAATTGATCTTGCCCAGTCCCTCGTTGAAGGCTGTCCTGGCGGCCTTGCCGGCAGCATCCTTTTTGAAGCACAGGTACAGGGCCTTTTCTTCGAGAATTTGGTCATTGAAGCGTACCTTGTTTTTGAACGCCCGGAGTTCGGGGTCGTTCGTGACGAGGTATTCGAACACGTGCTTGTCGATGACGGCCAGGTCGATACGCCCGGCGCCGATTTATTTGATGTTGGCCGCGTCGTTGACGACTTCTTCGATCGTGAGTTCGCCGGCCGCCGCCTTGGCATCGAATTTGGCGGTGTTGACGTAACCCGAGACCACGCCGATGACCCGCCCCTTCAGATCGGCGAGCGTCGTCCAGGGGATTGGTTTGTCAACGGATTCGATGAACCCGAGGGGACTGGTTCCCATGGGTTCGGAAAAGTCGAATTCCTTGCCGATGTCGTCCGACAGGTACTCGGGGAAGTATCCTGCGTACCCGTCCATCTTTCCGGTCTGGACGGCGCGCTTCCAGGGGTAGAATTCGACGGCAAAGGCGAATCCGGCGGCTTTGAAGGCCGCAGCGGCGATTCCGGTGCTGGCGCCTTTGCCCGGAAGTGTTTCTCCGGTGTAGGGGGGCCAGTCCAGGGAGGTCATGGTTACGGTCTCCGCCAGGGCCAGGGCGGGAGGGAGGAGCACGGACAGCAGGCAAAGGATCGAAATCACGCGTTTCATGCTCGTCTCCTTTGCGTCAGGCGTTGAGCTGTTCCACCAGATGGTCCAGTTCCTGTGTCAACGTGGCCAGGTCGGCGATCGAGTTGGCCGCGTCTTCCATGCCGCGGGCAATGGCTTTGGTGATGGCGTTGATGGAGTCCACTTTGCGGTTGATCTCTTCGCTGGTCGCGGACTGTTGCTCGGCAGCGGTCGCGATGGAGGTGATCTGCGTGGTCGTCTCGTTGATCAGCGTGAATATCCGGTGGAGCGATTGTTCCGACTCCGTCGTCAGGGACGTTGCCTTGACCACGTCCTTTGCCGCGGCCTCGGTTGTCTGCATGCACACGGTTGTTCCTTGCTGGATGGCGTTGATGGAGCTTTCGACCTCCTTGGTCGCGCTCATGGTCTTTTCGGCGAGCTTGCGGACCTCATCGGCAACGACGGCGAAGCCGCGGCCTGCCTCGCCGGCCCGTGCGGCCTCAATGGCGGCGTTGAGCGCCAGCAGGTTGGTCTGGTCGGCAATGTCGGAAATGACGTTGAGAATCTGACCGGTGTTCTGCGCCTTGGTTTGCAGATCGGTCATGATTTCTTGCAGTCGTATGGTCTGCTGGTTCACTTTGTCTATGCCGGAGCGGGTATTCTGCATGATGCGTGTGCCCTGCTCGGCCTCCTTTTTCATTTCATCGGCCATGCTGGCGGTATTGCCGGCATTTCTGGCAACCTCGGTCACCGTGCTGTTCATCTCCTCCATCGCGGCCGCCGTATCGCTGCTGTTTTCCGCCTGGACCGCAGCGCCGCGCGTGACTTCCCGAATCTGTCGCGAGAGTTCGTCCGAGGCGGAGCAGATGTTGTGGACAATACCTTCCAGGGTTCGGGCTGCCTGGATCATGCCTTCGCGTCGGGCATGTTCTGCCGCGTGGCGGGCCGCATCGGCCTGCTCGGCCGCCTCCCGGGCCTTCCTGCTCTGTTCTTCGGCTTCGTGGCGCTGTACCTGCAACTCCTGCATGTCTTCCCGAAGCCGGGAGACCATGCATTCCAACGAATCCTTCAGGCGAAACAACTCGCAGCGAAAGCGCCCCTCCAGCTGACGACAGTCGAGGTCTCCGGTGCCCACGCGTGCGGCGAATTCCTGGATGGCGACCAGCGGTGCGATGAGGTAGCGCCGGATGAGAAAAACAAGCAGCAGGACAATCACGACGTCGAGCAGCAGCCCGCGAAGAATGATCAGCTTGAGCGAGGCGTCGAGCTGCTGTTCCATGAACCGCTTCGCGACGAGCACCTCAACTTCGCCGATCTTTTTCCCGTTGCGCAGGATGTCCTCCCGCTCGCCGTGCGTCTTCCCCCCTGAAGGGGCCTTGCCTGATACGGCGTTCCAGGAGGCGTCGCGCGTCATGGCCGCAAAAACGGTCTTTCCGTCGGCCTCGTAGACGACGATTTCATGAATGTGCTGGTCATTCATCTCGCTGCCAAGGGCGTGGAGCGCGCGCGCCGGATCGATGTCCCACAGCGCCGGAACCAGCGTGAGCACCAGACGCGAGGCCGCGGTCCGTGCCCTGGCTTGAAGCTCGTGATTCAGCTTTTTGCTGTCAGTCACGTAATCGTAGGCTGCAATGCCGCCGAGCACGGAAGATACGGCCAGAACGATGGAGACGACGATGCGTACCTGGATACTGCCCCGAGCGGAACACATTTCAGCTCGTGAAGCTGCCACAGTCGGTGGGACAGCAGAGTGTACCCCGGAAAGCGTCTCGGACATGTTTTCCCCCCTTTGGTTTGTCAACATGGTTGTAACGAAATGCTACAATAGAAAAAAAATAGTCATACAGCCGTCGTGTCATAGCCGGAATGGAGTTCGAACACGGTACGCTGAAGTCGAACGCGACGCACCTCCTGAATAATGAAGGTTTGGCTGTCCATCTCGCTCCAGCCATGACGAAAGTCGGACGTTGACATCACTGGTCGAGCCGGAACGGCTCGCCAATTGGTATCAATTCTACCCGAAACGCATGGGTATTTCAAGTCGGTTACGTGAAAAGATCAGTACCGGGTCAAAGCGGATCAGTTCAGGGCAGGTCTGAAAATAGAAAAGAAACCGGATTGGGATGCGAACTCCGGTCATGTGATTTCGCTGCATGGCGCTTTCAGCTCCCTGCCGGCGTATAAGCCACCTCCTCTTCCTGAATACTACGACGTCGTTCATTGCCTCGGCATCAATCGTACCCTTGGAGGACCAGATCATTTGTACTTTGAATTACTTGAGACGCTCTTATGCAGTTCCCTGAAACAATGAGACAGTGTTTCAAGGCAAAACTTCGCTAATGCACAATAACTTCGCATGAAAAGTCGACGAGGCTCAAAACGGACGGCGCTCGCCGTTGGGGCGTTCATTCTTGTAGTTGCCTGTAGCATGCTGAATCAGGCAACGACTATTTTCCCGACGCGAGGAGGGGGGCATGGCGCGTCTCGATACCCAAGGGTTCAAAGACCTCGGCTACGAAGTCGAGCCCCAAAACATGGCGTCATGATTCAGCGAGAGACCTGAGGCGACGTCTTGTTTCTTGCAAGCGCAAACAGTATTCTGTACATGCATCCTGCGCCCCACCACAGAGAGAGTGAACTGAATAATGGACGCAGGTTGTTTGCCAATTCAGCTGTTATGATATTTTCAGAAAGAAAAGTCGGACAATTCGATTCCACGACAGCGTGAAGAGTCGAGGGCACGGCCCGAAGATCCGGGGGAGGTTTATGAAATGTTCACGATGCAAGGCGCCGGCTGCCGTTGCCTTGCCCAGTCATCACGCGGGATTCTGTCCCGACTGCTTTCTGCAGTTCTTTACCCGTCAGGTGGAGCGCGCCATACGGCGGCATCGGCTTTTTTCCAAGGAGGAGCCCGTGCTCGTAGCCCTGTCCGGGGGTAAGGATTCCCTGGCGCTGATGTTGGAGTTGGGGCTGCAGGGCTACGACGTCGCTGGCGTACACGTGGATCTGGGCATTCCGGATTCTTCGGCCTGTGCCAGGGCGGCGGTGGAAGCCTTTTGCGCCCGCCATGGCTTTCGGCTCATCTGCGTGGAGCTGGAAAAAGAGGGGCTGCCCATTCCGCTGGTCAAGTCAAAGATCAGGCGGCCGATCTGCTCGATGTGCGGCAAGGTCAAGCGCTATTTCTTCAATAAGACCGCCCTTGACTATGGCTTTCCGGTTCTGGCGACCGGACACAACCTTGACGACGAGGTCAGTCGGCTTTTCGCCAATGTGTTGCGCTGGGACAGCGCCTATCTCGGCGATCAGGGACCCTGCCTGCCAGCGGAGAACGGCTTTGCGCGCAAGGTCAAGCCGCTTTACAGGCTCACGGAATTCGAGACCGCCGCGTACTGCTTTCTCCGGGGCATCGATTACCACCAGGGTGGCTGTCCCTACAGTCCGGGCGCTACCTTTACCGCGCACAAGCAGCTCTGGTCGGGCCTGGAAGAGGCCATGCCGGGGCAGAAGATTCAGTTTTACGAGCAGTTTCTCGTACGCGGTCGCCAGGCGTTTCAATCTCTGGATCGGGAATTCGGCCAGGCCGTAGGGCCGTGTACCAGTTGCGGTTTTCCGACTTCTGCCGGCGTCTGCGGGGTATGTCGCCTGCGCAGTCAGCTCGGTTGAAGCAGGTGCTGCGCGCTCAGAGCCGGCGCAGCCATTCCGGACGCAGGGGTACCTGTCCGGCCAGGGCCGCGTCGATCCGCTCCAGGGCCGTGGGCTTGTCGCGCGGGAGCCGCAGCGCCAGGGGAAGATAGTTCGAGGCGTGGTTGGAGAAGAATTGTCCCTGGGGCAGGTCGGTCGCGGCCAGCATGGTTCTCAGTTCCGACAGCAGCTCCGGCGCCGCGGGCAGCCGGAATTCTCCCTTTTCCCAGTCCTGGTGCAACGGGGTGCCGGGTATGAGCATCAGGCTGAGCGCGCTGGCGTACTCCGGCTGCATGGCGCTGATCGCCTCGCCCGTAGCCCGGGCATGACGCTGCGAGCCCTCCGGACCGGCCAGCCCAAGCAGCACGGTGACGGATAGTTTGATTCCTGCAGCGCGCACGGTGCGCCCCGCGGCGATGATCGAGGCCGCGGTTTCGTCCTTGCGCACGGCGGCCAGCGTCGCGTCGTCGCCGGATTCCAGCCCCATATAGAGGATGCGCAGTCCGCGCTCGCGCAGGGCGACAAGCTCGGCGAGGGTTTTCCCGCGAACGCTTTTCGCGTTGGCGTATGCGCCAATGCGCGTGACCTGGGGGAGACGCCGGCGCAGTTCCTCCAGCAGTGAGCAGAGCCGCTCCTGCGGCATGACCAGGGCATCGCCGTCGCAGAGAAACACGCGGCGCTGCCGGGTGCAGTAACGCGCGGCGAAGTCGATATCCGCCATGATCGTGGCCTCGGGCTTGATGGCAAAGCGCTTGGTCTTGTACGCGCCGCAAAAGGTGCAGGCGTTGTGCGAGCAGCCCAGCGTGACCTGCAACAGGATGCTGTCGGCCTCGGCTGGCGGCCGGATGACGAGGCCTTCGTGGTGCATGTCGTCCATTGTCTGCTCAGAGCTGCGCGCGGGGCGGATCTGTGCGCGTGCAAGCCCGCGTGCGCGTTGCTTTTGGGAAGGTTTCGTCGTTTCCGCTCACAGGTGCTCCTGAGGGCTCTTTGTCCGCTATACGGTTTTCGCCGCCGGCTGGTGTTCTGTCGGCAGCGTTGGCGCCTCGGGGGTGATCGCCGCGGACTCCCGATGCCGCGGCCGGAAGAATTGCTGGATTCGTTCAAAATAGATGTAATACACGGGCGTAAAGTACAGGGTCAGGAACTGCGACACAAGCAGGCCGCCGACCACGGCGATGCCCAGCGGGCGCCGGGATTCGGCGCCGGCGCCCAGGCCGAGCGCGATGGGGAGCGTGCCCATGAGCGCGGCCATGGTGGTCATCATGATGGGTCGAAAGCGTATCAGGGCGCCCTGAAAAATGGCCTCTGCCGGGGCAAGTCCCTCGCGGCGCTGTGCTTCCAGGGCGAAATCGATCATCATGATGGCGTTTTTCTTGACGATGCCGATGAGCATGATTATGCCGACAAAACCGTAGAGGTCCAGCGGCATGCCGAAGATCCACAGGGCTATGAGCGCGCCGGCGCCGGCCGAGGGCAGGCCGGAGAGGATGGTCAGCGGGTGGATGAATGATTCGTAGAGGATGCCCAGAACAATATAAATGACGGCCACGGAGATGATCAGCAGCAGCCAGAGGCCGCGGAGGGAATCCTGGAAGGCCTGCGCCTCGCCCTGGAATCTGGCGGTGACACCGTCCGAAAGCGTCGTTCGGGCCAGGTTTTCCACGGCAGTCAGGGCCGTGCTCAAGGACACGCCAGGGGCCAGGTTGAAGGCGATGGTCGCCGAGGGCATCTGTCCGGCGTGATTGACCGACAGGGGGCCGACGCCGAGCCGGTGCGTTGTCAGGGACTCCAGGGGCACGAGTCTGCCTTTTGCCGAGCGTACGTGCAGGAGAGACAGGGCCTTGGGATTGGCCTGGTACTCGGGGGCAAGCTCCATGACGACATCGAAGGTATCGGTATCGGCGTAGATGGTGGAGATGGAGCGGTTTCCGTACGCCGTGGCCAGGGCGTCCTCGATGGCGAAGGCGCTGATTCCCAGGGCGGAGCTTTTATCCCGGTCGATAGTGAGCTGCACTTCCGGGTTTTTCAGCTCCAGGTCGCTGGATACTTCGCTCAGTTCGGGCAAGGTGCGCAAGCGCTCTTCGAACAGCAGGGTATCGCGGTAGAGCACGTCGAGCTGCTGGCTTTGCAGCGTATACTGATACTGCCCTTTGGCGATCCGACCGCCGATATTCAGCGGCGGGGGGTTGATCACGAAGCTCCGGATACCCGGCACGCGCGCGAACTGGCGCCGGAGTCGCTGCAGAATGGTATCGGCGCTGGCCCTGCGCTCATCCCTCGGCTTGAGCGCCAGGCGCATCCGGCCATTATTCGACGCGGCATTGGGTCCACCCGCGCCGACAACGGACATGAAGGCGCGGATATCCGGATCCTTGGCAACAATATCCATGAGCGCCTGTTGTCTGGCGACCATGGTCGGGAAGGCCACGCCGGCGTCGGCCTGGGTCATGACCGAGAGCTGGCCGGTATCCTCGCCCGGTAAGAAGCCTTTGGGTGAGATTGTGAACAACGCGACCGTCAGCACCAGCAGGGCCAGGGAGAAGAGCATGGTCAGCGCATGACGGCGCAGGCTCAGACGCAGGGTGGTTTCATAGAGTGCGCGCAGTCCCTCGAACAGGCGCTCGGACCAGGCGTAGAGCCGGCCATGGCGTTGGGTAGGGCCGGATTTGAACAATTTACTGGCCAGCATGGGCGTGAGCGTGAGCGAGACGAATCCGGAGATGAGCACCGCGGCTGCGATGGTGACGGCGAATTCGTGAAAGAGCCGGCCGACGATGCCGCCCATGAACAGGATGGGGATAAACACGGCGGCCAGGGATATGGTCATTGAGACGATGGTGAAGACAATTTCCTTGGAGCCGTCCAGAGCGGCCTGCAGCGGCGGCTTGCCCGCCTCCATGTGCCGAAAGATGTTTTCGAGCACCACGATGGCGTCGTCGACGACAAATCCCAGGGCCAGGGTCAAGGCCATGAGGGAGATGGCGTTGAGACTGAAATTGAACAGATGCATGCAGGCAAAGGCGCCGACCAGCGAAAGGGGCAGGGCCAGACCGGGAAGAATAGTGGCCGTCACATTGCGCAGAAACAGAAAGATGACCAGAATTACCAGGGCTGCTGTCAGGACCAGTGTGAATTCCACGTCCTGGATCGATTCCTTGATGGTTACGGCCCGGTCGTAGAGCACGTCCAGATTGACAGCGGCTGGTATCTGGGATCGGAATTCGGGCATGAGCTTCTGGACGGCTTCGGATACGGCTACCGTGTTGGCGCCCGGCTGGCGCTGCACTGCCAGGACGACCCCCGGGGTGTTGTTGAACCAGTTGCCCCGTCGCGGCTGGGCAACGCTATCGGTTACGCTGGCGATATCTTCCAGGCGTATCGGGGAGCCATTTCGCCAGGCCACGATCAGCGGTCTGTAGGCCTGCGCCTTTTCCAGTTTTCCGGCGGACTGGACGGTGTACTCCCTGGCCTGGCCGGCGACAATGCCGACGGGCAGATTGACATTGCCCTGTCTGACGGCCGCGGCGGCCTCGTCCACGCCGACGTCCCGCGCAGCCATGATCTCGGGATCGAGCTGAATGCGTACGGTGTACTTCTGCTCTCCATAGACCTGGACCTGCGCCACGCCGTCGATCATCGAGATGCGCTGGGCCATACGGTTCAGGGCGTAGTCGGTGACGTCGCTGATACGCAGGGTGGTCGAGTACAGGGCCAGATAGAGGATGGGGTCGTCGGCGGGATTGACCTTCCGATAGGTCGGCGGGGTCTGCATGTCCTTGGGCAGCTTGGACAGCGAGGCGGAGATGGCGGCTTGCACGTCCTGGGCCGCGGCATCGATATTCCGGTTCAGGGCGAACTGCAGGGTGATGCGCGTGCCACCGAGGGTGCTGTTCGAGGTCATGCTCGTCAGCCCGGCGATGGTGGAAAAATTCTTTTCCAGGGGCGTGGCCACGGCCGAGGCCATAGTTTCCGGGCGGGCTCCGGGCAGCGAGGCCGAGACGTCGATGGTTGGAAAATCCACGCTGGGCAGGGCGCTGACCGGGAGTTTGAGATAGGCCATGGTCCCGAAGAGCAGCATGGCGAGCATGACCAGCGTGGTCATGACCGGTCGCCGGATGCAGAGCGCGGAAATGTTCATTGCGTCGCTCCGGAGCGCTCGGGCAAGGCGACGACCTCGGCCCTGGCTCCGGGCGCCAGCAGCAGCTGACCATCCGTGACCACGCGCTCGCCGGCCGTCAGGCCTTCACGAATGACCACATCGGCGCCGATCATCTCTCCGGCTTTTACCGTACGGACCTCGGCGATATCGCCGGGAGCGAGAACATAGACGTACGGCCCCTTCACCCCGTCGAGCAAGGCCCGTGCAGGAATGACTACGGCGTTGTCGTCGTGCCCGGTAATCAGCTCCGTACGGACGAACTGGCCGGGCCATAGCCGATGGTCCTTGTTGGGGTAGAGTGCCTTGAGCTTGATGGTCCCGGTCTGTTTGTCCACCTGGTTGTCCAGGGAGTGCAGCACGGCGCGCACGGGCTCACCCTCGTCGCCAGCAGGTCGGGCCAGGACCGTAAGCGTTCCCTCTTTCATGCGCTGCGTGATGATCGGCAGCCTCATTTCCGGCACGGAAAAGACGATGAATACGGGTTCTATCTGATTGATGATACATATCGCCCGGTCGTCATTGGCCTTGAGCACGTTGCCTTTGTGCAGCAGGATGGACCCGATGCGGCCGGAAATCGGCGCAAGCAGACGCGCGTATTCCAGGTCGAGTCTGGCGCGCTCGAGCGCGGCCGTATTGAAGCGGATCGTTCCTTCCAAAGATTTGGCCGATGCGACGGTTTCGTCAAACCGGCCCTGGTCGATTACGTTTATCTGTTTTAGCGAGGAGTATCGTTTCAGATCCGCCGAGGCCCTGGCGAAAAGGGCGTGGTCGCGCTCCAGCCGGCCTTCCGCCTCATTGATTGCCAGAGCAAAGGGCCGGGGATCGATCTGAAACAGCGCATCGCCCGCGCGTACGTCTTGCCCGTCGCGGGCGTACTGCTCCACGATCATGCCGCCGACCAGGGAGCGAAGTGTGACCGTCGCAAATGGCTCGACATTGCCGATCGCGCGGATGCTCTTGTCTACGGGCCGTTGGCCGGCCTCGACGACGGCGACGGGCGCCGGCGGCTTTTTCGCTTTTGCTGAATCCGCGCCGTTCCCCCCGCAGCCGGCGACCAGACAGAAGAGCACCAGGATTCCGAAAGATGCGTTTCATCCAGTCGGGCATCGGAAAAAGCGCGCTCCCGGACCGGTTGTTCGACGGCGTAGTACCGGCATTGGCCCACGACGCTCTGGGCGCAGCGCGAAACCGTCCTCTCCCGGGCGTCGGAGCCCAGCAGACGGATGATGATGGCCTTGAGTTCGTCGGTGCGGGGCAGGATGGTGCCTTCGACAAAGGCCGCTACTGCGGGCGTGGGGTCGAGCATTTCCCAGAGCATGAGTCGGTCGAACCAGGCATGGCGCCCCTTGGCAACTACCAGCGCCAGGGTGGACTGAATCCAGCGCCGCAGCGCCGCCTCAGGGTTTTCCCCGGCCCGTGCGTTGGTAAGCAGCGGCGCGTCGGCCGCTGCCTGGTCATGGGCCAGCCGGAGCAGCTCCAGATAGAGGTTTTCCTTGCTCCCGAAGTGATAGTTGATGGAGGCCACGTTGGCCCGTGCCTTGCGGCATATCTCCCGGACAGTGGTCGCCCGGTACCCTTTGCGCGAGAAAACATCCCCGGCGGCCTCGAGCAGTCGGCTGCGGGTATACACTTGGCTGTCTGTCATAGGAAAACTTCCGTTTTAAACGTTTGTTTTAGAGCAGGCTATCCCGGAGGGGGGGCGGCGTCAAGGCCCTGTGCCGGAAAAAAACCTGGAAAATCGGGGAAAACCTGTTGCGCCGACCCGGGTCGCCACCTATGAAACCGGCGCTGCGCGCGCGGATACGAGGCCGCGTAGCGTCGAATTGATGAAACCGGCCCGGACAATTCTTTCAGCAACCTCCGCGCACGGTTGCAACGAGCCATGAAAAAGTGAAGTTACCGGTTGATTTTCTCTGGCGCACGGGCTACACAGAGGAGTCCCCAACCGGTGGGGAATTCGATTCGCCTCCCCCCCCGCAAGAATCGGATTCCCCACCATCCTAATTCGAGCCGGCGCATGGAAGTTTTCTCGACGCTGGCAGCGGTCGTACGGCTTCATCGTTGAGCAGGGCTGGCAAAAGATGCCCTGCGTCGCTCTCCCCGAAGTCCGTTTTTTCCCCATTGCCATACGGCGCCATTCCCTGCACAATCCCCGTGCCCATCGCGTCACGTCCAGTATGGAGGGGGTTGCCATGCGTTGGTTTCGTCGCCGACAGCGCGATTGTCCGGGATATCGGATTCCCTTGCGCTGGTTCATCCTGGTCTCTCTGGTTGTTTTCGTCATTGTTTTCGGGTTCGCGCTGCACGAATACATCGCCCGATCGATGACCGGAGCGTTTATCGGCACGGTGGAGCTGGTCGGTGGGCTGCGCGCCGGGGCCAATCTGGCTGTGGAAGGGCTGGGCAGCGAGCTTACCCGGCGGGGCGAGGTCATGGCCACCAATCCGCAGGTGGGCGATCTGTTGATCGAGGCGGCCCGAATGAGCCGGGACGATTCCCCCGTAGCCCGCGGGGAGTCGAGGCGGCTGCGCGGCGAGCTGGCCATGGCCCTGTGGGCCGGAGGACGGGGATTCAAGGCCAACATGCTCAACGAGGGGCGGCATGTTGCCGTTTATCTGCCCGGAGACCCGACACCCTGGCTTCGTCTGGATTTGCCGCGTCCTGAAGGCGGGCCGGCGGGCTTTGCCATCGCCGACACCACCTCGCCGCCCTTTGCTTCCGGATACAATGACCTGTTGATTCAGGATGCCTTTCGCAGCGGCGAGGCCCAGATCGGCTTTGTCATTGCGCCCGACTACTCGGGATTGCGCAGCGTGGTGCCCGTGTTCGACGTCATGGACGCCGACGAGGAGCGGGTCATTGGCGTGATCGAGCTTGGCGTGGACATGTCCACGGTTTTTCAGCGCATCGAGCAGGCAACACATCTCTTTTTTTCCTGCGAATCGGCCCTGTTGTTACGCAAGGATTACGCCCGGGATCACGCCTCCGATGATTTCGTCGCCCGCAAACCCGAACTGCGCATCGGCAACGAAGACTATTTCGTCGTGCTCGGGGATTCCACTCCGCTGCGCGCTCTGGCGGATACGTCCGAGTTCCATACCATGTTCGCCGAGGAGGATCGCGGGCCCTTCGATTTCTCAAAGGCCATGCATGATGAGCAGGCCGAGCGCGAAAAGGCTCGAAAGACCTTCCGGTTCATCGATCGCGCCCGGGGCAGCCTGACCATGTGCCTGGATCGCCTTTACGGCATCCAGCCTTTGCCCATTTTTATAACCCCCGCGCACGGCGCGGCGCCTGACGCCGCGGGCCACGAAGAGCGTGGCCCGGTGGCGAGCATTCTGGTCTGGGCCGAGTTTCCGGAAATATACAACGAGCTGGTTTCCTCGCTGCGCGGGCATCTTGTCCATGCCGGGATGATCTATCTCGTACTGGTCGTCTGCCTGTTTTTCGTTTTTCGCCAGGGACGCAAAAAGCTTCAGCGGCTCATTGACGAGCAGGCCCAGGAGTTACACAAGGCCGAGAAGAGCTTTCAGCGTTTGTACGAGAACGCCTTGCTGGGGATATTCCAGGCCAGAGTCGGTCACGGTTTCGAGGCCATCAACCCGGCCGGGGCGCGCATTCTGGGCTACGACTCGCCCGAGAAAGCCTTGGGCATAGACGCGCTCGATCAGACCCTGTACGTCCAGGCCGAGGATCGTTTCGTCTGGCTGAAGGCGCTGCGGCAGCAGGGCGCCCTGAGCAATTACGAGTTGCGGATCCGGCGTGCCGACGGAGAGGCACGCTGGTTGCTCCTCAATGCCAGAATAACCCGGAACGACGCGGGTGAAGAACTCATCGAGGGGTTTGCCTTTGATATCACCGCCGAGCGTCGCGCCCGCGAGGAATTGACGCTGTCAGAGGAGCGGTTGCAGCTGGCGCTGGAAGTCGCCGGTGCGGATATGTGGGAAATCGATACGCGCTCATGGGACTACGTCACGCCGCCAGTGCGCCTTTACGAAAAACTCGGGTATCCGCCGGAACAGACGCCCCGGAGCGTGCTCGACGAGGCCTTGTTCTGCCACCCCGACGATTATGCCCTGGCCAGAAAGGCCGTGGGGCGGCATCTCCGGCGCGAGACCGATCGTTTCTATTCGGAGATGCGCGTCCGCGCGGCCTCCGGGGAATGGGTCTGGATCGCCCTGCACGGCAAGGTGCTGCGGCGGGAGGACTCCGACGTCGCCACAACCTTGCTCGGATTGTCCATGGACATCGACGAGCGCAAGCGCGCCGAGGAGGAGGTCCAGCGCGGGGAGGCGAAGTTCCGGCGGATCATCGAAACCGCCAGCGAGGGATTTCTCTTCGCAGACCCGGATTTCGTGATTCAGGAAGTCAACGCCGCCATGCTCCGGCTGCTCGGCTATACGCGCGAGGAACTCCTGCACCGCCATCCCAGGGAATTCGCCTGCGATGAAACCCGGGCCTGCATCATGGGCCGGGCCGGCGTCGACGAAAGCGGGGCATTCGAGTCCGTGTGCGTGGCCAAGGACGGCCGGCGTATCCCCATGCTGGTCAACAGCAGTCATTTGCGCGACGACAAGGGCGAGATTATCGGACACGTGTCCTTCCTGACCGACATCACCGAATGGAAAAAGGCCGAGGAGGCCATGCGGCAGGCCCGGGCCGCCGCCGAGGAGGCCAGCCGGGCGAAAAGCGATTTCCTGGCCCGCATGAGTCACGAGATACGCACGCCGCTCAATGCCATCACGGGGATGACCATGCTGGCCCTGGAGACCGAGCTTACCGCCCGGCAGCACGACTATTTGAGCAAGATATCGGTTTCCGCGGATTCCCTGTTGCGCATCGTCAACGACATCCTCGATTTCGCCAAGATCGAGGCCGGAAAACTGGACATCGAGCATGTGGAATTCCAATTGGAAGACGTGCTGGGCAACCTCTCCAATATCATCGCCCTCAAGGCCGAGGAAAAGAATCTGGAAATCCTCTTTCGCACGGCCCCGGACGTACCGCACGCGCTTGTCGGCGATCCGCACCGGCTTACGCAGATCCTGGTCAATCTGGCCGGAAACGCGGTCAAGTTCACCGAGCAGGGCGAGGTGGTCGTGTCCGCTCAGCTGGTGCGGGAGCTGGGAGACGAGGTCGAACTGGGGTTTTCCATCCGGGATACCGGTATCGGTCTGGATGCGGAAGCGCTGGAACGGCTTTTTCAACCCTTCCAGCAGGCGGATGGCAGCATCACCCGCCGCTACGGCGGCACCGGCCTGGGACTGGCCATCAGCAAACGGCTTGTGGAGATGATGCACGGCAAGCTCGCGGCCCATAGCGTCCCCGGGAAGGGCAGCGTCTTTTCGTTCACCGTGCAGCTCGGAAGCAAACCCTGCGAGGAGGACCGCTGTTATCATCCTCCCGGTGATCTGCGTGGTCTGAGAGTGCTGCTCGTGGACGACAACCCTACGGCCCTCGATATCTTGAAAGAGACGCTGGAAAGTTTTTCGTTCCGCGTCGGCGTGGCCGATTCCGGGGTCGCGGCCCTGGCCGAGCTGGACCGGGCGCAGCAGGCGGGTACCGCCTACCGGCTGCTCATCCTGGATCAGCATATGCCCGGCTGGGACGGCATCGAGACCCTGGCGCGCATTGCGACGCGCTTTGAGTACACTTCCCTGCCCAGGTTGCTCATGGTCGGGGCTTTCGGCGGCGAGGACATCGCCGCGCGTGCCCGGGCAGTCGGCGTTACCGGCTTCGTGCTCAAACCGGCCAACCGGTCGCTGCTCTTCGACAGCATCATGGAGGCCTTCGGCAAGGAGATTGCCCGGCGCACGCGCTCGATGTCGGCCTTTACCGGCCGCCGGGAGTCCCTGCAGCGCATTCGGGGCGCGCGCGTGCTCGTTGTCGAGGATAACGCCATCAACCGTCAGGTCGCCACCGAGCTGTTGCAGCGTGCCGGACTGGTCGTCGATACGGCTCCGGACGGCAGCCACGGCGTGGAAATGGCCTGCAACGGCGAATATGACGTCGTGCTCATGGACATTCAGATGCCCGATATGGACGGCTACGAGACGACGCGGCGGATTCGGGAGCGCGGCATTGCTACGCCGATCATTGCCATGACCGCGCACGCCATGGCCGGCGACCGGGACAGGTCGCTGCACGAAGGCATGGTCGCCCATGTGACCAAGCCCGTCGATCCGGGCGAGTTGTTCCGCGTCCTGCTGGAATGGATTCCCCCGGGCCAACGCCCTGAACCGCGCACGGAGATGCCACTGTTGGCGGTCGACGAGTCGGCAGCGTCGTCCCTCCCTGATGTGGCCGGCGTGGATACTGCTGTCGGATTGGAGCGCGTCGGCGGGAACCTGGACCTGTACCGGAAGTTGCTGCATGATTTTCGGCAGGACCATGGCAACGACGCCACGTTGGTGACGGAGGCGCTGGAAGCCGGCGACCGTGCGCTTGCCCGGCGTCTGGTCCACTCCATGAAGAGCGTGGCCGGAACGATCGGCGCCGGCCGGCTCGCGACGGCCGCTGCCGGGTTGGAGGCCCTCCTTGCCGGCGAGGAACAGGCCTCGGGCGCGCCGGAGCTGGCTGAATTCCTCGAGGCGCTGAATGCCTTGCTGGATGCCCTGGCTACGCTCCCGCCGCTTCTCCCCCAGAGCCAGCCCGTGCAGGAAGGGTCCTTGGAAGAGCTGGCGGCCGGGCTGCGCAAACTGTTGGAGCATTTGAGCAAACACCGGGCCGGCAAGGCGAACAAGGCCTGGGAGCAGCTGCGTACGCGGGACTGGCCTTTGTTCCTCAATACCGATATCATGGCGCTGGGGCGGCTTGTGGCCGAGTATCGTTTCGACGAGGCCGAGCCTTTGACCCGCGACCTGATCCAACGTTGCGAATCGAGGATTTCCTGATGGTTGACGAGCCGCGTTTTACCATACTGATCGTGGAAGACACGAAGGCCAACATCGACGTGCTGGTGAATCTGCTGGACCCGGAATACGACGTGCGCGTGGCCCTGGACGGGGAGCGCGCGTTGCGATTCATCGCCGCGGAACCGCCCGATCTCATATTGCTCGACATCATGATGCCCGGGCTCGACGGGTATGAAGTCTGTCGCCGGATCAAGGCAGATGAAGGCCTGAAGGACATTCCCGTGATATTCATCACGGCGCTGGGGGACGAGGGCGCTGAAGTCAAGGGACTGGCCCTCGGGGCGGCGGATTATGTTCCCAAGCCCTTCAGTCCGGCGATTGTCAAGGCCCGTGTCGCCAATCACCTGGCCTTGTTTCAGGCGCGGCGCGATCTGCGACGCCAGAATGACATTCTTCAGGAAAACGCGCGGCTGCGCGAGGATGTCGAGCGCATTACCCGACACGACCTCAAATCACCCATCACGGCGATAATCAACCTGCCGCAGCTGCTCATGGACAAGCTCGATACGATTCTGGACGAAGAGGATCGCAGTATTCTGCAGCTCATCGAGGAGCAGGGTTACCGGATGCTGGACATGGTCAATCTGGCCCTGGATATGTATAAAATGGAGACCGGCAGCTATGTCTGCCGATCGGCGTCTGTCGATGTGCTCAGGATAGTGCGCAAGATACGGAAGGAATTTTCGATGGTGCTGGAATTGCGGCACATCGAACTGAGACTCTCCCTGGACGGTCGCGACGCGGGCGAGGCGGATACATTCGTGGTTCAGGCGGAGGCCCTGCTCTGTCATTCCATGTTTGCCAATCTCATCAAGAATGCCCTCGAGGCAGCGCCGGAGCACAGCGTGGTGACTGTCGCCTGCGCGTACGACGACGCGGCCGCCATTGCCATACACAATCTCGGCGTCGTCCCGGAGGCCATCCGGGAGCGTTTTTTCGAAAAATACGCCACGTCGGGCAAGGATCGCGGCACCGGACTCGGCACCTACTCGGCCCGGCTCATTGCCGAGACGCAGGGCGGCAGCATTGCCATGACAACAACGGAAGCGACCGGAACAACGATCACCGTGCGTCTGCCCGTTGCGCAGTTCAGCTGACGCGGACGCGGTCGTTCAGGGCGTTGCTTCGCAACAGTTGCCAGCGTGCGCTCAGCGATAGCGAACGCGCTCGTCCGTCGCGTCACTCCACGAACTCAGAGGAAAGTCAGCGTCGATGACGGGTCGGCAGCGAGTCAGGCCGAGAGGCCTGTCTCCGCGTATCCTGTTGCGGGACGGTCACTCCGCGTGCCCGTTTTCCGGATGCAAGAGACACCAGGACTTGACGATCATGTCCGTCGTCAGCAGTTTGTCGGCTACGCACGGGTCATGACACGTTACCAGGGACGGGCTGTCTGAATCGGATTCCCGGGAGCGCGTATCGCACGTGTCGTAGGGCGTGCCTGTGCCTTTGGGCTGCGTGGGAAGCGGGGCGTGAATTGTCGGCTGTCCTTTCTCTTTGCTTTGTCGCGAAGACCTGATAAGCCCGTGCGGGAAAAGAGCAGAGCGGAGTGTATCATGAAAACAGCGATAATCGGTTATGCGGGCAGCGGGAAAAGCGAGTTGTTCGCAGCGCTGGCGCCCGCGGCGGCGGGTGGAGGCAACCGGGCTATGGTCAAGGTTCCGGAGCCGCGGCTGGACCCTTTGGTCCGGCTCTACACCGCCAAAAAGGTCACGTACAGTGAAATTGAATATGTGGACATCCCGGGCGGCGGCAAGGGGCACGGATTGAGCGAACGCGTGCTCAATGACATCCGGCCTTGCGACTGTCTGCTGGCCGTGCTGGACGCCTTTACCGGCGCGAACGATCCGCGCGAGCAGTGGCAGGGCGTGGAGGCCGATCTGGTCGTGACCGATCTGGCCGTAGTGGAAAAGCGTCTGGAGCGGATCGTGCTCGACAAACGCAAGGCCAAGAGCCTGGTCGATCCCAAGGAAGAAGAGCTGCTTGTGCAGGCCCGGGCACACCTTGAGACGGACGCGCCGTTGCGGACGTCCCCGGTGCTGGCCGAGGCGCCTCAGCTGCGTGGCTACCGCTTTCTTTCCGCCAAGCCCGTGCTCTACGCCTGGAATTGCTCCGAATCCCTGCTCGGGGAGTTTCATCCGCCTGAGGCCGGTCCCGGCATGGAGCATATTGTGTTCGCGGCCAGGCTGGAGCGTGAGCTTGCCGAGCTTGCCGATCCGGAGGAGCGGGCTATGTTTCTCCAGGATCTTGGCGTCAGCGAGTCCGTGCTCGACCGCGTCATCGCCGCAACCTACAGACTGTTGGGCTTGATTTCCTTTCTGACGGCCGGCGAGAAGGAAGTCCGGTCCTGGCCGGTACGGCGCGGGGCCACGGCTCCCGAGGCTGCCGGGGTGATCCATTCCGATTTTCAGAAAGGATTCATCCGGGCCGAGGTCTTGGGGTATGCGGATTTCGTGGCCTGCGGCGATTTCAAGAAGGCCCGGGAGCGCGGTCTGGTCCGACTCGAGGGCAAGGAGTACGTGGTTCAGGACGGCGACATTATCGAATTTCGTTTCAATGTCTGACCCTCGCCCGTCACGAACGTCAGGTTCGTTTTGCGCCTGGTGGCAGGCGGCCCTGCCGCCCGAGCGCGAACTCCCGGCGTGACCGGAGTGATTCCTGCCCGCGCGGCAGGGCGGAGCACGCGTATGTCTGAAAATCCTGCGGCCCTTCGTCGGGACCTTGAATTTCTTCCCCTGCAGCATGAAGGCAAGCAGCTCGTATTCATACGCGACGCGCTGGGGCTGGTGCGCGAGGGACTGGCCTTTCCGGCCACGTTCTGCCGCATCCTGGCGTTGCTCGACGGCAACCGTTCGGTATCCGCGTTGCAGCTGGAAATCGCGCAGGCGCAGGGTGGCAAGCTCATCTCCGCGGTCGAGGTGCGGGAGCTGTTGGACGAGCTGGACAGTTTGTTTCTGCTCGATTCGCCATCCTATGCGCAGGCCCGGGCCACGGTGCTCGCCGAGTACGCTGCCCGGCCGGTCCGGCCTGCGGCTCATGCCGGTCGGGCCTTTGCGGACGATCCGGCCGCGCTTTCCAGCCAGCTCGATGCCATCCTGCGCGTCGCCCCGGCGCCTTCTGCGCCGGAGGGGCAGCTGGCCGGACTTGTCGCGCCGCATATCGATCCGCAGATCGGGGCGCGCGTCTATTCTTGCGCGTATCAGATGCTACGTGCGGCCAGACCCTCGCGGGTGATTGTTCTCGGCGTCGGTCACAGCCTGATGCATGGGTTGTTTTCGCTCACCGAAAAGGACTTCGACACGCCGCTTGGGCGCGTGCGCACGGATAAAGATGCCGTGCGGCTGTTGAGCCTGGCTGCGGGCGAGTGCTGCGCCGGCGATGATTATGCCCACCGTGCCGAGCACTCGGTGGAGTTCCAGGTTGTTTTTTTACAGCACGTGCTGGCGCCCGACTCCTTCAGCATCGTGCCCGTGCTCTGCGGCTCGTTGCTGAGCGGGTTGCCCCGGTACAGCCGGGATGCCTTTCTGGAGAAGGCCGGTCCGTTCCTGGACGTCCTGCGCGATCTGGCCGACACGCCGGGAACCTTGCTGCTCGCGGGAGTGGATTTTTCGCACTTCGGGCTCAAGTTCGGACACCCGCAACCGGCATCGTTGCTCGAGGCGCAGGCCAAGGCCCACGACACGGCGTTGCTGGAACGCCTGGCCGCTGCCGATGCGCCCGGCTTCTGGGCCGAGTCCGTTCGCGTTCAGGACTGTTTCAATGTCTGCGGCTTCAGCGCCCTGGCCTGCCTGCTCGAGGCGATTCCCCAGGCGCGGGGGCAGGTGCTCGGGTATGACATCTGGCACGAACAGCCGACGCATTCGGCGGTGAGCTTCGCGGCCCTGGCCTACGCGTAATTTGCCGGCCGGGGGACAAAAGAGTTGACATTGGCATGATATTACTACCAAAAGAGACCGTGCGCGCCAGCCTTGCTTGGGTCACGAATGCGTACGAGAGCGTGTGCTCCGGCGTACCATCTTAATTACTCACGGGAGGAAAAGGGAATGCTGCGGAAAATTTTTCTGGTCGTATTGCTGCTTGCGCTGATGTCCGGCGTTGCCCGGGCGGAGGAGAAGACCCTCACCTTCGCTGCGGACTGTACGTGGCCGCCAATGGAATTCATGAACGAGAATAAAGAGATTACGGGCTTTGCTCCGGAACTGCTCGCTGCCATGGCCAAGGCGGCGGGATTCACGGCCGTGGTGAAGAATACCGCCTGGGACGGCATTTTTGCCGGTCTGGAAGCCGGGAAGTACGACGCCATTTCCTCCTCGGTGTCGATTACCGATGAGCGGAAAAAGACCATGGATTTCAGCGAGCCGTATTTTGAAGTCAAGCAGGCCGTCGTCGTTCAGAAGGGTGGCGGCATTGCGGCCGTTACCGACCTGAAGGGCAAGCAGGTCGGCGGGCAGATCGGCACGACGGGCTTTTTCGCCATCAAAAAGATCGAGGGCGCGAATGGCAAGTCCTACGACGAGATCGGCCTGGCCATGGAAGACCTGTTCAATGGCCGGATCGACGCGGTCTTCTGTGACGACCCGGTGGCCGCGGATTACGCCCTGCAGAAAAAGGAATACAAGGAAAAGCTGACCATCGCCTTCATCATCGAAACCCCGGAAAAGGAATACTACGGCTGGCCGGTGAAGAAGGGCGACACCGAGTCCCTGGCTCTGATCAACAAGGGCCTGGCCGCGGTCAAGGCAAGCGGAGCGTACGACGAGCTTATGACAAAGTGGTTTGGCCGCAAGTAGGCTGAACAGAGCAACAACGAACCGGGCGCGCCGGGAGGATATCCTCCCGGCGCCCCTCCTGCTTCATTGACGACGAGGCCCCAATGGCGGAAAATGTCAGAATAGAAATAGGAGATGGCGCGGCCATTCCCAGCAAGAAAGACAAAGGGCTGCTCAATGCCTGGTGGCTGGCATTCATCGGGGCCATTGCGGTGATTGTCTGTCTGATCGTGTTTCGCCCGGATCCCTACTGGCGTATTTTGAAGTTTTTGCCCGACGGCATTCTGGTCACCTTCCAGGTTACGGTAATGTCCATTGTGCTGGCCCTGGTGATCGGCCTGATAACCGGCCTGGGCCGCATCTCGCGCAACCGGTTCATCAATCTCGTCGCTTCGACCTATGTCGAGATCGTCCGCGGCATTCCGCTGCTGGTTCAACTCTTTTACATCTATTATGCCCTGGGCCGTATTGTCAAAGTGCCGGACATTTTTGCCGCAGTCATCGCCATGAGCTTCTGCTACGGGGCGTATATGGGCGAGGTGTTCAGGGCCGGCATAGAGGCTATAGACAAGGGCCAGACCGAGGCGGCGCGTTCGCTGGGTTTCAACCGCACGCAGACCATGTTTCTGGTGGTGCTGCCGCAGGCCTGGAGGACCATCCTGCCACCCGTAGGCAACGAATTCATTGCCCTGCTCAAGGACAGCTCGCTGGTGTCCATTCTGGCTGTCTCGGACATGCTGCGGCGCGGGCGCGAGTTCGCCAGCGAGAGTTTTTATTATTTCGAGGCCTATACCATGGTCGCGCTGGTGTACCTGTTTATCACGCTGCTTCTGTCCAAGGGAGTCAGCCTCATGGAAAACAAGTTGAACTACTATGACCGCGACTGATACGGCCGCAGCGCCGATAATCACTATCGATCGGGTTTTCAAGTATTTTGGCCAGCTGCGGGCGTTGAACGACGTCTCCCTGTCCATCGCACCTGGCGAAAAGGCCGTCATCATCGGCCCCAGCGGCTCGGGCAAGAGCACGCTGCTGCGGACCATCAACCGGCTGGAAACAATAGACCGGGGGCGGATCATTGTTGACGGCCTGGACATCAACGACCGCAACAACGACATCAACGTCATTCGTACCGAACTGGGCATGGTTTTTCAGCAGTTCAACCTCTTTCCGCACAAGACCGTGCTCCAGAATCTGACCCTGGCACCTGTCAAGCTCAAGAAGATCCCCAGGGAACAGGCCGAGGTCAGGGCTTTGGAACTGCTGGACAAGGTCGGCATCAAGGCCAAGGCCGACGTCTATCCCGCCAAGCTCTCGGGAGGGCAGCAGCAGCGCGTGGCCATCGCCAGGGCGCTGGCCATGAATCCCAAAATCATGCTTTTCGACGAGCCCACCTCGGCGCTGGATCCGGAAATGATTGGCGAGGTGCTCGACGTCATGGTCGCGCTGGCCAACGAAGGCATGACTATGGTCGTGGTCACGCACGAAATGGGCTTCGCCCGGCAGGTCGCCGACACGGTGGTCTTCATGGACCACGGCGAAATTCTGGAAAAGGGATCACCGGATCAATTTTTCGACGGAGCGGAACATCCGAGACTGAAAAAATTTCTCGACCAGATTCTCTGATTTCTGCTGAACCGGGGACCAGGGTAAAGCAGACCGGACGCGTTCAGCAAACGGGGGGAAAACCTTTGCTCGACCAGTCTCATCGTATCAGGAACGTATCGCGGACGTTCTGCCAGCCTTTTCCATCACCAACAGTGATATCGTCTGTTTTTCGGATCGCTACCGGGATGTTCATCCCGCGTGTCGGGCGGTTGTTTTCCATTCTGAAGAGGGGCAGGATTGTTTCTCTATGAGCAACGCGACCGATACGACCCTGCTCATCGTCGACGACTCCGATTCTTCTCTGCTGCTGCTGAAGACGATACTGTTGAAGGCCGGGTACCCGAGTCTGGTCACGGCGTCTTCGGGCGAGCAGGCCCTGGAGCTGCTGCGGCAGCGGTCTCAGGTGCCTGGCGAGGCGGTGGATCTGGTGCTCATGGACATCAACATGCCCGGGTTGAGCGGCATTGAGACTCTGCGCCTGATCAAGGCCGACCCGACGATCGAGGACGTTCCCGTCGTCATGGTCACCGGCAGCGACGACGAAGAGAGTCTTCAGAACGCCTTTGCTGCCGGCGCGCTGGATTACATCGGCAAGCCGGTGCGTAAGATCGAACTGCTGGCCAGGGTCAAGTCCGTTCTGCTCTTCAGGCAGGAGATGAACAACCGCATTCTCAATGAACGCGGACTGCTCGAGCTGACGGGCAGCCTGGCCGAGGCGTATAAGCAGTTGGAAGATTTGAACCTGCATCTGGAGAAGCGTGTCCAGGAGCGCACTGCGGAGCTGGAAAAGGCCTATGCGGAGCTTAAGGCGCTCGACGATATGAAAACCGCCTTTCTCTCCAATGTCTCTCACGAGCTTCTCAGCCCGTTGACCTCGGTGCTGGGGTTTGCCTCGCGTATCCGACATGTCCTGCACGAGTCCCTGTATCCCCATTTCTGTGACGACGCGACGGTAGATCCGAATGCCACCGCCACGCGCAAGGCCATGCAGCGCGTGGATCAGAATATCGACATCATCATCGCCGAGGCCAGGCGTTTGACGACCAGGATTCGTGACGTGCTTGATATCACGCAGATGGAGACCGGCGAGGTCCAATGGAGCAAAGGGCGGGTGGACCTGGCCGAGGTGATCAGGCAAGCCGTTACGGCCCATGCCCGGGCCATCGAGGAGAAAGGGCTTGAATTCAAGCTGGAGATTGCTCCCGATTTGCCGATCATCACCGGAGACCGGATCAGACTGGTTCAGGCCATTGGCAGTCTCCTCGCCAACGCCGTCAAGTTTACCGATCACGGGCATATTGCCTGTCGTGCCGTCAACCGTGGGCACGCCGTGCTCATCACCGTGCAGGATACCGGTCGCGGCTTTTCCGCCAGTGAATACGAGAGCGTATTCGCCATCTTTCGCCAGACCGGGGACGGTCTGACCGACAAACCGCAGGGGACGGGCCTGGGCGTTCCCATCAGCAACCACATCGTGCAACACCACGGAGGCCGTCTCTGGGCGCAGAGCGAGCCGGGAAAAGGGACCACCTTTTTCATCTTGCTGCCCATCAGATAAGGCCGGGCGTCGGTGGCGTCAGGCGGGGTCGGGCGGGCTTTGCTGCTTTCCCGGACAGTGCTCGATGCCGTAGACAGCGCACTCCAGAAAGGCAGCAATCTCCTGCAAGGGGATGATGGCATCCGGGTTGGCCGCGGTAATGGCTGCGCGGGGCATGTGGTCCGCGTCGGCCGTTGCCGGGTCCTGGACCAGCGCCAGGCCGCCACGCTGTTTGATGCGCTTGAGTCCGCGGCTGCCGTCGTCGTTCGCGCCGGTCAGCACCAGACCGATGAGCCTCGCCCCGAAGGCCTCGGAGGCGGTCAGAAAGAGCACATCAATCGAAGGCCGGGCGTAATTAACGCGCCCCTCCACGGACAGGGACAGGGTTTTGTCGGTCTCCACAAGCAGATGGTAGTTGGGCGGCGCAAGGTAGACCGTGCCGGGCAGCAAGGGTTCTTTTTCATCGGCTTCCTTGACCTTGACCTGGCTGATCTCATTGAGAAAACGGGCAAGAAAGTCGTCGGCCTGCGGGCTGAGATGCTGGACAACGAGAACAGGGACGGGAAAATACGGACTCAATGCCGGTAAAATAGTCCGCAAGGCCTTTAATCCGCCCGCGGAGACGCCGATAACCACCGCATCGTAGCGAAGGTCGCTGGTGCAAGAGATATCACTCATGCCGATAACAGTCCGTTTTGTCCGGGAGCCTCAGATCCCCAGACGCTTTTTATACATTTTTTCTTTTTCGACCACAGGCTCGAATGCTTCCGCGTACTTGGAGAATTTCAAGGATTCTTTGGACCCCAGGCAGAGGAAGCCGCCGGGGCAGAGGCTGTCGAGAAAAAGTTTGATGACCCGGTCCTGGAGTTCGCGGTTGAAGTAGATGAGCACGTTACGGCAGATGATCATGTTCATCTCGCCGAATACCCCGTCGGTAACGAGATTGTGGTCGGCGAAGACGATACGTCGCTTCAACGACTGCTCGATGATCACGGTTTCGTACTTGGCGATGTAATAATCGGCGAACGAGGCCTGCCCGCCGGCTTTCTGGTAGTTGGCGGTGTACTCCTTGATCAGATTGATGGGATAGGTCGCCTCTTTGGCCCGCTGCAGGATCATCTGATTGAAATCCGTGGCATAGACCTGCGCGTGGTCATACATGTCCTCTTCTTTGAGCACGATGGCCATGGAATAGACTTCTTCCCCGGAGGAACAGCCGGCGTGCCAGACCTTGATGAAGGGATAGGTGCGCAGCAGGGGCATGACCTCGTTGCGCAGGGCCAGATAGAAGGAGGGATCCCTGAACATCTCGGTGACGTTGATGGAGAGATCGAGCAGCAGGGCCTCGAACATGGCCCGGTCATGCAGGATGCCGTATTGCAGGTCGCAGAGCCGATCCAGGCCGGAAAGGCTCTGACGATGAAGAATACGTCGCTTGACGTGCGCACGGGAGTAGTTTCTGAAATCGTGGCCGTAGCGCAGTCGAATGGCCTCGAGGATCAGTTCGATCTCAATGTTTTCGACGTCAAGATGGAGCGTTCCACCGTCGTGGCTGGTCATGTATAGAGCCACACCCGCAACAGCGAGAGCAGTTTGTCGGTGTCGACGGGCTTGGCCAGATAGTCGTTGGCGCCGGCCTCGATGCATTTGCCGCGATCGCCGAGCATTGCCTTGGCGGTGAGCGCAATGATGGGCAGGGCCTTGAACCGCGGGTCCTGGCGGATGGTGCGTATGGCTTCGTAACCGTCCATTTCGGGCATCATAATATCCATGAGCACGAGATCGACATCGCCATGTTTTTCCAGCATCGCCAGACACTCCCTGCCGGTATCGCCGCTGAACACCTTCATGCCGTGACTCTCAAGCACGGCGGAAATGGCGTAGATGTTGCGGCGGTCGTCGTCGATGACGAGTATTTTTTTGTCTTCCAGGATGGACTGGCGGTCGTGGACCTTCTTGAGCATGCGCTGCTTTTCCTGCGGCAGATTGGCCTGCACGCGGTGAAGAAAGAGCGCTGTTTCATCGAGCAGCCGCTCCGGCGAACGCACACCCTTGATGATGATGCTGTCGGACAGCCTGGCCAGCCTGGCCTCTTCTTTGGGCGTAATGTCCCGACCAGTGTAGATGATGATCGGGATACGCGCAAGTTTTGGATTGGCGTCGATGCGCTCGAGCAGCTCGATGCCGGGCATGTCCGCCAGTCCGAGATCGAGGATGATGCAGTCGAACTGCTCGTGTTGCAGCAAGGCCCATGCCTCGTCTCCCCTGCCCACGGCCCGGCTCTGAACGTCGTTGTTCCCGATAAGCTCGATGATGGCCTGCCGTTGGCTCGGATTGTCTTCGACGACCAGGAGCTTTTTTACCGGCCTGGAGATGAGATCGTCGATGCGGTCGAAGACCTGGTCGAGCTGCTCCATGCTGACCGGCTTGGTCAGGTAACCGATGGCGCCCATGCGCATGGCGTCCAGGGATTCGTCGAAGGCGGAGATGACGTGGACGGGGATATGTCGGGTTTTGGGTGAATTCTTGAGCTGATCCATCACCTTCATGCCGTCCATGCCGGGCAGGCCGATGTCCAGGACGATGGCGCTGGGAGTAAGGTTGCCCGCCAGGTCCAGGCCCTTTTCGCCGTCCGGGGAGATGATGCACTTGAAACCCTTTTCCTGGCCGATGTTACAGAGTATCCGCGAAAAATTCGGATCATCCTCGATGATGAGCAGCGTCTTGTCGCCTGTTTTCAGGTGATCGCGATCATCGGTGGGGTAGTCGGGCCTGGGCTGGCAGGCTGTCGCCGGGTCGTCGAAGGTCTCGACCTCGCGGTAGGTGGTGCGCGAGGTGTCGCTGTCGGCCTGCGGCGTGAATACCAGCGGTAACACCAAGGTAAAGGTGCTGCCTTCGTCCGGCGCGCTGATGAGCTGAATCTCTCCCCCCAGCAGGATGGCGAACTCGCGGGAAATGGCCAGCCCGAGCCCTGTTCCGCCGTATTTGCGGTTTGTCGTGCCGTCGGCCTGCTGAAAGGCCTCGAAGATGAGCGCTTGCTTGTCTTCCGCGACGCCGATACCGGTGTCCGTGACGGCAATGGCCACGGCCTGCGCAGGCGTCAGGCCGCAGCGGGGCAGGTCCATATCCTCCGCGGGAGACTGGATGCTCACGAGTACGCCGCCGCGCTCGGTGAATTTGAAGGCATTGGTCAGCAGATTGTGGATGATTTGCAGAACTCGCCGGCTGTCGGTGTGGATGCTCGGCGGTAGCGTCGGGTCGACCTCCACATCCAGCTGAAGCCCCTTGCTTGCGGCAATGGGGGCGAAGGTGCGGATCAGGCCTTCCGCCAGGTCGCTCAGTTCGAGGTCCCGGATTTCCAGCTCCATCTTTCCGGCTTCGACCTTGGAGAGGTCCAGGACTTCGTTGATGAGCGCAAGCAGGCCGGCACCCGAGGTATATATGGTGTTGGCGAACTCGAGCTGCTTGTCCGTGAGATTGTTTTCCCTGTTTTCCTTGAGCAGCTGGGCCAGGATAAGGATGCTGTTGAGTGGCGTTCTCAGCTCGTGCGACATGTTGGCCAGGAATTCAGACTTGTACTTGCTGGCCAGCTCGAGTTCCTGCGCCTTGCGCCGGATTTCGTTGTGCGCCTTTTTCAGCTGGACGTTCTTGTTGCGTATGGCGTTGCGCTGTTCCTCCAGGGCATGCGAGCGCTCGGCCAGCTCCTCGTTCGTGACGCGGAGTTCTTCCTGTTGAGTCTGCAACGACTCCTCGGAGGCGCGCAAGGCCTCGGTCTGGGCCTGGAGTTCGCTGTTGGCGGACTTGAGCTGGGCGTGTTGCGCCTCGAGCACGTCGGCTTGTTCCTGGGAAAATCTGAGCAGTTCCTGCACTTCCGACCTGGTCTGAGCGGAATGCAGACTGATAGCTATGTTTTCGATATTTTCAGTGATGAGCTGGCGCATCAGCGGGGTGAACTCCCTGGAGGAGCCGATTTGCAGGATGCCGAGCAAGGAGCGCTCGAATACGATCGGCGCGCAGAGGAAATAATCGGGCACGGTCTGATCGATGCCATAATGCAACGCGGGCGTGCTGTGGGCGGGGCGATGAAAGACGATAAGCTCCTGTTCCAGGGCGGCCTGACCGACAAGCCCCTCGCCAATGGCAATGCGGCTGAGGTTGCCGCGACGGTCGCAGAAGGCGTAGCTTGCCGTCAGAACGAGATATTTCCCCTGAAGCAGATAAAATGCCCCCAACTGGGCGTCCAGATGCTGGACGAGGTAACTGATGCAGCGCCTGCCGAGTTCCTCGATTCCAAGCTCTCCGCGCAACTGGTCGTTCAATTCGGACTTTCCGGTTTTCAGCCAATCCTGCTCACTCAGGCTCCGGGCCATCTGGTTGAGCGCCCGGGCCAGGGCTCCGGCTTCGTCGCGTCCGGGCAGTCGCAGGGTGGCATTGTAATTGCCGCCGGTAATGGCCTCGGCAAAGGCGCAGCCTTTGACCAGCGGGGCGGAGAAGCGCCTGGCGGCGAACAGGGCCAGCAGAGTCATGACTGCGAGGATGATCACCCCCACCATATACATGGAGGTGTTCATGCGCTGCACCGGCTGCAGGGCCTCGCTCAGGTCGGTCTCCACCAGCAGAGCCCAGACCCGGTCGAAAACCTGGACCGGCGCGTACGAAGACAGCACCGTCGCTCCGCGATAATTGACGACGGTCTTCTGTCCGCTTTTTCCTTGCAGCGCCAGTGCGGCGGTTTCGCTGCTGATGAGCGCCTTGCCGGGATTGCGCAGGGACTCGACGAGGCCGTACGTACGGGGATCGAGCCGGGTGTCCGAGCGCAGCAGTCGGTCCGGATTGACCAGATAGGTTTCGCCGGACTGCCCCAGACCGGAGTTCTCCTGCAGCAGCGTGTTGATCGAGGCGCCGGATACGGCAAAGACCAGAACGCCGGCCTTGCGGTCGCCAGCGTCGACCGGAATGGCCAGAAAGCAGATCGGAGCGCCGAAATCCGGCTCATAGAGTCCGAAATCGACGAAGGAGACTACAGGCCCGCCGCTTTGTTTCGCCTGGCGGCAGGCAGCCCCCAGTCCGCTGGTCGCCAGCAGTCCGTCGGCAAGTGATGCGGCGAAATCGATATGCTTGGCCACGGAATAGACAACCGCGTCGGTATTGCCATCCACCAGCAGGATGTCCTCATAGCCGAAACGGGTCAGATAATCATGAAACAGGGGATGATAGCGCGCGTGGACGTCGTGGTATCCGGCCGTATCCGCGGCGCGGTCCTGCAGGGCCTTGTCGCCCGGAGGGTTGGGATTGTCGGCGATGTAGAGATATTGCAAGGCAATAGCGCCCGGGGAAAGGCTCGTGAAATACGGAAGCACGTCCGGAGCCCGGTTGTCGTTGCGGCGGCGGTACTCATTGGCGAAATCCACGGCATAGAACGAGCGCAGGGCCTGCCGCATACGTACCAGCCTGGCGTCGCTGACGCCCGATTGCGCCAGCAGGGTCTGATACTGGGCACTGAACTCGGACAGGGCCGCTATGGTCATCCGGTCCTCGGCCAGGGTATGCAGTTGGTTGCCCATGGTCCTGAACAGGGTCTCCAGCGCATTTTTCTTTCCCTGCCGTACGCTTTCGAGCTGGTTGAAGGTCTCGTCGACAAGCACGGACTCGGCCAGGCGGTTGCCCCACCACCCCGCAAGACCGAAAGAAAAAATGCTTGCGGCCAAAAAAGTCATTAACAACTTGCCTTTCATGCCTATCTGTAGACGGCGTTTCATCGTGGAATCCTCATTCCGTCGAGGCCTTGGCGTTATCGAGGCGGGATGCCGCCGGGAGTTCCAGGAAAAAGCTGCTGCCGACGTCGACCTGGCTTTCCACCCAGATACGACCATGGTAATGTTCGACGATTTCACGGCAGATAGTCAGACCAAGACCCGTTCCGGCCGGCTTTTCCACCAGGGTGTCCCGGGCGCGTGCCTGGTGGAATTTGTCGAAAATTTTGGACAGTTCGTCGGCGGGGATGCCCGGGCCGGTATCCTGCACCTCGACATGCAGCCAGCCCTCGTCCGTGGGGAAGGCCCGGACCAGAATGTGCCCTCGATCGGTAAATTTGATGGCATTGGAAAGCAGGTTGATGAGCACCTGTTCGAGACGATCGGGATCGACAAATAAAACGGGAAGCTCCACGGCGACTTCGGTGAGCAGCTTGAGCTGTTTCTTGCCTGCCAGATGCCCGCGCTGGCTTTGCAGGGTGCGGGCGATGATCTCTTCCGGAATGACGGTACGGTCATGCCAGGCCATGCGGCCGGATTCGATCTTGTTCAGATCGAGCACGTCGTTGATGAGTCGCGACAAGCGCTCCGCCTCGTGGGTGATGATGCCCAGATTGTCCTGGATGCGTTCGCTTTTTTTCACCAGCTGCTCGTCACCCTGGGCCAGACGCCAGAACGAGCGGGCCAGATCCTTGTGGATGAGCTTGGTAAAGCCCAGAACAGAGGTCAGCGGGGTGCGCAACTCGTGGGATACGGACGAAAGGAACGACGACTTGAGCTGGTCCAGCTCCAGCAGACGCTGATTCGCCAGCTCCAGCTCCTGGGCCTTGCGGGCCAGATCCCGGGTCCGCTCGTCGACGATTTCTTCCAATCGGGCATTGAGCGAGGCCAGTTCGGCATTTGAGGCGCGCAGTTCTTCCTGTTGATCCTGCAACTGCCGTTCAGACTCGCGCAAGGCCCTCGTCTGCTCGGCCAGTTCTTCATTCGTCACCCGCAGTTCTTCCTGCTGCGCCTGCAGCGTTTCTTCGGACTCGCGCAGGGCCTTGGCCTGTTCGGCCAGTTCGTCGTTGGTCTGGCGCAGCTCCTCCTGTTGCTGCTGCAACATCTCGGCCTGGTTCTGACTCTCCAGCAGCAAGGCCTGGATGCGCTCATGCGAGCGCGCTGTGAGCAGGCTGACTACAAGGCTGTTGCGGCAGCGCTCAAGCAACTGAAGCGTCAGGTCGGTAAATGGTCTGGTGGAGCCGAGCAGCAGCACGCCCAGCGTCTGGCCGGTATCTTCCAGAGGCAGGGCGACGAAGAACTCCGGTGTCAATCGACCGGGGCCGAAGTCGAGGTCCGGAACTTCGCCGTTCACCCCTTGAAAGCGTATCGGCGTGCCGTTCCGGGCCGCCTGGCCGATCACGCCTTCTCCCAGGGGGATGCTGTGGTGCTGCTTGTCCGGATTGGAAAGGGCGTACCCGCTGCTCAGTTGCAACGAATTGCTCTCGTCGGCCAGGTAGATGGCGCCCAGTCGGGCGTCCAGATGCCTGGCCAGCCAGGTCAGGCTACGTGAGGCCACGTCCGTGACGCTCAGTTCACCGCGTAGCGCCTCGTCGAGCCCGGCCTGACCGGTTTTCAGCCAGTCCTGATCGCTCAGCGTCTGGGCCACGTTGTTGAGCGTGCGCTCGATTGGCGCCCAGTCGTCGGACCGTTTAAGATCGATGCGCATGCTGCGGTCGCCCTCGCCAAAGGCCCTGAAGCGGTCGATGACGTGCCCAAGCGGATGCATCACGTTGGAATTCACGAAATAGGTGATCAGCCCGAGCAAGCCGGTCACTATCGCTGCGCACAGGAAAAAGAAGGCCAGGCCAATGGTCCGGATCGTGGAGCCGATGGCCTCGCGCGTCTGCGAGGTCCGGGAAATGAGCTCGCGATCCAGGCGGTCGATGGCCTCGGTCGCGTCGGTTTCCGAGCTTTGCATTTCCCGGAATCGTCGGATGAGGGATTGCATGGCCTGGCCGTAATTGTCGGTCAGGCGGACGCAGTCCCCTACCAGCGAGGATATCGTCGCAAGCCGTGCCCCGGTTTCACCGTCTCCTGGAGGCAACGCCGCTATCCGGCGAAGCAGCTCCTGGCAGGCCTCCTGGCTGGCTTCGGTCGAATAGCCCTGCTGCATGAACTGGCCAGCCCGACTGCTCTGTTCGATAAACCGCGCTTTTGCCTCCAGCAACAGGTCTCGAATTGCGCGCGTTGTCTGGTATAACTCCTCCCGCTGTGCGCCGCGGCTGCGATCGGAAGCCCCCGCGACCGGGTCCTGCTCCAACTGACGCAGTTGCTCCTCGATTGCCTTCCATGTGGACTGCCGGGCGCGAACGACGCCGTTGACGGCCTGGCACTGGGTGATGAAGTCGACCTGGAGATGACGCCAGAGGTTGATCGGCGGAGCCAGGTCCGTGCCTGCGACATCGGCGAGAATCCTGTCCCCGGAGACGGCGAGTTCGTTGGACTTGCTGTTTAACAGCACGTCGTTGCCGTAAAACGAGGCGGCTATGAGACGGATGCCGGCCGATACGGCGGCGACATCCCGGCTCAGTTCGCCATTGGCGACAATGCGGCTGACATCGCTTTCGATGACGTTGGAGAACAGCGCGTTGACCTGGTGCATGGAAAAGAAGATTGCCAGGGTCACAACCCCGAAGGCCAACAAAACCGCGGCCTCCAGGACCAGGAGCTTGGTTTTGAGTTGAAAGCGGGATAGTCTGGAGCGCAGACTCATGACTGAGCGAGACCTCGACCTCAACCTCGGACACAAAAAAAACAGGCAATCCGGCTTGCCGCCTCGATATCCATGTGTTCCGCCCCCCCCGGGTCGACACGGCAGCTGGCATTCATCCAGCAGATGACTTTTGTCATACAATGAAGGCCGCCGACGCTGCAAGCATTTTACCATTCCGGATGAAAAAATCTTTTTTCATCAGCCCTATCGGCGTTGGCAGGATTTGCCGATCCTATCGGGTTCAAAGCCACCTGTCGTTTTCGAGGCTTCATTGCGCTTGCAACGCGGCAGAACCCGTGCTAGCGTAGTGATAAGGATTGTTGATAAAAACAGTTTGCCGAAGACGAGGCGACCATGAGCGAACAGACACAGCCCGAGGCCCAGGCTCAGCCTGAAGGTGTAAAAGGAGGCATCTATTACTATAATGAAGCGACAGGCCACGAAATTATGCAGTATTTCCCCGAGGTCGAGCGCTATAAGCTTCAGGTCGGAAAGGTCATCAAGTCTTCAGTTCAGGGGTATGGGCATTTCTACTACAGAATAGTGAACATCGAGGATAATTATATCACCAAAGTGTTCCTGAAGCGCATTTATCTCCACTATTCCGACTTCATCAAACTCATCATCATCATTGTACTCGCTCGTATCGTCTTCAAATGGTACATAGATTTTCTCATGTAGTTGTCCGCTCATACCGGAATTCTTCCCCCTTGCTCCGAAGTTCCTTTGCGCCCGGCATCGTGCCGTTTGTGCCGGAATCCATCCGAAACACAACCGTGGAGACCTGATGCCGCGTTCTGAATACCCGATACGCAAGGATGTCGCCGTGCCAGACGCCTCCGAAAGCGCTCCGCCCCGGCTCCGCTTCGACGTGCCCTTGATACCGGACCCGGGCTATCTGCGGTTTCTGGCCGGGCACGAGGCGCGACTGCACAGCGTGCACTTCAGTCTCTATTCACCGCTCGCCGCGGACGCGAGGCATCGCACAGGCTTTCTTGACGAAGCCGGGATGATGCGGATGCTCCGCTCCCTAGAGCGGCCGAAAAAATACCTGCTGCTCAACGCCAGTTTTCACGCTCCGGAGTTGTACGCCAATCGCGAGCGCATCGACGCCCTGGCCGCTCGCATCGAGAACCTGGTCGAGGCGGGGCAGCTGCATGGGCTGGTGTATGTCGACCAGTTTCTGCTTCGGGCGCTCTCCGACGCGCACGCCTCCCTCTGCGCCCGATTGGAGGCTCTGCCAGGCATCAACTGCCGGCTCGACGCCTTCGACGCCATTGCCGCCCGGCTCGATGCCATTGCCGACACCGCCTTCCGGCCGCCTTCCAAGCTGGTGCTGGATCGTGCGCTCAATCGACGTTTGCCGGCGCTGCGCTCCCTGGCGCACGAGCTGCGCCAGGCCTTCCCGGAGATGTCCCTGGCGCTCATGGCCAACGAGGGCTGCCTGGCGCACTGTCCGTTCAAGCCGGCACACGATAGCCACGTTGCGCACGCGGCGCAGGATTGCGGCCGGGCGCTCAACTATTCCACGCTCTCAGGCCTGGGCTGTATCCGTACCTTTTTTCTCCACCCCGAGCACATCTTTCAATCACCCTTCATGCGGCCGGAAGATATTGCCATGGTTGCCGGCGAGGTCGACCTGATCAAAATCTGTGGCCGCACCCGAAGTCCAGCCGCATTGACCAGCACGGTCAAGGCCTATCTGCAGGGCTCCTGGTCCGGGAATCTTCTGGATTTACTCGACACGCAGGAGGCGCTGGCCGACAGGCTCTACGTGGACAATCCCGCCCTGCCTTCGGATTTTGCGGCCAGGGTCGGCAACTGCGGCCAGCATTGCCGCCAGTGTGGCTATTGCCGGGAGCTTGCCCGGCGACTGGTCCGGACGCGGGCCATCGTACTGGAGGACCGCCGGAACAGGACCTGAGCAATCGCCCTTGCGATACCGCCGTTAACCCTCAACACGCGCCCGCCGCTGGAGACGGGGATGACGCGTCCTCGTGGCACGCGCTTCCCGTACCCTATGGGCAGTATGCGCTGACAAATGCAAATGATACGCAGCGACACGACTATACAATCGGCTCGTCAGACGGACCCGGCGTTCACGCTCCAGGCCACGGACGGGCAGGCCAGGGCCGGGATATTGCGCACGGCGCACGGAACGATCGAAACGCCGGTCTTCATGCCCGTCGGCACGCAGGGCAGCGTCAAGGCCCTCAGCCCGGACGACCTGTACGCCCCCGGGGCGAACATCATCCTGGGCAACACCTATCATCTCTATCTGCGGCCGGGAGACGAGTTGATCGCGCGGCGAGGCGGTCTGCACGGATTTGCCGCCTGGAATCGCGCCGTGC
>CAZGAH010000004.1:30449-49669 GCA_964523295.1 uncultured Desulfovibrionaceae bacterium | reverse complement strand
GGACTGGCCCGGTTCCATTCTCACGGACAGCGGAGGCTTTCAGGTCTTCAGTCTCAGCGGTCTGCGCACCATCAGCGAAGAGGGCGTGCTGTTCACATCGCATCTGGACGGCTCGCGCCATTTTTTCGATCCCGCCGGCGTGCTGCGCATCCAGCGGAATCTGGGCTCGGACATCATGATGGTGCTGGACGAGTGCGTGCCCTATGGGGCCGACCACGAGTACACGGCTCGATCGCTGGCCCTGACCACGCGCTGGGCGGAGAAAAGCCGCTCGGCCTATCCCCCCGGCGCCGGACCGGGCCTGTTGTTCGGGATCGTACAAGGCGGTTTTTTCCCGGATTTGCGCACCCGCAGCGCCGAGGAAATTTGCTCCATCCCCTTCGACGGCTACGCCGTGGGAGGCCTGTCCGTCGGCGAATCCCCTGCGGAGATGGTCGACATGCTCGCTCATACGGCGCCACTTCTCCCTGCCGGCGCGCCGCGCTACCTGATGGGCGTGGGCACGCCCACGGATATCCTGACCGCCGTGGCCCTGGGGGTGGATATGTTCGACTGCGTGTTGCCGACACGCAATGCCAGAACCGGCACTCTTTTCACCTCGCAGGGCAAGCTGAACATCAAGCGTGCGGAGTTCAAGGAAGACGACGGCCCGCTCGATCCCCACTGTTCCTGCCCCACCTGCACCACCTTCTCCAGGGCCTACCTGCGTCATCTCTACATGGCGCGCGAGCTGCTCGCCTACCGGCTCAATACCATCCACAACATCCATTTCTATCTCACGATGATGCGCGAGGTGCGTCAGGCCATTCTGGAGGGGCGTTTCGCCGCCGTGAAGGCGCGTTATGAGGCCATGTTCAGGAGCGAGGCCGCATGAGCCGGCTGCTCGGCCGCGTTCTGCAGGGACTGGGTCTGTTCGGTCTTGTCGCGGTCCTTGTCGTCGCCGTGGGTCTGTTTTTCGCCGAGCGCTGGCTGCCGGTGCTGGACCAGCCGCGGCAGGCGGATCGTATCGTGGTGCTGGCCGGATCGTTTGCCCGCGCCATGTATGCCGCCGATCTCTTCAATCGAGGGCTGGCGCCCGGCGTGCTTGTCAGCAGACCGCAGCGCGACCGCAAGGCCAGGATGCTGGATTCCCTCGGCGTGGCCTTTCCCCGCGAGGAGGATATCACCCTGGCCGTACTCGAGCGCAAGGGGGTTCCCCGCGAGCGCATCGAACTATTCGGCCAGAACAATCTGAGCACCGTGCAAGAGGCCATGGTCCTGGACGTACGCTACGGGGACACGGCGACCCGCCTGCTGATCGTCACCTCTCCCTACCACGTACGGCGCACGCGCCATGTTTTTTCCGACAGGCTGCGCTGCCCGTTCCAGGTGGTCGGTACGCCGTACGAACCCTTTCCCGCCCGGTGGTGGGAAAGCAGGGACTCGGCTATGGCCCTGATGTCCGAGTGCATCAAATGGGGGTTTTATGTCGCTGGCGGGCGCTATCTCGCCGGGGAGACTCCTGAACCCGAGCTGGACATTCCGCCATTGTCCCTCCCGGAGAGGACGTCGCCCGAACGCCCATGATTTCGCCCCCCCGCACAGAACCGGAGCAGGTGGAGGTCCCTGCCGAGCGAGCCCCGTCGTGTATTCTCTGTGGCCGTTGTCTGGAGGTCTGCCCCCTTTTTCAGGCCACGCAGCGCGAGGAATTAAGCCCCAAGGCCAAGCAGCTTCTGGCGCAGACGACAGCGCGCGCGACGAAAGCGACAGACGGGCAGGTTTCCGCGTGCGCGGTAACGCCCGCGCTCGTCGAGACGAAGGCTGCCGTGGACCTGGCCTCGTTGTGTCTGGGCTGTGGGCGCTGCGCGGCCGTCTGCCCGCAGGGGTTATCCATACCGGACGCCGTGGCCGGGCTGCGTGCCGCCCATCCGGGATTCCGTGCCTGGATATGGAAGACCTGGCTGATTCGGGCGGCAGTGCTCTGGCCGGCGCTCTCCTCCCTGGCTACCCGTTTGCCCGAGCGCAAGGCCGGGCTGCGGCTGCGGACCCTGCAGGCAATGCGATGCGGACCTTTGCCTCCTGCCTGGCTGCGCCCCCTGTTTGGAACGGCGCCACCTGCCGCCACGCTGCCCGCGCAGGCCGTAATTTTCGGCGGGTGTCTGGCAAACTTCATCCGCCAGGACTGGCTGGGCAAGGCCCACGCCGTGGCCGAAGGCCTGGGCTGCGCGCTCTTGCCCGCCCCGGAGTGGTCCTGCTGCGGGGCCAGCCTGGGCGGCGCCGGTCTGCCTGGCGCGCAGCACGCGCTGCGCGTGCGCAACGTGCGTGCCTGGCGTCAGGCCGGCAGGCCGGTTCTGCTCGTTTTTTGTGCCTCCTGCCTCGACGGGCTCCGCGCCTGCGCGATGGACAGCTCTCTGAACTGGGCCCCGGGCGAGGCCGCGATCTGGACGGCGTCGTTGGTGCCGCTGGCAATGCTGTGGGGGGAAACGCAGTTCGAGGTTTCGGCAAACGCCCCGCAGCGACTGCATTACCATCAGCCCTGCCACGGGGGAGCCGGGGCCGTCGAATTGGAGTGGTTGCGCCGCGTCGTTGGCGGGCGCCTCGGAAACTGGACCGCTGTCGAGTGCTGCGGCCTGGGCGGGGTGCTGCAACTTGCGGCGCCGGAACTCGGGCGGACGGTCGCCCGGACCTGCTGGGAGCGTCTGGCCGCGCGTCCTGGCGAGCACGTGCTCACGGGGTGCAGCGGCTGCGTGTTGCAGCTGAGCGCTACGGCCCCGGCCGGCGTACAGGTGGGCCACTGGCTGGACGCGCTCGACGTCGTTGCGCCGCCGTCTTCACGGCTGTGAGGGGCAGTCCGTCACGCTGTTGCCAAGGCGCGTCTGTCAGGGGTCAGACGGTCATGCGCGGTTCGACGCTGAAGCGGACGAGCGGGGTCATGACGGGGCCGGCCTGTAGTTCGACGCGCAAAGCGCACCAGGCGCCGAGCGAGCCGGGAAGGATGGGCCGGTTCAACCAGCGCCAGGGCGGGGAGTTGCGCCAGGTAAACATCGGACCGGGAAGCACCGACGAGCAGGCTGTCTGCCGCGGCCCGGCCGTCTGGTCGAGCAGACAACGAAGCTCCTGAGGCGTGAACCAGCGAGCCGTGCGCAAGGGGGATTTGCGCAACAGGGGCAGCCGCAGCCCGTGCGCGAGGTAGTAGAGCGAGTATTTGTTGAGAAAGGCGATAAGCAGGCCCTTGCGGGCTACCCGCACGGCCTCCTGAAGTGCCAGGGCCGGATCCGGCAGAAATTCCAGGACCGTAAGCAACGCGACGAAGTCGAATTCGTTGTCGTCGAAGGGGAGATGGTCGGCGCTGCCGAGGTGCAGATCGACACGGGAGGAAACCCTGGATCGGGCGGCAGCGATCATGGCCGGCGAGATGTCCAGTCCGGTCGCGTCGAAACCCGCCTCCCAGAAAATATTCAGAAACAGGCCGATACCGCAACCCACCTCCAGAAGTCGTTGGTTGCGGCGCGGCCAGCCGGATATCTGCCTGGCAATGAGGCGCTTTTCCTGCTCCAGGGCGAAGGCGCCTTGCGAGGTCAGAAACCAGGCTTCATAACGGGCGACTGCTTCCTTGTCCCACACGCTGCACCTGTGCCTCCGTGCAGCCCGTCGGAAGGCGGGCTGCACGGGCTGTCTTGTAATGTTCTCCCCCGAACCTCAAATCCCGGCGCCATCGCTCCAGACGGCGCCAGTGGCCGCCGAGCTGACAAACTTGCTGTAGCGGCGCAAAAAGGGCGAATTCACGACGCGTTCCGGCCGCCGCAGCGCTGCCCGCCGCGCGTCGAGCGTCGCGGTGTCCACGAGCAGTTCGAGTTTCCTGCTCGGGATGTCTATGGCAATGGCGTCGCCCTCGGCCACCAGGGCTATCGGCCCGTTCTCGGCAGCCTCCGGAGAGACATGGCCGATGGCCGCTCCGCGGGTGCCGCCGCTGAAGCGTCCGTCGGTGATCAGCGCCACGTCTCCGGCGAGCCCCATGCCGGCAATGGCCGACGTTGGCGTGAGCATCTCCCGCATTCCCGGCCCGCCCTTCGGGCCTTCGTACCGGATGACCACAATGTCGCCGGCGCTGATGTCATTGCCCAGAATGGCCTGTACGGCCGCCTCCTCGCTGTCGAAGACGCGCGCCCGGCCCGTGCGGACCATCATTTCTGGCGCCACGGCGGATTGCTTGACCACCGCGCCCTGCGGCGCCAGGCTGCCTTTGAGAATGGCGATGCCGCCTTCCTTGCCGTAGGGGGCGTCGACGGAGCGGATGACCTCGGCGTCGGCGATTGCGGCCTTCACGGTGTCCAGATTTTCGCCCAGGGTCCGGCCCGTGGCGGTCAGCACATCGAGATCGATCAATCCGAGCCGGCTCAACTCACGCATGAGCGCCGGGATGCCGCCGGCCCGATGCAGATCGGACAGGTAGTGCCCGCCGGCCGGCGAGAGCTTGCAGAGGTTGGGCGTACGCCGGCTGATCTCGTCGAAAATATCCAGCGTAAGCTCCAGCCCGGCCTCGGCGAAAATAGCCGGCAGATGCAGGACCGTGTTCGTGGAGCAGCCCAGGGCCATGTCCACGGCCACGGCATTGCTCACGCTGCGCGCGGTGACGATGCGCCGCGGCGTGATGCCCTGCCGGAGCAGTTCCATGACCGTCGTCCCCGCGGCCTTGGCCAGCCGGATACGCTCGGCGGACACGGCCGGGGCGGTGCCGTTGCCGGGAAGTCCCAGGCCCACGGCTTCGCTGAGGCAGTTCATGGAATTGGCCGTGAACATCCCGGCGCAGGAGCCGCAACCCGGGCAGGCCTGCGTGGCAAGCTCCTCCAGGTCTGTTTCATTCAGCTCGCCGCGTTTCACCCGGCCCACGGCCTCGAACACGTTGATGAGATCGACGCTGCGCCCACGCCACTGCCCCGCCAGCATCGGGCCGCCGCTGACGATCACGGCCGGGATGTTCAGACGCAGCATGGCCATGAGCATTCCCGGTACGATCTTGTCGCAGTTGGGGATGCAGACCAGCGCGTCGAAGGGGTGGGCCGTGGCCATGATTTCGATGGAATCGGCGATCAGCTCGCGACTTGGAAGGCTGAAGCGCATGCCCTCGTGGTTCATGGCCAGCCCGTCGCAGACGCCGATGACCGGAAATTCGAGCGGAGTTCCTCCGGCGGAGCGGATCCCGTCCTTGACGGCGCGGGCGATGGTGTGCAGGTGGATATGTCCGGGAACGACTTCGTTGGCGGCATTGACTACGCCGATCAGCGGTCGTTCAATTTCCTCGCTGGTGAGCCCGAGCGCGTAGAGCAGCGAGCGATGGGGCGCTTTTTCCAGTCCGTGGGTCATTTTTTTGCTGCGCATGATGCCTTCCTTGCGTGTACGGGCAAACGCCCGGGCCTGCGCGGCGCGCGCAGGGTGAATGTGAACAGGCCGGGGCCTTGTCCAAAAGGTCTCGGGATCACCGTCTGGTGCCGCGTCCTTTCCTGGCCCTCTCCGCCAGCAGCCTGCGCGTCTCCGAGGCCAGCCCCCCGAGCAGCCTGAGAACAGGTCCGCGTTCGGGGTTTCTGGCCGCGGCCCAGCTGCTGAGCACGGCCACGGCGGTCAGGATGGCCAGCAGCTCGAGCACCTGGAAAAACGGCAAGAAGGTGATCTCCATATATAACGGGGGAACATTGAGCAGGTCGCGGATTCCTGCCTGCGTGATCTTGAGCAGCACGAGCGACAACAGCGCGCCGCCCAGCCCGTGTACGGCGCCGGTTACGAGCAGGGGCAGCCGGATGTACCAGTCCTGCGCGCCGACCAGGCGCAGGATGTCGATTTCGTCCCGCCGCGAGAGCAGCGCCAGCTTGATGGTATTGCCGACCACGAGCGCGAGCATCAGGGCCAGGAACAGGGTCAACGGCCACAGAAAGCGCCGCGCGGACTTCCCCCAGGCCTCGGCCAGTTCGGCGCCGATGGCGTTGGACTGCACCTTTTCCACGTCCGGCAGGGTTTCCAGATTGGTGCGGACCTTGCGCCGCCAGTCTTCGTCCTCCTTGTCCGGAGGCTCGAAGGCGAGCAGGGCCGTGGCGGGCAAGGGACTCTGGCTTTTGACCCAACTCAGGTCGACGTCGTGTCCCAGACTGTCCGCCAGGCCTTCCAGGGCCTCGTCCGGGGTGAAGGTCTTGATTTCGGTAAGGCGCTCCAGAGTGGCCAGGCTGGACCACTGGTTCCGGATTTTATTCTGGTCCACGCCGGGTTTCCAGTAGACCTGGAACAGCACGTCCCCGCGCGTGCGCTGTAATTCGCGGTCGAGGTTGTGCAGAAAGAGCAGGAACAGGCCGACGAGAAACGAAACCAGGGTTACGGCCGCCAGCGTGAGTATCTGCGCCCAGGGGTTGATTCGCAGGTCGCGCGCGCCGCGTAGCGTCAGTCGGAGGGCAAGTTGCAGCATGGCCGCCTCACTCGCGCGTGGTTGGCAGCGGCGTCGCTGTCGGTTCGGGTTCGGAGGGTGCGGCCGCAGCAACGGGTGCCTGTGTACCGGGCTCAGGCCCTGCGCTGGCGGCGGCCTGGCCGTTCTTCGCCGGCATCGCCTGCGTGGACGCGTCCAAAGCGGGCTCTTGCGTCGGGCCGGGAGGGCAGGGGGCCTGTTGTGGCGAGGCCTGTCGTGATGCGGCCTGTCTCGGCGCGGAGGGATGGGGAACCGTTGCCTGCGGCGCGGCGATCACGCCCTGATCGAGCGCTAGTATCCGCGCGCCCGGGAAAGCAGCCAGGAGGTCGGGGCTGTGGGTGGCCAGGATCACCGCCGTGCCGTGTGCGTTGAATTGCCGGAAGATATCCATGATCCGCAGCGAGAGTTTGGGGTCGAGGTTGCCCGAGGGCTCGTCGGCCAGCAGCAGCCTGGGATTGACGACCACGGCGCGGGCAATGGCCACGCGTTGCTGTTCGCCGCCGGAAAGGCTTGAACAGGCGGCGTCGCTGCGGGTGTCCAGATTCAGGCCGCGCAGAACGGCCCGGACCCGGCGGTCGATCGTTTCCCTGCGCAGGCCGCGTACTTCCAGGGCAATGGCCACGTTGTCATACACCGTGCGTTCGGGCAGGATTTTGAAGTCCTGAAACACCACCCCGAGCTGGCGTCGGAGCAGGGGCAGGGTCCGGTTGCTGCGTTCGCGCAGGTTGAATCCGGCCACCATGGCCGATCCGCGCATGAGCGGCAGATCGCCGTAGAGCAGACGCAGCAGGGACGTCTTGCCTGCCCCGGACGGGCCGGTCAGAAAGAGAAATTCGCCCTCCTCCAGGCTGAAGGAGATGTCTTTCAAGGCCCAGTAGCCTTCGAAGCTATGCGAGACGCGATCCAGCGTGATGATGGACATGCCCGGTTACCCGCATTTGGTGAAGCCGCAGTGTTGGCATACGAAACAGCCCTCCTGAAAGATCAGGCTCTCCCCGCACTCGGGGCAGGCGTTGCCGTCCAGAGCGCTGCCCACGCGGACAGGCTCGTCCGCCTTGAGATAGCGGTTTTCCAGAACCCAGGCAATGGCGTCGGGCAGCGAAAGGAGCAGGCCTTTTTTCTGATTCTGATACACCGGGTGCTCGCCGACAATGCCTTTGAGCTGTCGGACAACCTCGATGACCTCGATGCCCGAGCGCAGCGCCAGCGAGACCAGTCGGCCTATGGCCTCGGCCTTGGCCGTGATCGATCTGCCCGATTTGCCGATGGTGGCGAAGACCTCGAAAGGACGTCCATCGAGTTCGTTGATCGTGAGGTACATCACGCCCAGCCCGGTCTTGATCTTCTGGGTGAAGCCGTAGACCACGTCCGGGCGGTCCTTGACCGAGCGGCTGTCCTGCTGGGGATGTCCCGCCGCCTCTTGTCCCTTTTCCCCGGTGCAGAGCACCTGCACCGATTTGCACCCGTCGCGATAGACCGTGACGCCCTTGCATCCGAGTTCATAGGCCATCCAGTAGATGCTGCGGATGTCGTCCTGCGTGGCCGAGTTCGGCAAATTCACCGTCTTGGACACGGCGTTGTCCGTGAACCGCTGAAAGGCCGCCTGCATTTTCAGATGCCAGGCCGCGTCGATATCCATGGAGGTGACGAAAACACGGCGCAAGGCGGCCGGCAGATGCTCAATATGCCGCACGCTGCCCTTTTCCGCCACCTCATCCATCAACGCGCGGCTGTAGCTCTGCGTTTTCCGGAGCGCCTGCTCGAAAAAGGGATTGACCTCCACGAGTTTCTCGCCGTCCATGACGTTGCGCGAAAAGCAGAGCGCGAAGAGTGGTTCGATGCCCGAGGAACAGCCGGCAAGTATGGAGAGCGTGCCTGTCGGCGCTATGGTCGTGGTCGTGGCGTTGCGGTAGGGGCCCTGATTGCGCTCGGCGTAGAGGGATTCCTGAAACGCCGGAAACGGCTCCCGCTCCTGCGCCAGATTCGCCGAGGCCAGACGGGATTCCACCTGGATGAATTCCATCAGCCGTTCCGCCAGATTGAGCGCCTGCTGGCTGTCATAGGGCACGTCGAGCTGAAAGAGCATGTCGGCCCAGCCCATGATCCCCAGGCCGATCTTGCGGTTCTTGCGCACCATGTCTTCGATGCGGTCGAGAGGATAGCGCGAGGCGTCGATGACGTTGTCCAGAAAGCGCACTGCAAGCTGGATGTCGGTCTTCAGTTGTCGCCAGTCGATGGATTCCTCCGGACGTTCGCGCCCGGCAAGCACGTAACGCGCCAGGTTGATCGAGCCCAGGTTGCACGCCTCGTAGGGCAGCAACGGCTGCTCGCCGCAGGGGTTCGTACTCTCGATCTGCCCCTGCGCCGGCGTGGGATTGTCTACGTTGATACGGTCCAGGAATACGATGCCCGGGTCCCCGCTTTCCCAGGCCTTGCGCACCAGCAGCTCGAACACCTCGCGCGCCTTGAGCTGTTTCTTGACCGTCCTGGTGTGCGGGGCGATCAGATCGTAGGTTCCGTCTGCCTCCACCGCCTTCATGAAGGTTTCGGTCAATCCCACGGAGAGATTGAAATTGTTCAGCTCGCCCTCGCGCTCCTTGGCCCGGATGAATTCGATGATATCGGGATGATCGACGCGCAGGATGCCCATGTTCGCGCCGCGGCGGGTTCCTCCCTGTTTGATCTGCTCCGTGGCCGTGTTGAAGATGCGCAAAAACGACAGCGGACCCGAGGCCACGCCCCCGGTCGACCCGACCCGGCTTTCCTTTGGCCGCAGCCTGGAAAAGGAGAATCCCGTGCCGCCGCCGGATTTGTGGATCAGGGCCGCGTGTTTGACCGCGTCGAATATCTCTTCGATGGAATCGCCGACGGGCAGGACGAAACAGGCGGCCAGCTGACCCAGCGGCGTGCCCGCGTTCATGAGCGTCGGCGAATTGGGCAGAAAGCGGCCCGTGGTCATCAGGGTATAGATGTTCGTCGCCAGTTCCTCGATGCGCGTGCAATAGGGGGAGCTTGAGTATTTTTCCTCCTCGGCGGCGATGCTCCAGGCCACGCGCCAGAACAGCTCCGCCGGCGTCTCGCCGGGTTTGCCGTCGGCGTCCTTGCGCAGATAGCGCTTGGCAAGCACCAGCTGCGCGTTGGCAGTCAACGAAAATGCGGGAAGATGTGCGGGTAGAACCGGAATAACCATGCAACCCCCTTCGGGCAGGAAAAAGAGCCCGGCAGCGGAGCCCGGGCGATATAACGGTCGTGTTATGCGCGAATCCTCGTAGCTACTGCAAGTTCGTCGAAAAATCCAGCAGGGAAATTCGCGCCCGGGTCCCGGTCTTTCCGGAAGGCAAAACCATACCGTTCAGCGTGTCCATTGCCGGTGCCACGAATAGTCGCGGATACGGTGCGGCATCCGGACGAATGGCCGCGGACCTTAGCTGCTGCGCGCAGCCGGGATACTTTCTGCCAGTGTGGGGAGTACGGCGAGGTGTTCTCCGAGGCTCAATTGCGCCTGGCGCAGTTCATACGCTTTTTGAAGGTTCAGCCAGAATTCGGCACTGACGCCGAAAAAATGTCCCAGGCGCAAGGCAGTGTCCGCAGTCACAGCCCGCTGGCCGTTCACAATTTGTGTAATCCGATTGGTGGGCACGTCCAGTTTGCGGGCCAGTGCGGTAGCGCTCATGCCGAGTTCGTCGAGCATTTCGGCAAGGTGTTCGCCAGGATGGATTGGTGTTCGCATTTTTTCCTCAGTGGCAATTCACTTCACTTCAGTGCCTCCAGCCTGTCTCCTGGCACGTTCAGGTCCTGGAGCGAGGTCGCCGCGTTGAGCTGGTCCGGTTTCATGACCCCCTTACTAATGATCATTCCGCGTTACGTCAAACGTAAATACCTGGCGTTTGCCTCTTTCAAGGCCCCCCGGACTCAGCAAGGAGCGACACGGGGTCACTTTGGCCGCGGCTTGGGCGCATGACGGCTACGACGAATTTCCGCGGACGGGATACAGGCAGCCTTTCGTGTGCGCTATAAAAAATCCCATACGGCCTGAACGGAGGGGTGATTTGCCCCCTGAAGGCGTCTCTGAGCGGCTGAAATGGTGCATTTCGCATCGAATGGGCTAAATGTATAACTCGTTCGTGCAGCTTTAAGTTAAAATGCTCTATTGATTATGATCACTTTTTCTGGTATATGTCCCACGGACGCAATGATGGTTGATTCTGTAATGGCGATTCACTGATGTTCATAACAGTGGACATATTTCTCGCTGGCACTTTTTTTCAGCGGCATTAGCCGTGCAAGGCAAGACTATGTTCTTTTCAGAGTCTGAGGGTGGCTTTGTTTGCAGCGTTGGGGAACGGCACATTCTGTGACCTTCGTACTCTTTCGTCAAAGAGGCTGTCGGCATTCGGGCTTATACAATCATCAACGTTTGTATGGGGGACTCATGCACAAGTATTCGATTACGCACGTCCTGTTGGCTATGGCATTGATCCTGTCCATGAGCGTCGTCGCGTACGCTCAGGATCAGTCACCGGAAGAACTGGCAAAAGAGTCCGAGGAATTTGCCGCGAGCACGGAGAAGGACAAGGTCACGGCCGAAATGATCCGGGCCAAGGTCGAGGAGGGCTGCTCCCTGCTTCAGGCCGATGGCCTGCCGGCCCTGGCCAAATTCAAGGGCAAGGGAAGTGCCTTTATCTTCTCCGGGACCTACATCTGGATCCACGACATGAACGGCAAGATGATCATGCATCCGATCAAGTTCAAGATGGAAGGCAAGGAGCTGATCAATCTCAAGGACACGCAGGGCAAGCTCTTTTTCGCCGAGATGAACAAACTCGCCGGCGAGAAGGGGGCAGGCTGGGTCGATTACATGTGGCCCAAACCGGGCGAGAAAGAGGGATCGAAGAAGATTTCCTACGTCAAGCTGTGCAAGGTCGGCGACCAGGACCTGGTCCTGGGCTGCGGCGTCTATGACCTGCCTGAGGAAGAAATCGCGAAAATGAAGCAGTAGTCACGTTGTCCGGTCTGCGCGCCGATCAGCCTCCCCGACGCCGACCTCGCGTCGGCGTCGGGGAGGTCGGTGCGCCTACGTATTCCCTAGTATCATCACCCATTCAGGAGTTCCCGCCATGCGCCAATGGTACGCCAACCTCACTATAGGCTGGAAGCTCGGCCTGCTCGGCCTGCTCAGCCTGCTCGGGCTCGTTCTTATCGTTCTGACCACGCGCCATTATTACGGGCGCATCCAGGACATCGCCGCCTTCAAGGAACGAATTCATTTTGCCTATAAAGACATGCAGGCTGTGCGGATCCAGGAAAAATCCTATCTGCAGTTCTATCTGCCCCAATTTCGGACTGGCCTGGAAGAAGCGGCCGCAGAACTGAGTCGGGAACTGAACGGCCTTCATGCCGAGTCCTCGCTACGCCAATGGCAGGGTCAACTCTCTGAACTCAAGTCGACTTTCGAAAGCTATCTCGGTCAGTTCAACGGCGTTGTCACCACGCACGAGCGCTTCGTCGGCGTCTCCGGCGAAATGAGCCGGGGCCTGGAGCAGGGCTTCGCGCATATCGAACGAGTCCTCGCCGATCTCACCCGCGAGCAGGCGGAGTTGCAGATCGAAGGCGAGCAGCTGTCGATAGCAAAACAGGAAATGATTGCTCTGGCGCGCGACTGCCGATCCTTTTTTCTCAAGCTGCTCACACTGCACCAGAATTACCTGCTGACCGGCGACACCTCCTGGCGCGAGGCCTTCAAGGCCTTTGCGATTGGGAGGGAGGCCACCGCGTTTGTGGCTGTAGAGCAGCTTGCCAAGGCCTCCAAAGATCCATTTTTGATAAATTTCAACACCGAGGTGAATACGACGCTCACGAAGCTGCTGGCCCTGGCCGGGGAGGCCAGCGAACTTTTCGCCAAGGATAAGGCCCTGACCGGCACGCTCGACAAGATCGGCGGGGACATCGTCACCCTTTCCCGTACGCTGCTGGACGAGACCTCTCTGGAAGTCTCCAGGGTGGAGGCCTCGGCCCTGAGCGCCATTCTGACCATCGGCATCACGACTGTGCTTGGCTGCCTGGTCATCGCCCTGCTCATCGTCCGCTCCATCACCAAACCTTTGGCCCAACTGGCCGATTACTCGCGTCGCGTGGCCGGCGGAGACTTTTCTACGCATCTGGAACTGCTGCGCCACGACGAGGTCGGCGTCCTGGCCGACTCGCTGAACAGCATGGTAGACAGTATCAAATCCGGACTGGAAACCGTCGAGCATAAACAGGCTGAGGCCGAGGAGCACGCCAGGGCCGCTGTCGACGCCTTGGATCGCGCTGACCAGGCCAAGGCCGAAGCCGATCAGGCGCGTGCCCAGGGCATGATCGAGGCGGCTGCCAAACTGCGCGGCGTGGTTGATTCCATCTCCCGAGCCGTTGGCGAACTCACCAGCCGTATCGAGGGCGTGTCGCGCGGCGTGGCTACCCAGGACGAGCGCATCGGAGAAACCGTCTCCGCCGTGGAAGAAATGAACGCCTCGGTCTCCGAGGTTGCCCGTAACGCCAACGCGGCCGCAACCCAGGCTGTCAACGCCGGGAGCAAGGCCCATACCGGCGCGCAGGTGGTCTCGCGCGCCATCACGGCCATTGCCACGGTCAACCGTCTGGCAGGGGAGCTTGAAAACGCCATGGCCGAACTCGGCAACCAGGCACAGTCCATCGGCCACATCATCAACGTCATCTCCGACATCGCCGACCAGACCAACCTGCTCGCCCTGAATGCGGCCATCGAGGCGGCCCGCGCCGGAGAGGCCGGCCGCGGTTTCGCCGTGGTCGCCGACGAGGTCCGTAAGCTCGCCGAAAAGACCATGTCCGCCACGCAGGAGGTCGGCCAGGCCATCACCAACATCCAGAGCGGAACCAATCGCAACGTGAGCAAGGTCAAGGAGGCTGCCCAGGCCGTTAACCAGGTCACCACGCTGGCCGAGGAGTCCGGCAGCGCCCTGAACGAAATCGTCTTCCTGGTCGAGGAGTCTTCGACGCAGGTTACCTGCATCGCCACCGCGGCCGAGGAACAGTCCACGGTTAGCGGCGAAATCACCCGCGCCATCGAGAACATCAGCGTGATCTCGGCAGAGATAGCCCAGGGCATGAGCGAATCGAGTTCAGCCGTGGAACACATGGTCCAGCAGGCCAAAGACCTGGGCAGTCTGATCACCGCATTTGAAAACGAAGGAAAGACCTGCCTGGCCTGACAGATTACACATTGCCCCCTTCCGCCGCAGCCGGTCGCCTTGGAGCATCCGGCTGCGGCGTCTCCGCGTCACGTTCCCGTGCTGCCGTCCTCAGCTCCAGGCGCCGAAGTCGTTTTTCTCCGCACTCCGCCCCCCCCTCGGAAGCCGCGGCAATACTCCACTCGCTGCCGAATATGCGCGTTTTCGGATTTTTTTTTCAGCGCTGTTGCCAATGCCTGCATTCTGGTATATGCGAGAGGCAGGGGCAGGCGGAAGAGTCAGTAGTAGCAATTCTCTGCAATTCATATCATTCATTTTGTGAACATTGATCGGCATAATGGCAATAGTAGTTGTCATTGCGTTGTATTGTGCTCCGTGTCGATGCTCTCTTTAGCGCAATGCATTGATATTTCTTTGTATTGTTCGTTGGGCTTGGCCGTTTATTGCATGTATATTGGCTGATTCTGGCGGAAAAATGTATTAAAAAAGTTATATAGTTAATTTTAAGAAGGAAATTCAGATTTCTCTATAGTTGCATTAGATTGCATTGAATTGTATTTTGTGGTTTTTTGTTTAATGTTTTTTGGTTTGCGTTCACGTGTTTTGTTTGAAGCGTGCAATACAAGGATGAACAAAAAAGCCTGCAATATGAAAAGTATGCGTTCAATGAAGCGATTCACCCGGGATTGCAATGGATTTACAGCGTACGCTGCGGGACATTGTATAGATACCCTGGGCAGGTTTCTTTTCGATGAACGATTTTGCCGGAGGGAAGGGGGCCGGCTTGGTTGACTCCGTGCGCTTTGTGTCTGGCGCGAAAGAGGGGGGGCGAACGATATCCTGAGTCACGCTGTGCAAGGTCGACGGTCGGCACCTGGTCCTGGTTAGCGACGTTGATGTCATGTCCGATGAGGAACTTGCCAGCATACCATAACAAGCTCGCGGTCCGGTCAGGGCTGCGACGGGACTGCCCCGTGACGACGGCCGGCGCCAACTATGGCGCAATGTATTCATCGCAGGGGGACCGAACGCGTAGCGGCGTTTTTCCCTGCCAACCCTTTAGGAGCCTCCGCCATGCGACAGTGGTATCTGAATCTCACTATCGGCAAAAAAATCAGCCTGCTCGCGCTGCTGGGCCTGCTCGGGCTGGTGCTCGTCGCCCTGACCACCCGCCATTACTACACGCGTATCCAGGACATCGCTGCCTTCAAGGAGCGTATCCACCACGCATTCAAGGGAATGCAGGACGTACGCATTCAGGAAAAAACCTACCTGCAGTTCTATCAGTCGCAGTTTCGTCAGGCGTTGGAGGAGGCCGCTACCGGGCTGGAGAGGGAGCTGGACGACATGATCGCGGCATCCGGGCTTCAGCAATGGCAGGGCCAGCTTTCCGATGTCCAGTCGACGTTTTCCGAGTACCGCGGCAAGTTTAATCAGGTTGTCGCCACGCATGAGCAGTTTGTCGAGGTCACCCGGCGCATGGATGCGACGCTTGAAGAGAGCTTTGGCCATATCGAGCGCATTATCGCGGAGATCGACAAGGAAATATCCTACCTGCAGATGGAAGGCGGCGAGCTGGCGCCGGCGAAGCAGGAGATGTTGACGCTGGTGCGCGACTGTAAATCGTATTTTCTGAGGCTGCTCGCGATTCATCACAACTACATACTGACCGGCGACACCTCCTGGATTAAAGAGTTCGAGTCCTATGCCAAGGGTAAAGACGCTAATGTGTTCATCGCGCTCGAACAATACGGCATCGTTTCGAAAGATAAAAAGATCAAGGCATCGACAGATGCGCTGATTGGCATGTCCACCCAATTCAAGGCTCAGGCTCAGGAGGCGGAGACGCTGTTTGCCCGGGACAAGGCCTTGACCGGCGCGTTGGACAAACTCGGGGGAACGATCATCACCTATTCACGTGAGCTGCTCGACGAGGCGTCCGCGGAGGCCGCAAGGGTAGAGGCCTCGGCCGTGGCCACCGTTCTGGGCATTATCATTGCGACCATCTCGTGCTGTCTGCTCATCGCCGTCTTCATCCTCCGCTCCATCACCAAGCCGCTGGGGCAGCTGGCCGATTATTCGCGCACCGTTGCTGCCGGCGATTTCTCCGTTCATTTGCAGTGGCACCGCTGCGACGAGGTAGGGGTGCTCGCCGAGTCGCTGAACACCATGGTCGACAGCATCAAGTCCGGTCTGGAGACCGTCAAACACAAGCAGGCCGAGGCCGAGGAGCACGCCAAGGCCGCGGTCGACGCTCTGGAGCGCGCCGATCAGGCCAAGGTCGATGCCGACCGGGCGCGTGCTCAGGGTATGCTCGACGCAGCAGCCAAGCTGCGTGGCGTCGTCGATTCCATCACCCTGGTGGTTGGCGAACTGACAAACCGCATCGATACGGTTTCTCGCGGTGTCGTGGTGCAGGACGAGCGCATCAGCGAAACCGTCTCCGCCGTGGAAGAGATGAACGCCACGGTCGGCGAGGTCGCCCGCAACGCGAACGCGGCAGCATCCCAGGCCGTCAACGCCGGAAGCAAGGCCCACACCGGCGCGCAGGTAGTTTCGCGCGCCATTTCCGCCATCGCCACGGTCAACCGCCTGGCCGGCGAGCTGGAGCACGCCATGGCGGTGCTGAGCAATCAGACCAGCTCCATTGGCGAAGTCATCATCGTGATCAACGACATTGCCGACCAGACGAACCTGCTGGCCCTGAACGCCGCTATCGAGGCCGCCCGGGCTGGCGAGACCGGCCGCGGCTTTGCCGTGGTGGCCGACGAGGTCCGCAAGCTCGCGGAAAAGACCATGTCCGCCACGCAGGAGGTCGGCCAGGCCATTACCGCCATTCAGAGCGGCACGACCCGCAACGTGGGCAAGGTCAAGGAGGCGGCCCAGGCCGTGAATCAGGTTACCTCGCTGGCCGAGGAGTCCGGCAGCGCCCTGAACGAAATCGTCTCCCTGGTCGAAGAATCCTCGACGCAGGTCACCTGCATCGCCACTGCGGCCGAACAGCAGTCCACGACCAGCGGTGAAATCACCCGCGCCATCGAGAACATCAGCGCGATTTCTTCGGAAATCGCCCAGGGCATGAGCGAATCCAGCTCGGCCGTGGAGCGTATGGTCCAACAGGCCAAAGACCTGGGCAGCCTCATCTCTGCCTTTGAAAACGAAGGCCGGACCTGCCTGGCCTGACGCGTGAGCATTGCAATCTCACCGCCCGCGTGGCGGACAATGAACGCACTCGGGGCAGGGGCCTGTGGTGAGGGGGCGAATGGTATCCGGTTTACCCGGCCGGAGGCGCTTGAGTCGCCTGAGCGTTTTCCCGCAAGGGCAGGGAGAAGCGTATGGTCATGCCCTGCCCGGGCGTGGAATCGATGTCGATACGTCCGCCAAGGCGGTCCACCTCGGCCTTGACCGCCGAGAGCCCGACGCCGCGACCGGAGAGGTCTGTCGCGGACTCCCTGGTGCTCACGTCCATGGCGAAGATGAGCTGACAGGCATCCAGGTCCGACGTCTTGGCCGCAGCCTCGGGCGTGCAGACGTGTCGTTCCACGGCAATGGCCTTGAGCCGGTCGACGTCGATTCCCCTGCCGTCGTCGCTCACCGTGACGATCAGTCCGTTGAGATCGCGTTTCACCACGCAGGCCAGCGATCCCCGCTCGTCTTTGCCGCAGGCCAGGCGCTCGTCCGGGGATTCCAGGCCATGGTCCACGGCGTTGCGAAACACGTGGATCAGGGATTTGGTAAAGGGGGCGTAGAGTTCGGGGTCGATCGGGATGTCCTCGCCCTGGACCTCAAAGGGCTGGATTTCCTTGCCCAGTCGCTCGGCCAGTTCGAGCGCATAGCGGGGGTAGGAGGCGAGCAGGGCCTTGAAATTGACGCGCCGGATGGCCCGGATGTCCTGCAACAAATCGAGCATTTCGCGGCCCAGGCCTTTGTCGAGCGCCATGTGCAGCAGGCTTTCGGCCTTGGCCTCGATCCGTTGGGCGTGCTCACGACCGATAACGAGTTCCCCCCTCCGGCTCAGGAATTCCTGACCCAGGAACTCCTCGATCAGCGCCATATCCTGGTTCAGTATGCTGGAGGCGTCGAAGGAGGAGAGGAAGGCCCTGAAATCGTCTGCCAGGCTGTCGGGGTGTTTCTGCATGGAGACCAGCCGGCTCTCGGCCCGGTGCAGAATTTTGGGAACCTCCAGAAAGCCGTACTGCCCGAAGAGTCCCTTGAAGGTGTGCAGGCTGCGATAGGCCTTGTTCAGGGTGTCGGGTTGCTGGTCGGACCGGGCCAGCAGGGCGGGAATGCCGCGCGCGCAGAAGGTTTCGAAATCTTCAAGCAGATCGAAAAACCCTTGGTATTCCTGGACAGCCGTCACCACGAGCCGGAGTCGGTTGCGTTCGCGTTCGATCTTGCTTTCCAGTTCCCGGCGCTCGGTCACGTCGGTCAGGATGAGCATCAGGCCGTGCTGAATGACTTTGTACTCTGCCTTGACGAAGACGCCGCCGAGGTCGAACGCCTTCTTGAGCAGCGAGATGCGCAACTGGCGTTTGTATGAATCGGTCTCGTCGAGAACGCGCAGGAAGTTCTTCTGTAGGCTGGCCTGCTGCTCCGACTCCTCCGGGGCGAGGAGTTCGACGATGGACAGTCCCTCGATGGGGCGACCGAAGAGGTGCAGGCACTCCCGGCTGTACTCCGGTTCCACGATCAGATCCCGGCCGAATGAGAGGAAACCTTGGCCCGAATTGTCGAGCAGCAGAGTGGTCTTGGCATGGGCTCGCTGCAGGGCGAGGTGGTTTTTGATTCGTGCCTTGACGATCGCAGCCCGGTAAGGCTTGACGATGAAGTCGATGGCCCCGATCTCCAGGCCGTGCATCTCGTCTTCCGTGGCCTGCATGGCGGTCACGAAGACCACGGGGATGTCGCTGGTAAGGGAATCGGCCTTCAGGCGCCGGCAAACTTCGTATCCGTCCATGCCAGGCATGACGATATCCAGCAGGATGAGATCGGGCGGGTTGGTTCGGGCAAGCTCCAGGGCCTTTTCGCCGTCCTTGGCGATGTATGTCTGATAATCTGCCCTGAGGAGTCCGGAAAGCATCTTCAGATTTTCAATTGCGTCGTCGACGATGAGGATGCTTTGTCTTTGTCTGGTCTGACTCATGGCATTCGTGCCCCTAAAGGGGAAGCTGGATGGTGTCGGCGAGTGCCTGGAGCGTATTCAAGGCTTGATCGAATTCGAAATCGTCGATCAGGCTTACGATACGCGTCACCGCTTCGCGTTGCGCCTCGGGAACGCTGGACAGAAAGGTTTCGGCCGCGGCCGCGGCATCGGCGTCGCCTGCCCGCAACAGGGTCGCCAGGTGCCGGGCCTGGAGTCCCAGGGCTTCGATGTCCGTCGCCTTCTCCGGGGTCGCGGTTTCCGGAAGGGGCAATGGGGAAGGGGTCTTGGCCAGGACGCTGTCGATGGAGGCGAGCACGATAGGGAACTCGTGTTCCAGCCGTTCGATCAGGGTTTGGCTGCGCTCCAGGTTTTGTTCATGTAAAGCAGCTTCGAGGTCCCTGGCGATCATGAACAGGTGAGTGGCCCCGATGTTGCCGGCCACGCC
>CAZGAH010000004.1:12664-30439 GCA_964523295.1 uncultured Desulfovibrionaceae bacterium | reverse complement strand
GTGAGGCCGTGGGCCAACCGGGCGCCCCGGGTCGGGTCGCCGGTCGCGATGGCCTCGCGAATCTGGCCGGGCAGGTGCTCGTTGGCGGAACGGAATTTGCGCAACAACCCAAGATACAGGGGCATATTGTGCAGCACGCGGCTCAGGCCGTCCGCGAAGTCAATGCCTGGGGCCGTTGTCGGGAGTGCAAACCCGGCGTCGATTTTCGGGGTCGACGCGTCCTTTTCCGTATCCGGGGCCGTGGCCTGACGCTGGCCGGGCTTGATCCACCGGACCAGGGCGGAATAGAGTTCTTTGGGGTCAATGGGTTTGGTCACGTAGTCGTTCATGCCCAGGTTCAGGCAGCGCTCGCGCTAGCTTTTCATGGCGTGCGCAGTCAGGGCGACGATCGGCAGTTCGGCCATGCCCAGTTTCTGCCGGATGATTTCCACGGCCTGGTAGCCGTCCATGACCGGCATTTGCAAGTCCATGAGCACGAGGTCGAAGGGGGTGTTGCCCGCGTTGTGGATGGCGTCCACGGCCTGTTGTCCGTCTTCGGCGACGGTCACCGCGAGACCGACGATTCCGAGCAGTTCGGTGACGACCTGTTGGTTGATGCCGTTATCTTCGGCCAGCAGCACGCGGGCGCCGCGTATACGTTCGATGCCCGGTATTATTTCAGGCTGGCGCGATCTGCCGCGGATAGCCTTGGCCTTCAGCACGCCCATGGCCTCCAGAATGCTGTCCAGGAGCAGAGAGCGGCTGACCGGCTTGACCAGGAAGTCCTTGATGCCGGCGTTCCGGGCCTCGTCGATGACCTCTTCCCGACCGTACGCGCTGACCATGAGGATGTGGGGGATGCTGGCCAAGCCGTCCTGTTGCCTGATGAGCCGGGTGGTGGTCACGCCGTCCAGGCCGGGCATTTTCCAGTCCATGAGAACGATTTCGAAGGGCGATCCTGCTTGCCTGGCCTGGAGCAGCTTGGACAAGGCCTCTTCGCCCGAGGCTGCCAGGGTGACATCGAAGGCAAAGGATTCGAGGGTGTCGCCGAGTATCTCGCGGGCGATGGCGTTGTCGTCCACGATCAATGCCCGCTTGCCGCGGATGCTTTCGGGCGCCATTTGCGGTGTTTTGCGTCGATCATGCCCCAGGCCCAATCGGGCGGTGAAGGAGAATGTGCTGCCCTTGCCCGGCATGCTCCGGACCTCGATCGTGCCGCCCATGAGTTCCACCAGACTTTTGGAGATGGCCAGGCCCAGGCCGGAGCCGCCGTACTTCCGCGTGGTGGAGGCGTCGGCCTGTGAAAAAGACTGGAAAAGCCTGGCTTGTTCATCAGGGGTCATGCCGATGCCGGTGTCGGTAACCGAGAACCGGATGAGGACCTGGCCTTCGGGCAGGTCCTGACCGGGCTGACAGACTTCGACCTGGATGCAGACGTGGCCCGTCTCGGTAAATTTCACGGCATTGGTACACAGATTGGTCAGAACCTGGCCCAGGCGTAAGGCGTCGCCCACCAGGACATTGGGTACGTCGGGCTGGACATTGAAGAGCATTTCAATTTTTTTTTCTTCGCACTTGATGGCCAGAAGGTCGGCGACGATGTCGAGCACCTTGTCGAGGAAAAAGTTCTCATATTCGATATCCATTTTGCCTGCCTCGATTTTGGAGTAGTCGAGAATGTCGTTGATGATGACGAGAAGGGACTTGGCTGCGTCGAATATCTTGCTGAGGTAGTCGTGCTGTCGTGTCGTAAGTTCGGTACGCAGGGCCAGGCCTGTGAGGCCGATGATCGCGTTCATGGGGGTTCGGATTTCGTGGCTCATGTTGGCCAGAAAGGCGCTCTTGGTTCGCGAGGCTGCCTCGGCGATTTCGCGTTCACGTTCGGCCTTTTCCTTTTCCTTGCGCGCGGAGATGTCCAGAATGGTGCCTTCGTAGTGCTGCGGGGCACCGGTCTCATCACGGATGGTCAGGGCGGAGAGTGAGCAGCAGATAATGCTGCGATCCTTCGTGTAGTAATCGACCTCGAAGCCGGCGACCTGTCCCTTCTGGTCGAGGATGTGCTTGAGCCTCTTGCGATCGGACGGGTTGACGTAAAGATGGGAGGAGAGATTCCCCACGGAGGCGATCAGATCTGCTGGCGAATCATAGCCCAGCATCCGTGCCAGGGAGGAATTGGCGCTGAGAAATTTCCCCTCGGGTGTGGATTGGAAGATGCCCTCCACGGCGTTCTCGAAGATGCTGCGATACTTCTTTTCAGCCTCGCGCAGGGCGTTCATCTGCGAGGAAATGCGTTCAGCCATCATGGCCGTGGCGGCAAGGGTAGACCGGAATTCGGTGTAGGGCCGTTCGGGGGGCACCACAATCTGGCCCCTTGCAAAGCCCGTCACAATGTCCTCCAGGTTCTGCAGCGGCTTCTTCAGCAGCGTGCGCAGCAACAGGGTGGTCAGGATGAGGACGATGCCGATGGTGATGACCAGGTTGATAAGCAGAGACCGAAGCATCTCCCTGGTCCGGGCTTCGTAAGGCTCGGCCGTAAGCTCGATGCATACCTTGCCCAGGTCTTCGCCCGCGCGCTCGATGGTCCTGGACAGGGTCACGGCTGTGTTCGATCCTGGCCGGCGTCGGTCGTAGGCTATTCCCCCGTACTTTCCCTGGATGGAGATGGCGGCGACCAGTTCATTGGCTGCGTAGGAGTCGCCGATGTCGCGCACTGAGTCTTTGTTCAGACTCCAGAGCGGGTCGACGAGGATTTCGGCCAGGGCGTCGAGGTATTCCCTGGCGCGCGCGTCCAGAAGGCGCATGGAGTCATTCTGCGCCAGGCGATAGGAGAACAGAATAAAAAGCAACGAAACGACCACCAGGATGGCGGCGATAGAGAGTGAAAGCCTTCGCGACAGCGATGGACAGCGTGTGCTCATGCGCTGCGTGATGTCGCTATCGAATGGTAAGACGATGCCCTCATTTTCAGTATGCCCCCCTGTCTTTTTCCAAGTCCATCTCCAAAGCCTGCGAAAGAACAGCTTGCTGAAATTAGGTCGTTGAAAGTGTGCTGTCAAGCCATTTTCTTGCTCGCTATTCACCACCGGGCCGCTCGTGCGTAACCAGGGAGCGGGGGACAGGAGCCGCCTGGCTTTGGCCCGGTCCGTTGGCTACGTGCATGCTGCGGTGATCGTTCCCGGTATCGCAGCGTGGACTGTCTTCAGGTTGCCGCTTGCTTTTGCGTTGGAAATGGGCGAAGAGTTTCGTAACGGTCTCGGTGGTGTAAAGGCTTTTTCCCACGCCAATCGATACCCCTTGGAGACAACGAGATGAAGCGCCTGTTTGTGGTCGTCGTGCTCATAATCCTCTGCCTCTGCACTGCGCACGCCGCAGAAATATCCTTGCGTTCCGATGCATGGTGTCCGTACAGCTGCGACCCGGCGTCGGATAAGCCCGGCATTCTGGTCGAGGTTGCCAGGCGAATTTTCCAGCGTGCCGGCCACACCGTGGACTACCAGGATTTGAACTGGGCACGGGCCATTGAGGAGGTCCGCGAAGGCAGGCACGATGGCCTCGTGGATACGTACAAGAGCGACGCCCCGGACTTCGTCTTTCCAGAGGAACCGATCATGATTTCCAGGATGTGCTTCTTCGTCAAGGAGGATGACCCCTGGGAGTACAAGGATTACAACAGTCTCCAGGATCGCCACGTCTCGGTGGTCAATTCCTACTCCTACGGGGAGTCCTTTGACGATTACATCAAGAAAAACGAGGGGAAGGGCAACCGGATTATCCAGACGCTTTGTGGCATGGATTTGACCCCGAGGCGTATTACGCAGATGGCCACAGGGCAGATCGACACCATTCTGGAGGACTGCCTGGTGTTTCCGTACCAGGTGGCCGGGCACAAGGATTTGCCGGCGATGCGCACGCTCAAGGGCTTCAGAAACGCTGGTTGCCTGCCAGGTGTGGAGCTGTTCATCGCCTTTTCGCCCGGCAAAGCCAGCTCCCGGGGGTACGCGGACCTCATTACGCAGGGGGTTCGGGACATGCGGGCATCGGGTGAGCTGGACGAGATCGTCAAGGGGTACGCGAATCACCCCTCGCCCTGACCCGGCGCTTCGCGGCGAGCATGCCGTGAAGGGGCGTTCACGGACGGGCTGTGGAACCATGGGTAATCCCGAAGCATAATGGTCAAACGAACCGAAATCGAGGAATTGACACGCGCAGTGACTGCGCGATGCGTCAGTTTCCTGCAGGAAGAGATGGGCCTCGCGGTGGAGGCCGTGACCTGCCAGCTCAAGGGCGTCACTCGCCTGGTGCTGCGGGACCTCACTGCCCTGGTCAGCGTGGGAGGCTCCCCGGGCGTATACATCGCCTTCAGTTTCGACGAGCCTGCCATCCGCTACATCTTTCGGACCTATACCCACGATCTGAACCTTGACCCTGAGCAGGAAGCGCAGCACATGGCAAAAACTGCAGCCGACGTGGTCAACACCATCGTCGGCAACGCCCTGGCCAAGGTGCACGGGCAGATTGCCGCCATCTCCATGACCCCACCCGTGGTTCTGGCCGAGACCAAAAGCCTCGTCATCCACCGGGACGCCTATTTCTATCTGGTTGACGTCCGGACCAATCTGGGCGACATCGACATCATGTACATCGGTCCCAAGGCCTTGTTCGACGAAATGCTTCAGCCCGTGAGAAACGCATAAATGGTGCCCCGAACCGTGCTCGTTGTCGACGACTCCTTGATCGTGGCCATGAAGCTTACCAACCTCCTCACCGAGTTGGATTTCAAGGTGCTTGGCACGGCCAGCACCGGAAGCCAGGCCGTTGAGCTGTACGAGAAGCTCCATCCCGACCTGGTGACCATGGACATCACCATGCCGGACATGAACGGCATCGAGGCCACCAGGCGCATTGTCGCCCTTGACCCTAACGCGCTCATCGTCATGGTCACCTCCCACGGCCAGGAGGATATGGTCATGGACGCCATCGACGCCGGCGCCAAGGGCTACGTGCTCAAGCCCTTCCGCAAGGACAAGCTTGCCGATCATATCGAACAGATATTCAAACGGTACGCACCGTCGGTATGATCTCGTCCATCGAACGTGACCCTCTTGGCTCGGTTTTCGACGTCCTTCCTTTCGGGGTTTACCTGGTGGATATCGAGGGCCTGGAGATCGTGTTCATGAACCGGACCCTGACTGCCAGGTTCGGGGACTTGACCGGCCAGATCTGTTACCGGGCATTGTTCGGCGAGGAACGGCCCTGCCACCACTGCACGAATCGTAAAATCGTGGCCCCTGACGGGACCCCGAACGGTCGATTCATCGCCTACGAGCACTTCAATCCCATGGACGACCGCTGGTATCAGGTCCACGACAAAGCCCTGACCTGGTTTGACGGTCGGACGGTGAAGTGTTCCATTGTCGTGGACATCTCCGAAATCAAGGAGATGCAGAACCGGCTGGTCGAGGCCCACGCCGAACTGGCCCTCAAGAACCGCGCCCTCCGGGCCATGTCCCGGACCGATCCGCTGACCAGCGTCGCCAACCGGCTCAGGCTCGACGAGGTCTTTGTCAAGGAAATAGACCGGGCCATGCGCCACGGGCGCCCCTTCGCGATCATCATCCTGGATCTGGACCACTTCAAAGACGTTAACGACACCCACGGTCATCAGGTCGGCGACGAGGTCCTCAAGACCGCGGCCCGGCTTGTGGACGACCTGATACGAGAGACCGACGTGCTTGGTCGCTGGGGCGGGGAGGAATTCCTGGTCGTCTCCCCGGAAACCGATCTTGCCCGGGCACTGGACCTGGCCGAGCGTATCCGGCGAGGCATCGAGGACTACTCCTTCGAGGTCGCTGGCCGCGTAACCGCCAGCCTGGGCGTGGCCGCGTTCCAGACCGGGGATACGACCGAGTCCCTGCTGTCTCGCGCGGACACGGCCCTGTACCAGGCCAAGCACCTGGGCCGAAACCGTGTGGAACCCACGCTGCCCGTCTGAGGGTCTGCCATCGCCGGGGCGGCCCCTGCCTTTCTGCCACTGTGCCTGATTCTGCGCTGTGCGCTCCGGAGCGAACCGCATCGACTCGGAGGTCGTCTCGATCCTCACCCCCTACAGTGGAACGGTTGTGCGTGCTGTGCGGGCGGGAGGAACACGTCTCTCGCTACGCGCCTCCGCCAGAATGAGCGTTGTGCGTACCGCCCGATAGGGGAATTGCAAGCGAAAAGCTGGCTATACGAGAATATTTCATCACCCCCTTGAAAATGACTCCGTGTCGCGGTATATGCAATTCGGGGGCGAGGCAACAGGCGTATTGTCGGTATGTATCCAACTCATAACGCATTTCAGACGGAAAGCGCACAAAGAAGGCAATAACGGCAGCATGGCGTTTATTGTCATATTTGTTTTTAATTTCGTCTTATAATGGCGCAATGATTCCCTGTTGCTGTGGCATCTTGATTGTTTTTATGGGATTCAGCCTTTGTCTTGTATGGCTTGACAACGGCACCACGTGCAACCATCAACCCGCCATTGGAGGAACAATGCACAAAATTAGAGTCTTCAAGATTCTGTTTGCTATGGCCTTGCTCCTGTCCGTGGGCGTTGTTATGAAGTCGTAGGTGAAGTCCACGAGGCTGCGCGTTCTGCGTATCCGTTCCGTATCCAACCCCTATTCAGGAGTTCCCGCTATGCGCCAATGGTACGTCAACCTCACCATAGGCTGGAAGCTCAGCCTGCTCGGTCTGATCAGCCTGCTCGGACTCGTTCTCATCGTCCTGACTACGCGCCAGTACTACGGGCGCATCCAGGATATCGCCGCCTTTAAGGAGCGGATACATCTCGCCTACAAAGGCATGCAGGCGGTGCGCATCCAGGAAAAAACCTATATGCAGTTTTATCTGCCTCAATACCGTAAGGGCCTGGAAGAAGCGGCCGCGGGGCTGAGTCAGGAGCTTGACGAGCTTAAGGCCGATACCTCGTTGCACCAATGGCAGGGCCAGCTCTCCGAGCTGAAATCGACGTTCGCCCGATATCTCGCCCAGTTCAACGAGGTCGTCGCCACGCACGAGCGTTTCGTCGGCATTTCAGGTGAGATGAGCGGAATCCTGGAGCAGGGGTTCTCGAAAATTGAAAAAGTCATCAACGATCTTACCAGCGAGCAGGCGCAGCTGCAGATCGAAGGCGAGGAGTTGCCGATCGCCAAGATGGAAATGATCTCGATGGCGCGCGACTGCCGATCCTTTTTTCTCAAGCTGCTGTCACTGCACCAGAACTATCTCCTGAGCGGCGAGGCCTCCTGGCGCGAGTCCTTCACAACCTTTGCCAAAGGTCGCGAGGCGACCGTGTTCGTGGCCCTGGAACAACTCGCCAAGGTTTCGAAAGATCCCGCCATGGTCGCCTTCAGTAACGCGGCGAACGTCACTCTCACCAAAACCCTGGCCCTGGCTCAGGAGGCGAGCGAACTTTTTGTTAAGGACAAGACCTTGACCGGCACGCTGGACGAAATCGGTGGCACCATCGTCACGCTTTCCCGTACGCTGCTGGACGACGCCTCTCAGGAGGTCGCCAGCATGGAAGCTTCGGCCCTGCGGGCGATTCTGACCATCGGGTTCGCGACCCTGTTTGCCTGCCTGGTCATCGCGCTGCTCATCGTCCGCTCCATCACCAGTCCCCTGGCCCTGCTGGCCGATTACTCGCGCCGCGTGGCTGGCGGAGATTTTTCCTCGCATCTGGAACTGCTGCGTCACGACGAGGTCGGCGTCCTGGCCGACTCGCTGAACAGCATGGTCGACAGCATCAAGTCCGGCCTGGAAGCCGTCAAACACAAGCAGGCCGAGGCCGAGGAGCACGCCAAGGCCGCCGTTGACGCACTGCACCGCGCCGACGAGGCCAAGGCCGAGGCCGACCGTGCGCGCGCCCAAGGTATGCTCGACGCAGCGGCCAAATTGCGCGGCGTGGTCGATTCCATCACCCGGGCTGTCGGCGAGCTTACCAGCCATATCGATGGCGTCTCCCGCGGCGTTGCCAATCAGGACGAGCGCATCGGAGAAACCGTTTCTGCCGTGGAAGAGATGAACGCCTCGGTCGGCGAGGTCGCCCGCAACGCCAGTGCGGCAGCCTCCCAGGCCGTCAACGCCGGGAGCAAGGCCCATACGGGCGCGCAGGTGGTCTCGCGCGCGATTTCCGCCATTGCCACGGTCAACCGTCTGGCCAACGAGCTTGAGAGCGCTATGACCGAGCTTGGCAATCAGGCGCAGTCTATCGGACACATCATCAGCGTCATATCCGACATCGCCGACCAGACCAACCTGCTGGCGTTGAACGCGGCCATCGAGGCAGCGCGCGCCGGAGAGGCCGGCCGCGGCTTTGCCGTGGTGGCCGACGAGGTCCGTAAGCTCGCGGAAAAGACCATGTCTGCCACGCAGGAGGTCGGCCAGGCCATCACCGCCATTCAGAGCGGAACGACCCGCAACGTGGGCAAGGTCAAGGAGGCGACTCAGGCCGTCAACCAAGTCACCGCGCTGGCGGAGGAGTCGGGCAACGCCCTGAATGAAATCGTCTCCCTGGTCGAAGAGTCTTCGACGCAGGTCACCTGCATCGCCACCGCGGCCGAGCAGCAGTCCACAGCCAGCGGTGAAATTACCCTCGCCATCGAAAACATCAGCGCGATTTCATCGGAAATCGCCCAGGGCATGAGCGAATCCAGCTCGGCCGTGGAACGCATGGTCCAACAGGCCAGAGACCTGGGCAGCCTCATCACTGCCTTCGAAAACGAAGGCAAAACCTGCCTGGCCTGACGAGTCCGCACCGCTACTTCGCCGCCGCCGGTTTTTTCTACCGGCGGCGGTTTCTGCTTTTTTTCGAAGCACTTCCGCCAGGAAAAGCGATCTCATGCCGGGATGCTTTCGATCGGGACGCGTGCGCACGTTCCTGAAATTTTCTCTCCCATGCTTGCAAATGGCTCCGGTTCGGGTTACGTAGAATTGGGGGCGAGGCAATAGGCGTGTAGTCGGGCTTTTTTTAACTCACAACACATTTTTCGGGCGGAAAGCTGGCAAAAAAGGCACTGGCGGCTGCGCTTCGTCTATAGCCCGGGTCTTTGCCTGCTTTTGCGTGTCGTAGAAGGCCGCAAGCGTTCCCTGTTCAGGGTGCGCTCCTATCGTTTTTGGGAATCCGTCATTGTCTTGATGGCTCGACAACGGCGGTCTGTACAACCATCAGCCCCTTGAGGAGGAATCATGCGAGGAAAATCTGTCATTCGTATCGTGCTGATTATGGCTTTTATTCTGTCCATGTGTGCTGTCGCATACGCCGAAGACCCGTCGCCCGAAGCTCTGGCCAAGGAATCGGAAGAATTTGCCGCGAGCACGGAGAAGGACAAGGTCACGGCCGAGATTATCAGGGCCAAGGTCGAGGAGGGCTGCGCACTGCTCCAGGCCGAGGGATTGCCGGCTCTGGCCAAGTTCAAGGGCAAGGGCAGCGCTTTCATCTTCTCCGGCACCTACATCTGGATCCACGACATGAACGGCAAGATGATCATGCATCCGATCAAATTCAAGATGGAAGGCAAGGAGCTGATCAATCTCAAGGATACGCAGGGCAAGCTCTTTTTTGCCGAAATGAACAAACTCGCCGGCGAAAAGGGCGCGGGCTGGGTCGATTACATGTGGCCCAAGCCGGGCGAGAAAGAGGGATCCAAGAAGATTTCCTACGTCAAGCTGTGCAAAGTCGGCGACCAGGACCTGGTCCTGGGCTGCGGCGTCTATGATCTCCCTGACGAGGAAATCGCCAAGATGAAGCAATAGGTCCGGCTGGACCATGGCCTGAGCACCCGCGAAGCCGGCAGCACCGGTTTCGCGGGACGATTTGTCAACAAGGGGACACGGAGCGTTGGGGGGCGCTTTTTTTTATTCATACTCTCGATGTGCAGGAGTTTCAGCAATGCGACAATGGTATTCAAACCTCAGCATAGGATGCAAGTTGAGCCTGCTCGGCCTGCTCATAGTGCTCGGCCTGTCTTTCGTAATCCTGACCACGCAGCACTATTACGCCCGAATCCAGGACATCGCCAGCTTCAAGGAACGGATTCATCAGGCATACCAGGGTATGCAGGCAGCACGCATCCTTGAAAAATCCTACATGCAGTTCTATTCGCCGAAATACCGGCAGGAGCTGGAAAACGCGGCCGAACGCCTCAATCAAGAGTTCCTCGATATCTACGCCGATCCGTCATTGGTTCAGTGGCGAGCTCAGATACAGGAATTCAGGTCTACGTTTAGCAGTTATATCGGCCAGTTCAACGATGTCGTGCGCACGCATGACCAGTTCGTCGCCGTATCCGCCGAGATGGCGCAAACCCTGGATCAGGGCTTCGCCACGATACAGCGGATCATCACCGCCATCACCAACGAGCAGGCTCAACTGCAGATGGAGGGCGAAACCCTGCCTGCCACCAAGCAGGAGCTGTTCTTCCTGGCCCGCGACTGCCGGTCCTTTTTTCTGGAACTGCTCACCTTGCATCAGAAATTTATCATGAGCGGCGATAAGGCCTGGAAATCAGCCTTCCATGACTATGCCACCGGCAAGGACGCGACCGCCTTCATGAGCTTCGGCCAGCTGGCCAAGGTCTGCGGCGTGAGTGATTTTATCAGCGCGAGCAAGGAACTGGACGCTTCGTTGAGCAGGACGGTCGCCCTGGCCACGGAAGCCGGCGAACTGTTCGCCAAAGATAAGACCCTGACCGGCGCGCTCGACGACGCGGGCGGAAAGATCGTAGCCCTGTCCCGCGATCTGATGGACGAAGCGACCATCCAGGCTGCGGCCATCGAGGCCTCAGCGTTGCGTACGATCCTGACCATCACGGTGGCGACCGTGCTCGTGTGCCTGGTCATCGCTCTGCTCATCATCCGCTCCATCACCCGCCCGCTCGCCCAGCTGGCAGACTTTTCGCGCGTGGTCGCTGGCGGCGATTTTACCATCCAGATCGAGCTGAACCGGCGCGACGAGGTCGGCATTCTCGCCGACTCGTTGTGCAGCATGGTCGACAGCATCAAGGCCGGCCTGGAAACGGTCCGGCTGAAGCAGGCCGAGGCTGAGGAGCACGCCAGGGCGGCGCTGGAGGCCTTGCGCGACAACCAGCTCAAGACCGAGGCGGAGCGGGAGCGCGCGCGCAGCATGATTCAGGCGGCGGCCAAATTGCGCGACGTGGTCGGCGCCATCACCCTGGCCGTGAGCGAGCTTACCAATCGGATCGATAAGGTTTATCGCGGCGTGGCCACGCAGGACGAACTCATCGGCGAGACCGTTTCCGCGGTCGAAGAAATGAACGCCTCGGTCAACGAGGTGGCGCGCAACGCCAGCGCGGCCGCTAACCAGGCCGTCAACGCCGGCTCCAAGGCCAATACCGGCGCTCAGGTAGTCTCCCGCTCCATCGCGGCCATTGCCACGGTCAACCGCCTGGCGATCGAGCTTGAGGATGCCATGGCCGATTTCGGCGACCAGGCCGAGTCCATCGGCGCCATCATCAGCGTCATTTCCGATATCGCCGATCAGACCAACCTGCTGGCGCTCAATGCGGCCATCGAAGCGGCCCGCGCCGGCGAGGCCGGCCGCGGCTTCGCCGTGGTGGCCGACGAGGTCCGCAAACTCGCGGAGAAGACCATGACCGCCACGCATGAGGTCGGCAAGGCTATCACCTCCATCCAGAATGGTGCAGCCCGCAACGTGAGCAAGGTCAAGGAGGCGGCCATCGCGGTCAATCAGGTCACCACCCTGGCCGAGGAGTCCGGCAACGCTCTGAGCGAAATCGTCTCCCTGGTCGAAGAGTCCTCGACGCAGGTCACCTGCATCGCCACCGCTGCCGAAGAACAGTCCACGGCCAGCAACGAGATAACCCGGGCCATTGAAAACATCAGCACTATCTCGTCCCAGATCGCCCAGGGCATGAGCGAATCGAGCACGGCCCTGGAGCGTATGGTCTCGCAGGCCAAAGACCTGGGCAGCCTCATCACCTCCTTTGAAAGCGAAGGCCGGACCTGCCTGGCCTGAGCCGCAGCAATCGCCTGAATACCCCGCCGGCCGCGTCGACGCGGCCGGCGGTTTTCAATACGCACCTCCGCGTAAGGAGGCGCCCCGACGTGCCGGGCTTGGGCAGCCCCGGACACGGCATGGCCTGCGCAACGACTCGCAGCAGGGCGAACGGGGCAATGGGGTGGCTGCGAGGTCGCTGTCGATTTCCCCGCGCTTCGACTTGATTTTCTTCCTGCCTTGCAGGATGATGACCGGATATGCCGCTGCCCGCTGGCAGGGGCAACGAACAGCAGGGCGCCGGATGTCGTCCGGGCGGAAATGCGGCCCGACTTTCGGCCCCGAGGAGAGCATTGTGAACGTTTTCGACGGATTCAAAGACCCGGCCCTTTGCCGGGGCGTACTTGAGCGCATTCGAGAGGAACTGGACCGGCCCCTACGGTTCATGGAGGTCTGCGGCACGCACACCGTAGCCATTTTCCAGAGCGGGCTGCACTCGCTGCTGCCTGCCGATATCCTGCATATATCCGGCCCGGGCTGTCCGGTCTGCGTGACGCATGATCGCGAAGTCGCCGCCTTTCTCGAAGCGGCGCGCAAGCCCGACGTGATCATCGCCACGTTCGGGGATCTGATGCGGGTGCCCGGTCCGAAGGGCGCCAGCCTGAAAACCGCGTCCGCTGAAGGCGCGCGCGTGGAGGTGGTCTACGCGGCCTCCGACGCGCTGGCCATTGCCAGGGACAATCCCGGGTCCAAGGTGGTTTTTCTCGGCGTAGGCTTCGAAACCACCGCCCCCACCATCGCCGCCACCGTCATGATGGCGCGCGCGCAGGGCATCGACAATTTTTTCGTCCTGCCATTCCACAAGCTCGTTCCGCCGGCGCTCAAGGCCCTGCTGGCCGATCCGGACGCCGCCGTCGACGCCTTCATTCTTCCGGGGCACGTCTCCGTGATCATCGGCCTCGAACCCTATCGTTTTCTGGCCGAACAGTATCACATACCGGCCGTCATCGCCGGCTTCGATCCCCTGGACATCCTCCAGGCCCTGTTGCTGCTGGTCCGGCAGCGACGCGAGGGCAAGGCCGAGGTCGTCAACGCCTACAACCGCGTGGTCGCCGACGCGGGCAATCCCAAGGCCCGGGCGATCATGAACGAGGTCTTTGTCCCGACAGACGCGCTCTGGCGGGGCATCGGCGTCATTCCGGGCAGCGGGCTGGCCTTTTCGCCCGACTATGCCGCGTTCGACGCCTTCACGGCCCTGGACATGACGCTGCCCGAGGTTCCGCCGCTGCCCGGCTGTCGCTGCGGCGACGTGCTCAAGGGCAAACTGCGTCCCGACCAGTGCCCGCTGTTCAAGAAGGCCTGCACGCCGGCAACGCCCGTCGGCCCGTGCATGGTCTCGTCCGAGGGCAGTTGCGCCGCCTACTTCAAATACCGCCTGGAGTCCTGATCATGCATCACGATACCATTCTCCTCGATTATGGCAGCGGCGGCCGCGCCTCGCACCAGCTTGTCGGCGAGCTGTTCCTCAAACACTTCGACAATCCGATCCTGGCCAGTCTGAACGACGCGGCCCTGCTGGAGCTGACCGGGCCGCTGGCGATGAGCACGGATACGTATACCGTGGACCCGCTCTTCTTTCCCGGCGGCGACATCGGTTCCCTGGCCATTCACGGCACGGTCAACGACGTGGCCATGCTCGGCGCGCGGCCGCGGTACCTGAGCTGCGGCTTCATCATCGAGGAAGGCCTGGCGCTGGAGATTCTGGAGCGCGTAGTCCGTTCCATGGCCAGTGCCGCGCGCGAGGCCGGGGTATATATCGTTACCGGCGACACCAAGGTCGTGCCCAGGGGCGCCGCGGACAAGCTGTTCATCAACACCACGGGAATCGGCGAAGTCATCGCCCTGCCGGCGCCGGCAGGGCAGCGCGCCGCGCCTGGCGACGCCGTGCTCCTCAGCGGTTCCGTCGGGGACCATGGCCTGACCGTGATGGCCCAACGCGAGTCCCTGAGCTTCGACATGTCCGTACGCAGCGACTCCGCGGCTCTGAATCGGCTGGTGGAACGGCTGATCCTCGAGGTGGGCGACATTCACGTGCTCCGCGACCCGACCCGCGGCGGCCTGGCGACGACGCTCAACGAAATCGCCGGCCAGTCCGGTACGGTCGTCGAGGTGGCGGAGGAGCACATCCCCGTATCCGCGGCCGTGATCTCCGGCTGCTCCTTTCTGGGCCTGGACCCGCTCTATCTGGCCAACGAGGGCAAGCTGATCTGCATTCTGCCCGAGGCGAAGGCCGAGGCGGCGCTGCGGATCATGCGCGAGGAGCCCGTCGGCAGCCAGGCAGCGCTGATCGGACGCATCGATGCGGCCGGCGCTGCCGGCTCGGCAACCCCGACCCGGGCCGGCCAGGTAATCCTGACCACGCGGCTGGGCGGTCGCCGGCTGCTGAACATGCTCGAAGGCGAACAGCTGCCGCGTATCTGCTGAGGCGAACCAGACGGCGGAAACGCGCCGCGCCGGACCGTCAGGCCTGCCTTCTCCGGCGTCTGCGTCCCTCCCGCCCCGAGATCGACTTCCCGGCGGGCAGATAAACATCGCCCGCCGGCTCGTTCAGGAGCCTGCCATGCGTATCGTTGCCCTGCTTTGTCTCCTGCTCGCGTCGGCCCTGGCCGCGCCGGCGGCCGCTGAACCGCTGCTGGTGGCAGTCAGCATCCCGCCGCAGAAGTATTTTGTCCAAAAGCTCGGCGGCACGCTGGTCGAGGTGCTGGTCCTGGTCGACAAGGGCGATGCCCATACCTACGAGCCCAAACCTCGCCAGATGGCAGCCTTGTCGCGCGCCTCCGTGTACTTCGCCCTTGGCCTGGAATTCGAACGCCCGTGGCTCCCGCGGTTCCGCGCCGCCAATCCGGGACTCCATATCGTGTACACGGATGCGGGTATCGAAAAACTCCCCGTGTTGCTGTCCATGGCCGGAGTCGAGCTCCCGGCCGAACCCTTGCCCGAACACGGGCACCAGACCGCGGACACGCAGCATGGGCACGAAACGGCAACAACCGACCACGGACACGCGGCAACAACCGACCACGGACACGACGCGGCAGCCCCGCCTCATGGGCACGGACACGACCATGCCGGCGGCCTCGATCCGCACATCTGGCTCTCGCCGGCGCTGGTAAAAATCCAGGCCAGGACCATGGCCGAGGCCCTGGCCGAGGCGGACCCGGCGCACGCGGTCGAGTACCGCTACAACCTGACCGCCTTTCTGGCCGAAATCGACGAGCTGGATCAACAGATACGCGCCCTGCTGGCCCCGCTCCCCCTTCAGCGACGCCGCTTCCTGGTCTTTCACCCCTCCTGGGGCTATTTTGCCCGGGACTACGGCCTGACGCAGCTGGCCATCGAGGCCCACGGCAAGGAGCCCAGCCCCGGAGAACTCGGCCGCGTCATCGAGGCAGCCCGCCAGGCAGCGGTATCGACGGTGTTCGTCCAGCCGCAGACGTCGTCACGCAACGCCGAGACCATCGCCACGGCAATCGATGCCCGAGTCGTCCGCCTCGACCCCCTGGCCGAAGACTGGACCCGCAACCTGCTCGAGGCGGCCCGGGCCTTTCAGACTGCGCTTGCGTCAGATTCGGGAAGGCTTTGATTCGGGGGGGATTGTTGCGGCGGGATCAGTTTTCTGGTCGAGGCCGGTAGGCCTGGGGGGGGCTGTCTGTGCTGGCGCCGGTCATGGCCGATGGGCGCCAGATAGCGCAATTGATCCGGGTCGCTCCAGACCTTGCCCTCGCTGCGTACTTCTGCGACGGCCATGGACATCTCATTTCGTTCGCCCGCAAAACGCCACCGGAACGACTCGGATTCGTCGTGAACGCCCATGGAAAAAACCTTGCGACCGTGTATCGAGTCGACGATATCCGCGACCAGGCCGAGCTGCATGAGATTCCCATTGAGCATGAGTCGCGTGGACCATTCGTGCTCGCGCATGGTCTGATTCAGGAGCACCAGCGCCTGCAGCACGGAAGACTTCCCGGATGCGTTGACGCCGGACAGCAGGGTCAGGGGCGCCAAGGGGAGTTCCAGCTTCTCGAAACACTTGAAGAGGGAAAGATCAAGACGCGTGAGCACCGAGGACCTCCTGAAACATCTGTCTGGCGAGCTTGAAACGGAGTTTGACTTTTTTCGGATCGTTCGTCGAATATGTTATTGCCTGGGAAAAGTCGGCATCGTCCATCAAGGCATAGAACGCCGTGCGCAAAGCCTTCGCGTGAGCCTCGACGTGGTCTTCCGGGTAACAGGACAGGCCAGTCGACAAGACATCCCACAGTGAAGCGTTCAATACGCTACGTGATTGGTCGGGACGTGTGTGTTTTCGGAATGCATGCCTGTTAAACACCTCGTAGTTGTTGGCAAGACCTCTCCTGAATTGATCTGAAAGTTTTTTCAGTTCTTGAGGAGGCAAGCCATTCATAGACGTCAGCACGCGGGCGAGATACTCGTCCATGTCGCCCTTGTACTCGTCGAGTGAGAGACGTTGAAACGCACAAAAGCGGTTTACGAATTCGCGGTCGCGCATGGTGGACGATTTGAGGCTTTCACCCGTAGCCGCTCTGAACAACGGCGTGGCAGCCTCATCTTTCAGAAAACGTGTGGCTGCCCCGAGATACAGACAATTCCGCATCTGCTGACGCGTCAGCACAACGCCACTATTAACACGCTCGAAGATGTCCAGCCTCGCTCGTTCCGGGACCTTTGCATCGATTATATAAAATATTAAATTGAAATCTTCAACCCGGTTCTGAAATTTAGGGCTGAGGTCTTTAAACTGTTTTTTGTGCAGTTCTTTCTGGTTGGGCAAATTGAGGGCGAGTTCATTTTTGACAAAACGTTGGAATGTTGTCAGCCGTTGCAATCCATCGACGACGATCATGCGCCCCTGTATGTCTTCTGCAACATAAAACACAGGAAGTGGAATGCGCAGCAAAACAGACTCGATGAGCTTGCTTTGCTTGTTGTCATCCCAGATAAAGTCTCTCTGGAACTCGGGTGTCATGATGTAGGATCCTTTCTCGATCCTGCGGAGCACATCATGGATGGTGCGACTCTCGTTCCGGATCAAAAACGTATCGATGGGATACTCGCCCCAGGACGCGTCTTCGTCGCCGCCGGCGAGACCCTCGATCTCTTCATCTTTCGTGATTGAATCCGAATCGTTGTTCATAGTTCCCTCGTCGGTATGTCAACGTTGCCGCGCGGACGCCCGGTTGCAGGGTAGCGAAAACCGGCGGCGATTGAAAGTCTGTGTCGACGAACCAGCGGGCGATGCCGTCCGGGCTGTCGCTGCGCACCTCGCCAGCCTCAAGCGGAATCTCCCATTCCTCCCGGTTTTTCCTCAATGTCGTGTTCAAGGAGTTGCATAAAAAACACCATGCGCGTTTGAAAAGCCTCCCGGAGCACTCCCTCGCCTGGTCCGCCGTTGTCGACAGCACGCTACGGATACGCGCGTTGCGAACGAGTATCAGGCTTCCGTATCGATTGACAAGATTGGCCTTCGGAAAATAGCAGGACCCGCTGGAGGCAGCCACATGCCTCGTTCTGCGGGTGGTGCTTGTTGCGATGCGTTCTTACGGATTGCCCTGCACGAAACCAAATTCCGTCAGGCGGTGATGGATTCGCTCGGGTCGTGGGGGGGGGGGGCGTGCCACCCCCCGCGTCGGGCCGTCGTCGTCATCGTCCTCGATGACGACGACGTCGAAGCCCTCGCCGCCGGGGTCCCCCCCGAC
>CAZGAH010000004.1:5067-12654 GCA_964523295.1 uncultured Desulfovibrionaceae bacterium | reverse complement strand
GCCAAGTTGACGGGATTCTCCCGCGGGCGTATGTCACCCGCTCGCCTGCCCGGGCCTGCGCTGTCGGACCGCAGAGCAACCCTCCGGATGCAATTCCTTTCACACACGACCACGAGAACAGGATGAAAAATCAGCAACGTAACGAACGGATACGCAATATTGCCATTATTGCCCACGTCGACCATGGCAAGACCACGCTGGTCGACCACATGTTTCGCCAGAGCGGCATGGTGCGCGACAACCAGGTACTGGAAGAGCGCGTCATGGACAGCATGGACCTGGAGCGCGAGCGCGGCATTACCATAGCGGCCAAGAACTGCGCGGTACGCCTGAGCGGCGTCAAAATCAACATCATCGATACGCCCGGGCACGCCGATTTCGGCGGCGAGGTGGAGCGCGCCCTGTCCATGGCGGACGGGGCCATTCTGCTGGTCGACGCCTCGGAGGGGCCGCTGCCGCAGACCCGCTTCGTGCTCAAAAAGACGCTGGAGGCGGGACTGCCGGTCATCGTGGTCGTGAACAAGATCGATCGCAAGGATGCCCGGCCGGCGGAGGTGCTCAACGAGGTCTACGACCTGTTCATCGACCTGGATGCCGACGAGGAGCAGCTGTCCTTTCCCGTGCTCTACGCGATCGGGCGCGAGGGCAAATCCAAGCGCAGCCTGGACGACCCCGACGGCGATCTGACTACGCTCTTCGAGACCATCGTCAACGAGATTCCGGCCCCGGCCTTTGATCCGGACGCGCCGTTCCGGATGCTCGTGTCCGATCTGGGGTACTCCGACTTTCTGGGCCGCCTGGCCGTCGGGCGCGTGACCAGCGGGACCGCGCACAGCAATGACAGCCTGGTCGTCATCGGCGAGAACGGCGCTCCGGCGCCGCTGCGCGTGACGACGCTCCAGGTTTATGCCGGGCTGGCGCTGGTCAACTCCGAAAGCGCCGAGGCCGGGGACATCATCGTGCTCTCGGGCATCGAGGACGTAACCATCGGCGACACCATCTGCACGCGCGAGACGCCAAAGCCGCTGCCGCGCATCAATGTCGACGAGCCGACCGTATCCATGCGCTTCGCCAGCAATTCCTCGCCCTTTGCCGGCAAAGAGGGAAAATACGTGCAGTCGGCGCGGATACGCGAACGGCTGTTCAAAGAGACTCTGCGCAACGTGGCCATCCGCGTGGAGGACTCCGAGGAGCGGGACTGCTTCCTGGTCAAGGGGCGCGGCGAGTTTCAGATGGTCATTCTCATCGAGACGATGCGCCGGGAGGGTTTCGAACTCTCGGTCGGCCGACCGGAAGTCATTCTGAAGCGCAAAGGCTCGCAGGTGCTGGAGCCGATCGAGCACGTGTTCGTGGACTGCAACGAATCCTTCACGGGAATCATCACCGAAAAGCTTTCCCTGCGCAAAGGCCGCATGACCAACCTGGTCAACCACGGTTCGGGCCGCGTGCGCCTGGAGTTTTCCATCCCCTCGCGCGGGCTGATCGGGTATCGTGACGAATTCCTGACCGATACCAAGGGCACCGGGATCATGAATTCCTATTTCTCTGGCTACGAGTCGCATCGCGGGGACTTTCTCTCCCGCTTTTCAGGCTCCATCGTCTGCGACCGTCAGGGCGTAGGCGTGGCCTACGCCCTGTTCAACCTCGAACCCCGCGGCGAGCTGTTCATCGTGCCGGGCGAACCGTGCTACGAGGGGATGATCGTCGGCGAGCACAACCGCTCCAACGACATCAACGTGAACCCCTGCAAAGAGAAGAAGCTGACCAACATGCGCGCGGCCGGCAAGGACGAAAATGTCATCCTCACGCCGGTCAAGCCCATGACCCTGGAGCGCGCTCTGCATTTCGTGCGCGAAGACGAGCTGGTGGAGGTGACGCCCGCGTCCATCCGGCTGCGCAAGGCCGAACTCTCGTCCCAGAAACGGCATTTGAGCGCTGGTCTGAAAAAAAAGGCCCAGGAAGAGCCCAACGCATAGCGCGACGGACGTCGCCCCCCTTCAATCGTGAGCAGACGCGGCCCTATCGGGCTGCGTCGTGCCTGGTGGTACGGGCGCTTTGCAGCGCCTGGGCGATATCCTGGCCAAGCGCGCCGATGCAGTCGCTCAACGCGGCGGCATAGGCGGCATACTCCCCGCCTGCGGCCGGCGCACTATAGGACGCCGTTCGCCAGAGCAGCGCTTTGCCGCTGGCGTCGAGCAGGCTCCAGCTGGCATGCAGGGTTGCCGTCTTGCCCAGATCGCCATCAAAGCTGAGCACCTGAACGGCGACGCTGTATTCCGGCTCGGCGCCTGTCGGCCAGGGATACAGCAGCAGCGGCTCGGCGCAGAGTTTCGAACCCAGCACCTCGGCGAGCAGACGGGGGAAGGCGTCGCTCAGGGGCTCGGCCCACTGATCGAATTCGGCCATCTGGATGCGGTTGGCGCCAATGCGGGTGACGATCTGAGTCCGGTCCAGATACGCCGGGAAATCGACAGGCCCGATGCCCAGGCCGATGCAGGGCGCCTCACGCGACGGCGCTGCGGCCTGCGTACCGAGCAGGTAAAACCGGGCCGGCGGACTTTTTCCCAGGCAGCCGCCAAGGGCGGCCAGGGTTGCAGCCAGGGTCAGCCAGAGCACGAGAGAGCGAACGGCGTTGCGCGCGGTGTACATGCGTCATCTCCTGTTGGGGTCCTTGCCTTGGATCAAGGCCTCGGGATGTCGTTCGAGATAGTCGGCCAGGCTGCGTATGGAGCGGGCCGCGCCGCCGATCTCGGAGACCGAGCGCCGCATTTCGACCACAAGCGGGGAATTGGTGCCCAGAACCTGCTCGATCGCCGCAAGCGTCTGCTTCGCCTCCAGCAGCGTGCTGTCCAGGGTCTTCATGGCCGTGTTGGCCGCGGGCCCGAGGCTGTCGGCATTCGTTTTCAGACCGCGGGTGAGATCGATGAGGTCCTGGGTCAACGGATCGACCCGATCATCGACGTTGTCGGCGAGATCCTTGTAGCTCTGCATGGTCTGATGAAACTGCTGCAGCAGCGGCTCCATCTTGTCGTCGAGCTTACGCAGCAGGCTGTTGGCATCGGCGAGCGTGGCGTCAATTTTGGCCGGCACGTCGTTCAGCTGTGGCGAATTGACAATGCGCTCGATGCCGGACACCGCGCTGACCAGGCGCGTGGCCAGCTCGTTGAGCGGAAGATCTTCGATCGTCTTGGTCAACTTGTCAATGGCAGAGGGAATGGTCGGGATTTCCGACACCTTCCCGTCGCCGACGAAGCGCATCGGGGTGTTCGGATGAAAATCCAGGACCACCTGCATCTGCCCGGTAACCAGGCTCTGAATTTTCAGCTCCGCGCGCAGGCCTTGCTCTATGAGATCTTGCAGCAGGGTTCCGGGCTTTTCCTTGCGCTTGGTGGCCAGATCGTCGAATCCGTCGCCTCGCTTGCCGGAGTCCTTGACGCGGATGCTCGTGGGGTCCAGCTCGGCCAGCACCGGGATGGAAAACCCCAGTTCCGAGGGTTCGGTCTGAATGTAAATATCGGTGACTTCGCCCACGCGTACGCCGCGAAACACCACCGGCGCGCCGACATTCAGCCCTCCGACCGAACTGTCGAAATAAAAGACGCATTCCTTGGTCGGCACGAAAAATTTGCCCGATCCGAACAGAAGGATTGCCGCCAGCAGCAGCGCGAGCGCGCACAGGACGAACAGCCCGATCAGACTCTTGTCAGCTTGCGTGGTCATAAATCATTATCCTTACCATCGCTTGCGGAAGACCGGCCTTCACCCCGGGTCAGGAACTCGATCAGGCCGGGATCCTTTGAATTCCGGAGCAGGTCGCCGGGGTTGCCGGTTGCGGTCATGGTTTTTGTCCCCACGTCCAGAAAGACGGAGTTGGTGCCTATGGCGAAGATGCTGGCCAGTTCGTGCGTTACGATGACAATGGTCGCGTCCAGGCTGGAGCGCAACTCCACGATCAGCTCATCGAGCAGGTGCGAACTGACGGGATCCAGCCCGGCCGACGGCTCGTCGAAAAAGAGGACTTCCGGATCAAGGGCCATGGCCCTGGCCAGGCCGGCGCGCTTGCGCATCCCGCCGCTGATTTCCGACGGGTAGAAATCCTCGAACCCGGCCAGGCCGACCAGGGCCAGCTTGAACGACGCCAGGTCCCGAATCTCCGCAGCGGACAGCGTCGTGTATTGCTCCAGGGGCAAGGCCACGTTCTGGGCCAGGGTCATCGAACTCCAGAGCGCGCCGCTCTGATAGAGAATGCCGGTGCGCCGCAGCAGGCGGTTGCGCTCGTCCTCGCTGACCTCCCACAGTCGCGTCTGGCCGTAGAGCACCTGGCCGGCAGCCGGCACCTTGAGCCCGACCAGAACCTTCAGCAGGGTGCTTTTTCCGCAGCCGCTGCCGCCCATGATAATGAAAATGTCTCCATGCCGGATGGTAAAGGAAAGATCGCGCATGAGCACGAAACTGCCATACGCGATGGTGAGGTCCTTGACCGTCAGATGCGGCTTTGGTTCCGATACCGGGGAGGAAGCGGATTGTTGCGCCGGTTGCGTCGCTTCGGGGGGCGCGATTCCGGACGTGCTCATGCTCATAGATCGATTCTCCGCGCCGACAGGTTACACGCCGAAAAAGTTGCACATCAAGGTGATGATGGCCGTGGCCACGATGATGCTGACAATGCTGGCCACCACGGATGAGGTGGTCGCCAGGCCCACGGCGGAGGCGCTGCGTCCGCAGCGCATGCCCTGATAGCAGCCCGAGAGCGCGACGAGCACGCCAAAGGTCGCGCTATGGATCAGGCCGATCCAGATGTTAACGAGCCCGACCGATTCCCACGTCGCCTGGAGATAGGCTTCGGGGCTGATCTCCAGCATCATCACCCCGACGAGGAAGCCCCCGAGGATGCCCATGAGATCCGCATAGAGGCACAGGAGCGGAAGCATCATCACCAGGGCCAGCATCCGCGGCAGCACCAGGAATTCCATGGGACCGATACCCAGCGTACGCAGCGCGTCGATTTCCTCGTTGACCTGCATGGTGCCGATTTCCGCGGCAAAGGAGGCGCCCGTACGCCCGGCCATGATGATGCCGGTCATGATCGCGCCCATGACCCGGGTCATGGCAATGCCCACCAGCCCCGAAACATAGATTTCCGCCCCGAACATCTGCAGCTGGATGGCGCCGATAAAGGCCAGAATCAGGCCCACGAGCAGGCTGATGAGCGAAACGATCGGCAGCGCGTCGAGACCGCACTGCTTGAGCAGAGACCACAGATCGCAGGCGCGAAACACCGCCCGCCCGCGCAACAGCTGCCCCACGGCCAGGGTTGTCTCGCCAATGAATGCCAGCAGCTCGCGGCAGTTTTCCCAAATCCCCAGCGCCCTGGTCCCGACCAGAGCGAGAAAGGACGTGGATTCCTTCGCCCGCGCGGCGCCGGGGCGAGGGGGCACCTTCGCCGCCAGGGTCAGCAACCGCATCGCCCCTTCCGGCAATCCCGAGGTGTCCATTTCGACGCCAGCACCCGCGGCCATGGACGCCACGTTGCGGCAGAAGAGCAGAAAACGGCTGTCCCAACCGTCCAGCCCGGCCGCGTCGAAGGCTATCCGGCGAGGACGCGGCGTGGATTGCAGCGCACGCGAAAGCGGCGTCAAGGCAGGCAGGTTCCGGCCAATGATCCAGCGTCCCTCCAGACGGACCAGCAACAGGTCTCCCGATTGCTCCACCTGGAGCGCAGGCGCTCCCGGACCGGACGAAATGTCAGGCCTCTCCATCCTCACCCCTGAAACAGACCCCTTGCGTTCCGGCTCGCTGGCCTCCCCTTGCCCAAGGAAAACCGGCGTCGCCGCGCGCGACGAAGGAGCACCGCCCGAAGGCGGTGTCCGGCTGAAGGAACTGGCGTCTGTTTGGGGTTCCCTATGTGCGGGCGGCAGCCCTGTCAAGGGGGCCGCGTCGAACGGGCGGCTTCGTGCCTGCGAATAAAACGCGTGTCCGGTCTCTAGCGCTCGCGAAAGGCCTGTTTGACGGAGGTGAAGATCGGTTTCATGAGGTACTCGATGATGGTCTTCTGCCCGGTCCGGATGTCGGCCTGCACGATCATGCCCGGGATGAGCCGATTGTCGTCCGGGTTGTCGCCGACGTAGGCCTTGTCGAGTTCCATGGTCGCCCGATAAAAGGCCTCGTCACCGGCTTCCGTCATGGTGAAGGGCGAAAGGTCTTTGAGCCGGCCGGAAATGCCGCCGTAGCGTGCGTAGTCGTAGGCCTGGACCTTGATGGTCACCGGCTGACCGATCTGCAGGTGGCCGATGTCACGGGAGCGGATTTTCGTTCTCGCCACGAGCGGGCGGTCCATGGGTACCAGATCAAGGAGTTTCCCCCCGGGCTCGACCACTTCACCCGGAGAGCGCAGCCGCAGGTTATGCACATAGCCTTCCGAAGGACTGAAAATCTCGTGCTGCCGGGCCTGCATATCGAGCCGCAACAAAGCCTCGCTCTGCCTGGCCAGGTCTTCGTTGAGGCGGTCCATCTCCTTGAGCCAGCCCTCCCTGGCGTCGATATCCAGCCGGGCGAGGCGACTCTGGCTTTCGTTCAGCGACTCGTTGAGCTGCATCCGCCGCGTGGGTATCTGAAGCAAATTCTCCTGGGCCTGGAGATAGAGGCGCATGACGGCATTGAACTCGCTCTTGCCGACGAGCTTTTGTTCCTGCAGCTTCGAATAGGCGCCGAGTTCTTCCTTCATGAGCTTGAAATTTTCGGAGGCCATTTTCTCCGTATTCTGGAGTTCCTGCAGCTCGACGGTGAACTGCTGCACCCGGCTGGAGAGTATCTCGCGGTTGAGCTTGAGCGACTCCAGATTCTGACGATAGAGTTTGAGCTGGTAATCCACGAATTCGGCGTATTTGACGTTGAAGCGCGAAAAGTCGGGTTCGCGGCTTTCCAGCAGGGCCAGGAGCCGCTCCTTGCGGGTTTCGAACGCGGCCTTCTGGCCCAGGGCCTCGCTCTGTCGCGAGTTGACCGTGACCGGATCGAGTCGCACCAGCACCTGGCCTTTGGCGACGTGCTGCCCGTCGTGAACGAGAATGTCGGTCACGAGTCCGCCAGGCTCGCTTTGCACCACGAGCACCTGTCCGGACGGCTCGATGAATCCGGCGCTGATCGCGACCTCGTCGATAGTGGTCACGCTGGCCCAGACCGAGAACGCAGCCACGACCACGGCGACGATCACTATCGCCAGACGCACGATGACCGGGACGCCCGACTCTTCGAGAAGAATGGACTTGGAGAGATGAAGGGCCTCTTTGCGGCCGAGGGAACTCGAGGAGTTCGTCGCCATGATCTACCTGCCCTGTACGGCGCGTTGTGTCTGCTCAGGTGCAGACATGCATGTCTGTCAGCTGTGGCGCGACCTTATCCGCCGGTCCGAACAGCCTGGTCTTGCCCTTGTCCAGCCAGAGGATCTTGTCCGCGAGGGTTGTCAGATCCTTCGTGGTGCCGGCCAGTATGATCGTCGCCGAACGCTTGAGTTCGCAGAGCGATGCAAGGATGGCCTGCCGACTGGCCGCATCGACCTGATCGAGCCCGCCGTCGAAGCAATAGATCGGC
>CAZGAH010000004.1:0-5057 GCA_964523295.1 uncultured Desulfovibrionaceae bacterium | reverse complement strand
GCGCGCGCGATACTGAGTTTCTGCCAGAAGGCCATTGGCTGCAGCAACCTGAGCCGTTCCACCGGGGTATCGAGGCCGGCCTCCAGCGCCTGGATATCGTCCAGAACCTGAGCCTTGGTACAGGCGGCGATCAGAGCCTCGTCCTCGGCAGCCGGCTCCGCCAGACGCAGGTTGTCGGCGATGGACCCGTCGAAGAACTGCGGAGTTTCGGGTGCGTAGGCCAGGGCACGGCGAAGCATGATCGGATCCATTTGCCGCAGGTTCATGCCGTCGATGGTGATGCTGCCCGCCTGGGGCTGGTACATGCCGAGCAGCAGCTTGAGTAGCGATGATTTGCCCGCCCCGTCATGCCCGGTCACGAGCAACGCCTGCCCCGCGTCGAGGGTAAAGGATACGCCGAGCAGCGCGGGGTGCGCGTCGGCTGCGTAGCGCAACGAGACGCCGCTGAAGGCCACGTCGCCGCGGAAGCTCCGCTGCAGCACGGACTGCTGATCCGGCTTGCGCTCGATATCCAGATTCATGAGCCGGTCGATCTGGCGTACGCTCTTCTTGATGCGATCAAGCTGCAGCAGCACGCCGAAGCCGGTACGCAGCGGTGCCAGGATGCGCCAGACCAGGAACATGCTCCCCACCAGCCCGCCCATGCTCAGCGCGTTGTTGAGGACCAGATGTACCCCGACAGCCATGGTCGCTACGCCGGCGCCCATGACCAGCACATGCGTGGAGGTGTTCATGAGCGCCGTGAGCTGGGCCAGCCGGTATGATCCAAAGGCGGCGCGGGCGGAGGCCTCCCGATACCGATCCAGCCAGCCCTGACGGTTACCCGCGTACTTGACCGCAGAAAGCTTGGAAAGCACCTCGGCCAGGAGCTCCTGGCGTTCCACCGCGGCCTTGGCGTCGGCCTCGCCCGCGCGGGCCATGGCGGTTTTGAGCACGCTGGCCAACAGACCGAAACAGAGTATGGCGACAAGAGGAACCAGTGCCAGCGAACCGGCAATGAGAAACATGCCGAAGAGCAACAGCGCAACGAAGGGCAGCTCCATAAGCGCCACGACAGCCGGTCCGCCAAAAAATTCACGCACGCCCTCAAAATCCCTGATCCGGGCGCGCTGCGCCGTGATGGACGCGGACTCGGTATAGCCCGGCGCCAGGGCCAGAATACGCCGGAACACTTCGTTGTCCACGATAAAGCCCAGCCGGGCGCCAGTAAAGCAGCCCAGTACGGCGCGCGCGAGTCGCAGCCCGAAATCGCTGAACAGAAAGATGCATACCCCGGCAACGATGTAGACCAGATTCCTGGTCTCGGACATGAAGGGAATCTGATTATAGATCGTGCTCACGAAAACGGGGATTGAAAAGGCCAGGAGATTGAGCAGCAGCGTAATGCCCAGGGCGTGCATCGCGGGCTGCATAAAGCGGCTCAGCAGCCGGCGAAACCAGTCGGGCTGACGGGCGAGCAGCGACTGGCGGTCGGGCGTGAGCGCGGAAAAGAAGAATGCCGTACCGGACGTGGCGGCGGAATCCAGTTCGCGATAGCCCCTGGATTGGCTGTCGAAGACGACCAGATTGTTCGCGGCGCGCTTGATGATAACAAGCACATCGCCGCGCTCGGACTCGAACAGACAGGGAAAGAGCCGGCTGTCGATGCGTGCAAGCACCAGCCTCGCACTCGTGGCTTGAAATCCGAGATTGGCCAGGACCTGAAGCAAACCGTCGCGATCGAGTTCGCTCCCCGATCCGGACGGCAGGGCCTCGACCAGACGCCCCTGATCGCCGTGCCAGCCCAGCGCGTCGAGCAACGGCAGCAGGCACATGGCAAAAGGACTGTCGCCAAGGTTCATTCAAAGGCCTCTTTACGCACGAAGGTACCCACGTCGACGACGTTGATATGCCGCACCCACCAATCCAGAAGCGTAACTTTGAGCTTTTCGGAGATATGAACACGCCCGGCCTCGAAGTCGCGACACAGGCCGCTCACGAGTTCGAAGACATACTCATGCTGCCGCCGGTGATAGACGTAGCCCGGCAGGTGCATGTGCTGCATTATTTCTTCCTCTCGGGCGAAATGGAACTGCGTATAGTCGAGTATTTTGCGGAAGATATCCTTCTCCAGGCCAATCTGCACCCCGGATCCGGTCTTATCCTTCAAAGAATCGATGAGGCCGTTGAGTTCGAGGACGTATTCGGTGAAGATGCGATGATCCGTGTCGATAACCTCGATACCGATGGGCTGAACGATGCCCGCGATGTCTTCCCAGCGTCGGGCGGTCTGCAGGACCCAGCGCATCCAGACCATATCATTCATGGTGAGGCTCCCCTGTCTGGATTTCGCTCGGAATGCAGGTCGCATACGCCGGATCCGGCTCGATGAGGCCCTCCTTGAAGCGGTATACCGCGTCGCACAAACCGAGCAGACGGGGCTCGGACGTGACCAGGAGCACGGTACACTGTCCCTTGAGCTTGCCCATGAGCCAGCACATCACGTCCAGGCTTTCCTGATCCATGAGCCCGTCGACCGCGTCCAGCAGGAGGATGCGGGGCCGCACGACCAGGGCACGGGCCAGGGCGATGCGCTGCACCACGCCGGTGGGCAGGGCCTCGTGAAGGCGATTGCCCACCACGGTCTCGTATCCGTGAGGCAATTGCGCGATCGCGGAGTCCAGCCCCATCAAGGCCGCGGAGTCCAGGGCGTTCTCTCGGTAGCGTGGATTGAAACAGCTGAGATTGTCGAGGATGCTGCCATGAAACAACGTACCCGCAGCGGGCACGTAGGCCATTCGCCCGCGCAGATCGGCCACGTCGACCGTCCCCAGGTCGATATCATCCACGCGCACGGCGCCTGAAACAGGCCGAAGCAGACCCATAGCCACCTGCAGCAGCGTGCCCGATTCCTGCCCCTCGGCGGGGAAAATGCCTGCCATGCTGCGGGCGGGAACAGTCAAATCCACCCCATCGAGCAGATGGACGCGGCCATGCCCCGATCCATAGACGACGCGCTCGAGCGCCAGGTCTCCGCGGATGTCAGGCGGAAGCGGCGGCGCACTGGCAGGCGACTCGGAGGGAAGATTTTGCATGGCCGCGATCTGCTCTTTGGCCGCGCGGATGTCTGCATACTGCAACCACAGGGCAGCCGCGCTGGCAAAGGGCTGAAAACAGCGGCCCGCGAGCAGGGAACAGGCTGCCAGACCGCCCATGGTCACGACGCCGGCAATGACGCGCTGCCCGGCCAGGAGTATCACCCCGAAGAGAATGAGCTGCGAACAGAGCACAGCGAGCGATGCCGGGAGGCTTTCCAGCAACGACAACTCGAAGTTTATGCGCGAGGTGTCTGTCTGGAGCCGTTCATAGCGCCGGGCCATGGGCTCTTCGGCGGTCAGGGCCTTGAGCGTGTGAATGCCGGACAAGGCCTGGACGACAAAGGAAAAACGCTCGTTGCCAAGACCGCGTTGCCGGATGCGCCGTTTTTGGTAGAACGGCCGGAGAAGGAACACCGCGGCGAGATAGACGGCAATGGCAGCAATAACGTACCAGGCCACCGTTGCTCCGCCCAGAAAGGCGATAGTCAGGATGAAGACCACGGCAAAGGGAATGTCGAGGGCGACCTGAACGGCCTGCCCGGAGAAAAATCGTCGCAACGTGCTCAGAGCGGCGAAACGTTCCAGGTACTCGCCGACGCCATGCTGCCCGAAGGCATCGAGCCGGCTGCGCACGACGTCGAGCAGACAATCATATCCCACCGCGTGCTCGAACCGTGCCGCGGCCCAGTTGGTGATCGTGGACCGGCACAGCCGCAGTACGGCCTCCAGCCCGAGCGCCAGGCAGAACCCGATCACGAGCCAGATCAGAGTTTCGAGAGTCCGGTTGGGAACGATGCGGTCGTAGACCTGCATCAGAACGAGCGGCAAGGCCAGCGAAAGCAGGTTGATGGTCAGGGATGCCAGGGCAAGTTCCGGCACGCAGCCCACAACCCGCGGCAGGGCGATCAGATCGCCGAAAAAACCTCCCCGGGCGGCCAGTCTGGGGGTGCGCATAGCCATTCCCCTACAATATAGAAAGTATTCCGTTGCATGGATTCATGCCTGAATGAAGCAGGACATGTCAATGCAACCATCGACAGACGCGCCGATGCTAAAAGCCGGTCTGTTCTTCTTCCATGCCCAACCCGGATTCCTCCGCGCCCGGCGCCTGCTGCCCGCTTTCTTCTTCCATCCAGCCGCCTTGCTCGCCGGAAGACGTCTGGGATTCGGTCTCCACGGTTGACGTCCAGGCCTCCGCCTCCGGAGCCGAACCAGTTTCCGACCCGGTCTCCGCCGTGGCCACGGTCCAGTTTTCGCCGTTCGCCTCTGATTCGCCGGACTGAAGCGTAAACAACTCGGCTTCAGCCTCTTCCCCGCTCCCGGTTTCGCTCCCGGAACCTTCGTCTGGCTCCCCTTGCCCGCCGCCAGCGTCCGGCTCGGCCTCAGCCTCGCCCGGCCTGGCCTTTGCGCCCGACCCAGACCCCGGCCCGGTTCCCGCCTTGGCTTCTGCCTCGGGCTCTGCCGCCCCCTTACCTCGCCCGCCGGCCTCGCCTTCCGGCCCGGCCTTCGCGCCCGATTCGGCTTCCGGCGCCTCCTTCCCCCGCTCCTCGGATTCAGCCTGCTCGCCGCCGCGTCCGCTGTCTGGGCCGCCCTCGACGCGACCGTATTCGTGCCCCTTCCCGGACTCCGGCTCGGGTTGCGTCGCGCCCGCGGACTCGGACTCTGCCTCGGACTCCGGTTCGGCCTGGGCGCCCTTCTCGGATTCCGGCTCCGCCTTACCACGCTCTTCAGCCTCGCCTTCGGGCCTGGCCTTCACGCCTGACTCGGATTCCGGCGTCCCCTTGCCCCGCCCTTCGGATTCGCCTTCGGGCCTGGGCTTGGCCTCGGGCTCGGATTCAGCCTGCTCGCCGCCCCGCCCGCTATCCGGCCCGCCCTCGACGCGGCCGTATTCGTGCCCCTTGCCGGACTCCGGCTCAACCTGAGCACCCGTCTCGGTCTCCGGCTCCGCCTTGCCGTGCTCTTCGGACTCGCCTTCCGGCC
>CAZGAH010000003.1:131509-131807 GCA_964523295.1 uncultured Desulfovibrionaceae bacterium | reverse complement strand
TGGTATTGTTGGGGAAAGTGTATTTTACCCCCTTAGAAAAGCATGAGTTGCTGCGGACCTTGCTCGGGTTTTTTCTTCTTTTCGCCCAGGAAAACCAGCATCTTCCCAAACTGACGGTCCGTCACTGACAACAAACGCACCTCACCCTTTTCTGGCAATATCCGGCGTATCTTCTGACGCAACGCCTCCGTCGCTTCGCTCGTAGGCTGAAATCGCGCGTACACTGAGTACTGTAAGCGCATAAAACCCATCGCCAAAAGATTCTTGCGAAAACGGCTGTACTCCTTTCGTTCATCGG
>CAZGAH010000003.1:91141-131413 GCA_964523295.1 uncultured Desulfovibrionaceae bacterium | reverse complement strand
CGCGTCAGCCAGGCTTTGCGCCGTCTGCGTCACCAACGAGAAAAAATTGCGCGACTCGTTGTCCACCCAATACTCCCCCGACAACGCTGACAACAACTCGCGTTTAATCTCCTTGCCGAACTCGCTCGACGGATCATAACGGCTTGCCATGCGCACTACGCGACTGTCCACCACCGGCCGGTAGGGCTCCATAAGGTCGCTGGCCAGACAAAACGCGTCGTAGCGATTATGATGATGTACCCCCAACGAGGGATGCAGCCCGGCACCGCAGATCGCGCGCGCCATCAACGCACGCAACACCGCGTAGCCGTAATTCAACCAGCTGTTGATCCCGCCGGCCTCGCGATCGCGCCGAAACGTTGAGTCGTCGAGCAAAGCGCCCCAGTATTTACGCGCGGCGCGGGCCTCCAGGTTCTCCGGGTCGCCTGACTTGACCTTCCCGGCCATGGCCCTGAGCCCGTAATTATTGCCGCGTGCATTCTCCAAAAGACGCGCTTGCGCCGTAATCTTGGCTTTGACGAGCTGGCGCCAGAACTGCTTCTTGCTCGGCTCGCCAAGTGCGGCCTGGAGCGCGAAGCGCTCGGTTTGCGTCGAATTCCCGACCAAGGGCAAGAGCATCCCGCAGGGATGGCGCCTGGCATCGCAGACCACAAGTGCGCCGCCGCTGACCGCCAACCCTGCCAGTGCCGCGCTCGTCAAGACGCTCTGCGGATGCGAGATGATCAACGCCTTGACCTCGGCCACCGGAACGCTCGCCTCCTGTCCGGCCTCGGTCTTGATCAGCAACAACTCGTTGCGCAACGAGACCCGTGCGGGTTGGTCACCGATATCGATGATGTGGTTAATCATGCGCCCTTCTCTTCTCGCCGAGTGGCGTAATCAGCACTTTTTCGCAGTGCAGCTTTCGCAACGGATTCAACATGCTGCTTCGCCACTTGCCGGTCGCCTTCAAGACATCTTTCATGCCCGCTTCGGACAGGCCCACATACTCGACTCGGATCGCGCCGGTCTTTTCCTGACTGATGGAGCGCACGCGATAGCAGGCGGTCACGCCGGCCTCGGTGAGCGCGATGACGTCCCCGCCGGCCAGTGAGAACAAAAATCGCCCGTGCCCGGTCTCACCGCGGCGCACGACCGGTTGCTTGCGCCTTTTGCGCTGTTGCGCCTCGTAGCGCGAGACAAGCTCGCCGTTCCAGCATGGCCGCCCCTTGGCGTCCTTGCTCTCGTACACCGCCAGATGATGGTTGGAGCCGGACGCGACCAGCCGCTCGTGCGGCGCCCTGCCCACGGAGATGGCCTCTATGGAGGCCTTGATGCGGACCTTGTCCACGCGCCGCTCCCGCCCTTTCTGATCTGTATAGCAAAATCCGTCGCGCAGGGACCCGAACGCCTTTTTCGGATCGCCCCCAGCCTCGCGCACGGCGCTTGCAACCTGCGCGCGCACGTGCGGATCGAAAATCTTCTCCACCTCATTCGCACTGAGCGAGGCAAGACGCTTACGGACCGTATTGTAACTCTTGCCATCCTCAGGCGAGACGGTCAGACCGTAGATGGTCTGCTTGTGCAGGGGACCGCTGAGCGTGTGCCGCAGCCTCACAGACACGAGCGTCCTGTTTGCGAGTTCGCGCACATGGTCCAGAAATCCCTCCCAGGGCGCCTCGATCGCGTCGAAGCGCCGCCGACCCTTCAACGGCGCGCGCGCTGCCGCCTCAGACAGGCGCTTGAACATGCCGGGCGTGGTCAAGGCTATCGCTATCGCATCGATGCCGTGATGCCGGTGATCCGCGCGCTTCTCGGCCACGCCGAGAACGCCATGGAGCCCGAGTTCATTGCGAATGTAAGCCGTTGCCTGGCCAGCGCCGACCTGCACCCGCCGGAGGCTGGCCTCGCCGAAAAGCACGCCAAGGTACTTGCGAGCCAACGAGGCTGCATACCGCGTATCGTTGAGCTGGCGCGTCGTGAAGTCATCAAAGAGGGTCTGCGCATCCTCAATCAGAAACCGGCGCAGTTTCGCCGCGCGGATGGCCTTGTCGCTGGCCGAGAAGCGCTTTACACGCTCAATGATCTCACGCCAGACGTTCTGGTCGCCAGCGTAGGCCTCGAACGGGGTGCGATCGCGCTTGTGCGTGCGGTTTTCCTCGGCCAGGCAGAGTGTTTTGTTTGTATACGAGTCGTCGAAGCAGCGTCGGAATGGGATGATGTGCTCGACATCCACGAGCGGCTCGGGCCCGAACAGGTCGTTCAGGCCGAACGAGACGCCAGTGTAGGGACACTGCCAGTTGCACTCCTCGGCAAGCAGGACTTTAAGCGTATCTTGCCTTGAGGGTTCTTTGATATTGCACTCCTCGGCGAGTTGTTTGGCTGCCTTTTTTCGCGCGGCCTCATTGAGGCGGTTTTTCTCGAATATCTCCTGGCGCTGCTTGCGCGAGCGTTTGAGCTCGCGCGCGAGTTCGACTCGGATCAACACAGGCTTGCCGTATTTCTTGATCGCGGCGTTGACGATCTTGCGCATCTCGCCGAGTGCGCGCGCAACGTTGGGGTTGCGCAGGTTGGGCAGCACAGCCTCAAGCGGCGGCAGCGTTTCGAGGGCGGGTGTTTCGGAAGCCTCATGATAGGCTTTCTTTCTGGCCTCGCCGTAGCGGACGCCTTGCTCGAGCATCGGCAACAGCCGACTCAGAGCCTTGAGCGAGTGGTTACAGTAGCCGGGCTCAAGGGTGATGGCGGCGAAATTCCGGGCCTCCTCCTCGGACAGCCCCCAGACCTTGCGCCCGCGTCGCGCCAGTGCGTCTCCGTCCGCCATACAATGAAGATCCTCGACAAGCTGCTCGCGCTCGGCGTCCGTAAACGCGAGCCAACGTTCACCGAAGACCTTGTAGAGTTTGGATGCGGTCCGGTTTCCGCGCAGTAGTTTCTCGCCGCCGCGCTCCAGGTTGAAGACGCCTTTCGTGCTCAGGCCGAGGAGCTTCTTCAACGCCGCGAAGCTCAGGTCGCCGCGAAACTCCAGATGCTCGAGCGCACGGTTGCGTTGCGCGGCGTCAAGCGCGAGGACCTCGCCATGCTCGGTAACGTACTCGAGGTTATTGAGCTGCTGCAAAAGTCGGAAGCGTTGCGCCATCAGCCTGAACCAGGGGGCACGACGCGCGTCCGGCTCCAATTCACAACGGCCTATCAGTCCGGTTTGGGACTTGAGCCTGCGCTGAAAAAAAAGTGCCGTGTGAATCTCCTTTTTCAACGCGTCGTTCATGAGTTCCGGATGATAGGCATGTTGCGTCGCCCATATTTTGTCGAACTCGTCCTTGTACATGTCACGATGCGTCCAGCGCTCGCGGATGCGCGTCTCGTGCGGGTCCAGACCGGCGAGGTATACGCCTAGTGTTGGAGCATTTGCGTCCTTCATAGCAGTTCGCAATGCCGCTATATCCTCAAGGACAGGCCCAAAATCCTCGTCAGGTTTGGCAGCCTGTTTACGGTTGCTGACAAAACCGCGGCGCTGGCCCAGATGGTAGAGAGCGCGACCTATGGCGTAGGGCGGCAGAGGCCCCGAGACCGCCGCCGCGCGTAACAGATACGGAAACAAGACCCGGGCCAAGCGCGCTGCCTGCGTAAACTCCGTCAGGCGCTGCACGCTCTGCACGAACAACTCGGGATCGAGTTCGGAGAAATAACGCTGTCGATCAGCCGCGCAATCGACCTCGCCAGAGGGCAACAGTCCGCCGCACTGCAGCGCGTGGAGAAGTCTGGTCTTACGACGTGCGCGCCGATCAAGCTGCTTACGCCGCTGACGCGCCTCGCGGCGCTCGATGTTGCGCGACTGGTCATTGCCCTCGCTGACCTTGCCATCGTTCCCCGCGTCAAAGACACGCGCGCCCATGTCTCGCAGAGCGACAGGCTCTGCGCCTGGTGCGGCCTCCTTCACGGGCATTACGACCCAACCAACTGAATTCACACCTATATCCAATCCAAGCACGTATGGCATCTGCATATCCCGCGACATAAAACCCCCTATGGCGTTGTTAGCAGGCGTAATTTCCTATTGACTTCCAGCAGGAAATACAATATATTTGAATTCAGTCAAGTCACAACAAGGGGCGCAAGCCCCGCCAGGCTCTGCCCGCGGGCATCCTCACGGCCTCCCCAGTGGAGGCCTTTTTCTTTGCGCTTGCGGATGACGCGTTAGCTACTTTGGCGTGGCAAAACGAGTTTCGGGTCGGCTATCCCAGCCCGAGCGACCAGACGGCCCCAATGAGCACAGCGGCAGGGTGGGTCAATTGTTCGTGTCGCGAAAGGGTTAATTCCTGATGTCGCTTGACAGCCGCGGCAGCGTCGTTCTGGTGTACAGCTTCCCCGTCCTGACCCTGCCCGCGGAAAAGCGGCCTGTCGACAGGGTTTGAGGGGAATGACGACACGAGCCCGACCGCAACCTCATCGTCCGCCACGTACTGGCCAAACGTATCGTGGAGATCCTGTCTTGGCCACTCCGATTGTCTCGGCATTGCCCAGATTCACACTCCAGGCTATGAACTCACTGTAGCTCGAACTCGAATAATAAGAACTCGATATAAGATTTATAAATGGGTCATTCACTCCAGATTGATTATCGCCTGTAGTATTCGATAAAGCCGGAGATGCAAAATTGTTATTGATCAGGGAGAACAGCTCACGACGGGAGGGCAGTCGCCATTGACCCGGGAGGGAGTGCCGCGCGGAAAGTCAAGACAGTTTACGCTGCCTATACCAGGAAACAAAATTTACTGTCAGAAATAGCGGGGTATTCCAGGCTCTGGGAAGGACAGGCCAACTCCGTTTCACACATCAGGGTGCCCTTCAGTCATGGCGACTTAAATGCAAGAGCTATTTCTGTCCGAAAATCTCCACGCACTATACCTCCGAGTGAGTGCGCCCTGCCGGGCGCAAAAAGTAAGGAGGCGCCTTGCGGCGCCTCCTTGGTGTCATGTCGGGACGGATGAAACGGCTCGGACTACATGCCCGTGCCGGAAGCGGCTTTCTGCATCTTGATTTCGACCTTGTCGGTCAGGCCTTCGTAGTAAGCGCGCAGGGTCGTGAGCACTTCCTCACGGCCGAAGTGATCCGGAATCGAGCTGCCGTCGGAAAGCATTTTGCGCAGTTTGGTGCCGGACAGGATGACGCGGTCATCCTTGCCGTGGGGGCAGGTGCGCATGGAGGCCATGCCGTCGCACTTGAAGCAGTAGAAGGTCCAGTCGATCTTCAGGGGCTCGCACAGCAGCGCCTTGCCGGGCTCGACCGCGCACTTGGCCTCTTCGGTGGAGTAAGGAATCTTGTTGAAGATGTCCTGGGCCTCGAACATGCCGTAGAAATCGCCCACGCCGGCGTGGTCGCGACCGATGATCATGCGGTTGACGCCGTAGTTCTGGCGGAAGGTGGCGTGCAGCAGGGCCTCGCGGGGACCGGCGTAACGCATGTCGAGGGGATAGCCGCCCTGGACCACGTTCTTTTCCACGAAGTAATGCTTCACCAGGGTGTCGATGCACTTTACGCGCACTTCGGCCGGGATGTCGCCGGGCTTCAGATTGCCGATCAGGGAGTGGATGATGACGCCGTCGCAGACTTCAACGGCGATCTTGCACAGGTACTCATGCGAGCGGTGCATCGGGTTGCGCAGCTGCAGGGCGGCGACATTGGCCCAGCCACGATCTTCGAAAATCTTCCGGGTTTCGGCCGGGCGCAGATAGATGCCGGCGTACTTGGTCGGATATTCGCCTTCGGAAAGCACCTTGACCGGGCCGGCCAGGCAGTATTCTTTGCGGGCCATGACCATCTGGACGCCGGGATGATCCTTCAGAGCGACTTCCATGAACTTGCCGCCCTTGGAGTCTTCGCCTTCGCCCTTGTAGACCAGCTCGGATTCCCAGGTCTTCTCGGCCTCGGAAAGGGTGAAGATTTCTTTGACCTGCATGGTGGCGTAGATTTCGCCATCGTTTTCCAGCGCGACTTCCTGTCCGACCTTGACGGCCTCGGCATCGGCCTTGGTGCAGGAGAGCATGACCGGAACAGGCCAGAAGGTGCCGTCGGCCAGGGTGTATTTTTCGCAGACGCTCTTCCAGTCGGCCTTGGTCATGAAGCCGTTCAGCGGGCTGAAGCCGCCGATGCCCATCATGATCAGATCGCCCTTTTCCTGAGCGGTGACCTGGAGCTTCTTCAAACCGGCAGCTTTTTTCTTTTCGTCAGCCAGTTCAGCACCTTCGAGCAAGCAGCATACCAAGCCTTTTCCGCCATGCGGGGGAACGAGTTTCGACATGTGAAATCTCCTTGAATCCGTAAATGTTAACGTTAGCCTGTAACCGTTGCCTCGACCGTCGGGAATCTGTCCGCTTTTTGTCAGCCGGACTATGGCGCGCAAAATGCCGTTGATTGTCCCTCGTGTCATTGTCAAAAATGGGTGACCTTCAATTAGTGAAAAAAGGGACAAGTTGTCAAGAAAAAAACTGCCGATCATGGCCGTGTCGACGGGAAAAACATCGGGAAAGACACTGGTACGGGCGCTCAGTTCGACGACAGGGCAAATTATTCCCTGAGCAGACGCTCCCGGTGTATTCAACGGACCTGGTGCTTCCGATTATTCCTCCGTCCGGGGCTTCCTTTTCACCCGCATCCCGGTATATGCACCCGCACGCGGCGGTGCCGGATTGGAAAGCCAACCGCACGCCCGGCTGAACTGCAACTCCAAGGAATCCCACATGTCCAGTCACAAGAGTCCTCCCTCGCCCGAGTCCCTTGCCTTGCCGGCCGCGGGCGTGGACACCCACGCCCATCTCGATCTCGATCCCCTGGCAGGGCAGGTCGACGAGGTCCTGCAGCGCGCCCGTCGGGCCGGCCTGATTGCCGTGGGCAACGTATTTCTTGGTCCCGAGGCCTATTTCTCCGGGCGCGAATTGTTCGAGCGGCACCCGGAGGTGTTCTTCGTTCTCGGTGTTCACCCGCACGACGCCGCGTCCTTCGATTCCGGCAGCGCCGGGCGCATGGCCGAAGCCTTTGCCTCGGACACGCGGCTCAAGGCCCTGGGAGAAATCGGCCTGGATTACTATTGGAATCACGCCCCGCACGACGTGCAGCAGCGGGCATTCCGCGAGCAGTTGGAGATGGCGCGCACGCTCGATCTGCCGGTGGTGATCCACTCGCGCGACGCCGAAGAGGACGTGCTGGGGATACTGCTGGAGGCCGGTTTCAAGGATCGGCCCTTGATCTGGCACTGTTTCGGTCGCGACCGCGATCTGGCGCAACGCATTGTCAGCCTGGGCTGGCACCTGTCCATTCCCGGGCCGGTCAGCTTCCCCAAGAATACGGCGCTACGCGAGGCGGTGGCCGTCATCCCGGCGGACCGACTGCTTCTGGAGACCGATTGCCCCTATCTCAGTCCCGTGCCCTGGAGAGGAAAAACCAACGAACCGGCCTTGCTCGCCTTCACGGCGCAGGCCGTCGCCGCCTGTCGCGGCGTAGACCCGGCGGAATTGTGGGTGCGCTGCGCCGCGAACGCCAGGGCGGTGTTCGGTCTGGCGTGATGCCCCGACAAGCGGCGCATTTGTCCGGTCGTCACGCCGGCCTCGCCGGCGTACTGCTTTTGAATCAGGGCGTACCCGGCTTCGCGGTCCGGGCTTCGCGGATGGCCCGGGAAATGCGGCGCGGTAGAATGATCAGCGTATAAATCGGCCCGGAGAGCATGTAGCCGAACATCACCAGGAAGCTCATCAACCGCGGCTGCGTTGCCACCAGGGCGAAGAGCAGAATCAGGGTGACCATGGAGCTGAACGGGTGGGCCTTGACCATGCTGTATTCCTTGAACGACGCGTAGCGCAGGCGGCTGACCATGAGAAAGGAAAGCAGGTAGGCCAGGACCAGACAGGACACGGCCCACGCCTTGTCGGGCATGTATTCCTGAAAATACGGTTGCACCAGCACCAGGGTTGCAAGCGTACACGCGGCCGCGGGAATCGGCAGCCCTACGAAGAATTTTTTGGAGGCCGCCGCGCTCTGGATGTTGAAGCGCGCCAGACGTAGCGCCCCGCAGGCCATGAACAAAAAGCAGGCCATGATGCCCAGCCGGCCGAACTGGCTCACCTGCCAGTGGTACAGCAGCACGGCGGGACTGACGCCGAAGGCTACCAGGTCGGCGAGCGAATCGTACTGCACGCCGAACTCGCTCGCGGTGTTGGTCCAGCGGGCGACCTTGCCGTCGAGACCGTCCAGCAGGGCGCTGAAGAAGATTGCCAGGGCCGCGGACTCGTAGCTGCCGCGCATGGCGTACAACATGCCCAGAAAGCCGGCAAAGAGGCTGGCCGTGGTCAGCAAATTCGGCAGCAGGTAGACGCCGCGACGAAACGGTCGGTTCTCGTTGTCCATATCTACTCCGACGCCGGCGGCGTTCCGGTCTGATTGGAAAGGAGTTCACGGCTTTGAATCTGTGGCCGCGTGGCTACGACGGTCTGGCCGGCAAAGACCGTATCGCCAAGGGTTACGCGTATTTCATAGTCGTCAGGGAGGTAAAGGTCAACCCGGGATCCGAATTTGATCAGCCCGTAGCGCTGCCCTCGACGCAGCGTATCGCCCGTCTCGGCGTGACAGACGATGCGTCGGGCGATAAGCCCCGCTATCTGCACCACGGTCCAGATATTCCCGGTCTCGTCCTTGAGACGCATGACCAGCCGCTCGTTCTCTTCGGAGGATTTGTCCAGCGAGGCGTTGAGGAACTTGCCCGGATAATAGTGCAGTGCCTGCACCTGGCCCTCCACGGGCACCCGATTCACGTGCACGTTGAAGACGTTCATGAAAACGCTGACGCAGGGGCGGGTGCGGCCTTCGATCGGGTCCAGCGCCGGGCCGGCCTTGACTACGCGCCCGTCCGCCGGGCAGATCGCCAGACCCGGCCCGTCCGGGACGACGCGCTCCGGGTCGCGAAAAAAGTGCAGGCACAATCCGGTTATCGCCAGGCCGAGCATGGCCAGCCAGGGCCAGCCCAGCACGGCAAAGAGCAGGGTGGTGAAACCGGACAGGCAGATGATCGGCAGGCCTTCAGGCGCCATATTCGGCGTACGCGTATGCATGTCATTCTCCATGGTCGCGGGATGTTTCTTTCGGGTCGGGAAAGGCTATCTCCGGACAGCAGGGCAAGAGTTCAGTTTCGAACTGCCCCTGCTCCCGGTAATGAATGGCGCGCAAGCCCAGGTTGCGGGCCAGCTCCGTATTCTGGTGCAAATCGTCCACGAACAGCGCCTGCCCGGCGCGGAAGCCCATGGTCTCAAGGGCGTTGGTAAAACAGGCCGGGTCGCGTTTGTGCAGGCCGACGTGATAGGAGTTGAAAATGCGGTCGAAGCGATGGGCAAAGGGCTGCGCAGATTCGATTTCGTCGAGCCAGTTGGTCTGATCGCTCAGCACAGCCACCTGACGGCCAGCAGCGCGCAACCTGTCCACGATGTCCATCATGCGCGGCCGGAGCCGGAAACGGGTAAGCAGTTCTCCCCGCAACGCGACGTCGTCGCCGCGGATCGCGGCCCGGCTGCGCAACTGCTCCCAGAAAAGAGACTCCTTAGCCTGACCAATAAGATAGCCGCTGGAGAAGATGATGTCCACCGCCAGTTGCAGCAGAACGCCCGGATCGATGGCGTTAGCCCGGGCAATGGCCGCCAGTCCGCCGACAAAGCCCTCATCGGCGATGACGCCGCCGAAATCGAACAGCAGCAGCGCCGGCGGGGCCGGCCTCGACGGGGCCTGACTCACAGCCGTTCCTGTTGCGGCGGCGGGTTCCCGCCCGGCTGAAGCAAGGCGTCGTCGAGCGTCTTGAGCAGGCTGTCCAGCGATTTTTTCAGAAAGTACTGCGCCTTCCAGGCAAAGAAATCGCGGTAATCGAAAAAGCCCAGGAAAACCGGGTCTTTTTCGATCGGAGGCCCGGTTTCGGCCAGCGGCGCCGCTATCATCCGAGCTCCGGCCGGGTCTTGTTCCACATAGAATCCGATGAGCCGATGCAGTCTGGGCAGGGCATCCTTTTCGAGACAGACAGCCAGGACCGTCCGCGGGCCGGAGTCCTGTTCAATGGCTGTGGCCTGCCCGATTACCTCGTTGCCGAGCACGACGGGCAGCGGCAGCGTCAACCCGTTTGCCGGGGGCTCGCCCTGCATTCTGATCTGGGCCTTGACCTGCGTAAAGGGAGAGCACGGGCCAAAGAGTCCGCCGTCGCAGCCGGCGGCAAACATCACCACCGCCAGCGTCAGTCCCCACCAAAGCATCCGTTTTCCCGGAGCATACGCGCGCATATTGCTTCTCCTGCGTCCGGCGTCGACGCTGTCGCGCCGGTCCGCCCGACAACAGTGCGACAAGGCGGCAACGATGTCAACGTCCCCGGGATTGGCACACAGGCTATCCGGCCTGTCGGTCGGGTCTCCCGGCGCCGGAAGGGCATACGGAGCAAACCGCTACGCTCAGGTCAGCATGATCGTATACAGGTCGGCCTCGTCGCCTGTGGGAAGCTCTCCGAAGAGTATGCTTTTGGGCGTCGTGGAGACGCGGATGAAGTAGGATTCCTGCGGGGTCAGCGTGTTGGACAGGCCCCAGGCCAGGTACTCGGTTTCGCCAAGTTGCAACTTCATGCCCTTGAACGGATACTCCAGGACGGCCCGTTGCGGGATGGTTCCGGCAGGTCCGACGCCGTGGGCGTCGACTTCGGCACCGGTTACGCCGAAGATGGCGCCCTTCCACTCTCCCTGCGCGGGCGCGACCTCGAACCAGAGGCCGATGCCGGGCAGCGGCCGGGGATCGAGGCGGTAGGACGTGGGCAGCGGCTTCCAGGGGGTGTTGGCGCGGGCCGCGAGCTTGGGCCCCAGGGAGGCCATGGTCACGCCCTCGGCGCCGCGCAGCGGCGTCGGCAGCGTAGCCGGGTCCACCACGGCGTCGGTTCCCACCACGAGTATCGGGAACCCGCAACCGCGGACCGAGACTATCGTCTGGGCCAGCAGCGCCAGCCCTTGTCGGATGCTCTCGACGCCGAAACGAGCAGTCGGTCCGACGACGACCCAGCAGGCGATTTCGGGCTTAGCCAGTTCGGGTACTGCCCCCGACCACTCCATCTTGTCCAGATCATCGATCCAGAAATGGCCGCCTGTGCCAAGGCCGTAGGTCGCTCCGGTCTGGGCGAGCTGCTGTGCCAGGGCTTCGTCCTTGTCCAGCGACGTGATCCAGATTCCTTTCTTGGTGCTCATGTCATGTCCTTTGGCTGGCGCCAGGTCTGGCGGCGGAGTCGGTCCGGCCGACGGGGCGGTCTGGCGGTTTTTGTCCGGTCGTGGCGGCGTGACATATCTCCCGCGTGTGCGCCGGGATGCGCGCAGGGGGGGAGGCTGGCGCCTCTCCCCCCCCTGTGAAGTCCGCTACTCCTCGAATGCGATCGCTATCTCTCCGTCCTCGGCCAGGGTGAGCCTGGCCTTGGCGGGCATATCGCCCTTGCTCAGGCTCTCCAGAATTTGCTGGGAGAGCCGTGGCAGGACGTTGTCGTTGAGGATGATTTCGATATTGCGAGCCCCGGTTTCCACCGTGGTGCAGGCCTTGGCGATGGCCTCGGGCACGGCGTCGTCCCAGAGGAGCTGCATCCGGTTGTTGTTGTACATGGTCTTGGCGAGCTGCTGGAGCTTGAGCAAGGAAATCTTGCGCAAGGCCTCTTCGTTCAGCGAACAGTAGGGTACGATGGTCATCCTGGCCAGCAGCGCGGGCTTGAAATGCTGGGAAAGCAGCGGCCGCAGGGCCGAGATCACGGCGTCGGACGGGGGCGGGGTGTCCGTATTGGTCATTTCCTGGATGACATCCGAGCCCAGATTGCTGGTGAGCATGATGACGGTATTCTTGAAGCTGATTTCCTTGCCCTCGCCGTCGTGGAGCACGCCTTTGTCGAAGACCTGGTAGAAGAGTTCCATGACGCTGAGATGGGCCTTTTCCGCCTCGTCGAGGACCACCACGCTGTAGGGTCGCTGGCGCACGGCCTCGGTGAGCATTCCGCCCTCGCCAAAACCGACGTAGCCGGGAGGCGAACCGATGAGCCGGCTGACGGTATGGCCTTCCGTGAATTCGGTCATGTTGATGGTGACGATGTTGTGCTGGCCGCCGAACAGGAGGTCGGCCAGGACCAGGGAGGTTTCGGTTTTGCCCGTGCCGCTGGGGCCGACGAGCAGAAAGACGCCGATGGGCTGGTCGGGATTGCGGATGCCGGCCTTAGAGGCCTTGATCATGCGGGTAACGGCGTCAATGGCCATGTCCTGGCCCTTGATGCGCTCTTCCAGCTTCTCGGCCAGATGCAGCACGGTTTCAGACTCGTCGCGCTGGACTTTGCCGAGCGGGATGCCGGTCCAGTCGGATACGACCAGGGCCACGACGTCGGGCGTGACCTCGATCTGGATGAGTGAACCTTCGCCGCGCGTGGCGGTCAACGCCTCGTCGGCCTTGGTCAGCTCGGCCTTGGCAGCGTCCTTGTCCTCGGGGGCTGCCTCGTGGACCTTGTCGCGCAGCTCGATGACCTGCTGCGCTGCCTGCTGTTCGGTTTTCCAGCGCGCAGTGATGGCCTCGAGCGCGGTCCGCTTTTCGGCCAGAGCGTCGTCGTTGGCCTTGTATTTCTCTTCATCGACGACAACGTTGTTCTCGCGGTCGCGATCCATGATCGTCTTGACGCGTTCCATAGCCCGGATGGACTGTTCGAGGTCCTCGACAGGGCCGGGTTTGGCGGTGATGTTGATCTTGACGCGCGCGGCGCTCGTATCGAGCAGGTCGATGGCCTTGTCCGGGAGAAAGCGGCCGGTGATGTAGCGGTCGGCAAAGGTGGCGCAGGCGGTGAGCGCGTCGCCGCGAATGACTACCTTGTGGGCCTTTTCAAAGGCCCCGCGCAGGCCTTGCAGGATCAGCTCTGCCGTGGCTGCGTCGGGCTCCTTGAGGTTGACGAGTTGGAAACGACGGGCCAGGGCCGGGTCTTTTTCGAAGTATTTCTTGTATTCGGACCAGGTGGTCGCGGCGCAGGTGCGCAGTTCGCCGCGCGCCAGCGCCGGCTTGAGCAGGTTGGCCGCGTCGCTGCCGCCGGCGGCGCCGCCGGCGCCGACCAGCGTGTGCGCCTCGTCGATGAACAGGATGATGGGCTTGGGCGAGGCCTTAACCTCGTTGATGACGCCGCGCAAGCGGTTCTCGAATTCGCCCTTCATGCCCGCACCGGCCTCAAGCGCGCCGAGGTCCAGGCCGAGCAGCGAAACGCCGAGCAGCATTTCCGGGACATCACCCTGCGTGACGCGCAGGGCCAGGCCTTCGATGACTGCGGTCTTGCCCACGCCGGGCTCACCGACGAGGATGGGGTTGTTCTTGCGGCGCCGGGCCAGGATGTCGATGACCTGGCGGATTTCTTCGTCGCGCCCGAAGACGGGGTCGATCTTGCCGGCCTGGGCCGAGGCGGTGAAATCCTGGCAGAAGCGGGCCAGAAAGGATCCCTCGCCGGTGGGCCCGGCCGGAGCGCCGGGGGCGGCGCCCGCTTTGGCCTCACCCGGCGCCCTGGCTTCGACCGAGTCGCGCGTGGTCGGGTAAAATTCCTTGAGGATGACGTCCTTGGAGAGCGTGCGCAGCAGATCGGACTGCAACCCCGAGGCGTAGAAGGATGGTCGGGCGGCGATGGCGGCGAGGAAGGCGCCGGAGCGGACCAGGGGCTCGCCCATGTCGATGGAGGAGACCAGCCAGGCGTCCTCGGTAAGTTCTACCAGCAAAGGCGAGAACAGCGGCTTTCCGGCGTTGCCGGTTTTGGCTTCTTCCAGCGTGCGGTTTACGGCCATGGCAAAGCGGGCTGGATCGATCTCGAAACGCTTGAGCAGCAAGGTCAGGTCGCTTTTGTCGTTTTCGATGCATTTGAGCAGAAAATGCTCGATCATGACTTCATAGTTCGTACGCGAGACGCACAAACCAGCCGCATTCTGGAGCGCCGCAGTGCAAAAGGGGTTCATCTTCAGCAACAGTGCTCTGATGTCGACGTTGATCATTGTCTGCTCCCGTGAATTTTAAGTTCAAAAAGCGCCCGACAGTCGTCCGGCGGTTCCGCTGAATAGACCCAGGCGTCATGCACGAGAACCGACCAGAGCGGATCGCCAAGCCGGAAGGGCTGTACCTGCGTCCGGTTGATGCGGATTTCCATGTGACACTCCAACGGGGTTGAAACATACAGGTGAATAAGTTCCACAAGCCAGGAAAAGGTTTCCGTGCCCGGCAGGCAGGCGTGAAAGGCGTCCGCGTCGAGTTCGCCGATGATCAGGCCGAACTTGCTCATGCGGTCGAGTATCTGTTCTCCCACGTGGGCATCCTCCCCCAGGATGCAGTTGCGCTGGCCCATGTAAAAGCGCTGGTCCGGCGGGATGATCACGCGCCGGATCAGGTTCGGCTCGACCTCGACACGCGCTCCGCCGAGCACGTCGGAGATGAGCGTCGTCAGCCCGGTGGAGGAGCGCGGCCACTGGGAGAACAGGCCGATGTAACGCAGGAGCCGCTCCGGACGAGATACCCGGTCCCTGAGTTCGGGCACGCCCAGCCCGAACAGGCTGAATAGTCGCTCAAGGACCGAGGTATTCTTGAAGGCGTTGATCTGATAGTACAGCTTGTATTTGAACCAGGCCTTGATGAGCAGCGGATAGAGGGGAGCATTGACGATGTCGAGAAATTCGCGCGTAGCTGTGACGTCGTCGTTGACATCGTCAATCAAATCTTCGGTGTAAAACGTGGGCAGCGGCGACGACGAACCGTAGAGACCGAGAAAGGTGGCCGTGATGTGGTAAAAGGGGAGTCCGTCGCGCTCGTTGACCGTAATCCCGGTCATGTCCGTTCCCGGAAAGCCCAGCGACAGCTCCGGTCGGACCCGGATATGGTTGGTGAAATAGGTTTCGTCCACCGGCTGGCCGGCGTCGTGCTGGAAGAAATAGCGCAGCAGCCGCATGGCCTGGAAGAAACCATAGCGGGCGGGGCGGGCGGTGATATCCTTTCTTAAAGCAAGGGACGGTCCCCGGATCTGATCGGCCATTGGTAGACCTCGCCCGTGAGCATGTCGAGCATCTCCAGGCGGGTAAAAGTGTTCAGGGTACAATATCCGCTGAAAAAGGCGTCGAGAACGGAGCCGAACAGATACATGTCGCCCAGGCTGGCGAAATTCTGGCTGTTGACCGTGAGCTTGAGATCCTGCCCGCGGATGACGTATCCGTAGATGATGCGGTCGGCAATGGTGGAGCTGAAATCCTGGATGCCGTCGACGCGCTTGGAATTGGCCACCACCGAGGCCCGGTCGCGCGTGTCCGGGAAGATGTACAGCCGGAGCAGGGCCTTAAGGTTCTTGGCGTCGGCTATGGGCAGATAGTTGAGCGAGACGTGCGAGAGCAGTCGCCAGAGCAGATCCTTGCCGATGGGCGGCTGCACGGCCGCCGTGGTCCGGCTGATGTTCTTGAATTCGCACAGGGTCGGCGAACTCTCGGTCGGCTGGGAGATGTCACCGATCTGGAGATTTTCCGGGAGCCGGAAGTTGGAGCAGACCAGCTCCAGCGAAAGGGTCTCCGGCTCGGGCGGAGCGCCCTCCATGTCGTAGGCGATGGTCAGATACTGCTCCACGGTCTCGTCCATGGCCGATATTTTGCGGATGACATGGTACGAGGAGGTTTCGGAGGATGCCGGCAGAAACATTTCGAAGGGCACGTATTTTTTCTGCTTGACCGTGCCTGCGGCGAATCCGGTGACCGTGGAGACCGAGTAGACCTGATAATTCTGGGCCTGCTGGTCGCTGGGGCGGATGCGGTATTCCTGCTGGCGGTGATCCAGCAGGATCGGCTCCGCGCCATGGGGAAAGAGGTTGACCGCGGGCGTGGCCGAGAGGATGAAGTGCTCGCGCTTGAACTCCGGCACATCGTCCGGAATCTTGCCCAGCTCGAAGACCACCTCGAAGCGGGTGCCGTCGCCGCGCGTCGTCCATTGATCGAGCCCGGTGACATCGAAAAAAAGAAATTTATGCGGAAGAATGAAATACTCCTGGAGGATGCGGTACCCGGAAAAAGCCTGCGAAGGGTAAGGCAGCAGTGCCTCGCCGCCTCCGAAGCCGACAGGCCTGAGGTTGCGCTTGTTCAAGGTCACGGGCGAGCCGCCTTCCTGTGGCAGGATATGAATGGCGCTGGTGAAGCGCATGAGCAGATGGAAGCGATCCGCAGCCTGGGCGAACGATCCGCCGATGAGCATGCGCAGCCGCTGCGGGTTCCAGTCCTTGAGCCTCATGCCGTGCAGCTCGAACCCGATGCGCGCCGCCGGCGGCTGGCCGGGCGTGCGTTGCAGCGAGGCGGAGGTGATCTCCAGGGGTTGCAGATCCACGTCCAGGCTGGTCGTGAACAGGCACTTGGTGCCTTTGACCGGGACCGAGGCAACGGTCGTGCCGGCCTTGACGCTGAGAATCTCCTTCAGACCGGTCTTGGGCGTGAACTGGATGATGGCCGTGGAGGGAATAGGCCGCAGATAGTGCGGAAAGACCAGCTCGAGAAGGTTGTGGACAATTTCGGGAAATTCGTCATCGAGTTTTTCTCGCACCAGGCCGGTGAGAAAGGCCGAGCCCTCGAGCAGCCGCTCTACGTCAGGGTCGGTGGACGGTCCGCTGAGCAGTGGTGCCAGCGCGGGATGGGCCTTGGCGAACTCGACGGCGAGTTCCTTGAGGTTTTGCAGCTCCTGTTGATAGTACGGGGTTATCATCGTCGGGTATAGGCCGGATTCAGCTGGTTATGGAGATTTTACCGTCGGACTGGACCACGCTCTCGAATACCACCGGCGTATTCCGGCTCTCAAGATCGAAGCGGCCGGAAATCTTGAACCGCAGGGAGAGCACGTCCTCGCGCTGTTCGACGAAGTCGACCCGCACGTCCTTGATGCGCGGCTCGTACTTCATGATCTGGCTGGATATCTCTTCCTGCAGATCGCGTACGCTCTCCGAGGCGAACGAGCTGGCCAGGTTGGTGAAGTCCGAGAGACCGTAATTTTCGTCGATGAGCACCGAGCCTGCTTTGGTATTGAGAATGCGCCGGACATGGGCGAGCACGGAGGCCATGAGCGTGGGCACGTCCGCCTCGCCTCGCCGCTCCTGATCAGGGTTGAGGGCGTAGTCGCGGATGCGTTCGAGCAGGCGTTTGTCGTGCATGGTTCCGTGTTGCTCTGCTGCGCCGGTTGGTGGCGGGTGCCGGGCGGATGCGGCTCCCTGTCACCGGAATTCGATGTCCGCCTCAGTTGACCAGTCCATTCCAGGGCTGCATCCTGCATCCCCGTCACGTGGTGATCGTTCGGCCCGGCAATATGCGCCGGAACCGGGTGGACCTTCCCCCCCGGCCCCGGCAGCGGCATGGAGCAGACGGCAACGCCGTGCTCCAGGCGTCAATGGAGGCTACTTGCCTCCGCCTTTCCAGTCGTCGGTATGTTCGATGTTGCCGTCAGCGAAGTTCCAGGTGATCTTGGAATAGGTGAAGGCGACGTCTTCCGAATCTTCAAAGGGTTTGTTGTCGGGATTCAGGACGTTGAGCTTCCAGTGATTCATGGCCACAACAATGGCGTCTGCGAGCTTGACGGTGTAGTATTTCTCTTCCGTGCCGTCTTCCTTGATGCGGTAGTAGTCGACTTCGACGTCGCAATGTTCGCCCGTGGTGCACAGTTTGTACAGATTGGGGCTGGCCTTGTCCACCGACTTGGTGATGACGAAGGGCGAATGCACGCGCTGGCCGGTGGGGAGGCCGGTCAGGTTGTCACGCGGGATAGTGACGTCGTGCTTGATGCCATAGACCAGAATTTTGTCTTTCTTGTCTCCGCCCTGCTGGCAGCTGCCTTTGATCTCGCCCGATTTTTTTCCGGTTACTTTTGCATACGACGTAAGAGCCATGGTGTTTCCTCCTGGTCTGAGTGTTGAACGGCGGCGTTATGTTGCCTGCGCAGGCGCACGCGCGCGCCTCACCGCAGTTCCCGCTACTGCTTTTCCAGCTTGCCGACCAGCGACAGGGTGAAGAAGGCGCCCATGTACTTGAAATGAGGACGCAACTTCATGCCCACGCTATACCAGCCTGGATCACCTTCGACGTCCTTGACTTCGATCTTGCACATCCGCAACGGACGGCGGCTGCGGACCGCCGGATCGGGATTGTCCATCTCGGTGACGTACTGGCTGACCCACTTGTTGAGTTCGGATTCCAGGTCGGAGCGCTCCTTCCAGGTGCCGATGTTTTCGCGCTGAATGACCTTGATGTAATGGGCCAGACGGTTGACGATCATCATGTACGGCAGCTGTGTGGAGAGGCGGTAGTTGAGTTCGGCCTCCTTGCCTTCCTTGGAGGTGCCGAAGAATTTGGCTTTCTGGCAGGAGTTGGCCGAGAAGAACGCGGCGTTGTCCGAGCCCTTGCGCATGGTCAGCGAGATGAAGCCCTCCTCGGAGAGTTCATATTCGCGGCGCTCGGAGATGAGGATTTCCGTCGGGATTTTGGTCTGGATGGCACCCATGGCCTCGAACTGATAGATGGGCAGGTCTTCCACCGCGCCGCCGCCTTGCGGACCAATGATGTTCGTACACCAGCGGTACTTGGCGAAGCTGTCGGTCAGGCGCGAGGCCAGGGCGAAGGCGGTGTTGCCCCAGCAGAAGTCCTCGTTGCCGCCGGAGACGTCTTCCTTGAAGTTGAAGGTCTTGGCCGGGTCGGTCTCCGGACCGTAGGGCAGGCGAAGCAGGAACCGCGGCAGGGTCAGGGCCGTATAGCGCGCGTCCTCGGACTCGCGGAAGGAGTTCCACTTGATGTACTGCGGCGACTCGAAAATGGCATGAAGGTCCTTGAGGTCGGGCAGCTTGGCCCAGTCCTCGATGCCGAAAAACTCCTTTCCGGCCGAGGCGAAGAACGGCGCGTGCGACATGGCCGAGACGCTGGACACGTACTGCAACAACTTGACGTCCTGGGGGCCGGGGCCGAAGTCGAAGTTGGCGACCATGGCGCCGTAGGGCTTGCCGCCGAACTGGCCATATTCCGCGGTGTAGACGTTGCGGTACAGACCCGACTTCGTCACCTCGGGGGCGTCCTCGAAGTCGTTGAGCAGGTCTTCTTTGGTGCAGTTCATGATGTCGATCTTGATGTTCTCACGGAAGTCCGTGTGATCCACCAGATACTTCAAGGACCGCCACGCGGATTCCAGCTTCTGGAAATCGCGGTTGTGGAGTACTTCGTTCATCTGATTGGAGAGCTTCTTGTCTATCTCCGCAATCATCTGATCGATGGCGGCCGCGGATATCTTATCACCGGAGCGCTCGGGTTTGAGCATTTCCTCCAGAAAGGCCTGGATTCCGGCCTTGGCCGTGGAATAATACTCATCCGAGGGCTTGATGTTCGTGGCCTGGATGATGTCGTCCAGAAGCGAATCCGGCGCGGCCGTCGCGGCGGCCGGCTGGGCTTGCGTCTGCTGTGCAGCCTGTTCGTCACTCATAGTCTGGCTCCTTTACTCCGACATGCCGAGTTCTTTCAACAGCCGTTCACGCGCGCCGTCGTCTTTGACCATGTCCTGAATCTTCTTGCGGAACTCGGGCACGTTGCCCAGCGGCGCCTTGACCGCTTTGAGCGCCTCGCGCAGATCCAGCAGCTTCTTCAGCTCCGGAACCTTCTGTACGATGGCGTCCGGCTTGAAATCATTGATGCTGTCGAACTTCAACTTCACCGCCATGGACGGGGTCTCTCCGTCAGCGCCGGGCTCCGTCAGACGGTTGGCCACGGACATATTCAGCTCCAGATCCTGCGCCTTGAGCACATCGTTGAAATTGTCCTTGTCCACGCTCACAGGCTGGCGATCCTCGACAAGCCGGTTGTCCGGTCGCAAGGTGAAGTCGCTCATCACCAGGAGCTTCAGCGGCAGTTCCACTTCTTCTTTGGCGTCGCCAGTAGCGGGCTTGTATGTTATGTTTACCCGTTCTTTGGGGGCGACAGAGCCTTCTTTAGCCATGTTCGTTCTCCTCGCAGGGTCAGAGTTTTTCCGTAAGTTGATGTATAGCCCAAAATGAAAAAGAAATCTACCCCGCCCGCGGCTGGAGGGATTTTTTTTCCGACTTTTCCACTGCTCTAACTTCGGCATGAAGGCCAGATTTCGAGAGATCGTAAATATGTTTTCGAGTAATGTCAGAATGATAAGGTCTCCGTAAACACAAACCCCGACATTGAGCGAACGCTGCGTCGTAAGGTATCGGTCATGAAGTTGTAATGGACAGGACATACTCCACGTTCATGGCTTTTCCCCTTGTTCGGACGGTTGCGGCGCACCTCCGCTACACCCATATCGATTGCACAGCGGTACAATGATGCATTGCCCTCGGGAAAAAATGCTGAAAAGGCGAGATACGCCTTTTCGAGACGATACTCACGCTCGGGGGCTTGCAGTGACGCTGTCAGGGCGCTAAGAAAAGACCGCCGGGAAAACCCGGGGCTACGCTCCGAGGAACCTGGCGGGGAGCAGGTATGGTCAAAATGACGCCGTTGCGCGCTATCCGAAAAAAATGCCTCGAATGCTCGGGAGGCGTCAGCAAGGAAGTCGACGCCTGCGAGCACGTCGATTGTCCCTTGTTTTCGTATCGGCTGGGCAAGGACCCCGACGAGCATGCCGGTGCCAGGCGGGCTGACGCCGTGGCACGCCAGGCGACCGTGCCGGTGCCGCCAGCCGGCCAGGAACTCATTCCCCCCTCCCCCCCCTCGACGCAGCCTCTCCCCGCGCCTGCGCGGCCCGCGTCTCCCGAACCCGCGTCAGCGCAGCCCATTCCCGCGCAAGAACCCGAACCCTCGCCAGCACAGCCCAAACCTGCACCTGCACCGCACAGACCAGCATCGCCGACGGTCACGCAGCCCGCGGCGGCCAGACCCGCTCCACCGCATCCCGAACCACCGGCCAGCGCTACGGCGCCGAACAGCGCCAAGCCGCAGAATCAGGACGCCGAACGCGATTCCCGAAAACCATCCCCTAAACGGGGCGACCAATACCGGCTATTCTGATACAAGGAACGCGTCCGACCGCTACGCAACGCCGGAGCGTAGCGCGCAGCTCAACTTCCCCGACCACCAACACGTCGTCGCGCGTCGCTGTCTGCCATTCCGACAGCTCCGCCAGGCGAGTCCGAAAATCAACCACGATGGCAACCTTCCGTGACATGGCGTGACTCTATACGCCGAGCTTTTTTGTGTACATTTTTTTTGCACACTACTAGACTTGCCACAAAATTACCTACTCCAGATCTCATTTTGTCAAACTCTTATGTCATCTTGACTTTTAGTCTTCCAGAAATGATGGGAACTCCAGAAAAAATTTGACTTCATGGATATCTTAAGGGCACTTTACGTACGGTGACCTTGTCCACCGCTGGGTGTACACATCAGGATGCATGGATGGTACCGCTGAAATTCAGGGTTGACTTCTCTGTCGTGAGAAAATACGGAGAATGGGGGGACGCGATTTTTCGTGCCGCGTGTCGTCTCGTCCCATCAGGGCGAGAGGCCTCTATCCCCATTCTCCGCATTGTACGTAGCGCTCGCCACGGCAGCGTCAAGGCCGGGGGGGAGGTGGCGGCGCTGGCGCTCCGCCCGGTGGCGGAGGCATTTCATCGCACGGGGGCGGAGCCATGCCGCCGCATGGCGGCGGAGGCGGTGGCATCGCCCTGCGCATGGCCTTCATTCTTTCAACCATAACAGCAAAGCGCTGTTTCTGGTCTTCATCGAGAAACGCGGCCGCGGCAGCGTCCGTCTCGGCGACAATGGTCTCGACCAGGGCATGATGTTGCCGCATCGTGTCGCGTATTTTTTCGGACATGGACGCAAACACGGGCTTCAGCGCCTGCTTCTGCTCCTCGCGCAGTCCGATCTCCCGGTCGATATGTCTGACGATGGCGGCGGGATCCGGTTCGCGCGGTCGCCGGAAATCGGCGACAATGGACCGCTTGAGATAAGATTGCATCCCCAGCGCGCCGCAGAGGGTGCCGAGAAGGAAAATCAGAAATACGCCTGCCCACACTTTCCAGTACATACGCGTACGCCTCCTCTAGCTGATGCACCAGACCGGCGGCGAGGCCAGATCAAGAGAGTACAGCGTCGCGTGCAGCGTGATCTCCGCCCAGGAAAAATCACGCAATGCCGCCGCGGCGACCACAACGCACGACGTCGCCACGGCGACCAAAAACGGGGCCAGCGCGCGGTTCAGCAGGGTTTGCGCTGGCGTCGTTGTTTCCGCGAGCCGTACCTGGCGCAGTACGCTGGCGGAAAATCCCGAAGAAGGCTGAACAGAGGCCCGGCTGCGCACGTGCGCGGCCAGGGCTGCCTCCAGTCTGTCTATCTGCTTATCGTTCATGATGTCTCTCCCCTCGCGCCAACATGGCCTGCAATTCGCTGCGCATTTTGAGTCTGGCACGGTGCACGCGAACCTTGACCTTGGAAACGCTCCATCCCAGGATGGCCGCAGCCTCGTCAAGCGGCCGCCCGTCGAGAGCGGTCATTTCCAGGGCAATGCGATCTTCGGGTGAAATGCGTCGCAACGCCCAGTCCAGCAAGGCCCTGGCTTCCTCCTGGCGCACAGCCTCTTCATACCGCTCGCGGGAGGCGTGGTCCAGGACAGCATCGATAAAGGCCTGACCCTCCGGGGATAGTGCATCGCAGGACCCGGTCGGATCCTTGCAACGCCGGCGCCAACGATCAGCGCACAGGTTCACCGCTATACGGGCGAGCCAGTGGCGGAGCGCACACTCACCCCGGAACTTCGACAGATTTTCATACGCCTTGACAAAGGCTTCGTGGGCGACCTCCTCGACCAGGTTTCCGGGTAAATGCCGGGCAACAACCGAAAAAACGTACTCCTGATACCGCTCGATCAGCACGGCATACGCGTTGACTTCGCCATTGCGAATCCTTTCCACGATAGCCGCGTCGTCCATTCCGGGTCCTCGCTAGCGGGAGCGCGTCCGCGGTAGCCCGCCCTGTGCAGGGGCGCGGCCTGCGCGACCGCGCCCCCGATTCCCTCTGCCTGGCTCAGGCCGTTGCCAGCGCCTCGCCCTGGCCGAACAGCGCCGAGAGCAGGCCCTGAGCCTGATTCTGATAGGCCGAAGAGGCCTTCTGCATCCGCTGCTTCCAGGCATCGGACAGCGTGGCGGATGCCGATACGCTCGCATCGTCCTCGTCGCTGTCGGTCGCGGTGTCGCCAAAGAGCGACTGGAGAACATCCTCGCTCCCCTGCCCGCCGCCAAGCCCACCCTGCCCGCCGCCAGGCCCACCCGGGCCGCCGCCAGGGGGCGGGCCAGGAGGCGGACCGCCGGCATTTCCCTGATGCCGTGCCTTGACCGCTTCGCCCAGCTCCGCGCTGTTTACACTGCCATCGCCGTCCGTGTCGATGGAAGCGTAGTCTTCGTCGTCGAGGCCCGATTCCTCCAGCGACAAGCCCCCGTCTCCGTCGGCGTCCTGTTCTTCCATGATCCGGGCGCTCATGCGGGTTGCGAGTTCTTCGGGATTGGCGTCGAAATGCTGCTTGATTTTTGACATCATCTCTTCGCGCTTGGACTTGAGCGCAGTAGTCAATTCGTCGCTGGTGGCGGAACCATCGCCATCGGCGTCGATATTCCCGAACTGGTCCTCGGTGAGACCGGATTCCTGCAGGGACATGAGTCCGTTCCCATCGGCATCCTTATCGCTCATAATCCTGGTGCTCAGCTCCGTATCCATATCCTCGGAGTTGACTGCGGCCCTTCTGCGCTGAGCATACATCCCGGACAGGCTGGTCACCGAGGAAGCGCTTCCGCTGATTGCGCTGATGCTCATACCCTTCTCCCTTTGCGCGGTCGTGCATTCCGACCGCCTTCGAACGTTTCCGAACGACACGCCGCCTCAGCCTGCAGTGTACGCGGTTCCCTGCCGCATCCGGTCATTGTCACAGCGTCCTCCGTGGTTTGCCCCTCCCCGGTTGCTCGATCAGGCGTCCTGCACTCCATAAGACGTCCGGGCCTGCCCTCTGGTTACAAGGAAGGAGGCTTTATTTTGGACAAGGCGGCCCGGACGCTCCCACGGACAATGGGCGTTGGGCGAATGCAAAGCTGCTCTCCCGAGGGCGCGACGCCGTCTCGTTTTCAGGACGGCGGGAAAAAAGGGTAATCCGGCGTCGGGAATATGCTGGCATTTTCTGGCGGCGTGGGATAGTGACAGGCCATTCGGATTACTCATCCAGCCGGGGGGCCGGCTGACGATAAGGAGATGCGTTATGGGACAAAAGCTTGAAGCCTTGTTCTCGGCGAATACCTGGAGCAGAAAGTTCTACGACTGCCTGCCGGAGGATCCGGACAGCATCCGCTACGCATGGCACGAGGAGGAGGCCGATTATGCGCGGCTTTTTCTGACGTCGGGGATCCTTCATGAATCCACGGTAGCCGTACAGCGCAGCATGTATCTCGGCCGTGAGAAATCCGGCGCCTGGCGTCTTTACGTCTGCGAGGCCACACAGCCGGATTACGATGTGAAGGAAATTGCCGCGCAGATCAGCTCGTTGATGTCGATGGACAAGATCGTGGACGCGCTCGGTAAGCAGCCGGACACCCCTGCGAGCGAAAGCGCCGCTCCCCGGGCCTGAACCGTCATGGCCGGGAGGATCCTCCTGCGGCAGGGCGTGCGCGAGGACGGATCGGAGTGCGTCGTTTTCTCTCCAGTCATGTCTGAAAAGGCAGCTGGGGCGGTCCGCGGAGATGGGCTGTCGTGTTTCCAGGAATCATTTTTGGCTGTTGACCCCGGTTGCTTTTTATGGTTGAATGAGGTTTCCATAGGTTTTATTGATAAGTAACAATGAAAAACCTGATAGTGCAGTATGGACACTAACCTGTGAGGAGGTGGAGCAGGTCACGGTTGGTAACGATCTCGGCAGGGATAACGGCGCGGCCAACGCCGGCAGAGGCGAGACCGATCGTGGCGAAAGGACAGCAAGCGTAATGGTACGTTTTCGTTGTTCCGGCAAGGAGGCGGGACGGTATGGATGTATTGGAAATCAGGGAAATCAAGGCCGAAATCCATGACCGGCTTAAGCGGTACGATTTCAGTCGTTGTCATAGTTGCGGATCATGCGCGAGTGGCTGCCCCATTCCCGGCATTCCGGGCATGGAGGGGTGGGACCCGCGTACGGCTTTGCGTATGATCACCTTCGGCCTAGTCGACGAGGTCGTCGATTCCTGTTTTCCTTGGGTTTGCACAGGCTGCGGACGCTGCTCCCATGCCTGCCCCATGGGAATCGATCTCGTTCCGATCTGGAATCTGCTAAAGAATCTGCGCAACCGCGACAACGTTCCTGGCATCCTGTGGGAGGGAATTCTCACAGCACCCGTCAGGGACGACGATTTCTCGATTTCAAGGACCGACTGTCTTTCCGCCGTAGCGAGCATGGGAGTGGAATTTGCCGAACATGCTGGTCTGCCTGGTTTTTTTGTACCGGTGGACCAGGTGGACGCCGAAGTGTTGTTTTTCCCGAATTCCAAGGAATTATTCGGCGATTACGACGACATGGGCTGGTGGTGGAAGATATTCTACGCTGCCAACGAACAGTGGTCGATTTCATCGAGCATCTGGGAGGCTTTTGAGGCCGACCATGCCGGGAGGTCCGCATACGCGGGCTCTGGCCTGGCAACAGAGATGATCGACCGGACGCAGCGCTCCAGTCGCAAGGCTATGATCATGACCGGTGCTGGTGGCAATTCTTTTGGTTGTAGCACCGGTGAGAAGAACTTCAACATCGAGGACCTGAACGGCCAGGTCGGCAGCACCTATTTTTACGACTACCTGAAGGAACTCATTGAACAGGGCCGGATTACGATTGATAAATCAGTCAACAGAGGCAAGTTGTTCACTTGGCATGATTCCTGTAAACATGGTCGTGAACTCGAACGGCAATGTGGTCATGGGTATTATAACGAAGCTCGTTGGATTCTCAGGCAATGCATTGAAGAGGATCAGTTCGTCGAGATGACGCCCAACCGCGCGAACAACTACTGCTGCGGCGCGGGCGGCGGCAACTGGCCCATGCCGTACGAAAAGGAATCCGTTGCGCACGGCAGGTTCAAGGTCCGCCAGATCAAGGACTCGGGCGCAAACGTTGTTGTAGTCGGTTGCACCAGCTGTCGGGACCAGATTCAGAAGCGACTGCCGAAATATTACCCCGGTGAATGCGGGTACGAGGTAAAGTCGCTGTGGCAGCTGGTTGCCGAATCGCTTGCGATCGAGCCTTGGTCGATCGCCCAGGTTGCCAGGGCGGAAGCGGAGGCAGCAGCTCAGTGGAAGAAGTTCGGGGTCGAACTTTAGGCAGGTCAGCCTGCAAGGATGTCTGGCAGGTCTGACGTATATCATCGTGTGCAAATCCTTAAGCCCAGCCAAAAGGGGGTTTCGATGTCTGCACAGAAACTTGGCTCAGTCATGGTTGTTGGAGGTGGTATCGCCGGCATCCAGACTGCACTGGATCTGGCCGACTCCGGCTACTACGTGTATCTCGTAGAGAAAAAAGCCGGGATCGGCGGAGTGATGGCGCAGTTGGACAAGACGTTTCCGACCAATGACTGCGCAATGTGAATTATCTCACCCAAGTTGGTCGAGTGCGGTCGGCACTTGAACATCGAGTTGTTGACGTTGTCGGAAGTCATGAAGGTCGCCGGGTCCGTTGGCAATTTCACGGTCACGGTCAAGAAGAATCCCCGTTATATCGACATGGACAAATGCATTGCCTGCGGCCTGTGCACAGAAAAATGCCCCAAGAAGGTCGATAACGAGTTCAACGAGGGCCTGGACAAACGCAAGGCCGCGTATATCCTCTACGGACAGGCCGTGCCGTTGAAATACGCGATCGACGCTGAGAACTGCATCTATATCCAGAAAGGCAAGTGCCGGGCATGCGAAAAGTACTGCCCCACCGGCGCGGTCAATTTCGACCAGAAGCCCGAAGAAGTGAACATCAACGTCGGCGCCGTCATCATGGCCCCCGGATTCAAGGCTTTTGATCCGAGCGTGTTCGATCATTTCGGCTACGGGAAGGTATCCGACGTCGTTACCAGTCTTGAATACGAGCGTCTGCTCTCCGCTTCCGGCCCCTGCATGGGTCATCTCAAGCGGCCGTCGGACCAGACCGAACCCAAGAAGATCGCCTGGATTCAGTGCGTCGGCTCGCGCGGTTTCAACAAGTGTGACAACGGCTTCTGCTCGAGCGTCTGCTGCATGTACGCCATCAAGCAGGCTCTGGTCACGGCCGAGCATACCACTGGTGACGTATCCCAGACCATCTTCTACATGGACATCCGCTCCCACGGCAAAGACTTCGAGAAGTATTACGTCGGCGCCGAGGAAAAAGGCGTGCGCTTCCTGCGTGTGCGCCCGCATACCTTCACTCCCGGTCCTGGCAACCTTGGCGTTGACACCCGCTACGTAGACGAAAACGGCAAGGAAGCTGTGGAGCACTTCGACATGGTCGTGCTCTCCATCGGTCTGGAAGCCCCGGCAACCGCCGAGGACCTGGCGGCCAAGGCTGACCTCAAGCTCGACCGCTACCACTTCGCCGAGACCTCCAGCTTCGCCCCTGTCGACAGCAACAAGCCGGGTATCTACGTCGCCGGCTGCTTCCAGTCGCCCAAAGACATCCCGCAATCGGTCACCGAAGCCTCCAGCGCCGCCGCTGCGGCCGCCGGCGCCCTGGCCGAGGCCAAAGGCACGCTGACCAAGGCCAAGACCTATCCCTCCGAGCGCGATATCAGCAAGGAAGAGGTCAAGGTCGGCGTGTTCGTCTGCTCCTGCGGCATCAACATCGCCGGCGTAGTGGACGTCAAGGCCGTTGTCGAATACGCTAAGACCCTGCCCAACGTCGCCTACGTCGAAAATAACCTCTTCACCTGCTCTTCGGACACGCAGGTGCTCATCGCGCAGAAAATCAAGGAATTCGGTCTCAACCGCATCGTGGTCGCCGCCTGTACGCCGCGCACGCACGAACCGCTGTTCAAGGACACCCTGCGGGAAGCCGGTCTGAACGAGTACCTGATCGACATGGCCAACATCCGCAACCAGAACAGCTGGGTGCACGCCAAAGAGCCCGAGAAGGCCACGGAAAAGGCCAAGGACCAGGTGCGCATGGCCGTATCCAAGGCGTCCCTGCTCCAGCCGCTGGAGTACCTCTCGGTCAACGTCACGCAGTCCGCGCTGGTCATCGGCGGCGGTCTGTCCGGCATGACCGCGGCCCTGGGTCTGGCCGACCAGGGATACAGCACCATCCTGCTCGAAAAGAGCAACGTGCTCGGCGGTAATGCCTGGGGCCTGAACAAGACCTGGAAGAACGAGGACATCAAGTCCCAGTTGCAGACAGTCATCGCCAAGGTCGAAAACCATCCCAAGATCAAGATATACAAGAACGCCATGCTCAAGACCGCCGTCGGCTCGGTGGGCAATTTCGTGAGCGAGATCGTCGTCAACGGCGAGACCCTGGCCATCAAGTACGGCATCGCCGTCGTGGCCACGGGCGGCAAGGAACTCAAGCCCGCGGAGTACCTCTACGGTCAGGATGCCCGCGTCAAGACGCACCTCGAGTTCGACGCGGTCATGGCCAAGGACAAGGCGGCCATTGAGAAGTCCAATACGGCGGTATTCATCCAGTGCGTCGGCTCCCGTGAGCCCGGACGTCAGTATTGCAGCCGCGTCTGCTGCACGCACTCCATCGAAACCGCCATTCAGATGAAAGAAATCAACCCGAAGATGAACATCTTCATCATCAACCGCGACATCCGCACCTACGGCCTGCGTGAGGACCTCTACACCAAGGCCCGGGAACTCGGGGTGATCTTCGTCCGTTACGAAACCGACGCCAAGCCGGTCGTAGCCAAAGAAGGCAACGATCTCACCGTGCAATTCGTCGACCACATCCTCAAACGTCCGATCAAGGTCAAGGCCGACCATCTCATCCTGGCCTCGGCCATTCTGCCCAACGAGAGCAAGGAGCTTGTCGAGCTGTACAAGTGCTCCACCAGTGCCGAGGGCTTCCTGACCGAGGCGCATCCCAAGCTGCGGCCCGTGGATATGAGCGTGGACGGCCTGTTCCTGGCCGGTCTGTGCCACTATCCCAAGCCGATCGACGAGGCGGTGGCCCAGGCACAGGCCGCGGTCAGCCGCGCCAGCGTCATCCTCTCCAAGTCGGTAATGACGCTCGACTCCATCAAGAGCGAGGCCACGGCCAACTGTGACGGCTGCGCACTGTGCGTGGACACCTGCCCGTACAACGCCATCACCCTCGAGGCCTACACCGACACGGACGGCAAGGAGCACCGCCGGATTCGCACCGACAAGGCGCTCTGCAAGGGCTGCGGCGTATGCATGGCCACCTGTCCCAAGGGGGGAGTAGACATAAACGGTTTCACCATGGAACAGATCAAAGCGCAGGTTATGAGCGCTTTGGCAAGCTAGAGGAAAAGGAGAACGTATCCATGAGTTTTGAACCGGTCATCATCGGCTTTCTCTGCAACTGGTGCGCTTACGCCGGAGGCGATCTCGCCGGCGTCGGGCGCCTGCAGTATCCGCCCAATATGCGGGCCGTCCGGGTGATGTGTTCGGGCATGGTGCATCCCAACCTGATCGTAGACGCCCTGCGCAACGGCGCTGACGGCGTCATGGTCATGGGGTGACACCTCGGCGAATGTCATTACCTGGAAGGTAATAACAAGGCGTTGGCAAGGGCGGAAGGCGCAAAGCTCGTGCTCGAAGACATGGGCATCGACCCGGCTCGTTTCTCTATCGAGTGGGTCTCCTCGGCGGAAGCGCCTCGGTTTGCGGAAGTGGTTACCAAGTTCACCCAGACGATCCGGGACCTTGGCCCCAACCCGCTCAAACAGAAGGCTGCGGCCTAAGCCCGACCACGGAGGCAAGTCTATGGTTACAATAGCTGAAGAATGGCTGAACTCGTGCTCGGGCTGTGAAATAGCACTGCTCAACATCGGCGACGTTCTTGTCGACCTGTTGCCCAAACTCGAGTTCGTCCACATCCCGGTGCTCATCGACAAGAAGTACTTCGGTCAGACCGGCGAAGGCAAAGAACTGGAAATCCCGGAGGCGGTCGTCGGCATCGTCACCGGCAGCGTCCGGCACTCCGAGCACCTCGAAGTGCTCCAGAAGATGCGCAAGAGCTGTCAGATCCTCGTGGCCATGGGCACCTGCGCCACGGACGGCGGCATCCCGGCCCTGGGAAACATGTATTCCCTCCAGGAAATAAAGGACTTCATGTACCGGGAGTCGCCCACGACTGTGCCAGGGCCAGATCCCGACTCGAGCAAATACCATATCCCCACCTGCCACGAGACGGTCACGGCGCTGGACGAACACGTCAAGGTGGACATCAAGCTGCCCGGCTGCCCGCCGCATCCGGACTGGATCGCGGCCGCGATCCTGGCCCTTCTGGAGGGCACGCCGCTCAACCTGCCTCAGCGCTCGGTCTGCGACACCTGTCCGACCATCCGCGAGCGCAAGAAGGGGCTTGACGACATTAAGCGGGTACTGGAGAAGCCGGAATTCGATCCGAACAAGCCCGTTGACAATATGCGGTGCCTGCTCGAACAGGGCTTCATGTGTCTGGGTCCTGTCACCCGGGCCGGCTGCTCGGGCATGACCGGCACGGCGCCGCGCTGCATCTCCGCACGGATGCCCTGCCGCGGCTGTTATGGTCCGGTCCGCGACGGCGCACTGCCCATCATCGACTATATCGGCGCCCTGGCGTCCGTCGGCTACGATCCTTCGAAAATGATAGATCGACGCGGCTATCTCAGCCGGTTCAACGGCGCCCACAGCGTCCTGAAAAAGTTAGGTTAGGAGGCTTATATGGCTGAAGCAAGTGTCGGCAAAACGCTCCGCATCGCCCCGGTGACACGCATTGAGGGCCATGCCGGAATTGAAATCATGCTCGACGCCAACGGCAACGTCGCCGATACCCGCCTGGCGATCATGACCTTGCGCGGGTTCGAGAAGTTCGTCGTCGGCCGGCCCGTGGAAGAAGTCTGCCGTATCGTCAACCGCATCTGCGGCATCTGTCCCTGGCACCATCACCTGGCCTCCAACAAGGCCGCTGACGGCTGCCTGGGTGTCACGCCGACGGCCACGGGAAGCAAGCTCCGGGAATTCTGCCAGATGCTCGCCTATATCCCGGACAAGTTGCTGCACTTCTACTTCCTCGCCGCGCCCGATTTCGTTCTCGGGCCCGGAGCGGAGTATCCCGTGCGCAACGTGGTCGGCGTAGTCGGCGCCGCGCCGGACCTGGCCAAACAGGTCGTCCACATGCGTTACAAAACGCAGATGGCCCTTGAGAAGTTCGCGGGCAAGGTCATCCATCCCATCGCCGCCGTGGTCGGGGGCTTCGCCAAGCCCATGAACGAGGACGAGCGTAAGGAACTCCTCGCCGTGATCAAGGAGGCCAAGGACTTCTCCATCTACACGCTCAAGTTCGCCAAAGAGAACGTGTTCCCGAAGTACCTTGACGCCATCAAGACCGTCGGTGTCTTCCCCTCGGGCTACCTGGGCACGGTCCGCCCCAGCGACGGCGCCCTCGAGTTCTACAACGGCGAACTGCGCATGATGGATATGGACGGTTCCTACGAGCAGTTCAAGGTAGAGAAATATCAGGACTACATCGCCGAACACGTCGAGCCCTGGACCTACCTCAAGTTCCCGTACATGAAGAAAAAAGGCGGGATCAAGCTCGACGAGAACGACCCGGTAGGCGTCTACCGCGTCAACTGTCTCGCCCGCATCAACGTCTGCGACAAGATGGCCACGCCCATCGCGCAGCAGGAACTCGAGGAATTCCGTCAGGCCTTCGGCCGGCCGGCGCATCTGACCCTGCTCTACCATTACGCCCGGCTCATCGAGCTGGTTCAGGTTTGCGAGCGTGCTGAAGAGCTGCTCAACGACCCCGAGATTCTGGGCAAGGAGCACCGCATCGCCAAGATCGAGCCCAAGGCCGGCGAAGGCATAGGCTGCGTCGAGGCCCCGCGCGGGAACCTTATCCACCACTACAAGACCGACGACCGTGGCATGGTCACCATGGCCAACCTGGTTGTCGCCACCGGTCACAACAACGCCGGCATGAACCTGGCCGTACGTCAGGCTGCCAAGACATTGATCAAGGACGGCAAGTACGATCAGGGCATTCTCAATACCATTGAGATGACCGTACGCGCCTATGACCCGTGAATGAGCTGCGCCACCCACCGCCTGGAAGGCGGTATCGCCATGGAAAGCCGTATCTACGACCATACCGGCAAGCTCATCGACACGCAGAAGAACTACTAGCCTTCGGCAACGGCTGAAGGCAGCACCCGGCAGAGGCCGCCACTGGCGGCCTCTGCCTTCACAACAACCCAGCGAGGGATATGTGGACTGGTCTCTGATGCTCAGCAACCGCGTCGTCGTCTACGGCTGCGGCAACGTACTCAAAGGCGACGACGGACTGGGCCCCACGGTCGCCAATCTGCTCAACGAGCAAGGACTGCCCGAGGGCGCCGCCGCGCTCGACATCGGCACCTCCATCAAGCAGGTGCTCTTCGATCTCATCGTGCTCGACCCCAAGCCCGAGCGCATCATTATCGTTGACGCGACGACGCAGGATGGCAAGGCTCCCGGTGAATTCTGGGAAATCACCGTCGACGAGCTGCACCCCAAACGCATCATGGATTTTTCCTCACATCTGTTCCCCTCGGTCAACCTGCTCAAACGCATCAGCGACGAAACCAGCGTCAACGTGAAAATATTGGCCGTGCAGACAGCGTATATTCCCGAGTTGCTCGACGAGCGGCTCAGCCCCGAAGTTCAGGCCTCGCTGCCGGCCATCTGCGACACGGTTCGCTCCTGGTGCCTGGAAACCCTGGCTAAGCCAAAGGCAGCCTGAAAAGAGGACCCAACGCCATGGAATGCGTCAATGACTCCAGCTTTCCCCGCAAGCAGCCCCTCGCCATCGTCATCGAAGAGCTGTGCGACGGCTGCGCCCTGTGCGTCGACGTCTGCCCGGCCCAGTGCCTGGAAGTCAAGGTGAACCCCGCGCGCCCCAACGCCAGGATTGTCACCGTCATCCACGCCTTATGCACCGGCTGCGGCGCCTGCCAGGGCACCTGCCCCAAGGAGGCCATTTTCATTCCCACGCTCTCGACCAAAGACCTGCGCCGCTACGTCACCATGGCCCTGGACGACATTCACAGCTCCACGACCGCGCAGGCATGATCGACGACTGCACCCTGGACGCCCTGGCGGAGCGCTTGCAACGCGCCTGCGACGAGCGCGCCGAGCGTAAGTTCGGCCCTGCGCTCGTGGCCCGCTGGCGCCAGATGCGGCATATCGGCCTCATGGAAAACCCGACAGCGCAGGGCACCGTCCAGGGCCCTCGCGGCGAAACGTTCACCATGACCTTGCGCATCGAATCGGCCTGCATCGCCGAGGCCAAAGGCTTTGCCTCGGGATGCGGCCCCAATCTCGTTGCCCTGGACGCGCTCTGCGAACTGATCGAGGGAACATCACCGACGCAGGCGCGGACCATTGAGGCGGAGCACGTGCTCTCCGCCTGCGGCGGCCTGCCCGAAGACAAGCGGCATTGCGCCGATCTCGCGCTGGCGGCGCTTCGCCAAGCCCTGAACGCTGTCTGATCCGTCCGTCCGCCCATTTCCAAAAATCTCCGCCTCCCCCCCTTTCACGGGCGTCTCAATGCGCGCCGGGCATTGCGTATTTTTCGCGCTTTCCGTATGAATCGGAGCTTGAGGGGGGGGCTGCGGATCGGTTGTAAGGACTACCGACCGGCAGGTGCGACTGGTATTCGTTATACCAGGGCTCGGGGCGCAATGTTGTCCTGTTCTGCCTCTTCTGAAGGAAAGCCGTTTATCAGCGCCATGCCGTCGTGTCGTTCCTTTTGCCGCACATCGAACAGCCTGCCTGTACTTGTTGTTGCATGAGAACACCACTCTGCCGGCCAACCAGGCCGGATAGCGCGATCATGCACTGCATGCCCGGGATCGGGGCCGATTATGAGTGAAAAAACAACTGCCAATACCTTGTTTGCCAGGGACAGGCTCACCTCGCTGGTACTGTTTGTCATTCTGCTCGCCGGCGTATTCGGGGCATGGTGGCAGTTGGAGCGCGCCGATAGCGACATGCGTTCTGATCTTCTCCGGCAGGCCCGGCTGGTGGCCGACAGCGTGGACGGCGAAAACATCAGAAACCTCCCCTTCGCCGCCGATGACACCTCCTGGCCGGCTTATAAGTATCTTCGTGAAATAATGATCGGATTCACCCGCTCGTTGCGCAACACCTGGCTGCCTGCCAACGAATATGTCAGCATCTATTCCATGAAACTGCGCGACGGGCACATCGTATTCGGCCCTGAGAGCATTCCCGTGGACGACAGCCGGGCTTCTCCGCCGGGCACGGTCTACGAGCAACCGCCCGCGGCGCTGAACCGGGTATTCGCCTCCGGGCAGACGGAAACCGTGGGGCCTTATCAGGACGAGTACGGATCGTTCGTCAGCGCCTTCGTTCCGCTCGCGGATCCGGCCACCGGCAAGGTAGCCGTGGTGATCGGGATGGACATCATGAGCCACGACTGGGCCTGGAGCGTTGCGGCGAGAATGGCCGTACCGGCTGCGCTCTATCTCTCGCTGCTGATTCTGCTCGGCGCGGTCGCGGTAATGATTCGCTCGCGGCCCCGGGTTGTCGCCAGGCCTGTGCTGCGCCGGCTGTTACCCCCGCTTTCGGCCATTTTTCTGGTTCTGGTCGGAGGATTCTCGCTGTTGCTGGTGAAGGTAGAGGGCGACCTGCTTCAGGAATCCTGCAGGCAACGGAGTAATGCCACGGTCAAAAGCCTGGAACGCATTCTGGAGGAGCAGGCCAGGATGCTTCAGGCCATGTCCCATCTGCTGGCGGACGATCCCACGCTGGTCAGCGCCTTGCGGGCGCAGGACAAAGACACCCTGTGGGTGTTGTGTGAACCGGTTTTCAGACAGATCAAGGCCGAGTACGGCGTAACCCACTTTTCGTTCCTCACGCCGACGCTGGTCAATCTGCTTCGGGTACACTGGCCACAGAGCTATGGGGACAAAATTGAACGGTTCACTGCGCTCGAGGCCGAGCGGGCCAACGGCCCCTCGTCCGGCATCGAATTGGGAAAGCTGGGCACCTTTACGCTCCGTGCGGTGCGACCGGTCTTCAGCGGCGGTGCGTTGATCGGGTACATGGAGCTGGGCAAGGAGATAGAGGACATTCTGGCCTTGCTGCACAGCGCCGAGGGCGTGAGCCTGGCGGTGACGATCAATAAGAGCGAGCTGAGCAGACCTGATTGGGAAATGGGGATGCAGTTGCTGGGACGAAGGGCCGCGTGGGATGGCCTTTCCGACGAGGTGCTGACCTACTCGAGCCTGAGCCCGCTCCCGACTGAAGTCATGGAGGCGCTCAATCAGGAGCCCCCCCCGGACACCCGGATGCTACCGCTCGAATTTTCGGGCAAATCCTGGCGGATGATGTCCCACTCGTTGCGCGACGTTTCCGGAACCCTCACAGGCCGGTTGTTCGTGCTGCTGGACGTCAGCCCGCTGCTGGCCGCGCACCACCGCTTGCTGGCCATCGGCGCCGGAGGGGCGCTGCTGCTCCTGTCTATCCTGTTCGGCTTTCTTTTCGTGCTGTTGCGCCGCACCGACCAGGGCATTGCCGCGCAGCAGGCCGCGCTCGAGGAAAACGAGGAATATCTCCAGGCAACGCTTCGATCCATAGGCGACGGAGTCATAGCAACCGATGTCGACGGCCTGGTGACCAACCTGAACGTCATGGCCGAGACCCTGACCGGCTGGACCCTGAGCGAGGCGCTCGGAAAGCCCATAGTCGAGGTCTTTCACATCGTCAACGCCCACACGCGGACTGCGGCGTTCAACCCGGTAGAGCGAGCGCTGCGCGAAGGCGTCATCGTCGACCTGGCCAACCACACCCTGCTCATCGCCCGGGACGGAACGGAGCGACAAATCGCCGACAGCTGCGCCCCGATCCACGGCGCAGCGGGCCAGGTCTCCGGCGCGGTGCTGGTCTTCCGCGACGTGACCGAAGAATACCAGCAGCGCGAGGCCCTGCGCGAAAGCGAGGCCCGCTACGATCAGCTTGCGCAGCAGAGCTGCTCAGCAACCTGGGAAATGGACGCGAACGGCCTGTTCACCTATGCCAGCCACGTATCCGAGCAGCTCATCGGCTATCGGCCGGCGGAGGTGACGGGGCGGCATTATTTTTTCGAACTGTTTCCGGATGCGGAGCGGGAGCAGCTCAAGGCCGGGGTTATGGTCCTCTTTGAACGTCAGGAACCCTTCGCCGAGTTGGAAGTCCCCTTGCTGCACAAGACCGGCCGGATGGTCTGGGTCGTCAGCAACGGCATCCCGCTGTTCCACGCCGACGGCACCTTTCGCGGCTACCGTGGCAACGCGACGGACATTACCCGGCGCAAGCTCGCCGAGCAGGAAATGGCGGAGAGCAGAAACCAGTTCGAGTCCCTGGTGGCCAATATACCTGGCGTCACCTATCGCTGCACCCTGGACAAGGACTGGACGATGCAATTCATCAGCTCCCAGATTTTCCAGCTCAGCGGCTACCCGGCCAGCGAGTTCATCGACAACGCCGTGCGCAGCTACGAAAGTGTCATCCACCGCGATGACACGGCCTGCGTGGAGCAATACATCCATACCGCGGTCGCCCTCGGCGAGTCGTGGGAGCTCGAATACCGGATTTGCCGCAAAGACGGAGTAATCCTCTGGGTCTACGAAAGGGGTAAAGGCATCAGCGACGGCAACGGAAGGGTGATGCATCTCGATGGATTCATCCTGGACATTACCGACCGGAAGCAGGCGGAGGAGACCCTGAAGCGCACGCGCGAGCAGTTCGAGCTGGCTGTCAACGGCTCCAACGATGGCATCTGGGATTGGAATCTGCGTACGAATGAACTCTTTCTCTCGCCCAAGTGGAAAGAGCAGCTCGGCTACCGCGACGACGAGCTGGCAAACGCCTTCCCGACATTTGCCGACAACCTGCACCCCGACGACAAGCCGGGGGTCTTTGCGTACGTCGAGCGGTACCTGCAGGGTGAAGAGCAGCGCTACAGCCGTGAATTCCGGATGCGGCACAAGGACGGCACCTTTCGCTGGATCCTGGCGCGCGGGGAGGCGGTGCGCAACGAAACGGGTCGTCCGATACGCATGGCGGGTTCGCACACCGACATAACGGAACGCAAACTGTCGGAGCAACGCCTGGCCGATTTCGCCCGCGAGATGGAAGAGAAAAACCAGGAACTGGACGCGGCCTTGCAGCAGGCCAACGCAGCCACACGCGCCAAAAGCGAGTTTCTGGCCAACATGAGCCACGAGATACGCACGCCCATGAACGGCGTCATCGGCATGACCGGGCTGTTGCTCGACACCGAACTGACACCCGAGCAGCGGCGCTATGCCGAGACCATACGCACCAGCGGCGACGCGCTGCTCGGAATCATCAACGACATTCTCGATTTTTCCAAGATCGAGGCCGGCAAGCTCGATCTGGAGCATCTGGACTTCAATCTGCTGCTGCTACTGGACGACGTCACCGACGCCCTGGCCCCGCGCGCTGCGGAAAAAGGGCTGGAGCTGCTCTGCTCCGTCGATCCGGGCACTCCGGCGCTGCTGCGCGGCGACCCGGGACGCCTGCGGCAGATTCTGGCCAATCTGCTCGGCAATGCCATCAAGTTCACCGACCAGGGGGAAGTCACCGTACACGTACGGGCTGGCGAAGAAGACCCTGAACACTGCCTGCTCTGCTTTTCGGTCCGCGACACGGGCATCGGCATTCCACCGGACAAGCGGGAATCGCTGTTCGACAAGTTCACACAGATCGACGCCTCGACCACGCGGCGCTACGGCGGCACGGGACTCGGACTGGCCATCTCCAGACAGCTCGTGGAGCTGATGGGCGGTGAAATCGGGGTCAACAGCGCCCCGGGACGCGGCTCGGAATTCTGGTTCACCGCCCGTCTGGGGCTCCAGCCAGAAAGGACGCGCCCGGCCATGCCCACCCCGGCGAACCTCGCCGGCGTACGGGCGCTCATCGTGGACGACAACGCCACCAATTGCGAGATCCTGGCCACGCGCATGTCCGGCTGGGGCATGCGTCCGTTCGACACGCGCGACGGCGCCAGCGCGCTTCTGGCGCTCAAATCCGCTCTTGCCGAGAAGGACCCCTTTCGCGTGGCCGTCATCGATATGCAGATGCCGGGCATGGACGGCGAAACCCTGGGCCGCGCCATCAAGGCGGATCCCGAGCTTGCGCCGACGCGGATGATGCTGTTGACCTCGATGGGCAAGCGCGGCGATGCCCGGCGTTTCCGCCAGATCGGCTTCGACGCCTTTGCGACCAAACCCATCCGGCATGGAGACTTCTTCACCATACTGTCCGGCGTACTCGCCGAAAATGAGGATAACGAAGCCCCTCCGCGGCTGTCCCGCCACTCCGCCAGGGAAATCATACACCCGCAGGAAACCCCGGCCCGCATTCTGTTGGTCGAAGACAATCGCATCAACCAGCAGGTGGCGTTGGGAGTCCTGGTCAAGCTCGGGCTGAAGGCCGAGGTCGCGAACAACGGCGAAGAAGCACTCGCGGCGCTCGAAAACGGGCCCTGGGATCTCGTGCTCATGGATGTGCAGATGCCGGTTCTCGACGGTCTGACCGCCACGCAGCGCCTGCGCCACCGCGAGGAGGAGACCGGCAGGCCGCGCGTGCCGGTCGTCGCCATGACCGCCAATGCCATGCTCGGCGACCGGGAACGCTGCCTGGAAGCCGGCATGGACGACTATCTCGCCAAACCGATCAATCCCAAGGCCCTGGCGGACGTCATGGAGCGCTGGTTGCTGCTGCGTAGCGACAGCCCTGCGACCATCCCGGCCCCGACGGCAAGCACAACAACAGCCCCCCCGGCAGTGCTCGACGTCACCCCGCTTCTGGAACGGTTGTCCCAGGACGTAACCCTGGCCAGGACAATTCTGGAGGCATTCCTGGCGGAGATTCCCGAGCGTATGGGCGCGCTGCACAACAGCCTGGAGGCCGGGAATGCCCGTGATGCCGAGATCATCGCCCACGCCATAAAAGGCGCGGCGTCGCAGGTAGGCGGCGAGTCACTGCGCTCGGAGGCCGGTCGTCTGGAGCATCTGGCCAGGTCAGGCCAACTCGATGCTGCCAGGGCGGGAATGGACGAACTGGACAGTCACTTCGCCACGCTCAAAACGGCAATTGCCGACTGGCTTGCAGCCTAGGGCGCGGCCCTTGCGCAACCAGAACTCCCCATCCCGCATTTCAGCGTGAATCTCATGCCGCAGGGCAGGTTTTAACTTTTCAATTCTTCCGATCCGGGCTATTCTCAAAACTTGGAGCATCTGTTCAGCGTCAACCATTCCAGCGTGCCCTGGAGGAGAAACTTATGTTGATACGCGATTGGATGAGCAAGAATCCGGTCACGGTGACACCCGATACGTCGATGATGAAGGCCGCCAAGTTGATGAAAGAAAAGTCCGTCCGCCGGCTTCCGGTCGTGGACGACAAGGGTGAAATCGTGGGCATCGTCACCGACCACGACGTCAAGGAGGCCTCCCCTTCGAAGGCGACTACTCTGGAGGTGCACGAGCTGTACTATCTCCTCTCCGAAATCAAGGTGAAGGATATCATGACCAAAAATCCGATCTGCATCTCGCCCACGGAGACTGTGGAGCGAGCGGCGCTGGTCATGAACGAAAAACGCATCGGCGGACTGCCGGTGATCGATGGAAACAGACATGTCGTGGGCATCGTTACCGACATGGACATCTTTCGCGTGCTGATTTCCATCACCGGCGTCCGGCATGGCGGCGTGCAGTTCGGCCTGGATTTATCCATGGAGCCGGGTTCGCTGAAGGTCGTAGTGGACGACCTCAAAAGCAACAACGCCCGCATTGTCAGCATCCTGAGCAACCAGAACGAAGCGGAGGCCGGCCGGCGCGAGGTGTACATCCGCATTCTGCCTATGAGCCGCGAGGCTGAAGACCGGCTGATCGAGGGGATCAAGTCCAGGCATCGGGTCGTCTTCTGGGCGCGAGACAACGTCCACGCGCTGCAACCCTGAATGCCGCCGGCGCACTGTTGACCAGGCGGACCGAAGGCGCTTGTCCGCGGCCCGCGCTCCAGCACCGGGCACTGT
>CAZGAH010000003.1:86774-91131 GCA_964523295.1 uncultured Desulfovibrionaceae bacterium | reverse complement strand
TAGCGTAACGAGGGAAATCCAGCATGCGTGCTTTCGCTTTCGAGGAAGGCCGGATCGTCGAGCAGGAGCGCCCGACGCCTGACCCGGGGCCGTCCGAGGCCCTACTCGAGGTGTCGATGGCCGGCATCTGCGCCACCGACATCGAGCTGCTCGGCGGGTATTACGGGTACCGGGGCATAGCCGGCCACGAATTCGTGGCACGGGTGAAGCGGGCGCAAACCGCTCCGTGGCTGGAAGGCCAGCGGGTGGTATGCGACATCAACTGCGGCTGTGGCACCTGCCTGCGATGCCTGAACGGGGACCCCCGTCATTGCCAGGACCGCAGCGTCATCGGCATCGTCGGGCATGACGGCTGTTTTGCGGAGTACCTGCTGGCGCCGACGGCAAATCTGCACCCGGTCCCCGACACGCTTCCCGATCGCCTGGCCGTATTCACCGAATTGCTGGCCGCAGCGCTCGAGGTCGGGCAACAGGTACATGTAACCGGACGGGACCGGGTACTGGTGTTGGGGGACGGACGCCTGGGCCTGCTCACCGCGCTCGGGCTCAACCTGTCGACTCCGGGCACGATTCTGGCCGGCCACCATGAGGCCAAGCTGGCACTGGCGCGCGCGCAGGGCGTCGAGACATTCCTGCTCGGTGTCGATGGCGACGCCGCCGCGCTGGTCCGGAAGCACGGCCTCTTCGATCTGGTCGTGGAGGCCACGGGCAAGGCCGACGGCGTTGTTCAGGCCCTGGACATGGTTCGTCCCGAAGGCACGGTCGTGCTCAAGACAACGACCCGTCTTCCGTCCCAACTGGACATAGCCAAGGTGGTTGTGAACGAAATCTCGCTTATCGGCTCGCGCTGCGGCGACATGGCCCTGGCCCTGAACGGCCTCTCTTCCCGGCGGATCGATGTCGAACCGCTGATCGAGGCGATCTGGCCCTTCGCGCGTTTTCCCGAGGCATTCGACCAGGCCAGGCGCCCAGGGGCGCTTAAAGTGCTGCTGGATTACAGCAGAATCTGACCTGGCTGGCCGCCCCCGAAAAAAAACCGCCCTTGCGAGACGCATGAGACAGTTGCCAGGGGACGGGTATTCGATTATTTTCTGAGGCCGCAGGGGCCTTCTGATTCGCCTCTGCCCGAATCCACAATCCCGGCCGTGTGCACCCGCCTGCTAACTGGCGCGCCATTTCGCACCCTGGCGGGAAAAACCCTTACCTGGAGGATATCCATGCATCGCGTACTCTGCGCATGTGTCGTCGTGTTAACGGCTTTTCTGGTTGCAGCCGGCTGGTATGGCTCCGCGTCTGCGGCAAAAAGCTCCGATAGCGCCAAACAGACCGCGCCGAAAAGCGGCAAGGCCACGGAGAACAGTGCGAAAGCAGCTGAAGAGATCGATGTCGACCTGTCCCTCGGGATTTATCAAAAACAGCGAACCCTGAGCCTGCCTGGCATGGAGCCGATCAAGCCTGCCAACGGAATGTTCATGGTGGCCATTGTCAAAATTCACAACAAGGGCTCGCAGCCCTGCACGCTGAAGCCGGCCATGCTCGTCATTCGCGATGACAAGGGCAAGGCCTACCCTCTTCACAAGGACTTCGGTCTCGGTTTTTTCGAGAAACCGCTTGCCCCTGGTGCGATCATCGAAGAGAAAACCGTTTTCGACATCCCTGCAGCGGCGAAATCACTCGCCCTGCGCTTTGAAGCCAATGGCAAGACCCTGGCGGAAATTGCCCTCGGAGACAGATCCGATGACGAATTTTCCCGGATGTTCCTGGCCACTCCTGACGACCCCGTACAGTCGCCTTCCGGCGCACCCGACGCCCCGGCTGCGCCTGGCTCCGCACCCGGAATCGTCACGCCCTCGACGACAGGGTTCCCGATCAATGTCTTCCTGGGCAATTTCACTGTCAACATCACTGCCATGTCCAAAGGCAAATCCATTCAGAACGCCATGGGGGAATGGCTGCAAGCGCAAAACGGCACCTACGTCACCGTTGATCTGACGTTGATGAACAACGATGTCGGCGATTCCACCGTTCCGAGCGGACTGTTCATTCTCCAGGACAAAGCCAAAAAGAGCTACACCCCGATCGCCCCGATCAGTTCCCCGCAGTTGCTTTCAGGGGCAGTACCTGCCGCCGGCCAATTTGCCGGAAGGCTGGTCTTCGAGGTACCCCTCAATGCCAAGAAGTTGGAATTGAAAGTAAAGGCCGAGCGAGAGGCTGTGGTCGCCCTTCCCTGACCGGGGGAGTCCCGCTCAGGCCTTTCCGGGGGGTGGAAAGGCGCTTGAGATGGAACCTGAACGTTCGTGACAGGGGGAACGCCCCCTGTCACGACGAACGGTCCTTTTTAACGCCTGCACGGGGGGGGAGAGCAAAGGATGTTACGCCATGATACTCTCCGAGGCCAGCCAGCGCATCGGCGACGCCCTTGTTGCCGAAGGGCTGATAACGGCCGAACAACTGAGCGCTGCGCTCGATCGGCAACACCGGGCCTTTGGTTTCCCGCTCGGGCAGATCGTTTCGATCATGTTTCGCGTACCGATCGAGCGCGTCGACGAGATCAATGCCAGGCTCGTCATTCTCCCGCTGCTGCCGGCAGTGATTCGCGACCGTCTGGAAGGAATCGCCCTCAGGGACAAGTTTTCGAAAAATCTCGTCGTCTCCGAGTATATCAGGGAATACCAGGGCGAGATTCGCGACTTTGAAGTGAAATTCATCGAGGCCCGGGCCTACGGATGCCAGCCCGGAGAGGACTCATGCCGACGGATCGGCTTCAAACGGTTCTTGCAAACCCTGGTCAAATTCGAAGCCAGACTGCTCACCGTGGACGACGACATGGCCAACCATGCGATAACCTTCAGCCACGACAGCGATACCGGCAAGGTGGTCATTCTGGAAAACGACGATGAACTCAAGACCACGCTCTATTTCACCCTGCGCAACCTCTATAACGCACGCCGCGGCCGCAAAGGAGAGCGTACGACCGACATCTTGTCCGGATAACGGCAGGCTCGGATCGCCGCGTCCGGTCCGGACCGGCGCTGACGCAATCTCTATGGAACCCATCCCCATTCAATTCATTATCGGACAACTGACCTTCGGCGGATCCGAGCGCCATCTGGTCGATCTGGTCCTGCGACTGGATCCGGCACTCTTTCGACCGCAGGTCATCTGCCTGCGGCGCAACGGTCCGCTCGCCGCCACGCTACAGGCCGCTGGCGTATCCTACCGCGAAATCCCCGTTGTCCGGGCACTCAGGCCGCCATTATGGGAGCTGACCAGGGCGGTCCGGACATTTTCTCCGCGCGTCGTCTGTGTATATACCTATATCGATAAGCTGTGGGGAAGGCTCGCGGCCATTCTGGCCGGCGTTCCCGTCGTCGTCTCCTCGTTTCGCGGCGTGCGCTGGGCCTGGTACGAACGTCTGCTCCTGCGCGGCACCACCGCGGTCATTGCCAATTCCCATGCCCTGGAATCCCTTTTCCGCGCACGCTATGGTCTTCCGGAGCACAAAGTGCGCTACCTGCCCAACGGCGTCGATCTGTCCCGCTTTCGGCCCCGGCATGAGGGCGAGGACGCCACGACGCAGGCCTCGGGAGGAGCGCCGGCCTGCCGCCAGCTCCAAAAGGCCTTCGGCTTCGAGCCCGAAATCGAACTGACCGCCATGGTCGCCCGCTTCAACAGCGTCAAGGATCACGGCACGGCCCTGCGTGCCTTTGCCCTGGTGCGGAAGCAACGGCCACGGGCCCGGCTCGCCCTGATCGGGCATGGCCCCAGAGAGGCCTTCATCCGCCGACTCTGCGCGGAGCTGGGCATTGCCGACGCGGTCCGCCTGTTACCGGCGAACACGCCGGTCCCCGACATGTTCGCCGCGGCCGATCTGGTGCTGCTCACCTCGCGCTCGGAGAGCCTGCCCCGTGTGCTCGTCGAAGCCGCGGCCTGCGGCAGACCAACCCTGGCCACGCGCGTGGGCGGATGCCCGGAAGTGGTGCTCGACGGCGAGACCGGCCTGCTGGCCGAAGCCGGAAACCCGGCCGATGTGGCCGAAAAATGGTGCTCCCTGCTGGCCGACCCGCAGCGCCGCGCCCGGATGGGGCACGCTGGCCGGGCCTTCGTCTGCCGAGAGCACTCGCTGGAAAACATGGCCGCGCGTTTTCAGGAATTCATCCTCGGACTGTTACCCCAGCCCTGAGGCATCGCCCTGGCCCTGCGGAACACGCCCAGGCAACACGCGCGCAGTCTGCTGCACCGGAGTGTTCAGTGAAACTGGTCATCAGTATCGACGTCGAGGAGGAAGGCCTCTTCAGCGGAAACTATCCGCGAAGCCCCACCGTGGAGAATATTGCGGCGCTGCAGCGGCTGGAAT
>CAZGAH010000003.1:76704-86764 GCA_964523295.1 uncultured Desulfovibrionaceae bacterium | reverse complement strand
GCTGCTGACAGCGCATGCCGTGGCCCACGACGCCAGGGCCTCGGTTGTCATCGAACGCTGGCACGAGCGCGGCTGGGCGGAAATCGGCGCGCATTTGCACCACTGGAATACCCCGCCGGCGGAAGAGGTCGACCATCCCGATCCCGTGCCCTCGGACCTGCTGCCACGCCGTTTGCTGGCCGCGCGCATGGAAACCCTGGTCGGGACGATCGCCGGCCGCTTTGGCGTACAACCCCAAAGCTTTCGCATGGGCCGCTTCGACTTCGGCCAGAGCATACGCACGCTACTCCCGGAAATGGGGTTCCGCGTGGACTCGAGCCTGGTGCCCCTGCGCACCATCCCTGGCGGCCCGGATCATTTTCTGACGCCCGCGACGCCGCATCGGCTTCCCTCCCTGGCAGGAAAACCGGAATTGCTGGAGGCGCCCCTGACCCTGGTGTCCTATTCGCGCAGCCTGCCCCGCCTCGTCTACCGCCTGGCGAAAACGCTCCCCACGAAGCCCGGCCAGAGGCTGCTGAACGCGTATCGCCTGCTCGCCGTCGTCGGCATCCAGCCGCTCTGGTATCCGCTACGCTCGATGCAACTGGCGACACGACTGTACCACCGCCGCGGCGGTGAACTCCTGGTCATGTTCTTCCATTCAACGGAAATCTTTCCCGGCGGAAGCCCTCACGTGCCGGACGAGACCGCGGCGACGCGCGTTGTGCACAAGCTGCGGACCTTCCTCACCTGGCTCACCCGCCACTACGCCATCGAGGGCGCCACCCTGGGTTCCCTTGCGGACGCGGACAAGGCCTGAGGCGGTCGCGCCGGAAGGCCGATCCGCAAAGCGCACACGAACGCCCGCCGCGAACTCAGGCGCCGCAGCACCGTTTGTATTTCTTTCCGCTCCCGCACGGGCAGGGCGCGTTGCGGGACGGGACCGCGGAACGGACAGGACCAGCCCCCGAATCCGACTCCGGGCTGCTGCCTATATAATACCAGCAGTCGCCTTTTTTCCGAAATCGGCTCTTTTCGCGCAGCATATTTGACCGACCGGCCTTGGAATAGGCGGCCTCGAAGGATACCGTCCCCTCGCTGTCGTTGACGCCACCCGCCTCGACGCTGCAGATGCGCAGGCCCTGCCAATGCACGTCCGCATTCCAGGCAGCGGTCGCGTCGCGAAAAAATTTCGTCCTGCGCGGTGCGTCCAGCGTCCTGGCAAGATAGGCCATGTCCCCCTTCACATAGGCGGCGTAGCGCGAGCGCATCAAGGCCAGGGCCGTGGCCGCCGCCTGTTCTCCGCGCAACAACGGCGCGCAGCAGTCCTCGAAAGCCAGACCCGAATTGCAGGGACACCGTTCAGCCACGTAGCGCCTCCTATTTCGTTTTCATGGTCAACACGCCGTTCCAGTCGTCGGGCGGATCCGCCTGCAGGTTCCGGCAGTGGCGGGCCAAGGCCCCGGCCGGGGGATCGGCCTCGGCAATGGATTCGAACAGCGCCAGCGCGCGCGGAAAGTCTCCCTCATAAAAGGCATCCAGCCCGCGGCCAAAGGTCTCCAGGACGTCCCGACGACGGGCGTAGTCCTCGTGAAACATGGGTTCAAAGACGCGCACGGGCTCCTTGCGGCCCACCACCGCGACCTTGCCCAGTTCGCGCAGGGCGAACGTCTCGCCAATGGCCCTGGCCGTAGTCTCGGAAATCATCATGTACGTATCGAACTGCTTGTTCACGCCCTCGAGCCGTGCCGCCAGATTTACAGCGTCGCCGAGCATGGTGTAATCGAAGCGCGAGTGCGAACCCATGTTGCCTACAATGGCGTTGCCGGTGTTCATGCCAATGCGCATGTGCAGCTGTTTCCCGACCCGCTCGAAAAACATCGGCCGCAGTTCCGCCAGCCGGGCCTGGCAGCGCAGCGAGGCACGTACGCCGCGTACGGCGTGATCCGGGAGCGAGAGCGGCGCGTTCCAGAAGGCGATGATCGCGTCGCCCTCGAACTTGTCGACCGTGCCGCCTTCTTCGTAAATGATGTCGGTCATGGCCGAGAGGTAGTCGTTGAGCAATTCGGTCAGGGCCTCCGGTTCCAATCCCTCGGAAATGGTCGTGAAACCCTGCAAATCGGAAAAGAAGATGGTCAGCTCGCGGCGCTCGCCGCCGAGTTTGAGCCGGTCGGGGTGTTTGATGATCTGCTCGATGACCAGCGGCGAGAGATACTGGCGGAAGGCGTTCTTGATGAAGCGCTTCTGCCGGCCCTCCAGGGCGTAATTCGCCGCCCCGGCCAGAACGATGCCCAACCCGGCGGCAAGCTCCTGCACCAACAGCGGCAGCCAGAATCCCAGCGCATAAGCAGCCAGCGAAAGGGCCACGGGCAGGGCAAGCAGCGCGGGCGCAAGCACGGCGTTCTGCCAGGGCCGCGCGTAGACGCTGGCCAGCAGCCCGGCCAGCAGCCCGAGGGCCAGAACCCAGGCGACGTTGACCAGGACCGGGGCGTCGCGCATGAAATCGCCCGAAAGCAGATTGTCCAGCGCCGTGGCATGGACGGCTACGCCAGGGTATACGCCGGAGACGGGCGTGGACTTGAGATCGAGCAGACCGGGAGCGGAGAACCCGAAAAACACGTAGCGATCCTTGAATTCCGACGGATCGACGACCGGCGCCTCGCCGGAGAGCAGCCGTATCTCGCTCTGAATGATCGCTGCCGCGCTGAAAGTCCTGTAGAGTTCGGCAGGACCGCCGTAGCGCAGCAGCAGCCGGCCCTGCCCGTCCAACGGCGCGCGCCGGTTGCCCAGGTCCAGTACCCCGGCGCCGGGGTCGAGCCCGGCGCTCGGGTCTGATGCCAGCAGGGCAGCCAAGCCCAGAACGGGCGCCGGTCGGCCGTCAAAGAGGGCCAACGGCGCCATGCGCCGAAAAATGCCGTCCGCATCCGGGCCAATCTGCACGTTGCCGAGCACGGCAGCCGCGCTGGCCAGCTCCGGCGTCGGAAACGAGGCCCGGGGAAAGGTCGCCGCCTGCCCTGCGCGCGAGCCCTGCCAGGACTTCAGATCACGGACCGCAAAGCGAGGCTCGGGAATCCCCGTTGGCCAGGCCGTGGCCTCGCCCTGTTCCCGGCTGGGAAAAAAGGCCAGCGTCGCGCGCCCGAAGCCGGTCATGGCCCTGGCCAGGGTCTGGTCGTCCTCCACGCCGTAGCCCGAGGGCTCGGAAAAGATCACATCCAGCGCCAGGGCTTTGGCCGGGCCACGGGCGCAGAAATCGACCACCGCGGCATAGAGTTCGCGTGGCCAGGGCCAGCTCAGCCCGTTCTCGCGCTTGCCCCAGTCCAGGCTGTTCTGGTCGAGCAGAATGACCGCGATGTCGCTGCTCCCGACGCCGGGCCGCGCCATCACTCGCGCGCGCCAGTCCCAGGTCCTGGCCTCCCACGATTCCAGCAGCCCGGAAAAATGTCCGGCCAGCGCCAGCAACGCCGCGACCAGCCCGACGGTCAGCCCCTGCGCCAGACTGCGCGCCCGCGGTGACAACGTACGCCACGCCATGGCTCTCCTCTCCCGATTGAAGCACCCGTACACGCCGGGACATTCCCCGCCCGGCTACGCCCGGCGCAAGGGGATGGTTATGAATTCGGAGGACTGTCCTGGCCGTTTCCCGACTCTCTGACCACGGCCTCCTGAAAGACGCGCAAGCGCTGCGCGTACGGCGGGTGGTTGAAAAAGGCCGATCCGGAGACAAGCACGTCGGCTCCGGCCCGGACGAGTTCGCCGGCGTTGGCGGGTGTGACGCCGCCGTCAATCTGGATGCGCGTGTCGGCCTGTCTGGCCTCGATCATGTCCCTGAGCCGTCGCGTCTTTTCCAGACAAAAGGGGATGAAGGATTGTCCCCCGAATCCGGGATTCACGCTCATGATCAGCACCATGTACAGCTGCGGCAACAGATACTCGATCTGGCTCAGCGGGGTGTGTGGATTGAGCGCAACGGCCGGCCTGGCCCCAAGCCTGGCGATCTCGCTCACCGTACGCTCCAGGTGCACCTCGGCTTCGGCATGAACGCACAGCAGATCCGCCCCTGCCGCTACGAATTCGGCGAGATATCTTCCCGGGCGCTCGATCATGAGGTGTACGTCGAAAAACAGTCCGCAGGCCTTGCGGCAACGGGCGATCACGGGCGGGCCGAAGGTGATGTTCGGGACGAAATGACCATCCATGACGTCCCAGTGTACCCATTGCACGCCCGCAGCCTCGAGCGCGGCGAGCTCGTCGGCCAGGCGCCCGAAATCAGAGGACAAGAGCGAGGGCGAGAGTATGACATCGTGTCGCGACATGGTGAACTCCTTATCGGTACGGAGGATTCCGGGCAAAAATGCCGGGCCGTATCAGACCCTGCTCAGAGAGCTGCGGGAAGCGGATTCGGAGGACGTAGTCCGGAGCATCTGACTCAGGTGCAGGTGGATTTCCCGGCTGATCCAGGCGTCGGTGGCGGCGTAGACGATCTGTTGGACCTTGAGCCGTTCCATCTCTCAGTTGGAGCATTGCGCCATTTTGGAGATGCGTACGCCAAGCAGCGTCGCGGCCAGAGACCGGAGCCCGGCGTTGAGCAGACCGAGCCGTCCCGCCAGCTCCGCTACGTCGACAAAACCGCCTGGTTCGAAGGACGCCAGCCGTTGCAGACCGCGGACGTCGTCGCGGATTCCCAGACCGGTTTTAGTCACATCCGGTCGGGAGAGCAGTTTGAGCAACGGCCTCGGCAGCGAGAGCGAACGGAGCTGAAACAGAAAGGTGCAGTCGGGCGCGGATAACTGAAGCAGGGCGGGCGGGTTCGTCGGACCTTTTTTGAACACCGGCCGGGTTTCCGTGTCGAACCCGAGCAGGGTTTCGCCTTCCAGACGCTCCATGGCCTCGTCCAGGCCGGACGCGGAATTGACGATGGTCACGGCCCCTTCGTAGCGGCACAGGGGCAGCGTATTGATTTCTTCTTTGCCCAGCAGTCGGAGTGGAACGGGCCTGACCAGATCGAACCCCGGAAGAGAAGGCAACTCGTCCGAAGCGCAGTTTTCTTGTCGGACGACAGCAGCAAGCGCGCAGTGCTCTTTCATAGACAATCGCTCAATGCTCTGCGCCAGGCGCCCGAACCCCATTGTCCGCAGGCGTGGCGAGGCACAGAGCCGATATCGCACCCCCCGGTAGGACGTAATCGTTTATGCCCGATTATGCAAGCGGATAATCGAAATATCGGAACCGGAGCCAGGTTTTCCGGGCAGCAAGGCAGGACGGACAGAGGCTCAGGCCAGCTTTTCCGGCTGAGGGACGGCGTGATAGTCGTAATACATGGCCAGATTGTCCTTGCCGAAAAAGGACACCAGCGAGCGGGGATCGGCCTGGAGCATATCGACCATGATCAGTCCGTCCAGGCAGCTCTGGAACTCATGGTCAACGTTGAAGGCCAGTATCTTGCCGCCAAGTTTCAGGTACTGCCGCAACAACACGGGAATGCCCTTGAATTCGGCGTCGATATCGCTGATCGCGGCGGTCACGTCGTCCATGCTGGTGAAGGCGTTGCGGAATTCCCGAATCTCATGGCGGCGCAGGGTGTTGAGTCGGGGCGGAGTTTTGGGTTTGACCAGTCGGGCGTACTCGGAAAAGCAGTTGTGTTCGCGCAGGAAGCGGACAATAAGCTCTTTGGATAGCGGCGAATACTCGTTGGAGATACTGACCGGGCCAAAGAGAATGGTATACTCCGGCTCGCGCATGAGGAAACGGGCGATGCCTTTCCAGAGCAGCAGCAGCGGGGCGTATGTTTTCTGGTATTCCGGCCGCACGAAGGACCGCCCCATTTCCAGGGCCGGATGCATGCGTCGGAACAGGGACGGTTTGTAGCTGAAGAGCGTGCTCGTATACAATCCGTCGGCCCCGTGCGCAGCGATGATCTCGTCCGTACGTCCCAGGCGGTAGGCACCCACGATTTCCCGCTCCACGGTGTTCCAGATGAACAGGTGCTCGTAATACTCGTCGAAGCGGTCAAGATCGGTGGCCTTGCCGGTCCCCTCGCCGACCTGGCGGAAGGTGTACTCCCGCAGCCGCCCGATCTCCTGCAGGGCGAGCGGTATGGTTTGAGCCCTGGTAGCGTAGACCTGGAAGGGGCCATGCAGGAGCAGCAGCGACGTCGTGGGCAGACCGGCTACCTCGGCCGCAAGCTGCTCCGGGTCCGGCCCCAGCGCAATCGGCAGCTCAGCACGGGGCGCATGAACGGACGGACGATGGCCGCGCGCGGATCGCCGAAAAAAGAACGGCAAGGCCGGGCCGGTACTCTGCGGCATACGCTGGCGCAGGATGTACGTACGCAGTCGCAAATAGCGCGTCAGCGTTTCATCGTCGTGCAGGTGCTGAAGCTTTTCGTAGGGGATCGGCCGAGCGACAGAAATATCCACGGTCTGGCGCTGCATGTTGTGGAACTCGCGCGAGAGCATCACCGTGCGCAAGCGCGGATGCATCAGTCCCAGGAGCTGGAACAGATCGCTGTTGCGACCGTGAAAAAAGACCGGCACGACCGGGGCCTTCGTCCTGGCGACCAGCCTGCCGACCGTCGTCGACCAGGGCGGGTCGATGACATGCCCCTGCCGGAGATTGACGTGCGAGACCTCGCCCGCGGGGAAGACGACCAGCATGTGGCCGTCGCGCAGGCAGCGCATGCACTCCTTGAGCGGACCGATGTTCTGGCGGGCGGAGCTGGTGTTTCCGAAATTATCCACAAAAATGATCAGGTCATGGATATCGGGAATATACCGGAGAAACAGACTGCCCATGATTTTGAAATCGGTCCGGATTCCGGAGAGCAGATCGCCGAGGATCACCCCCTCGACCGCCCCGTAGGGATGGTTGGCGACAAGGATGGCCGGCCCCTCGGCCGGTATGTTGGCCATATCCTCCGCGGAGACGCGCCAGCCGATGTTCATGACCTCCAGAACCCGTCGCATGAAGGCCTTGCCATCGGGTTGGCGGTCGATCTCGTCGTAGAGCGTATTGAGCTTGGGGAAGCACATGAAGTGCTCCAGCGGACGTCCGAGCGCGGACAGCACCTTGCGTCGAAAGGGACTGCCTCCCTCCAGTCTGAGTCGAAAAACCGGTTCATTAGCCATGGCGTGGGGAATCACAACCTCGTAGAGAGAGCCTTAGGCCTGACATGCGCCCGCGAAGCATTGCAGACTGCGAGTTCATGCCGGAAAAGAGCACCCCGGAACTCGAATCAGAGCCAGCCGTACGGCGCATACGCTGTCTGCCTGGCCGCCTGAACTCCATGCATGCCGCGAATGAAAAAAACGCCTCGCCCTTCGGGTTCACCTTTGACCGGGCTCGTCGGCCTGATTGTCTTCACTGTTCTGCGGCTGCAAGGCGAACCCCATGGTCAGCGCATTGGCGCCTTGCTCGTATTCGTATTCAAGGGCGTTGGTCATTTCCCGAAGAAAAACGATCCCCAGCCCCCCGATATGACGTTCGTTCAACGGGACAGATAAATCGGGAGCAGGCTGCTCCAGCGGATTGAACGGCTTTCCCCAGTCACGCACCGTAACCAGGAGCATGCCCCCCTGCCGTTCGACCCCGACGTCTACATCGCCAGGCGCGGCGGGGTAGGCGTAGTTCATGACGTTGACCAGCACTTCTTCGAGCACAAGCTCGAGCTTCATGGTCTGTTGCGGAGCCAGCCCCATGGCTTCGGCATGGTGCAGAACGAAAAGCCGGAGGGCCTCCAGGCTTTCCAAACGAGCCGGCAAGCGCAGCGAATCCATAGAGATGCCTGCTATCCCTTGGCGATAGCGGCATCGAGCGTGTCGCTGATCGGAAACATCGTCGCGAAGCCTGAGATGGAAAACACTTCCTGAACCATACCCTGCAATGCGCAGAAACGGATCTCGCCGTGAAGGGCCTTGAGCTTCTTGGCAGTGGACAGGATGCTTCTCAAGCCAGCGCTGGAGATGTACTCCAGACCGCTCATGTCCACGACAAACACCTTTTCACCCGCCTCCATGCGCTTGCCGCACTCGCTTTCGAATTCGGGCGCCGTGACGGCGTCCATCCGGCCCTTGACCTTGATCACAGTGCAATTGCCCTGCTTGCGGATGTCGAACTCCATGGACTTGTATCCTCCATGTCGGGTTACGGGTGACCCGGCCGGTCCGAAGCGGAGGCCGACCGTACGCGCGACGCTGCATTGCCGGGGAACGATTCCCTGACTTCTCGCGCGCAACAAAAGCTGTAGTAGAAAAAGTGAGCGCAATCAAGCGCCTTACGCCATGCTTTTCGCCGTCCTCCTCCCCCGACCGGCCTTCTCCGTTAAGATCGACGGCTGATACCTTGCGGCACGCGGCATCCGCGGGCGCCCGGAAAGGAAAATTGCGTCGCCCGGACGCGGGTTGCCGGTAGGACGGTTTTGGGATAGCACTCGTTTCGCGTCGAATGCGGCTATTCGACCGGAAGACGAACCAGGGAGTCCTCGCGCCATGTTGCTCGCCCGTGAAAGGCAGGAACTCGACATCGATCTGACATGCGGCACGTGCGTGACCATCGGTAATTTCGACGGCGTGCATAAGGGCCACCAGAAGCTCATCGACCGCGTGCTCCACAAGGCGCGCGCCCAGGGCCTGCTGGCAACCGTGGTCTCGTTTTGTCCCCACCCGCTGCACGTCCTGGTCGGCCCCAAGACCCCGCCGTTCATCACCCTGCGTGATCACAAGCTGGACATTATCGAATCCTTGGGCGTGGACATCACCCTGCTGCTCAACTTCACGCGGCAGATGGCCGCGCTGGACCCCGAAGAATTCGTCAAGACCTACCTGGTGGACTGGATCAATACCAAAGAACTCGTCGTGGGCTACGACTACTCCTTTGGCAAGGGACGCAAAGGCAATTACGCCCTGCTGCAGACGCTCGGCGAGCGCTACGGATTCACCGTGGAACGTCACGAGCCGGTGATCATCAACGACGCCATTGTCAGCTCCACCCGCATCCGGGATCTCATCCGCAGCGGCGATGTCTGGGCCGCGGCCGCGTTGCTGGGCCGGTTCTACGTTGTCGAAGGCCGCGTTGTACATGGAAAGAACCGGGGAGGACGCCTGCTCGGATTCCCCACGGCCAACCTGGAACTGGACAATGCGCTCTTTCCGGAGACCGGCGTATACGCGGGCTGGGTCGAACTCGATGACGTCTGCCACGCAGCCGTAGCCAACGTGGGCTACAGCCCGACCTTCGGAAACGAGGAAAAGACCGTGGAGGCGCACATCCTGGACTTCAACCGCGACGTCTATGGCTGTTCCATGCGTTTCCACTTCGTCCAGCGGCTGCGCGAAGAGCGCAAATTCGCCAATCTGACCGAGCTGGTCGCCCGCATCCGCGAAGATGCCGCCCTGGCGCGCCAGGTGCTGTCCGCACCGGAGGCCCAGTTGTAGTTTTCGCCTCCCGGCAGAATTGCCGATTCCCATCTCCGGTTGCACAACGCAACAACCAGGCATGAGGTGCGCGTCGTTCTCAAGGCATTGCCCGTGTCGGCCAGGCCGAGGCGGATCACGCTGGTGCTCACCGTATCCGATACCGGCCCTGGCATTCCCGACGACCAGCTTCCCAGGCTGTTCACCCCCTTCTCGCAGGGCGACAGCACCTACGCCAAACGCTACGGGGGCGCCGGTCTCGGCCTGTCCATCGTAAAACGTCTGGTCTCCTTGATGGGCGGAGAGATTTGCCTGGATTCGACTCCCGGCCAGGGAACAACCTTCTACGTCACCTTCCGCGTCGGCCCGGGCACACCCGCTGAACCGGTCTTCCAGTCCGCAAACACCGGACCGGCCTCACCCTCGCTACGCATTCTGCTCGTGGAGGACGACGAGGTCAGTCAGATCACCGCGACGAATCTGCTCCAACAGATAGGGCACCAGGTCCGCCTCGCCGTCGATGGCGTCGAGGCCCTGCGACTGCTGGACGCCGAGCCCTTCGAACTCGTGATCATGGACATCCAGCTGCCGGTCATGGACGGAGTCGAGGCCACGCAGCGCATCCGCACCTCGGGCCGGCCGGGTGCTTTTTCGCCTTTGAGCCGGGCCACGGC
>CAZGAH010000003.1:69778-76694 GCA_964523295.1 uncultured Desulfovibrionaceae bacterium | reverse complement strand
TCGGGCCGGCCCTATGCCAACGTGCCGATCATGGCCATGACCGCCTACGCGCTCAAGGGCGACCGGGAAAAATTCCTGCAGTCCGGCATCGACGACTACCTCGCCAAACCCTTCAGCCGCGAAGCCCTGATCGAGGGAATCGACAGGGTCATGCGCCGCCACTGACAGGACGGCCGGCGCGGCAGGCAGACGAAAGGACACCGATGCCTGCCGACCCGGAACGCTGCAATGATCCGACCGGTGCGCAATGCCCCCCCTCGACAGCGCCTCCACAATCGGACCTCCGCCTAAAAAAGCATAGATAACAGATTATTAAACTGTATGAGCATTTCAGCGCACCAGATGCGGCGCCTGCCATGCTGAACAAGCAACGTAGCGAAATCACAGTACTCTGTTGACCATGACGATCCGCAGGCAACCCGGCCAGCGTAAAAAAAATCTTGACATTTTCGGGGAAATTTGAGATATACTTTGCCTGTTGCCTGCAGATCGATGCGGCCTTCCCGAGATGTGTTCTATGGATATCCGCTGTATGATGCATTTTCATTAAATCTGGCAGCCCAGATGGCCGGCGTTTCTCATTCACAGCAGGGGGGTGGTGAATGTTGTTCTCCTTTTTACTGCATAAACAGCAGTATACTCAGAAAGGCAGGAGACAATGTCACACCAGGAAAACATCAAACGCAAGAAATGCGAAACAATCGTCGCTGACTTTTCCATCAAACAAAAAGGTCATTTTATAATTGCCAGCCATGACAATACGTTTGTCAAGCTATTCAGGACGACGATAGTCAAGCAGCTAGCCCTTGAAGATTGCATCAGCGTTGTTTCTGACGAAAACAGGATAGTGAAGAGCATTCGTGAATGCTTGTCACAATCCGCTTCTATAATTCTATTCATTGAATACTCATTCAATAATAGAAATATCAATTTTTTGGTCAGACAGATTAAAGAGGCATTCGCCAATGTCAAAATCATTATCCTGACCATTCAGACCGAGCAGCAGCGCCTGATTCTGCTGCACGAAATCGGTGCTGACAATTTTATTACCAAACCGGTTTCGATGAATACCCTCATCGAGAAGATTGCCAATACCATCCAGCCGCACGGACAACTGGGCAAACTGATTGATGGGGGAAAACGGCTCGTTGCGCAGGGAGCGCACGCAAAAGCCCTGATTATCGCCAGGGAAGTGCTGGCGATTAAGCCCAACAGCGCCGCCGGCTATTTGCTCATGGGTGACGCCTATTGCGGGCTTGGCAAAAAGGACAGGGCTGTCGAGGCCTACGAGGAGGCCTGCCAGCAGGCGACGCTGTACATCGAGCCCCTGAAAAAGCTCGCCGAACTCTACCAGACCGAGGGCGATTTCACCAATCAGCTCAAATACCTGAAAAAACTCGACCAGCTCAGCCCCCTCAACGTGGATCGCAAGGTTGACATGGGCCAGATTCACGTCGAGATGGGCAACGAGGATCTGGCAGAAGAGCTTTTCGAGGTAGCGGTCAATCAGGCCAGGCGCGAGGCGGAGGCCTATGTCGACGACATCGCGACCAAAATCGGCGACATCTACACCAGAAAAAACCCGGAGCGTGCCGAGCAGTACTACCGACGCGCCCTGGAGTCCAAAAAAGGCACATGGGATAAAAGCGACATCCGGACCTTCAACCTCCTGGGCATCGCCCTGCGCCGGCAGGGCAAGTGGCAGGATGCCATTCAGGAATACGAAAACGCCCTGCGCATCTCCCCGGAAGACGAGAACCTGCTCTATAACATCGCCATGGCCTGCGCCGAGGGGAAGCTCTACGCGGATGCCTTCCAGTATATCAACAAAGTCCTTGAAATAGCACCGGATTTCTGTGCCCAGGACCCGATTCTCGCCTATAACGTCGCCCTCATCTTCTATAAAGTAAAGCGCATCAACCAGGCAAAAAAACTGCTCAACCATGCGATCGCGCTGAATCCCTGCTTCGAGAGCCCCAAAAAACTGCTCGCCACGCTCGAATAATCCCGAGCAGTGCGGTCAGTGCGAGACCCAAAGACAGCGACCGCTTGTTTCGCCGGAAATACACCGTTTCGCCCTGAGCGCTGCCGCTTCAATGCCTTCTGGGTGCGGAAAATCACGACGGCGACAGGAATACAATTTTAGACTGGAGTTTCCGAAGCGTTTGGTGTATGATTCAGCAATCAACGTAGAATAGTCTACGCTAAGGTGCCTCCCCCTTGCCGGAGAGAGGCCGCGATGACGACATACGGGCCCTACACCCGGACACGAACGACAAGAACGATACGCCATGCCGACAACCGAAAAACAGCCTGTGTTCGTTTTTTTCAAGCGCCTGCTTGGCCTTGATTCCGCGCCTGCGACGGATGCCCCTCCCCGCTCGCATCCAGCGTCCGGGGAAGAACACCCGTTGCTCGAGCTTGACGGGCCGGAACCGTCCAACGCTGCGCCTGTCATACTGCCGGATACGTCCGGTCCGACATCTCGCCCGCGGCCTGCTGCCCGGCCGGCCCGCACATCCTCCGAGGAGGCGATTTCTATGAACAGCGAAAAATCCAACACCGACATCATGGCCGACATTCTGGGAAGCCAGAGCGAAGCCCCCGCCGCGCAGGCCGATGATCTGGAACGCATCATCTACCGCAACCCGCAGGAACTCAAACAACCCATGCACCGGGCCTTCCGGCTCACCGACGCCGCGCAGCCGGCCATGCCGGAGGACCTCAAGCGCCTTGTCCTGCCCGACAAAGACGACGAGGACCAGGAACACAGCTCCTTTCGCCTCACCGACATCGTCAAGAAAAAGACAACGATCTATTTTTCAAAGAAGATCCACTTGATGCTCAAATCGGCCAAATATCAGATCAAGAAAATGATCGAACCAGAATTGCAGTCTCAGATTTCCATGTCGAGCATCATCAACAATGCCCTGATCATTGTGTTGCATGAATTCGACCTCAAGCGGGAAAAAAGTATTCTCTATCGACAAATTATCAGAAAACTGAAAAAAGAGGAAACCACGCTGTAGGGGGGCCCTGTTTTTTACCGGATTCGATTCCGGTCAGTTTCCGAAACCAGGCACAGCGAATCGGAGTGGGGTGCATGGAAATCATCTGCCCGAAATGCAAGTTCAGCCGCGTCATCGACGACAGCAAGATACCGACCAAACGGGCCATTGTTCACTGCAAGGCCTGCAATCACCGTTTCCCGTTACAGCGGGCGCGGTCGCTGGGCGTCATGATCAGCAAGGGCGGCGTGGGAAAGACTACTATATCGGTGAATCTGGCCCACGGCCTGGCCCTGCGCGATTTCCGGGTACTGCTCGTGGACACCGACACCCAGGGCCAGTGTTCCTACCTGCTGGGCGTCAAACCCCGGGCCGGGCTGACCGAGCTGGTGCGGGGCGACGTCGAGGTCAGCGACGCCCTGTTCAAGGCGCGGGACAATCTGTGGCTGCTGGCCGGCGGTAAAAGTCTGGCCGAACTCAAGCGTTTCATCGACCGCAAGGATTTCGGCGGCGAGGCGACCTTGAGCGAGGCGCTGACACCGCTCGAGGTCCAGTTCGACTTCGTCATCGTCGACTCCGCGCCCGGTTGGGATCCCCTGACCGTCAACGTCATGTTCTACGTCAAGGAACTGCTCGTGCCGGTCTCCCTCGAGGTCATGTCCGTCCAGGGCCTTTCCGAATTTCTCAAAAGCTTTTCCACGATCAAAAAATACAACAAGGACGTGGAACTCAAATATATCCTTCCCACCTTCCTCAATCGCTCCAACAAGAACTCCGAGGAAATTCTGGAAGGCTTCGAAAAGCTCTACGGTCGCTATCTCTGTACGCCGATTCGCTACAGCGCCCGGCTGGCCGAGGCCCCGGGGTACGGCATGACCATCTACGAATACGCCGGCGGCGACAAGGTCGTCCATGACTTCCGCGACCTCGTCAACGACGTCATTGAGGGCAACAATTGACCGGCGATCAGGTCGCAAAGCATCTCCCCGCGCGTCCAGGGCCTGCGCGAGCGACGCGGCACGCCGACATCATCCCGAAGAGTGCGCCATGACTACCCGGCTCTGTCCTGCGTCCGTACTATCTCGCCCGCGGCGGTGCGTCCTCGCGCTCCTCTGCCTCGTCATCCTGCTCCTTCCCTGCGTTGCCCTGGCGCAGGACCCCTCTGGGCCGAATCCTGCGCCGCCGACCGATCCCACGGCACGCGACACGCTCTTTCAGGTCTCCCTGCTCGACGCGCTCATGCTCGGACACTACAAAGGCCTGGTCCGCATCGGCCAGCTCAAGGCCCACGGGAATCTGGGACTGGGCACCCTGGAAGGACTTGACGGAGAGCTGGTGCTCGTTGACGGCGTCTTCTACGTCATCGACGTTGACGGCGTCGTGCGCCTCGTCGATGATGAGGAATTCGTCCCTTTCGCCGCGGTCACCTGGTTCGAGCCCGAGCATCCGCTGATCCTGGACGAGGTCACCAGCCTCGAAGATCTCAATCGCCAGATCATTGCCGCCTTGCCCGACAGGAACCTGTTCTACGCCCTGCGCCTGGGTCCGGACTTCGCCTGGCTCAAGGTCCGCAGCGTGCCCAGACAGAACAAACCCTATCCTCCGCTGGCCGAGGCGGTGAAGCAGCAGCGTGTCTTTGAATACGATTCCCCGCGCGGCGACATCGTCGGCTTCTATTGCCCGGCCTGGGCCAAAGGGGTCAATCTCCCCGGCCTGCACCTCCACTATATCTCTGCGGACCGCCAGAGCGGCGGTCATGTCCTCGACCTGCGGGCCAAACGCCTCGCGGTGACGCTGGACCGCACGGCAGGGCTCTTCCTCGTCGCCCCGGACGATGACCCCGAATTCGCCTCACTCCCGCTGAACGGGCCGTCTGGTGCGTCGCTCAAGGGCGTAGAAAAGTAATTCCCCGCGGCCAGAATTGCAGATACCGGACCGACAGGCTCGTTTCCCTGATAAACGGCACGACACGCGGCCTGCGCTGATGAAAACGTCCTGAGAGTATTTTTTTCACCCCCTAGAAAAACTCTGGAACATCTTTACGTTTTCTGATACTCGGCCTGAGAATGCGTCCGTCCGGGAAGGGACCCGCAGCCCCATGCCGCGAGCGTTCCGCCTCCATGTCGGGCCTGCCGCAGGCAAAAGGCCATCCGGACGCGCTGGTTTCCTCTTCCCCGGTTCCGACCGGGAATACGCCGACCCGGGCAAACGCCCCGCGAGGTGCATGACGTGTCCGTTATCGTTCTGGCCACCCGAAACAAGGGAAAAATTGCCGAAATCAGGGAACTGCTCGCCGGGTTTGCGTCCGAGGTCCGCGGGCTTGACGCCTTTCCGGACCTGGGCGACATACCGGAAACCGGCCTGACCTTCGAAGAAAACTCCCTGCTCAAGGCCCGGACCGTATGCCAGGCCACGGGGCTCATTGCCCTCGCCGATGACTCTGGTCTGGCGGTCGACGCCCTGAACGGCGCTCCCGGCGTACACTCGGCCCGCTACTGCGGGCCGGCCTTGTCCGGAGATACGCGCAGCGTAGACGAGCGCAACAACGCCGCCCTGCTGGCCGCGCTCGCGGGCGTCGCGCCCGAGCGACGCAACGCACGGTTTCACTGCGTCATCGCCGCCAGTGCGCCCGGGGGCGCGAGTCTGGTAGCCCGCGGCGTCTGGGAAGGCCGCATTCTCGACGCCCCGGACGGCGACCAGGGTTTTGGCTACGATCCCTTGTTTTTCGATCCTACCCTGGGTATGAGCGCTGCCCGGATGGACAGGGCGACGAAAAATCAGCGCAGCCACCGCGGTCAGGCATTACGCGCCCTGCTTGCGGCCTGGCCGTCGTTCAGGGACTCGCTCCGGAACGACGCTGCCGACACCCCTAACCAAGGATAACGACCATGTGCGGCATCATCGCCTACGCAGGGCACCGACCGGCTGTGCCGGTCCTGATCGAAGGCTTGAAACGACTGGAATACCGCGGATACGACTCCGCTGGCGTGGCCTTTATCCAGAACCGGGCGCTGTCGGTCGTCCGGGCGGCCGGGAAGATCGTGGAACTGGAACGCCGGCTGGGCGAACAGAACATCGGCCAGGCAACCACGGGCATCGGCCATACGCGCTGGGCCACGCACGGGCTGCCCGTCGAACACAACGCCCATCCGCACACCGACAACGACCGCAAGCTGGCCGTCGTGCATAACGGAATCCTGGAGAACTACCAGAGTCTGCGCGACGAGCTCAAGGCCGAGGGATGCATTTTTCATTCCGAAACCGATACCGAATGCCTGCCGCATCTGATTCACCAGGAACTCCGGACTGCGGACTCCCTGCTGACGGCGCTCTCCAAGGCCCTGGCCCGGGTGGAAGGCTCGTACGCCGTCTCCCTGATCAGCCTGGACGAGCCCGGCGTCATCTACGCCGCCCGGCACAGCAGCCCGCTGGTCATGGGCATCGGCACCGGGGAAAACTTTCTTGCCTCGGACATCCCGGCCTTTCTCCCCTACACGCGCGAGGTCGTTTTTCTCGAAGACGGCGAGATCGTACGCATCGACGCCAACTCCTGGCAGGTATACGACGCGCGGACATTGCAACCCGTCGAAAAGACCGTGCAGCATATTGCCTGGGACGTGCAGGCCGCGCGCAAGGACGGGTACAAGCACTTCATGCTCAAAGAAATTTTCGAGCAGCCCCGGGTCATCCGCGACTGTCTGACGGGCCGCATCGACCATCAGACCCAGGAGGTCATGCTTCCCGAACTCGACGGTCTGAACCGCCCGGAACGTTTACACATCGTGGCCTGCGGCACGTCGTACCATGCCGGACTCTGGGGCATGCACCTGCTGGAAAGCTGGGCCAGACTGCCGGTTTCGGTCGAGATTGCCTCGGAATTCCGCTACCGCGACGTACTGCTCTCCCCC
>CAZGAH010000003.1:63455-69768 GCA_964523295.1 uncultured Desulfovibrionaceae bacterium | reverse complement strand
ACGCGGTACTGGTCATCAGCCAGTCCGGCGAAACGGCCGATACGCTGGCCTGCCTGCGCAAGGTCAAGGCCATGGGCCTGCCGGTCATCGGCCTGTGCAACGTGCTCGGCTCCTCCATCGCCCGGGAATCCACCCACGTCATCTATACCCAGGCCGGTCCTGAAATCAGCGTGGCCTCGACCAAGGCCATGTGCAGCCAGCTGGTGCTGCTGACCCTGCTCGCCCTGTACTGGGGCCGACGCAGTGGCAGTCTGGACGGCGAGGCGCTGCGTCAGGCAACGTCCAACCTCCAGGGGCTGCCGCAGCAGATCGAATCCATGCTGCCCATGTTGCGGGAAAAGGCGGCCGAGCTGGCCCGGACCTGCGCCGACGCCACGAGCTTTCTCTACCTGGGGCGCGGCCCCTGCTATCCGCTGGCCCTGGAAGGCGCGCTCAAACTCAAGGAAATTTCGTACATCCACGCCGAAGGCTATGCCGCCGGGGAGATGAAGCACGGCCCCATCGCGCTCATCGACCCCAAATTTCCCACCTTTGCGCTCGCCCTGAGCGACGGGCTGTTTGCCAAGGTGAAGTCCAACCTGGAGGAGGTCCAGGCGCGCGGGGGCACCATCATCGCCCTGACCCACCCTGACGCCAACCTCAAAGTGGAGCACCCCTGGGTCATTCCCAAGGCCTGGGGGCCGCTGAGTTCATTCACTGCCCTGCCCGCGCTGCAACTGTTCGCCTATGAGATGGCCGACTATTTGGGCAAGGATGTGGATCAACCGCGCAACCTGGCAAAAAGCGTCACTGTGGAGTAACATGCTTCGATCCCGCGCGCGCATCGTTCTTCTGTTCTGGCTCACGGTCCTGACGCTGCTGTCGGGGCCGTGGCCGGAAAACGTTTGCGCCGCCGGGGTGAACGACCAATTCAACCAGGCCTGGAGGGAGTTTCAGGATATCGTCAAGGACGACAAGCGCTCGAAGTATCGCTCCTTCTGGCAGGATCTCGAGAAACGATTCCTGGCAGTCTGGAAGGCCGATCCGGAGGGCGAGTCCGGTCCCAAGGCGCTGTATTACGCGGCGCGCTCCATGGATGAAATGGGGCGTCAATCCTATCTCAAGGCCGACCTGCGCAAGGCGGTCGAATACTATGACCGCATGGCCGCCACCTACCCGGGCCATGCCTGGTCCGACGACGGACTCTACCGCAAGGCCTTTCTGGAATGGAGCTATCTCAAAGAGCCGGAGCAGGCGCTCGCGGACTGCAACCGCATTCTCAAACAGTACCCCAAGGGGGATATCTGGCCCAAGGCCCAGGACCTCGTCAACGAGATACGCGGGGCAGGGAAGGCGGCGGCACAGCCTGGTCAGGAGCAGGCAGCCGAATCGAACGCCCCGGAGGCGGTCGCGCCGGCGCCGGCCAGGACGGAGACGACGACCGTAGTCAGCGCCAGTCAGGCCGAAGCGCCAGCCACGTCTGCTGAACCGTCCGTATCGGCAACCATCTCCCGAATGGAGGACATTCGCCACCAGGGCAGCGACGAATACACGCGCATCGTCATCGACGTGGACAAGCCGGTGCGCTTCCGCTACGAGCTGCTCGGCCCCAACCCCGAGCACAACAAGCCCAACCGTCTCTACGTCGATCTCGAAAATACCGTACTCGGGGCCAAGGCCCGACGCGATCTGGACATCTCCGACGGCATCCTCAGTCGCGTGCGCGCGGCTCAGAACAGGCCCGATGTGGTCCGCGTGGTGCTCGACTTTCAGGCCTTGCAAAAATTTCAGGTCTTTGCGCTGGAAAACCCCTTCCGGCTGATCGTCGACGTCTCCGCCGCAAGCCGCCCGTCGACGCGCACGGCCAAGGCGGAACCTGCGCGCGAGACCTCGCCGACGCCGGCGCCGGAAACTCCGCGCGTCATTGCCCACGCCCCTGCCCCGGCGCCAACGCCCAGCACGGAGCCTGCCGGCGTGACCAGGGCACCGCCGGCAAAACCAGCCGACGCCGTCAACGACGCGCCCGTTAAGCGTCCGGTGACCCGATTGCCGCGCAAGTCGATGCTCACCGGCCAGGAAGACCCGTCGCCGCAGGCGGAAACAGCCCAAACCGAGCGCGAGACCGCGGCTGAATCCGAACGTGCCGCAAATGCAGCCTTATCCCGCGCTCAGGGCAGCTACCGCCCGCCGGCCGATTGTAAAAAGCAGGCCGGGACGCTCGTCCAGCAGCTCGGACTCACCGTACACACGATCATGATCGACGCGGGCCACGGCGGCAAGGACCCCGGGGCGAGCGGCGTGGGTGGAATCAAGGAAAAAGACGTGAACCTCGACTTCGCCCTGATTCTGGGGCGGGAGCTGAAAAAAGAGGGCTTCGACGTCATCTATACGCGCACCACAGACAAGTTCATCGCCCTGGAAGACCGCACCGCCATGGCCAATGTCCAGAAGGCCGATCTGTTCATCTCCATCCACTGCAACGCAATCGGCATTCCCGGCTTTTCCGGCATGGAGACCTATTATCTGGATCTGGCCACCTCGAAGGACGCCGTACGCGTGGCCGCGCGCGAAAATGCGGTCTCGACCAAAAGCATCAGCGACCTCCAGGTGATTCTGACCGACCTCATGCTCAATTCCAAGCTCAAGGAATCCAAGGACCTGGCCAAGGCCACACATGCCAGAATGTCGCGCGGAATCAAGGCTAAGTATCCGGTCAAGGACAACGGCGTCCGCTCGGCCCCCTTCTACGTGCTCATGGGGGCGAAAATGCCGGCCGTGCTTGTCGAGCTTGGCTACATCACCAACGCCGCCGAGGCCAAGCGCCTCCAGTCCGACGCGTATCTGAGCCACATCGCCAAAGGGATTTCCCAAGGCGTCCTGGCCTACAAACGGCAAATCGAACGCTTCGCCAGCCTCTGAGAAGAGACGGACCAAGCCTGAAGCGCCGCCGCCTCAGGACGACTGCATGTCGCCGATGAGCCGCTTAAGCGCAATGGCCTGCTGGGCGAGCTCATTGACAGCCAGCGACGACTCCTGCATCGCCTGGGCGGTTTCCCGGGCAATGGCATTGACCTCAGAAATGGCACGGTTGATCTCTTCGCTGGCAGCGGATTGTTCTTCTGAGGCCGTGGCGATGGAACGGACCTGATCCGCGGCCAGATCCACGAGCCTGACGATGTTGCGCAGGGCCTGGCCGGACGTATTGGCCAGCCCGGTGGCCTCCTCGATGGTGCGGACGGCCTTTTCCACGTTGCCGATGTTCTTCCTCGCGCTCTGCTGGATATCGCCTACGGCCTGGCCGACCTCCTTAGTGGCGTTCATGGTCTTTTCCGCAAGCTTGCGGACCTCGTCGGCCACCACGGCGAATCCCCGTCCCGCCTCGCCGGCCCGCGCCGCCTCGATGGCGGCATTGAGCGCCAGAAGATTGGTCTGGTCGGCGATGTCCGAGATGACATTCAATATTTGACCAATTCCCTCGGCCTGCTTGCCGAGGCCGCTCATGTCCTCTTTCAGGGCCATGGCCTGTGCCTGGACGCTGCCGATGCCCCTGACGACCTGCTCGACAACTCCGGCGCCCTCTTCGGCCTCCTTCCTGGCGTTTTCGGCCGATTCCGAGGCATCGGCGGCGCTGCGCGCAACCTCCAGAACCGTCGCGTTCATCTCTTCCATGGCCGTGGCGGTCTCGGCCACGCGCCCGGACTGCGTTTCGGTACCCTTGCTGGATTCGTCGATCTGCGCGGAGAGCTCAGTCGAGGCCGAGGAGATGACCTCGACGACGCCATCGAGCTGCTTCGCCGCGTGCAACATGCCTTCGCTTCGGGCGTTCTCGGCCTGCCGTCTGGCCTGTTCGGCCTCTCCCGCGGCCTTGCGCGCGCGCTCGGCCTCGCGGGACGCCTCCTCGCCCATGGCGGTGGAGCTGGCGATGAGTTCCTTGAGTTTACCTACCATGGCGCGCAACGCGTCGCAAAGCAGGCCGATCTCGTCGCTACGGCGTACGGCCAGCGTCACGTCCAACTCCCCCCTGGCCACGGCATCGGCAAAGTTCACCGCGGCGCGCAAGGGGGCGACGATGTTCCGGATGATAACCAGGGACAGCGCCAGGGTCGCCAACAGGGCCGCAACGGCGACGCCGGCGGTCAGATTGAATTCGGCTATGGCCTCGTCATGCACGGCAGCCGCCTCTTTCAGCAACGCGACATTCAGGACGCCCTCGACCTCCTTGAGATTGTCGATGCGCCGCGTGGCCGCGGCAAACCACTGCTTCGCGTCTGCGTCGAGCCGCTCCCTGGCCTGGTTCCGAAAAGCCAGACTGCGGAAGTTCTCCACGTCGGAGGCCCGGTTCTTGTCCAGGCTTTTCGAAAACAGCTGGCGCTGGTCGTTGTCGGCGTCGAGCATGAACATCTTGAGGTACTCTTCCTGAAGCATCCAGCGCGTAATCCAGCCTTTGTACAGCTCGGGGGTGAACTTCCCGGCGGCAAAGGCGTTGGAGAGCGTAGCCCGCTCCTGGCCTGCGTACTCCTTGGCCTTGAGCAGATCGACAATGGCATAGGCATTCTCGGCCAGTTGCTGGTCGCGGCAGTTCTGGACGATCAGGTAGCCCAGATCCAGAAGCTTTCCGATGAGCGCATTGTAGCCGTCGATAGCGGTCGAGGCGTCAATCCGCAGCGCGTCGATGTCGCCACGGTCTCCGGCAGCGCGTCCGACAGCAGCAATGCCGTCGGCGATGGCGCTGTCCAGGGCCGGATCGATGGCCTTGACGCCGGCATCGGCGTAGCGCTTCCTGAGCGCGGCGAGCTTTTCTTCGCTCAGCCGGCGTTGCTGCGCCAGCTCCGAAGCAAATTCCTTCCCGTTGCTGCCAAGAAACCCGGCGCTCAGACCTCGCTCCTTCTGCAGCTCGTGAACGAGATCGCTGGCACTGACAAGAACGCCGAGCAGCGTCTCAACGTCTTCCACGTTGTGCGCACTCTGCAAGCGCTCCCGGGCAATAATCCCGCTGAACGCCAGCAGACCGAGAATCGGCGTTAGGATCAGCACCAGAAGCTTGGTTCGAATCTTCATACTGTCGAGCATGACAACCTCCTTTTCCGGCGATTCACACGCCGACTGTTCGGGAAACCCCCTCGACCGGACCAAAACTCCCGTTGAATTTCAGTACAATACAGTGGATCTCTTTTCGTTCTATACCAGATTACACGGAAAATGAAAAGCGGCATGGCAATCGGACAGTCAATGGCAAGGCTGTCCGGGGCAAATGTCTTGACCGATGTGCTGCCGGCGCCGTCACCTGTGCCGGCTTTTCCCGCTGGAAAGCAACGGCGAGCATGGCTGATAATAATGTTTTGTCCCTGCTGGTACTGTTCCTGGAGTCCGGAGGAGAAAGGTATTATCCCGTGGGTAGTTATAATCGTTAGCCTGCGAGTATCGCGCCGATTTGTCACGTGGAAATGGTTGCAACTTTGTCCGGGAATTCTTATGTACCCTTCCAGGCCCGCAACCGAGTTATCCGCTCGCGGGTCGAAGCGTCGGGCGGGTCCGGCCCGACTGCGTCATCGGCACTTCAACAGGAGGTTTTTTCCTTGGACGACAGTTCGGAAAGTAAGTTCTGGCCCTTCATCAGCAAGCTTTTCAGCGGGCGGAGCGAAGCGCCATTGGAAAAAATGATCGTCGAGGCCATGGAAGACGGTGAGGTCAAGCCGGATGAGATGGCCATGCTGCTCAATGTGCTCAGACTTGGCCGCAAGCGCGTCGAAGAAATCATCATACCCCGGACGGATATCGTCTGTGCGGAAATCGACGACGATTTCAGCGCTATCGTCGCCTTGATCATTGAAAGCGGCCACTCCCGCATCCCGATTTACCGGGAAACCCGTGACAATATCGTGGGCATCGTCCACGCCAAGGACCTCCTGAAGATTCAGCACGGAGACTCGGGCGCGGGCGTCAAGGATCTCATGCGAGAGCCGTTTTTCATTCCGGAGACCAAGAACATCAAGGATTTGTTGCAGGAATTCCGGACCCGGAAGATTCATCTGGCCATTGCGCTCGACGAATATGGCGGCACGTCGGGCTTGGTCACTTTCGAGGACGTGCTCGAGGAGATTGTCGGGGATATCGAAGACGAATACGACGCTCCGCGCCCTGCCGATATCCAGCTGCTCGAAGACGGCACCATCCTTGTTTCCGGGCGCACCATGCTGGAAGAGATCCTTGCCTACGTATCGCTGGACATCGACTCCACCCAGGTCGAGACCCTGGGCGGGTATTTGTGCGAACACGCCGGAAGGGTTCCGGCTCAGGATGAAGAGTTCGAAATATCGGGCGCCCGATTCCGGAT
>CAZGAH010000003.1:62688-63445 GCA_964523295.1 uncultured Desulfovibrionaceae bacterium | reverse complement strand
GATCAAAGAGGCCGATCCCAAACAAGTCCGCTGGATCGTCGTCGAGCCGGCCGCGACGTCGAACTGAGCGGGACATGCTGCGTTTGCCCCGGTTTTCTCCCTCCTTTGTCGTCCCGTTCTGTCTGGGCGTGTGCGGTCTTTTTTTCGGATTCGCCAACCCCGTGTACCATTTTCCGCCACTGGCGCTGTTGACGCCGGCGGCGCTGTTGTGGCTCGGCCTCGATGCGGTCAGCAGCGGACAGGCCTTTCGTCGCGGCTTTCTGGTCGGCGCCGCGGGCAGTACACTGGCGCTGTACTGGGTCGCCATCCCGGTTCATGATTACGGCAACGCGCCCTGGATTCTGGCCGTGCCGTGCCCCATGCTGCTGGGCTCGTACCTGGGACTGTATTCCGGGTTGTTCGCCCTGATCATGCATCGCGCGGCGTCGCGGCTTACGCCCTGGAGCGGCAGTCTGTTCGCCGCGTGTGTCTGGACGCTGCTGGACGTGTTGCGCGGCTGGCTGTTCACCGGCTTTCCCTGGCTGGTCCTGCCGCAGGCCTTCGCGTCCTGGCCCTGGGTGATTCAGGGGCTGGCGCAGGTCGGTGGGTATGGTTTTTCTGCGTTGCTTGTGGGCTCGGTCGCGCTGGCGACCTGGGCTGTCCGGCAGACGCGCCACAGGACAGGGTTGTTGCTCGTCAGTTTGTCGCTGCCGGCTCTGCTTGCGGGCTACGGTTTTTTTGTCCTGACGTATCGACCGATTCCCGAGCCAGGGATTAT
>CAZGAH010000003.1:44979-62678 GCA_964523295.1 uncultured Desulfovibrionaceae bacterium | reverse complement strand
TTATGGTCTCCGTAGCGCAGGGAAATATCGATCAGAGTCAGAAGTGGGATCCGGCTTTTCAGGAAGAAACCGTACGGCGCTACGTGGACTTGAGCCGGAGCGAGGCCTCGCGGAACAAGCCGGCGTTGATCGTCTGGCCGGAGACGTCCATGCCGTTCTTTTTGCAGGAGCGTACGCCGCTGTCGAAACAGGTCCGGGACCTGGTTCAGGAACTGGCGGTGCCGCTGATCGCGGGGTCGCCGGGCTACGAGCCGGACCAGGCGCGCTCGCGCTATGTCTACTTCAACAGGGCCTATCTGCTCAAATCCAGCGGAAACATTGCCGGGATATATGAAAAAGAACACCTGGTGCCTTTCGGAGAGTATGTACCGCTGGCGCCGCTGTTCCCCTTTCTGGCGCGGCTGGTTGAAGGCATCGGGGATTTTTTGCCGGGACAGCGTGTCAGCCCGCTTACGAGCGGGGACCTTGCCTTGGGCGTGCTGATCTGCTATGAAGCTATTTTTCCCGAGCTTGCGCAAAAACGCGTGCGTGAGGGAGCTACGGTTCTGGTCAACATCAGCAACGACGCATGGTATGGCCGGTCGTCGGCCGCGTTGCAGCACCTGCATCTTTCGCTCCTGCGCGCCGTGGAACAGGATCGCTATCTGGTGAGGGCCACCAATACCGGCATTTCTGCCATAGTCGATCCCCGCGGTCGCGTATTGGCGCGAACCGGGCTGTTCGAGATGACGAGCATTCATCACGCGGTGAGCTGCAATTCAGGAATAACCGCGTACCACAGGCTTCACGGCCTGATTGTGCCGATTCTGACCGCCCTGGCCGTATTGGCGTTCATTCCGGGCTTCTACCGCCGACGCGTCACGGACTCCGGCCGGCGCTAAGCCCGGGGGACGAGGGCCGGGGGGGCGTTGTCGGCGACAGCGACCGGCCTGCTTGTCGCGAAGGCTCGTTTCCGTAACGTCCTAATCGTCGACACCCTGTAACCTGCACCCTGGATATAGAAGAATCATGACCGCATTGTTGCATTATTCCGATCTGAAAGCCTTGACCGCGCCGCTTATGGAACAGTTCACTTCGCTCTGGAGCCGGCTTTGACCACGATGCGCACAAAGCCCGTCTGACTGTTATCGAAGGGGAGTTGGGCAAGCCGGATATCTGGGGCGACACCGCCAGAATGACGCCGCTGTTGCGGGAAAAAAGTCGTCTTGCCGCTCAGGTCGCCGAATGGGATGCCCTGTGGGCCAGCAAGGACGAACTTGACGAATGGCTGGCCCTGGCGCGCGACGATCAGAGCCAGGAGGTGCTGGCCACGTTGCAGGAGCAGATCGACGTGCTGGGGGAAAAACTCCAGCTGGCCGAGTTGGCGCTCCTGCTGGCCCAGCCCGAGGACGCCTCGTCGGCCATTCTGGAGATTCATCCCGGGGCTGGCGGCACGGAATCGCAGGACTGGGCCGAGATGCTGCTGCGTATGTATCGGCGCTGGGCCGAGCGGCAGGGCCTGACGGTCAAGGTGCTGGACCTGCTCCCGGCCGAAGAGGCCGGCATCAAGAGCGTGACGATTCAGCTGGAGGGGCGCAATGCCTACGGGTTGCTCAAAGGCGAGAGCGGGATACACCGACTGATACGCATTTCTCCGTTCGATGCCTCGGGGCGGCGGCATACCTCGTTCGCCTCGGTCGATGTGTATCCCGACGTGGAGCAGGATATCCAGATCGACCTCAAGGAAGAGGACCTGCGCATCGATGTGTTTCGTTCCAGCGGTCCCGGCGGTCAGAGCGTGAATACGACCAGTTCGGCAATACGGGTCACGCATCTGCCCACCTCAATCTCTGTGCAGTGCCAGAACGAGAAGTCGCAGTTGCGCAACAAGGAAACGGCCATCAAGATTCTCAAGGCCCGGCTCTATGAATTGGAATTGAAGCGTCTGGCAGAGGAGCGTCAGGCCCAGTACGCCAGCAAGGACGCCATTGCCTGGGGCAGCCAGATACGCACCTACACGCTTCAGCCGTACCGCCTGGTCAAGGATCATCGTACCAATGCCGACGTGGGCGACGTAGACGCCGTGCTTGACGGCAAGCTGGATAAACTCATTCGGGAATACCTCCTTTACCTCCATGCCCAGAAAAAAAGCCGATAATCCTCCTTCCTCGTGCGACGCGGACAGGCTGGCGAACGAGCTGGAATCGCTCTCCCGCCTGATTCGGGATTTCAGTTGCAAGTCACCGGCCGGCCAGCCCTGTGACAAGTCGGAGCGGGTCGTCGCCCTGGCACGGTTGTGCCGGGACCTTCCGGTCAACGAGTGGCAGGAGCTTGCGACGCGTCCTGATTTCGAGCAATGGCTCGCGTTCCCTTTGAATGGCTCCGCTTTTCCCTATCTGCGTCACATCCAGGAGCGGCTGGATACCCTGGCCTATCAGAGCGAGCATGACGCGCTGACCGGATTGTACAACCGCCGTGCGTTTATTCGCATCCTGGAGCAGGAGATTCAGCGCACGCAGCGCGAGGCATCCTATCTGAGCCTGGCTATCCTCGATCTGGACAAGTTCAAGCTCGTCAACGACACGCACGGCCATCCGGTAGGAGATGACGTGTTGGTGGGGCTGGCGCGGGCCATGATGTCCGCCAAGCGCACCTACGACATCGCCTCGCGCATGGGGGGTGAGGAATTCGCCATCGTTCTGCCGTCCACGGGGCCACAACGTGCCAAATCCATGATCGAGCGGCTGCTGCGGCTGTTCCGTGCGGAGCAGTTCGTCGGCCAGGAGGGCGCTCGCTTCTCCGTGACCTTTTCGGCCGGCATCGCCAGCATGCACGGTCGGTTCAAAACCACAGCCAATACCTTGATCGAATTGGCGGACAAGGCCCTGTACCAGGCTAAATCCCAGGGGCGGAACACGGTCGTGGGCATGCGCGTTGCTGAGGAAATCGAATACCAGCGCAGCACGATGGTCCATTCGGAAGAAAAGAAATTTCTGTTTTTCGGGAGCAAATGATTTGTTTTGCTTTCAACGCGGACGTACGCGGCGAACCGGGAGTCGGGAACGCGGCCGTTCTGTGCGGCGGCCTGCCTCAACCCGCCCCAAGGCCCGGTTCTGCGCGTAACTGTCCGATGCAATCAGGATACAGACAGCCATGACCAGTAATACGACCTTGAGCGTATCCATTCTCAGCGGCAAAGGCGGCGTCGGCAAGACCAACATCGCGCTCAATCTGGGGTATTGCCTGTTCAAGGGCAGGCACCGGTTGCTACTTATGGATTGCGACCTCGGTCTGGCCAACCTCGACGTGCTTCTGGGCATCGCGCCGGAGAAAAATCTTCAGGATATTCTGGATACCGATGTCGATCCGCGCGAGGTGACCGTCTCTATTGCCCAGGGAGGATTCGACTTTCTCCCGGCAGCCTCGGGTGTTCCCGAGCTGTTGGAGATGGACGAGGAGATGCGTACGGCTATGCTGAAGAAGCTGATCCCCATCTTTGCCCCGTATGATTTCCTCTTTCTCGATCTGGGCGCCGGTATAACGCCCACGGTCATTTCTTTCGCCTCGATGAGTCAGGTCCGGCTGGTGATCGTCACGCCCGAGCCGACGTCGCTGACCGACAGCTACGCGCTCATGAAGGTTCTGTTGACCCAACACGGTGTTCGCGATTTTTATGTTGTAGTCAATATGGTTGAATCCAAGGCGGAAGAGAAGCGGACTTTCGAGCGTCTGCGCGCCGCCTGTGAAAAGTTCCTGGGCATCGATATCCAGCTGTTGGGCGGCATTCGTACCGATAAAAGCGTTACCGAGGCAGTCAGGAAGCAGACGCCTTTGATGCAGCTTTCGCCCAAATCTCCGGCTGCGCAGGACTTGTTCGCCGTGGCCTTGAAGCTCAGCCGGTTGCGCAAGGAGCTGCTGCCGGTCATTGCCAACAAGCCGGCCCTGGATTTGAAGCGACCAGAAGATACTGATTTTTCTTGACATATCGGCTGCCTCTCCGGCATGGAGGGCAGAGTTTCGACACACGATCAACGGCAAGGTCGCTTGCATTCCAACACCATTGGAGAACGATGATGAACAAGAGCGAAATGATAGCGTTGTTGTCCGAGCAGACCCTGCTGCCGCAGGAACAGGCCTTCAGCGTGGTCAATGGTTTTTTCGACTCCATAAAGTCCGCGCTGCTTAACGGAAGTCGGGTCGAGATTCGCGGGTTCGGCAGTTTTTCGGTGAAAAGCTACGACGGCTACACCGGCCGCAATCCCAAAACAGGCGTATCTGTAGCCGTGAAACCCAAAAAACTGCCCTTTTTTCGGACAGGAAAGGAACTCAAGGAGTTCATCAATGACTAGACGGTATCCCCCGCTATTTGCTCTGCTCTTTTCCCTGTTGTTGCTATTGACCTGCTGTGTCAGCGCTGCGCAGGAAAAAGGACAAATCGAACCTGTTTCCAGCGCTCCGTTGATGAGCATTTTTTACGCCGGCAACAGCACCGGGCATTACGAGCCCTGTCCGACCTGAGGAGGCAAAACGCTAGGCGGGTTGGCCCGGCGGGCCACCTTTTTCGATTCCGTCCGTTCGTCCGGCAGCGCCAACAAGCTGTTCATTGCCGGACCATACGAGATGTTGCCTATCGAATCCCAACGGCCCGGGCCTTCGCTCGTGCTCGCAAAGGATTTCGTCAAGGCCTATGCCATGCTGAACTATCAACGCATATACATAACGCCTGCCGAGGAAAAGTGGCTGACTGCCTATGGAGAGCCGAAACTTCCGGAGGTGTTCAGGACGCTCGGCTCCGAGCCGCTCGCGGAAACATTCACTGTTGCCGGCGAACCTGTCGGCGTCGTAGCCTTTCCGATTCCGGCCGACCCCTTCGGCAAGCCGGAGCCGGGGGCAATTGCCGCGGTTCTGGCCAAGGCCAGGGAACTGCGGCCCACGGTGAAACTGCTCGTCGGTATCAGCTCCTGGGGCATCAACAACGAGCACGACTTTCTTATCGCCTCGGAGCCGGTGTTCGACATCCTTCTTGGCGCAGGGCCAGGACGCGGACTGGACGGAGAAACGGTCGGCAACGCAGCGGTCTTTCATTCGCGGACCTGGAGCAAGGGCAAGTACATGACCGAGGTCGACATTTTTCGCTGGCCGGACAGCAATCAGGAAAAGCGCTGGACCCTGAACGCCGACGTCCGGGGGAAGAGCATCGAGCTTGGCGGCGATTGGGTCGAAAATTCTGCGGTGAAACAGCTTTTTCTCGGGGCGAAAAAGGATCCGACGGCGAACTGAAAGCCTGGTATCTGGCGTTGCGCTCTGGCTGCTGCGCTTGCCCGGGGAATCGCTGTGTGGGGGAACATGTCCATATCCACTGTTCGATTTTATAAAATGCATGGCTGCGGCAATGACTTCATCCTGATCGACAACCGCGGGCTCGATGTCCCGGTCGAGGCGATGGCCGGCTGGGCCAAGGCGCTTTGCCGGCGGAATTTCAGTATCGGGGCGGATGGTTTGATTTTTCTGGACGCGGCTCCGTCGGAACTTCAGGCCGATTTTATCTGGCATTTTTACAATGCCGACGGCACGCGTGCTGAAATGTGCGGGAATGCCTCCCGTTGCGCAGCCAAACTGGCCGTCATGCTCGGTCTGGCCGGCCCGGGGCAGGTGTTCGGGACGGATGCCGGGCTGATCCGCGCGAGCGTGGAGGATGGAGGCCGGACGGTCAAATCCCAGCTGACCCCGCCCAAGGACATGAAGATGGATATTACGCTCAATGTCGACGATACGCAGTTGACGGTACACTTCGTCAATACGGGCGTACCCCATGCCGTCTGCCTGTGTGCGGAGCTTGACGCGGTGGATGTGCCGCGTCTGGGTCGGGCAATCCGGATTCATCCTCGCTTCGCGCCTGCCGGGACCAACGTCAATTTCATCTCTGTTGTTGATCGTACGACCATCAGGCTTCGCACCTATGAACGCGGCGTCGAGGGCGAAACCTGGGCTTGCGGGACCGGCGCCGTGGCTTCCGAGGTGATTGCCCATGCGCTCGGTCTGACCGAATCCGAGGTCCAGGTCATTACGAGCGGCGGGGAGCAGCTTTCGGTCATGCTGGAAGGCGACGCGACATTTCTTGCCGGGCCGGCGGAACTGGTCTTTTTCGGAGAACTGGCAGAGGGCAGTGTGCCGCCTCTGTCTGAAACTATCTGACCATTATTTCAGCAAAGGAGTGTCGGCCATGCAATTCTCTGGCGCATACTCAGCCCTGGTGACGCCTTTCCGCAACGGCGTTTTCGACGAGGAAGCCTATCGGGCTTTGATCGAATGGCAGATTGAGCAAGGCATCGACGGCCTGGTTGCCGTGGGCACGACGGGCGAGTCGGCAACCTTGTCTCATCCGGAGCATGAAACTGTCATCAAGGTCTGCATCGACCAGGCCAAGGGCCGTGTTCCGGTCGTTGCCGGAACCGGTGGCAACGACACGCGCGAGGCCATCGAGCTGACCCGTTTTGCCAAGGAAGCCGGTGCGGACGCCACGCTCCAGGTCACCCCGTATTACAACAAGCCGACGCAGGAAGGGCTTATTGCGCATTACGCCGCCATTGCCGCCGCTGCGCCCCTGCCCATGATTGCCTACAACGTCCCCGGACGCACCAGCCTCAATCTGCTGCCCAAGACCCTGGTCCGCATGATCCAGCGCATTCCGGAACTCGTCGCGGTCAAGGAGGCTACCGGGGACATGAAGCAGGTCTCCGAGATTATCGAACTCTGTGGCGATCGTCTGCAGGTCATGTCCGGCGACGATTTTACGGTATTGCCCTTGATGGCCCTGGGGGGCGTCGGCGTCATTTCCGTTGTCTCCAATATCGTGCCGGCCAAAATGGCCCAACTGTGCCGCGCCTGTCGCAATGGAGATTACAAGACCGCCCGAGCCCTGCATTACGAAGTGAATCCGCTCAACCGGGCCATGTTCATCGAAACCAACCCCGTGCCGGTGAAGACCGCACTGGCGATGATGGGAAAGCTCGCCATGGGCGTCCGTCTGCCGCTGGTTTCCCTGCAGCCGGACAACGAGGCGGAGCTGAAAAAGGTTCTGATTCAGGCCGGACTCGTCTGACGCGCTCGTAGCACTGCATGAAGACGGACCCGGCGTCGTGCCGGCGACAGGCATTACCGTCGAACCAGGGATGAGTCGGTGTCATGACAGAGGTAATCCGGAAAAGGAATTTCGAAGTGCTTATGAATCCCGTTTCCTGCGCGACAGCCGTTGACCGGGCGTCGCTTTGCAGCGTGGACCCGGCAACGGGGGACCTGCTCAGGGAGTATCCTGTTTACGATGATGCCGCCTGCGAGGTTATCCTCCGGCGGCTGGACGTTGCCGCGCAGCGCTGGAAGCATTCCAGTCATGCCGAGCGGGCAGCCTGCGCAGTTGGCCTTGGCAAGGCTCTGCGGCAGAATCTGCTGCGATACTCTGCATTGATTACCGCCGAGATGGGGAAACCTCTCGACGAATCCCGGTTAGAAATCGAGAAATGCATCGCGCTGTGTGAGTTCAGCGCCACGCACGCCGCAGGCTGGCTGGCCGATGTGCCCGTCGCTACGGAGGCGAGGAAGAGCCTTGTCGTCTTCGAGCCGCTCGGCGTGGTGCTGGCGATCATGCCCTGGAACTTTCCCTTCTGGCAGGTCTGTCGCACGGCGCTCGCGGCCTTGCTGGCCGGCAACGGCTGCGCATTGAAACACGCCGCCAATGTTACCGGCTGCGCGCTGGCCCTTGAAGAGGCCTTCCAGCGCGCCGGTTTTCCTGAGGACCTGTTTCGGGCGCTGCTGATCCCGTCGGAGCGCGTGGAAGGGATCATCCGGCACGCGGCGATCAAAGGCGTGGCCCTGACCGGGAGCACCGAGGCCGGTGCCAGGGTGGCGGCCATTGCCGGCTCCTGTCTGAAGAAAACCGTACTCGAACTGGGCGGTTCGGATCCATGCATCGTGCTGGCCGATGCCGATCTGGACGCCTGCTGTCCGACTGCCCTGGCCTCGCGCATGAAGGTATCCGGACAGGCCTGCATTGCGGCCAAGCGCTTCATTGTCGAGCGGGCAATTTTCCCCAGCTTTCTGGAGCGCTTCGTGGCCCTGGCCTCGGCCTTGCGCGTGGGAGATCCCCTCAATCTGGAAACGCAGCTCGGGCCCTTGGCCAGGGAAGATTTGCTGCACGTGCTGGAGAAACAGGTCCAGGACTCGTTGCAAGCTGGAGCACAGCTCAAACTCGGCGGATTCCGGCTGAAGCGTCCCGGCTTTTACTATGCGCCGACTGTCCTGACGGACGTCGGCCCGGGGATGCCCGCGTACCATGACGAGCTGTTCGGCCCGGTAGCGGCGATTATCTGCGTGGACAACGCGGAACAGGCGCTGGCCGTCGCCAATGAAACGGACTACGGACTGGGTGCGGCGATATGGACCCGCGATGTCACCCTGGGCGAGCGTCTGGCCCGCTCGATCGAGGCCGGCGTCGTCTTTGTCAACGACATGACCCGCTCAGACCCTCGTCTGCCTTTCGGGGGAATAAAGAAGTCCGGCTACGGGCGCGAACTCTCCTGCTACGGCATCAAGGAGTTCGTCAACATGAAAACCGTGTGGATTGCGTAAGGCGCGCGTCCGGGCGGCTGCGGACGGCAGGGCTCTTGCCGGGCGTAGCGCGTGGAAGCAGACTTCGTCGAACCTTTATTGAGTGTATATGCTGAACGAAAAAAAAATCATCGTGGTCATGCCGGCATACAATGCGGCCATGACCTTGCGGAAGACCTACGAAGAGGTCATGCAGCAGCAGGTTGTCGACCAGGTCATCGTAGTCGACGATGCCAGCCGGGATAATACGGTAACCCTGGCCCGCGAGCTGCCCGGCGTCATCGTGCACGCGCACGAAAAGAACACGGGCTACGGAGGCAACCAGAAAACCTGTTACCGATTGGCGTTGGAGCATGGCGGCGATATCGTGATCATGGTCCACCCCGACTACCAATACACGCCCAAACTCATCCCGGCCATGGCTGCCCTGATTGCCAACGGCCTGTACCATTGCGTCCTGGGCTCGCGTATTCTGGGTGGATATGCCGTACGCGGCGGAATGCCGATCTGGAAATACGTGGCCAACCGGTCGCTTACGCTGATCCAGAACCTGCTCATCGGCGCCAAGCTTTCAGAGTACCATACCGGCTATCGAGCCTTCAGTCGGGAGGTGCTCGAGGCGCTTTCCTTGAATCTGAATTCCGATGACTTTGTGTTCGATAACCAGATGTTGACCCAGATCATCTGGCACGGCTTTATGGTGGCGGAGATCAGCTGCCCCACCCTGTACGAGCCGGAGTCCTCATCGATCAATTTCCGACGCAGCGTCACCTATGGGATCGGCTGCCTTCGCACCGCGCTCGAGTTCCGACTGACCAGATTGAACCTGGCGGACAGCCCCCTGTTCCGGCAAACCACCAACACGCAGGCGAACAGGCCATGACCCGATTTTTCGGCTTCGTGTTTACCGTGCTCAAATGGGTTTTTTTCATCGCCCTCGGCATTGAGCTGGTTGCCTTTGCGGTCATTTCCATCAGCAATTACATCATCTACGGGCATATCCGCGAAGGCAGCCGCGCCATGTACGACGCCTATACGCTGTTCCGCTCCAGCGAGGACGTCCGGCCCACGCGCGCCTGTCCGAACATCGGAGCCACGCAGCGCCTGGTGGTCTGGATGTTCGGCGGTTCGACCATGCGCGGCAGCACCGACGACAATGACAAGACCATACCCAGCTATCTCTCAGCTGCGTTGAACCGGGCCGACGGGCCATGCTACGACATCACCAATTTCGGAGAAAACTCCTTCAATTCTCTGCTCGAAAGCAAGTATTTGGAAAAACAGCTCATCGAAAACCCTCAACACCCCGATCTCATCGTCTTCTACGACGGGGTCAACGATTCGATCTACTTCGCGCAACATCGTTCGGCCTACGGCCATCATGGCTTTCGTCGCGTCAACGCGCTCATCGAAAGTTATCATAAGAACTTCTTCGGCGTATTCAAATCCATCAATGCCGCCGTGCTGGCTTCATTCTCCAAAGAGCTTCTCGACAAGCTCAACCAGATTGAATTCACCATCGATCCCGCGGACCAGGAACTCCAGCGGCATCTCGATCTGACGGAAAAGCGCTACGAATTCATCAACAAGGTGGCGGGCTGCTACAACGCGCGCTTTCTGCTCTTCTGGCAACCGGCTCTGTGGGCGGAGACCTGCGACATCGCCTTCGATGTACGCGCGCAGGAGCAGAAGGAGTTCATCAATACGGATCGCTTCGCCAACATGAAAAACAACTTCTCGACGGTCTACAATGCCCTGTATGAGCGGTTGCAGAACAAGCCGTATTTCATCGACATGCGCAACGTCCTCTGCGCGCGCAAGGCCCTGGCCTACAAGCCGGATGGCGTTCATCTGACCGATCTGGGCAGGGAAATGGTCGCCAGGCAGATGTTCGAGGTCCTGCATGAGCGCAGTCTGTTGATACGCTAATCGTTGCGGCGACGTGATCTGATGCTGTCCGGATTGCGGACTGGGAGAAACAGATTATGAGCAAGGAGCCGAGAGGCCGGGTCGTCATGCGCTCCAAGGCGCCGCGCGCGCTCGAGGACGAGTTGGTATCGCTGTTGATTCAACTCTCCAGCGATGTCAGCGCAACGCAGTTGCTCAACCGTATCCGCAAGCCGCCCTTCATCATACGCAACGACGTCGCGGCCGAAGACGGCGTCGAGATTGCCGCCTATTTTCAGGCCATGGGCGGCGATGTCGTCTTTGTGCCGCATTCCGCCCCCGCCCCCGCGCCGGTTTCGTCCGGTCCCACGCCTGTCCCGCAACAACCAGCTGCGCCGGCAGCGGAGAGACCGGAGACACCGACGTCCGACTCCGACTCCGACTTGGAGTTCCCCTCGCCCGTGCGCTCCGTCGTCCGCACCGCCAAGGGGCTGCCACCGGTCCTCAAGCGAATTCTGCGCAATCACGCGGCGCGTCAGGTCTCCGGATTTGCCGGACCAGAGACGCAGGAATAGGCGCAAGCTTCCGGACGCGCCGGGTCCGTTCGCGTCGCGAGCCTCACCCCGCCATCGGTCGGCTCCGCTCAGGCGTGCAGCCCGGCAACATACCCCGAGGACCAGGCCCACTGGAGATTGAAACCGCCCAGGCGACCGGTGACGTCGAGCGCTTCGCCAATGAAGAAAAGGCCGGGTATGGTCTTGACCTCCATGGTCTTCGACGAAATCTGCGCGGTGTCCACGCCGCCGAGCGTGACCTCGGCCTTGGCATAGCCTGCCGTATCCGCCGGCTCGAAGGCGAATGCCTGGACCAGTCGGGCCAGCTCCTTGAGCCGGACTTTGGAGAGTTCGGCGATGGTGGCAGGCCAGCCTTGCGTCGGACATAACGAAAATGCCAGCCTGCGCGGCAGCACGAGCGCAAGGGCATTCTGCGGCGTCATCCGCGGCGTGCGCGCCAGCGTTGCCGCGAGGTCTATGCCCGGTAGAAAGTCGATCTGCAGGGTGTCGCCTTTGCGCCAGAAAAGCGAGGCGTCCAGTACGGCCGGCCCCGAAATCCCCCGATGCGTAAAGAGTAAATCGCCCGCAGCCTGCCTGGCGCCCGCGATGCGTACGGGCAGGGATATTCCGCTGAGCGCGCGGCACCAGTCCGCTTGCGCCGGCCTTGCCAGCAGCGGTGCAAGCGCCGGTCGTAGCGGCGTAACCTGGAGACCGAACCCACGGGCGAGCGCGTAACCGATGTGCGTGGCTCCGATCTGCGGCCAGGCCAGCCCCCCGGTGGCCACGACCAATGACCGGCTTTTCAGCAATCCCTGATTTGTTTCTACGTCGAACCCTTCGGCATCGCGTCGTGCGTCGCGGATTGCCGTGCCGAGCAACAGCCGTGCCCCGGCCTCGACGGCCTCGCGGGTCAGGACGTCGGCTACGGTCGCGGCGCCCTGCAGGCAAAAGAGTTGCCCGTGGCTTCGCTCTTCAAGTGTGAGGCCGTGACGGGCGAGCAGGGCCGGCATCTGCGCGGGCGGATATTGGGCCAGGGCGGATTTGACGAAATGCGGGTTGCCGCACGCGTAGTCGTCGGCAGTGACGACGCGGTTGGTGAGATTGCAGTGGCCGCCCCCGCTCACGCGCACCTTCGGACCGGTTTCACCGGCGTGATCGACAACGCAGACCCGGCGGCCACGCTGCCCGCAGGTCATGGCGCACGCGAGCCCGGAGGCGCCGGCGCCGAGAATGAGCACATCGTATCGTTGCATGAACTCCTCGTTACAAACGTTTCGAACCCTGTCCCCGGTTGGTCTCCCGCGTGGTTACGCCTCGCTCTCGTTCTCTTTGACCGCCTGATAGCGCGTTGCCCGGCCTTTACCCGTCTTTATGACCAGCCCGCGGGCGACGAGGTCCTGAAGGTCGTACAGTGCGGTGCGTACGGGCAGCGACGCGCCGAGCAGCTCCTGGTAATCCTGGCGGGTGATCGATTCGCGGGCCTTGAGTTGCAGCAGCACCTTGCGCTGCCGTTCGTTGAGCGCGGTGTGCCGGGAGTTGGGTTCCTGGTCCGTCGGCGGGGAGGAATCCTGGTCTGCAGGCAAGGTCCGCGGGGCGCGGACCGGCGTAGTGTGCTCGTCGAAGACGATGTCCTCCGCGTAGATGACATCCCACTCGGACAGGGCAACGGCCCGGGTCACGCAATTCTTCAACTCCCGGACATTTCCCGACCAGTCGTGACCGTGCAGCTTCTCCAGTGCCCCGCGGCTGAGGTTGATGTCGCCCTTGTGCATCAGCCGTGCGGCCTCCTTGAGAAAATGGTCGGCCAGGATGGGAATGTCTTCGGGGTGCTCGCGCAGGGGCGGCGTACTCAGGGTCATGACCTGGAGCCGGTAGTACAGATCCTCACGGAATTCGCCGGTGCGGACCTTGTCTTTCAGATTGACGTTGGTGGCGGCGATGACCCGGACGTTGACCGGGTGCTCGACATCGCTGCCAAGGGGCTGAATGGAGCGCACCGAAAGCGTTCGCAGCAGGGCCTGCTGCACCTTGGCCGAGGCGTTGCCGATCTCGTCGAGCAGCAGGGTGCCGCCCGCGGCAGCCAGGAAGGCGCCTTTGCGGTCGTCTTTGGCCTCGGAAAAGGCGCCTTTGACATGACCGAAGAGCGCGTCGAGCAGAAGGTTTTCGTCCAGGGCGCCGCAGTTGACCGAGATATACGGCATGTCGGCCCGGTTGCTCAGGCGGTGGATGGCCTCGGAGGTCAGCTCCTTGCCGGTTCCGGTCTCGCCGATGATGAGCACGTCGGCGTCGACCTGGGCGGTTTTGCGGATGCGCTCGATCAGCTCGTGCATCCGCTTGCCGGTGCCGATGATTTTTTGCACGTCCCGACTCGTCGCCCCGGACTGGCTCGTTGATCGGGCGCTGTCGAAGCGAACCGGCTCCCGCTGCCGGACGGAGTGCAGATGTTCATCGCGGCGGCGTATCTCTACGTCTTTGGAGCGCAAGGACGTCACCAGTTCGTTGATGGCGTCCTTGAGCGTGGAGCTTTCCAGATCGCTGGCCGGCAAGTGCAGCAGGCTGAGCCTCTCGGACTCGAGCATGTTTCGAACCGCCTCTGTCAGTCGCAGGATGGGGCGGGTGATGACCCGGCCCAGCAGAAAGACCAGGATCAGGAGCACGCCGAGCGAGGAGGTCAGGACGATGAACGTGACGTCGAGCAGCCGGAACTCCGCCGCTCGCTGCAAGGCGCTGCGGTCGACGTAGCCGATTCCGCCGATTATTTCGGATGCCATGCCCTGGGCGGGACAGAAGCGTACCGGGGCGTAGCCGAGAAAATACGGCGATTCGCCCGGAAGCGATGACTCGAAATGCAGCACGCCGACTTCGATGCCGGGTCTGCCGGCCTTGACCTGGTCGACGATTGCCCAGAATTGGCGTTCCGACTGGTCCAGCCGGAACGCCTGGGGGAGAATTGGAGGGCCGGATTCCCCCTTGCCCGCGTAGGCGGCGTCCCCGGCTGACAAGGGCCGGCTCTCTCCTCCCGGGCCTTCGGATTGAAAGAGAATCCAGCCCTGCAGATCGAAAAGAAACGAATAGCGCTTTTCCGGGAAACGTTGATATCCGTCGATCGGCGAACTCCCCGAACTGTGCAGGCTCATCATGTTGCGCAAGCTCCGGGCGTCAAGTGAAAGCGCGAGCAGGCCGTCCCCTTCCCCGGACACGGCCGGTGCGGGCGTATAGAAACGAAAGACGTCGTAGCGCAGCGTGGTCTCCAGCCCTTGTCTGGAGATTGCCGGGTACGTCGTCTGTTGCAGCGGGCAGAGCCAGACTTGCCCGTGCGGCAGGTTCCTGGCCTGTTCTGGAACATCCGTCACCGGTCTCTCAGCCAAGGCTGCCTCTTTATTGTTCAGTTCGATCACCTGCCCGTTGCGCTGCACGTAGACCAGGGTCTGCTCCGGGTCGGAGCGAATCCAGGCCAGCTCGACGTACGTTGTGCCAAGAATGGCGCTACGCGTGGTCATGAACTGGAGCAGGGATTCACGCTGCGGCGTCTTGAGCGCCAGCATGAGCAGGGTGTCGCGGCTGCGCTCGAGCACGCGGGTCAGGTCGAGAGCCTGCGCCATGGTTCTGGTCAGCGCATGCCGGCTGCTGGCCAGGGCGAGATAATGGCTGTTGAAACGGTTGAGCACGTATCCCGAGACCCCGAGAATGATCATGATCGAGGGCATGAGGATGAAGAACAGCTTGGTGCGGATACTCCACTCCGAAAACCTGCCCCTGGGCCAGAACACGGCAAGAAATGAGGCCGGCCAGTCCTTGAAAAAGAACATCGACACGGGATGAACTCCTTGGCAGCAGTTTTTCAAGCAACATCTGCGAGCAACAGCGCGCTATTTATCACGCAATAGCGCATTCTTTACGCGCAAAGTTCATTGCCAGATTACACCTTCAGCAAAAAAAGATCAAGTATCCCAAGAGATATTTTTGCAGCGTTCCAGCTGGCACGGCGGTTGCTTTATATAATGCACGCAACGCAGGCTTCAGCGAGCCTGACAATACCCCTACGAAGGAGGAGGATGAGCATGAAATGGATGGTGGCCTTGGATCAAAGCGCGTCGGCGACCGCAGTGCTGGAAAAAGCGGTGGCCCTGGCCAGGCAGCAGAACGCCGATCTGGTGATTTACACGGTCGGCGAATCATTAATGGATGTCGGTGATTTCATGGCGACGGGTGATCTTTCCGAGAAAATATTCGAATCGGCCAAGCGGATCGGCGAAGGCTACGCCGCCAAGGCCAAGGCCCTCGGCCTGGCGGCAGAGCTGGTCGTCGAGGGCGGCGTTTCGCCGGCGGACCTGATTCTGCAGTACGCCGAAAAAAACAACATCGACCTGATTCTTCTGGGCAGCCGGGCCAAGAACGTCTTGGACCGCTTTCTTATCGGCAGCATCGCCTCCAAGGTGGTCAGCCACGCGCATTGTTCCGTACTGGTATTACGCTGACCGTTTACCCTGCAACGCAATGAAGGAGAGCAAGCATGACAGCCTGGATTCGCAACGTATCCCTTATGACCCTGACCTTTCTTCTGGCCCTGCCTGGACTGGCCCTGGCCGCCGGCGGTTCGGCCGAGCATATCGTCATCGTGGCCGATTCGAGGAAGCTTGAGGGCATCATGGCCTGGTGGGCGAACATGTACAATGAGAGTCATTTGGAATTCACGATCATTACCGTTATCGTCATTCCCGTTATCGGCGTCATCTTCGGCGTGGCAACTGATTTTGTTATGAATCATATCGGGATCGATCTCAAGTCCCGCGATCTGGCCGAGCATTAAGAACGACGGTGCGTCATGCGGAACTGAAGGGCCGCGACGAGACAAACATCTGAGACCATAAGGAGCGTTACATGGATTGGTTATATGTTCTCATGCCTATCGCGGGTGTGAAAATTTTCTGGCCCGGGCTGATCATCCTGGGCGTGGGCGTCGGCATCATCGGCGGCTTCTTCGGCATGGGCGGCGCGTGGATGGTGACGCCCGGCCTGAATATTCTGGGATTTCCCATGGCCTTCGCCATCGGCACGGACATCGCCCATATGGCCGGAAAGTCGCTCATTTCCACCATGCGGCACGGTCGATTCGGCAACGTGGACTATAAACTCGGCGTGATCATGATTGTCGGCACGGTCGCCGGTTTCGAACTCGGCGCGCAAATGGTCATGTGGCTGGAGCGAATGGGCAACGTCGACAAGGTCGTCCGCTACATCTACCTCATTCTGCTTTTCTTTATCGCCTGGCTCGTATTCCACGACGTCAATAAGCGCAGGCAGAAGGAGCGCGCCGCTCGCGCCGCCGGCAAGGAAGTCGACGCGCTGACGACCGGTATCGAGTGGCACAAGACCTTTCACAAGATCAAGATCCCGCCCATGGTGCATCTGAAGGTCGCCGGCATCTACTGTTCGGCCTGGCTGCCCATCTTCGTCAGCTTCTTCACTGGCTGGCTGGCCGGCATCCTGGGCATCGGCGGCGGTCTCATCCGCATGCCCGCGCTCATCTATCTGATCGGCTGTCCGACGCACGTCGCCGTCGGCACCGACCTCTTTGAAGTCATGATCTCCGGCCTTTACGGCGCCGCCTCGTTCACCTACAAGGGCCGTACCGAACTCGTGGCCGCGATCATCATGCTCGTCGGCGCGTCGGTCGGTGCACAGGTCGGCTCGGTGGCCACCAAGTACATCAAGGGCTACGGCATCCGTATCGCCTTCGGCCTGGCTGTCATCGGCTGTATTCTGTCCATCATCTTCAAGCTGCTGGCCAAGGGCATTCCCTCGACCGCGTTCTTTTTCGACCCCGCGGCGACAGTGCTCGTACTCGGCCTGGTCGCCTGTATGTCCATCTACATCTTCGTCAAGATGGTCCAGGGCGCGAAGAATGAACTGGCCATGAAGAAGGCCAGAGGGTAACGGTCGGCACTCAGTGACTGCCAGAAAAACCGATAACGCACTGTAACCTGAGAGGAGACGAATATGTTGGGCAATCGAAACGGGAAACTGCTGCTGGCGCTTCTGCCGCTGCTCTTGCTCCTCGGCTGCTCCGAGTATGGCAAGGTCGATCAGGGCCGGGTCGTCAAGTACGACAAGGACGCCAAAATCGTCACGATCATCCGGGACAAGGTAGCCGATACGCTGAAGCCGGACTACAGCTATCTGCCGCCCCTGGTCTACAAGACCCCGGACGATCCGCTTGAGATGGGCCCCGAGCCCAAGCCCGGGCTGCGCATGAAACTCGATCTGGAAAAGAATCAGATAGTGCTTTTCTCCCCGGAGAAACAAAACTTCGTGACCATCGATATCAAGGTCCAGGACAAACGCGAGAAGGTGCATTCGGAAGATCCCCTCGTTTTCGATCCGGCCACTGGGAAGCCCAGGTCCTTCCCTGCCGTGGACAAGGAAAAGAAGCTCGTCAGCATCTACTCGGCGCGTCAAAAAATCCTGACGACCTTCAGCGTGCCGGAGCAGTATCTTGACCTGCCGCCTTCGGCCTGGGATTCGGGTGACGAGGTGCGCATCTACTACAAGGAAGAAGGAAAGTCCCTGCGGTTTATGAACATCTCCAAGACCAACATCTTCAAGAAATAAACGACGCGCACGGAGCCGCCGGCCCGGAACAGGTCCGGGCCGGCGGCGAGCAAAAGGTCGGAT
>CAZGAH010000003.1:43762-44969 GCA_964523295.1 uncultured Desulfovibrionaceae bacterium | reverse complement strand
GCTCGCTCAACATGGCCCAACTCATCGCAGTCATTCTGATCGACGTGCTTATCCTGACCGAACTTTTCATCGCCATGTACTTCGCGGCCCAGAATCCAGATGAACTCACCCCGGTCTTTTGCAAGCATTTCTTCAGCATGTTCGTTCCCACGCTGGTGATCGGCCTGTTCAGCGTCCGCTTCCTGCGCGACAAGACCCCCCAGGAATGCCGCCAATGAACCCGGTCCAGTTTGAAAGACTACGTCGATTCACCGGCCTGGCTGCCACGGTGCTGTTCGTCCTGGCTGCCCTGGCCGTGATCGACGGGTTTCAGTCCAAGGTGCGCGAGCCTTTCAACACCTTTCCGGCGACGCCCGGACAAAGTATTCAGCTCAACGGCCCCATGCCGCCCAAGGCCGCGCTGGTTTCAGAGCTCCGCGCGGTCGGGGAACATTCGCAGCTGCGCGTGGAATTCGAACGCGTGTATACGGGATTCTGGCTGGGCGGCGACATGTGGAGCGCGCTCGCACACGTCGATTCGTCAGCCACGCCAGGAACCAGGCGCATCGTCATCGAGGGCCAGGAGTCCGCACCCCAATCCCCGCTGACAACCTTCACCATCCAGGTCTATCCCACGGGCGACGAACTCCGCGCGGCCGCGCTCGCCCTGTCCGTGCGTCTTCTCGGCGCCTCGCCGTTCGCCCTCGCCGCGGGCCTGGCGGGCGCCGGCCTGCTGTTCGTCGGCGTCACCTTTCTTTTCGGCCTGGTCATCGAACACTCCCTGGCGCGCGCGGGCATGGCCGAAATCTACATGGTGCAGAAGACGCAGGCGGGTTTTCAGGTCGCCTTTGGTCTCGGAACGAAGGATGGCGTACACCCGGGCATGCAGCTGCCGGTCCTCAGCGAAGACGGCCTGCCGATTGGCCTGGCCAGCGTGGTCAAGGCCTCCGACAAGGACGCCGAGGCCTTGTTTACCGGCTCGCTCGTCGAATTGGGCTGCAAGGTCGTACTCGCGCCGCAGACTTCGCCTCTGGATGAACGGTCGTGATTTCCCTTGCCGAGATTTCTCTTTGACTGCCGCGCCGCCTGGTCATAGACTTCCTTCGTACGCGCCCGTGTGCTCATCCCGGAGCAGGTCCCTGTCCGATATCGTGTCCGTTTCCGCTGGAGTCCGTTCATGTCGCGTCCTGTCGTCCGTCTGTGCTATTCGCCGTGCCCGAATGACACC
>CAZGAH010000003.1:32200-43746 GCA_964523295.1 uncultured Desulfovibrionaceae bacterium | reverse complement strand
GGACGTGGAGCGCCTGAACCGGCGCGCCGCGTGCGGTGAAGCCGACGTGTGCAAGGTCTCCGCCGCCGCCGTGACCGGCCTGCTCGATCGCTACGTGGTCTTGCGCGCGGGTGGGGCCATGGGCTACGGCTGCGGCCCGCTGGTGGTGAGCCGGCGTGCGCTCTCCCGGAGCGAGTTCGCGACCGCGCGCGTGGCGGTGCCCGGGCTGGGGACGACCGCCTGCCGGTTGCTGCAGCTCCACGGCGGGCACTCCGGACAGCTGCTCGCAATGCCCTACGATCGGATCATGCCCGCCGTCGAGGAGGGCACGGCGGACGCGGGGGTGATCATCCATGAGAGCCGCTTCGTCTATCCCGAACGCGGGCTGCGGCTTGTGCTCGATCTGGGGCGCTGGTGGGAGGAAGCGACCGGACTGCCGCTGCCCTTGGGCGTCATCGTCGCGCGCCGGGACCTCGGCCCGGGCCTGGCGCTTCGGCTGGAACAGGCCATACGCGACAGTCTGGCATACGCGCGCGCGAATCGGGACGTTGTCTGGCCCTACATCGTGGCGCACGCCCGGGAGCTGGACCCGGCGGTCATTGCCGAGCATATCGCAACCTTCGTCAACGAGGCCAGCGTCGACGCGGGCGAATCGGGCCGCGCGGCGTTGCGCGTCCTGCTGTCCCGGGTCGCGGCCCTGGAAGGCCGGAAGTTTGCGAGCGCGATCTTTATCGACGAGGCGGGACAAGCCGGACCGACGCACCCGGCTTCGCCGTCCGCATCCGGCGTATAGTGGGGGTGGGGGTCAGCTGGATTTGTTGATGATCTTGATGAACACGTCGCCCGTGTGCGTCAGAAACATCAGTTTACGGCCTCGCACGCCGCCGACCTGGGAGGCCAGCACCCGCAGCGGATACGCCGCGAGCACGTCGAACGCCGCCTTGATGTTTTTCGGTCCCACGCTGATTTCATTCTGAAAAATGGCATTGGCGCCGCCAAAGACCTTGCACTCGATATCCTGCTGCTTCACGCCGCGCTTCAGCAGCCCGTTGCAGACGTACTCGATGGCGGAATCGACGTATTTGTAGTGATCGAAGGTGTCGTTGCCAAGGCTGTACTGTTCGCGCCGCGGGAGCAGGGCGTGGAATATGCCGCCAATCTTGTCCTTGGGGCAGAAAAACGTCACGGCGACGCAGGAACCGAGCACGGTCTGCACGGCGGTCGGTCGGGCGTAGATGCCGCCTTCGCTGCTCAGAATGAAGGTCTCTTTGATGCCGGGATGATCCGTCAACACTCGTCGCATTCGTCGCTATCCTGCTCGTTTTCAAGCGGATTGGAAATCAATTCCAGACTGCGCATGGCCTCCACGAGGGTTTTGTCCTCGAAGGGCTTGGTAATATAGTAGTCAGCGCCTTCGTCGACCTGGGCCTGCATCATCGTTTCCGGATCGTCGAGACTGGAGAGCATGATGACCCGGGGTCGCTGCCCGGCAGGCACGCCGCGCTCCTGCAACAGGGCGGATATAGTGCGCAGGGCCTGATGCCCGTCCATGCCCGGCATGAGTATGTCCAGGACGATCAAGGCATACGGCACGCCGGCGTCCAGCGCCTCCTTGACCTTGGCCACCGCCTCCACACCGTCCGCAGCCTGATCGCAAACGCCGTACCCCGCCAGACTTTGCCCGATGATAAACCGCTGATATTTGCTGTCGTCAACGATCAGTATGCGCATGAGCTGCCCTCTTCTCGCCATTATCCCCCGCCCTCTCTCACCAGTTCTTGCCCGCGGATACAGGCAATTGTCAAGGCCCGCCGACTCCCCGCCCTCGCCCTATCCTTGCTGCAACTGATCCCGGGATGCAAATAAAGCAGCACATATTCCATCACAGTAAATTAACTTAAGTTATTTTTTATTAATTTTATAAGCATATTTATATGTACTACTACAAATAAGCAATTAACTTTTATTCATAATTACCATGGCACCAATACGTCTCAGATGGGCCAGATCTCCAGCGTGCAGCACATGAGAGAAATTAATTATTATTTACTTATAAATACAAACATGTACCTCAGCAACAAAGCACTTTACGACTTATCATCAAGGAACTCGCACCATAAGATCACGTGGCTATATACTCTAACTCCAGTGCTCGTGTTTGCATCTGCAAGCGCGGATAGACGAAAGGGCGCTCGCAGGGTCTCAGGCCAGCTTGCCCATCGGGTTCTCGAACACCAAACGAAAACCGGCCTCCATGCCTAGGCAGTGAGAGAGCATCACTTGTTTCATCAACGAGGATGAGCCCCGTGCTCATGGCGATTTAGAGGGAAAACACCGTGTGACGCTGACGTAATTGTATTGATTTCTGCCCTGGGAGAAGGTATAGGAGGAATCGAAGTCCAGGATTTTCGGCGGGTACCGGGCGCACTGCCGAACGGTACAACGGGTGTCGTGCTTAAAACACAATGCACCCGGCCGTTGTCCTTCTCTTTCCTCAAACCTCAGAGACAGTTGCCGCCGACGACAGATTCACGGCGGTGGAGGAGTGCAGCATGACACGAAAAACGTATCTGACAGCAGGGGCTATGTTGCTTGCGATCTGCCTGGCTGTTCAGCCTGCCTGGGCCAGGCGGATGGGCGGAGGCAAATCGTTCGGCTCCAAACCCAGCTACTCGCAACCCTCTACGCCGCCGCCAGCGCAAGCGAGGACGCAGACGCCTCCTCCGCCGCCACCCGGGACCCAGGCCGGGGCCACGGCGCAACCCGGTCAGACAGCGCCCAAGCCCTCGCCCCAGGCGGCAGCGCCTGGCGCCGCCGCAAATCCGGGCTCACGCGGTTTCATGGGCGGACTTGGCGGGATGTTGGGTGGCCTGGCGATTGGCGGGCTGCTCGGTTCGCTCTTTTTTGGCGGATCGCACGGCGCGGCAGCCGGCCAGGGTGGCTGGGGCGGACCAGGGCTTCTGGATATGATTCTGATCGCCGGCGGTCTTTACCTGCTCTATCGCTTTATACGCAAGCGTCGCCTGGCGGCCGAAACCGGAGCCTCCGAACGAAGCAGCTTCATGGATGCCGGCGGTCTTGGCGGAACGTCATCCGGCGTGGCAACACCAACGCCGATGCAGCCCTCAGCGCCGCCGCCTCCGCCGACAACAGACGCCGCCGGCCTGGACGGGTTCGACGAAGTCGAATTCCTGTCCGGCTCAAAGGCGCTGTACGTCCGCTTGCAGGCAGCCTGGGATAAGCGTGACCTCGAGGACATCGCCCGTTTCGCCGCCCCTGCGGTGCTTGCGGAAATCACCGCTCAGGCCGAGTCCGATCCTGGCCCTTCCACAACCGAAATTCTGCTGCTCGAGGCCAGGATTCTCGAAGCGAACCGGAAAGACGGCGAAGAGGTCGTCTCTGTTCTTTTCGACGCCATGTTGCGCGAAGACAGTGCCGAACGGCATTCGGACCAGGTGCGCGAGGTCTGGCACTTCGCGCGCAAGCCCGGCTCTCCGCCCAGCCCCTGGCTGTTGGAGGGGATTCAGCAACTGGCCTGATCCGGACGCGACGGCGTGACGCGTGTCGCGCCGTCGCCGCCATATGACCATCGCGCTTAACGGTGCGGATCCAGGGCCACCTTGACGCTTCGGTGCGTCCGTTTGTCGAACAGGGTCTGAAAGGCCGAACTCCATTCGCTGAGCCCGTAGACATGCGTAAGCAGTCCGTCCGTGGGATAATCGGCGCGGGAAAGGAATTCGAGGGCCAGGGCGTACGTGCGGACAGGCTCCTGCTGCTGCCGGCTCCAGGCATAGCAGGCCGTGCCGGTCATGGTCAGATTGCGAAACCAGAGGCTGGACAGATCGACCTTGGACAGCTGGCCCACCGTGGCCACGAGGACGTAACGACCGCGTGCGCGCAGACAGAGCAGGCCGTCCTGCACGGAGCGACGGCTCCCGGCGCAGTCGAAAAAGACATCCACCCCGCCCTCCAGGTTGCCTCCGCCCAGCGTCGTCGGCAAAAAACGCGCCCCGAGCGCCTGGCCCAGTGTCTTGCGGTCCGGGCTCATGAGCACGTCGTCGGCGCCGCCGGCCAGTGCCAGCTCACGCTGAAAGGGATGCCGCGCCACGACAACAAGTCTCCCGGCAAAGCCCAGGCAGCGCAGACAGCGAACAAGATGCTGGCCGATGATGCCCGCACCGCAGACCACGACGGTATCGTCCGCGCGCGGCAGATTGTCGAACGCCGGTTGCAAGGCCGAGGCCAGCGAATCCACAAGCACGGCCGTCTCAGCGGCATATCGGCAGGCAGACGGAACAGCTGGCCGGGATGAACGGACATCAGAGCGGCCATTCCGCCGCCCACGCTGCGATTGTAGCCGAGCACCGGTCCTGCCGCCAGGGGCTCGGTCGTAAACTGCTCGCAGAGATGGTAATCGCCGCGGCTGCAGCTGCGACACGGGGGCAGACCGCGGACCGCACACGGGAGCAGCGGTTCGACGGCCACGCGCTCGCCGGGGAGAAAGCCCGAATCGGCCGGCGCTTCGAGCACTTCGGCCACAACTTCATGCCCCAGAATAGCCGGGAACGAGCCGTACGGCTCCAGCAGCACCGACTCCACTCCGCGGAGCAGACTCAGATCGGAACCGCAAATCCCGCAGAGCAATGGCTTGAGCGTCACCCAGCCCGGGCGCGGCGTGAAGGGCGTGTCGACCAGAGCCACGGGCGCGGCCTTGGGAAAGAAACGGCGACGAAACAGCCTGCTGAGCAATCCGCTGAGCAGGTACAGCGGCACGGAGCGGCGATAGACAAGCGCGTTCATGCATCCTCCCGGACCATTAGAGCATCTTAACTTTGAAAAAGTTTAGATGCTCTTATGCAGTTCCCTGAAACAATGGGACATTGTTTCAGGGCAGAGCCTTGTTTCAAAACGAAACTGCGCTAGGGGCGCGGCACGCCTTGAACCGTGCGCCCGTGGTCTCGGGCTATACCCGCCCGTTGTCATGGGCGCAAGCACGCGCGCGGCGACGAGAGCAGCCATCCAGCCTCCTTCGTGGCTTTCGTGGAAGCGGGATGAATTTTCTGGTTGAACCCGTGCGATTTTTATGAAACGCTGATCGCTTTGCGACCGGAATACGGTTTACGCGGCAGGCCGTCCGACCTGCCGGAGTTACGCAGCAACGGAGAACATGGACATGAGCAAACGCAGCAAAGTGGCTTCGGGGGCGATACTCAAAAACTTCTGGAAAATCGCCCGGCATCCCTGGATTGGCGGAAAACTGGCCAAGCTCCAGGGGGAAAAATGGCTGTTCAATCACCTGTACCCCAAAGCCCGCGAAGGCGCGGCCAATAAAGTCCGGCAGGTGAGCATCCGTATCACCGACATCTGCAACCTGCGCTGCGTGATGTGCGGACAGTGGGGGCCGACCGGCTTTCTGCATGGCAAGAATATGAAGGAGTTGAAGCACGAGGAGGTAACGCCCGCGCGCTACATCGAACTGTTGCGCGATCTGGTGGCGCACGACCACCATCCCCTGGTCTACCTGTGGGGAGGCGAGCCGACGCTGTACGACGGCTGGCTGGACATCCTCGACGTTGCAACGAAACTCAAGCTGCCCTGCTCCATCGCGACAAACGGCACGCGCATAGCATCCTATGCCGCCTCGCTGGTGGACATGCCCATGTTCCTGCTCCAGGTTTCCATCGACGGGCACTGCGCGGCCGTACATAATGCCATTCGCCCGGGCGTCGGCAATACCGACAGTTTTTCCGGCATCCAGGAAGGTTTGGCCGCGGTTAACGAAATTCGCAAATCCCGACGCAGCAGCCTGCCTCTGATCGCCTCGCTGACGACCATTTCCAAGGGCAACGCCAATCACCTGGTGGACATCTACGAGGCCTTCCGCGACAAGGTCGATATGTGCGTGTTCTATCCGTCCTGGTGGATCGATCAGGAGAGCGCGGAAGCGCATGATCAGGACTTCGCCCGACGTTTCGGTTTTTCGCCGACCTTGCACCACGGCTGGGTAGGTGGCTGGAAACTCGAAGATTATGCCGGCCTCGACATCCAGCTGCGCGAACTCGACGCACTGTCCGCGGCCAAGGACTCACCGCCGGTCGTGCTCATTCCCAATATCCGCGGCGTGGACAACCTGAAAAACTATTATACCGATCATTCCGAGCGCTTCGGTTACGATCAATGCATTTCCATTTTTCAGGTGGTGGAGATCGACTCCAACGGCGACCTCTCACCCTGCCGCGACTATCACGATTATGTGGTGGGGAACGTCAAGCACAACACCATCACCGAAATATGGAACAACGAGGCCTATCGCAAATTTCGACGCAGCCTGGCGACCGAGGGACTGATGCCCGTCTGCACGCGCTGCTGCGGCCTGATGGGATACTGAGAGTGACACGGCGTGTGGAGGCGTAGCGCGTGGCCTGGATCCTGACTGCGTCGGGCATGGCCCTGTCCCTGCTGGTTCTGGCCCTGTTGATCGGCTATGGCGGGCGACGACTGCGCCGAGGCGATGCGGAGCAGCCCCCCTCCGGACCATGGCCTCCGCTGGCGTTGCTGGTCCCGGTGACCGGCGCGCCGCCCGGCCTTTCCGACTGTCTGCGCACGCTCGTAGAGCAGGACTACCCGGACTATGAGGTCGTTTTCGTCACCAGGGACATGGCCGACCCGGCGGTTGCGACCATCCAGGCGGTTCTGCATGACGCAGCCACGGCCGGCAGGCCGCCGGCGAGGCACGTCGTTGCCGGACCGGCGCAAGGGTGCGGCCAGAAGAATTACAACCACCTGGCCGGGCTCCGATCCCTGAGCGCGCGGCCTGAAATACTGGTATTCTGCGACAGTACTCACCTGGCGTCGCCGTCCTGGCTCCGGCATCTGGCCGCTCCGCTGGCCGCCGGCCTGGCCTTCGCAACAACAGGATCACACCATTGCCACCCCCTGGCAACGAATCTGCCCACGCTCGGAAAGACGATCAGCGTGCTGTCGTTACATCTGTTGCAGGAAATCCCCTTGATCACGCAGCCCTGGGGCGGGAATATGGCCATCCGCCGGGATTGCTTCGAAACTTTGGGCGTGGCCGGCGTATGGGCCGAAAACGTGGTCGACGATGTTTCCCTGGCCCGCTGCCTGGACCGGGCCAGGCTCAAGGCCAGGCCGGTATCGGCCGCGTGCATGGAGACACGGCTGAACCAGGAACGCTGGGGAGGCTGGTCGGACTGGCTGACCCGGCAATGGATGTACCTGAAATGCATCTACCCCGGCGTCTGGGTTGGAGCAGGAATCCTGCTCTACGCCTTGACGGGTCTGGTCTTCTGCTCGCTGCTCTGGACGGCGGGCGGACTCCTCAGCCTGGTCGGAAGCGCGTGGAGCGTGTCCGGGGCGGCCTACCTGACGCTGCTGGCCCTGCTCGGTCACCAGGCCCGGCGGCTCCACCCGTCGCCCGGCCCCTGGCCTGCCTGGAACGCGGCGTTTTTCATCACCCTGGGCATGGCCGCCTGGACCTACGGGCGTACGCTGGCGACCATGACCATCCGCTGGCGGGCAATCAGCTACGAAGTAACATGGGGGGGGCGAGTCACGGCGATACGCCTGCCGGAAGGACTCAGAAACCAGGCACAGGCCGGCAGTCCGGAAAACCATCTGCCCGGGGCGAATTGACAGCTTTTGCCTTAATGGTGTATAGGGACAGGATTACAATGCGTAAAGGTGGAATGACCCATCTTTTCCCTGGATGCATCAACAATTCCAAGGGGATGCCTTTTTCTGGCGATGTGATGAATCCGTTTTTTTAACATGCCAGTTCAATAGCATCTGATCGGATAGCAGGAGTGCAACGTACGATGGCCTTCGGATTAGGAAAAAAGAAATACAAAAAAGGCGCCCGACCGCTCGACCCGGTTCGCTGCTTCAATGCGGCCTATGATGCAGCCCAGGTGCATAAAGTAGAAAATCCGGTCATCGTCCACGGTGTGATCAACAATGCCGGCAACTATGTCATTTATTCCTGGTGTGAAGTCGAGGATAGTGTTTACGACTATACCTTGAACAAAAATCCTTTACCGAAAGATATCTATTACGAAACCAACAACGTCGTAGAAACAGGAATGAAGCGCTACTCTTTTCAAGAGTATACGCAATTATTGCTCAAGAATAGCGGCTTTGGCCCATTCGATCATGCCTTTTTCAAAACCATTCTGGATGATCTGGTGCAAAAACGAGCCTGACTTCGCGCTGCTTCAAGCGGATATCTAGGATGGAGTCGCCTGGATACCCGATCAGGAATTGCGCAACAGATTGTATTTAATGATGCACCACAAAGCCTTGAATCCGTCCCGCCAGCCGATTTTCTTGCCTTCCTCGTACGTCCGGCCATAGTAGGAAATGGGAACCTCATAGATACGCAGGCCTTTTCGGGCTACCTTGGCCGTAATTTCCGGTTCAAAACCAAAACGCATTTCCTCGATCTCAATCCCTGCCAGCGCGTCGCGCGTAAAGACCTTATAGCATGTTTCCATGTCCGTAAGATTCAGATTCGTAAAAACATTCGAGAGCAGGGTAAGAAATCTATTTCCCGCGTAATGCCAGAAATACAAAACCCGGTGCGCTCCGTGACCGCCGAAGCGTGATCCGTAGACCACGTCGGCCTTGCCGGCCAGAATGGGCTCAAGCAGGAGCGGATATTCCGACGGATCGTACTCCAGATCCGCGTCCTGAATCAGGACAATATCCCCCGTGGCGTTTTGAAAGGCTGTCCGCAAGGCGCCCCCCTTGCCCATATTTTGCTCGTGAAAAATCACTTTGATTTCCGGCTGATCGAAGGTACGCAATATATCGCGCGTTCCATCGGTCGACCCATCATCCACAATGATCAACTCTTTCTTATACGGACACGACAAAACAGCTTGAATCGCGTCGACTATCGTTGCATTCTCGTTGTACACCGGCATCAGGATGCTCAAAGTACAATCACTAGCTGAAATCTTTTTAGAAATCATAAGAAATAAGCTCCACGAAAATGGAATAATACGACTAGAAGAAATAAACCATCAATTGCCTTATCGAACAACAACGCAACTCACGTAACGACATTCATTCGTTGGCCCCGGTAAATTGCCGCAAGAGCATGGTTCTGTTCGCCCGGATCAAATCCATTTCTTGCGGCTGAACATCTCGAAAGGGAGAAGCCGATCCTGAGGTCTGACGTAACGTTTCGGCGAGCTGCATCAGCAGTATCTGCTTTTCCTCTTCAGGAATGTCCGGGCTTTCGCGTATCATACGCTGCTGGGCCGCGATCTCCTCAACGAACCCCGGGGCCGAGTCCTCGAGCTGCAACAAGGTTAAACCAGCGCTCAACTGCGCAAAAACGTAAAAAAAACGTTCTGCGATCCACCCTATACGTTGCAAGAAGGCCGATGTTTCGTTCCAATATGGGCTTGCCCGCCATTGCTCCAGCCCTTCCAGCTGCTCATAGGGAATCTGGCGTAAAGCTGCCCAGTCAGCGAACGATTGAATATCCTTGACAAACGTTTTCAGTTCGTTGGCAGTGAACGGGGCGGGTTGTTGCGATTGCTCTTGAAAGGCCGATTCAGAGTCTGGCTGCTGATTACCCGGCTCTGCTGCCGAAGGCGAAGCCGCCGCAGGCGTCATTGCCCCTGCCGGCGACACCGCTTCCGCTGCTTCCGGCGCAATTGATTTCGCCGTCATTCCCTTGTTGCCCCAAGCCGATTTCTCCAAGGGGGGCACAAGCCCAATACACGACAGGAAGCAGAGCGCGAACGGTACAATGACTATCAGACCATGATTCTTACGCCCTCGCTTCATTTTTTCAGTGTACGCCGGGCCTTATCTTTTGGCAACCCCTGGCATCCGCCCTTGTCCATAGCACGTGTATCTGACCGATCTAGGTAGCACATGACTTGACCGATGCGCGGTCGTGAGACAAGCCTCCATCTCGCCCGGTGTTACGACTTTTCGAGGGAACAAATCCGGTCACGCGGGTGAAGAAGCCTGCGATTAGCAATCGCGTGATGTATTTTCTGACCGAGGACGATGTGGACAGACTGCCCGATGCCCCCCGGCCGGGCACAGTTGCGCCCCTCCTGCGACATTGCCTCGCTACAGCAATGCAAATGATTCAAGTGAATACATATCCGCTTTCCTCTGTCCGCAAAGCACTGGACACGGTGCAGGAGCACCCGCGGGAATTCTGAATTCCTGTGAATCCGCGCTTTACTGCGCCCGTCTGGACAGGCTGAGCTGCAATGTCCGATGCGCTCGCCCCGGGGTAAAGGATTAACGACGCGTCGAGAGGTGGAGCATCATGATCCCCCTGATCGGCGCCCCCCTTGCCGGGATGTCGGGACAGAGGGCTGGATTTGTTCTGCACTGAAGAACCAATACTAATCATTGACAGCGACGGGCTTGTCCACCATACAGGAGACCAATTTACAAGGACTTGCCTCCTGGCATACTTCTCCCGCGCTGTCGACGAACGCGGGCGAGGAGTTTGTGTGCGCAAAACAGGGCGGGAAATGACAGACATGGACGGGGACGTGGAGCCCGAAGTGTTTGCCGGGTTGGTCGAAGCCCTTGGCGGGCGGGTGCCTGACGGCGTGGTGGAGGAAAAGGCGGATTCGCGCAATCGATTCGTCGTGCCCAAGCACGTTCACTGCTTGTCACCCCTGCAGTTGGAGTTGCTGGAGCGCACCGCCCGGAATCAGGTTCAGTCCGCCCGAACGCCGCAAACGCGCCGGACCTGGAAACGAATCCGCATGCTTTTCTTGCTGCTCAGGTATTCCGGCGCCCGGCTCGGCGAGGTTCTGGCCATTGACGACGCCAGAGCCTTTGACTTCCAGCGACTGACCGTGCGCTTTTCCGGCAAGGAGTCGGAAACGGGCTCAGAGCGCGAGGCGCTCATGCCCGAGGGATTCATGCTCGAACTGGAGCAGTTCTTGAACGATCCGGATATCATCGCGCTACGGAGGGTCGCCTTTCACCTCGATCCGGGCTTTGTGCGCAAGAAGTTATACCAGCTGGCGGAGCTGGCCGACTTGCCGCGCGATGCGGTCAACCCGACGACGCTCAGAAACTCCCGGGCCGTAGAGTTGCTGCGATCCGGCGTCCCGCTGTTGTTGTTGCAGACGCAGCTGGGATGCCGGAGCCTCGAGAGCGCCTCGGGATTCTGTTCGTACCCCGACGAAGTCGGACAGCGCATCCTGTCGCAGTGTATCCAGAAAGAGTTTCGTATGCAGGTGAGCGCCCGGAACACATTCCAAGGCGTTGTCTCCAAAGTCGCCTCGGGCGGTGTTTTCGCGGAAGTCGTCGTTACAACCGACTCCGGTCTGGACGTGGTGTCCATCATCACCAACGAGAGCCGCGAAGCCTTGAGAATAGAGCCCGGAAAACCGATGACCGCCCTGGTCAAGGCCCCCTGGGTGCTCCTCTCCAAGGATCAGGACCACGCCGGGCTGAGCGCGCGAAACCGCTTCGCCGCAACGGTGAAGCGGTTTCAAGGCGACGAGCAGGTCGTGGAAGTCGTCGGCGAGCTTGAAGACGGCGCTCTCATGTGC
>CAZGAH010000003.1:21751-32190 GCA_964523295.1 uncultured Desulfovibrionaceae bacterium | reverse complement strand
TACTGATGACTTCAGCCAGATAAGATGCTGAACTTTGCGGGTCGTTCAAAACCTTATTAATCCGGTAATAGATATCGGGAAATGAACTCAACCGGGCATTCTTTACCAAAGTCTCCGCGGAAAAACTCGACCTGTCCGTGGGCGACGCCGTCCACTTTTTCTTCGATGCCATGAGCGTGATCCTTACAGCGGCCTGACGACGCGGCGTCTGCCTCGTCCGGCTACTTGTCCATCATGCAGAAGCGCTCCCAGCCCATGAGCGAGGCTGCTCCGGCGATGGTCGTGCCAAAGAACAGGGTGGGCTTGTCGCGCAGGAACAGGCCCAAGGTGTCGTTGGCGATCGTCGAACCGGTCACCACCAACAGGTCGGCCCATTCCAGGGCGTCGTCGGTTGCCTCGGGACCCTCGATCAGCGCGCCCTGCAAGGTCTTGCCTATGTTGTCAGGGTCTAAATCGAGCACCCGCAGGTCAAAGTCCGCGCTCAACGCGCCGACCATTTTGGGTTGATACCCCACCTGGGTGATCCGTGGCGCGCGAAACCGCTCCTGAATGTGCGTCCGCAAGTTTTGAGCGCACTGGGAAGGTTCCTTGTCCCTGCAGTGTACCGTGCCCGTGCATTGGCCCAAGTGTGACTGCACCGCGTTCAGAACCGCCACGAAGACAGCCCTGCGGTAATTGTTGCCAAGCCCCATCTCAGCCACCTGCCGCAGCGTGCCGGAGTAATCGCCGTACCGATCCGTAAAGGCCTGGCCCCGTGCGCCCAGAAAAACGGCTTCGATCAGCCGCTCCTTGCCTTTTTGGAGCGGAAAGTCATCGCCCTCAGGATTGCCAATCGCCTCTTCCACGCTCAATATCCGAGCCCGGACGTCCACTGCCATGTCCAGCAGCTCGCGTTCCTTCCAACACTCCAGTGCCTTGACCCGGACAGTTTCCAGTACGCCTGGTTGCATGCGATGCCTCCTTATGGTCCGTCGCTACAGGGCGGACCAGCGTTTCAGCATGATGAAAATACCTGTAGCCGCAGCGCCCACTATGGCCGACAGCACCATGGCACGCTCAAATTCACCAAAAAACACGGCGTTATAGATTTCCAAGGACAGCGTGTTGGTCTTGCCGATGATGTTGCCTCCAAGCATCAGGGTGACGCCCACTTCGCCCATGGCGCGGCACAGGGCCAGGAGCAGTCCGGCAGCCACGCTCCGGCGCACTACGGGGAAGAGGACCCGGATGGCCGTCTCCCACTCCGACTTCCCCAGCGTGGCGGATAATTCTGCCAGACGAGCCACCTCCGGCTCTTGAAGGGCCGCCTGGATGGGGCGGAGCATCAACGGCAGTCCGCTGACGAACGCGGCGATAATCAGCCCGGGAAAGGCAAAGACGACCGTGTCCTGCACCAGAGGGCCGAACGGACCTTCCCGTCCCAGCAGAAGGAGCAGTACAAAGCCGACGGCGATGGGAGGAAACACCAGTGGCAGCGTGGCCGCGATGTTCACCGCATCCCACAATATCCCGCTTCGTCTGGAGAGAAAATAGGCCAACGGAATCCCGAGCACCAGAAAAAAAAAGCCCGACGCCGCGAGTACCTTGACGGTGAGCAGCACGGGGCCGGTGGTGGCCGGGTCGGCGAGCATTGCGGCGATATTCATGCAAACCTGTCGCTTGGATTCCGGTTAAAGACCATGCTTGACCGCGATGGCCCTGACTGCGTCCGTCTCCATAAAGCGGAGGAACCCGGCCGCCGTGTCCGGCGTCAGTGCCCTGGTCGGGCACATCACAATCCGGATCGCCGCGTAGCCCTCGGCAAGCTCGACGCTCCCGCCGATTTTCGCTTCGATGGTCCGGGCATGGGTCAGGTTCATGAACCCGAAGTCTGCTTCCCCGGACATGAGGTAGGCCCCGACCTGTGCTATGGTGCCGACGACGACGAGCTTGTTCCGCAGCCTGGCGGCCAGCCCCGAACTCTCAAGGTACTGCGCCGCAGCTCTGCCATAGATGCTCCGCTCGGGATCGGGCATGACGATGCGCGTGACAGCGTCGCTCGTCAAATCGTCAACGCCGTTGCGGACGCGGCTCTTGGCCCAGGCGAGCACAAGCTTTCCCTCGCCCACGGGGAGGCAGGACGCGAGGTTCAGGCCAGCCTGCTGGAAGAACCACTGCGCGCCCAGCGCCATATCTGCCTTGCCCCCCGCCTTGGTCTGGGCGATGACCTGGGCCATATTCCCGAAGATCACGTCCATCTCGTTGCCTGTCTGGCGCTGGTACGCTGCGGCGATGTCCATGACGTACGCCTTGTAGCCGGACCCGGCGGCGACGACGAGGTTTTCCGCCCGGGCTGGAAGGGTCCAGAGAAGGGCCAGCAGCGCGAGGATCAATGATGACGTGCGCATTGGTTGCTCCGTGTGTCCGGGGTCAGAGTAAGACCGGACAAGCCGCCGGATCAGGGCACAAACGGGCCGGTGACTGCGGGATCGTTCGCCTGTGTTCCTCCAGCCAGGCCGGCGCAGGTCGCCCCTGGTCCAGAGCCACAATATCGTCCGCGAGGTATTCGGCCTCGGCCAGATCATGCGTGACGTGGATCACGGTCAGGGCCTGCTCCCGCTTGATGCGTTTCAGCTCGCCCCTGAGCGTCGCGCGCGTGACGGCGTCGAGCGCGGAAAAAGGCTCGTCCAGGAGCAACAGGTCCGGCTCGCGCGCCAGTGCCTGACAAACGGCCGCCCGCTGGCGTTCCCCACCGGAAACCTCGCCGGGCCGGGCCTTGGCCAGGTGGGCGATGCCAAAGCGCTCCAGCAGATTCTGCACGTACGCTGCGTCTCGCGCGGCAAAGGCCACGTTCCCCGCCAGGGTGCGGTGCGGCAATAACAGGCTGTTCTGGAAAACCATGGCCAGGCGCCTGTGCCGCGGAGCAAGATGCCGACTCGGGGAGGACGAATTCCAGACAGCGTCACCGAATCGTATCTCGCCCTGGTCCGGCCGCTCCAGCCCGGCGATGAGCCGCAGCAGGGTGGTTTTTCCTGCGCCGGATGGGCCTGTCAGGGCCAGCAACGAGCCGGAGTTGCAGTGCAGGGCGATGTTGAGCGTGAAGTGCTCAAGCCGTTTTTCAATGTCTACGTACAGCCCCATGTCGCCCCCCTGTGTGCGTTGCCTGGACCCCGCTACGTTATGATCTGATCCTGATCTGCTTTCCTGATAGTCCTGCCCGCATTGGACGCGCAACCCGATCACGCGGTTGCAGGACGGCGTGATCGGGCCTGACGGGCGGACGTGCGCACCTGACCCGCTCGTGCCACGTCGCTCGTCTGTTTCCGTGATTCAGCGATGATCCGGATTGCATGACCTGACGATAACGTCTATGCTGGTAGGAAATACGGCTCGATAAGGACGCCCGTCAGTCGAGCGTATGGGTTGTAGCGCCACGCTGCCGGTTCGGATTCGTTGCGCGGTGCTCATCCGTCACGATGGCCCTTCCACGCACGGTTGCACTCGAGGAGAATACCATGCCTGATTTCGCCATGACCTACGCCCTGACCTGCGCGGCCGCCCCGAACGTCGAGCTGATCGTCCTCTCGCTCAGCGGTAAAGAGGCCATTTCCCACTACTACGACTTCAACGTCGTCGCCGCCTGTCCCCTGGATTTCGATCTGGATGCGCTGCTTACGAGCCAGGCGACATTGACGATGTCGTGCGGCGCGGACATCGCCGCCTATCACGGCCTGCTCATCGCCATCGATCAGATAGACCAGGTCGGCGACTATGTTCTTTTTACGGCACGGCTCGTACCCCGGGTCGCCACGCTGGAGCACGCCAGATACAATCAGGTGTTCATCGAAAAATCGTTGCCGGAAATCATCACGGGGATCCTTGGTCAGCGCAATCTTCCGAATTTTCAGTTGCGGCTGCAGAACCAGTACCCTGTCCGGGAGTATGTCTGTCAATATAACGAAACCTTTTACGATTTTTTGTTGCGATGGATGGAAAGCCGCGGCCTGTATTACTTTTTCGAACAGGGCGAGGTTCAGGAAACGCTGGTGATCACGGACAGCAACCTCTCCGCGCTCCCCTGCATCGCCGAGCCAATGATCTACGCACCGGCGGCGCCGCTTACCGAGAATGCCTGGCGCCGGAGCTTGTCCTCGTGGACGGTCCGACGTTCCGTCACCCCCTCCGGGGTCTTGTTGAAAAACTACAACTATCGGACGCCGAACCTGGACGTCTCGGCCGAAAAGGCGATTCAGCCGGAAGGCACAGAACTGCCCCTGGGCGAATTATACAGCTACGGCGAAGACTTTTTGTCTCCGTCGGAAGCCACGGATATAGCAAGGGTCCGGACCGAGGAACTGGTCTGTCGACGAAAGCTCTTTTCGGGCAAGAGTTTTTACCCCGGACTCCGCCCTGGCTACACCTTTCGGCTGGTCCAGCATTTCCAGCCCGCGTGCAATACGAACTATCTCGTCGTGGAGGTGCGGCACGAGGGACACCAGGTGGATAAACTCCCGGCGGACCTGCGCCAGGCCTCCGCCGAGCTGACGGACCGGCCCGATTACCAGGCCACGCTGACCGCCATTCCGGCCTCCGTTCAGTTTCGCCCTCGGCGCGTCCGGCAAAAACCCTACATCCGGGGCGTCATCAATGCCGTGGTCGAGGCCGAGCCCGGCAGCACCTACGCCATGCTGGACAAGCTGGGACGCTACAAGGTCCGTTTGCCTTTCGATCTCTCGGGCAGCCCCGCGACCAAGGCCTCCAGCTGGATGCGCAAGGCCGAACCCTACGCCGGCGACGGTCATGGGATGCATTTTCCGCTGCTCGGCGGCACGGAGGTGCTGCTGACCTTTCTCAACGGCGACATCGACCGTCCGATCATCGCCGCGGCCATCCACAACGCCGCGGCCGTGAGCCAGGTCACGGACAAGAATGCGGCCGCGAACGTGATCCGCACGGCCGGCAACAACGTGCTCGCCCTGGGCGATCGCAAGGGCCAGGAGTACATCTGCCTGCACTCCCCCTTCCACAACAGCACCATCGCGCTCGGGTCCACGGTTCAAGGCGGCGACGGCTCGCTGTCCTTCAAGACGGAAGGCGGCTACGAGTCGTTCACCCTGGGCAACAGCTGCACGGCGACCGTCGGCGCAAGCTCCGCCTTTACCGGCGGAATCAAGAACACCATCACCGCCGGCCTGGCCAACAGCATCACCGTCGGCGCCAGCACCGCCGCTACGCTCGCGCCCTACGACATCTCGATCTATCGCGGCAACAAGATCACCCTGGGCACCTCCGCCTATACGCTCAAAGACACCAACAAGCTGGCCGGACTGAAAGAGGTCGTCATCAGCGGCGGGTACCAGCAGGCCCTCGCGGACATGATCGGCAAGGCCAAACTCGCCCTGCTCGCCGGCATGGTGGGCGCGGCGGCCGTTGCCGGGGGCGCGGAACTGGAGTCGGACGCCTTTGACGGCGGCGCCTTGAGCGACCAGGGCGGCCCTTTTTATAAGAATGCCTATTTTTATGAAGGCCTTGGGCTGGCTGCCGCCGGGGTCGCCGCCTGTGCGGCCGCGCAAGTCGCCGTGCGCGCCATGATCACGGCCTTCGACGCCGCCAGCGCCTCCGCGGCCACGGCTACGCTCAAGCTCAACGCGAGCGGTGCTGCGTTAGCCGTGGATTCCGCCATCAACCCGACCGCGGAAATCAAGCTCATGCAGGGCGTCCTGCCGGGCGGTCTGTACGTCCCCGGCCCGGCGGCCTCGCAGATCGTGATGTCCAACGCCGGTCAGGACGTCACCATCAACAACACCGCGCTGGGAAGCCTGAGCATGAAGAGCGGCGCCAGCTGCGCCCTCAGCGTGGGAGGCGGAACGACGAAATGTACGCTGGACGCAGCAAAAGGAGCGTCCATCCAGAGTACGATGAAAGTGGACCTGACCCTTCCGCTGGTCAACTCGATCACCATGACCCCGGAGAATATCAAGGTCAGCCAGCTAGGCGGATTTCAGCTCACAGTGAGTGATGAAAAAGGAACACTTACGGATTTTTCGGGGCTCAACGGAGTGACGGTTACGGACACGCTAACGAAAATTGAGCATGGAACGAACGCCGTGCAGGTGACCGCGGCGGATATCCAATTTTTCGGCGGCATGGTCAAAATCAGCGCCAGCGGCATGGTGCAGGTGTTGTAACCCGCGGCGTGCAGGCCTTGTCCACGGGCCGCACGGTTCGTCCGCCGGCAAAGGATCGTCGCCCGCCTTCAGGACAGAATCAGCAGCTTGTTCTGACTCGGGACCAGACAGGCGCCGACGGCGTTATTCGCGTTCTGGGTGGTCGGGTCGGTCATGCGCACGGCCGGAGCACCGGCGAACTTGACTTTCATGCTCCCCATCGTGAACTTGGCCTCGCCCATGATCTGGCCCGAGACCACGCCCATGGCCACGCCGGCCTGATCGCCGTTCGTCAACGGAATCTGACTCGTTTTCGTCACGGCCGGCGAGCCCATGATGAATACGTTCGCGCACGGAGGCTCGGCCGTGGGCAACATGCCGATGTTGGGGTAAGGCGTGGGAATGGGGCCGGCCGGAGTCGGCGTCTTGCAGACGTCGGCCGGCGACATGACATTGCCTTTCTGGATGGTGCAGGCGAACATGTTTTCCTTTCCTGTCGCACGTCGGTTGCAGGTGAAGACGCCCGTCAGCCCAGCTCTATCTTGTCTCCGTCCATCTTGATCTTTTCATCGGCCAGGATGGCGACGTTGCGGCTACGCTGGAAAAATCGGTCTTCGATGAATTGCCGGATGGCGCCGGCCCGGACCGTCTCCGTGGCCGTCACCTGGCGGAAGCTGTACCTGAGACGCTGTACCAGGCTTTCCACCGTGCTCTGCACCACGCGCGCCAGGCACACGACCTTGTCCAGACGCAGCTGCAATGATTTGGCGCCGATGGACAACTCCACGAAGCGAAACGTTCCCGACACCGCGGCAAACTCGGCCTCCTTGCCCACAACAGAGGCTTTGCCAGCGCTGCGCAGGCTCACATCGCCGGCAAAGGAGAGCGTTGCCGCGGGCTGCGCCTTTTCCAGCACGCTCAGGACATAGGCCTCGCGGCCGTCCTGAAAGAGCAGCGCCTTGTCTCCGGGCTCCGGGTCGAGCAGGCAGGCGGCCGCGCGGCTCGCCCGAACGTGCCGACCGGTCGGCGTGAGAACCAGAATTCCCGTATCGTCCGCGGCAATGACCCTCCCGGACGTCAGCTCGGCGCGCATCCGGCCCGCCAGCCCGAGCACGCCCCTGCCTGCAGGCTGTTCCGTCACAACGGCCTCGCTGTCGTTCGTGATGATCGTCGCCGGTCCATTCGCACCCATGTTTGCCTCCTCGTCTCTATCCGCCGGGCGTCCAGGCCTCGGCCTCGGCCAGCAGCGGGTCGGTCGCGCGCACGTTGTCCAGATTCACACCGCGGGTCACGGCCTGATCCAGCCTGACCTGGTGTACGTTGGTCATGGTCAGGTCCGCGGCCGAAAAGTTGGCCTCCGGGACCAGGGCATGAGAAAAATCGGCATAGTCAAGCCTGGCCTGGCTGAAGTCCGCGCGCGCGCAATTGGCCCGCTTGAACAGGCACATGGACAGCCCGGCCTGCCGGAGTATGGCCTCGTTCAGCGTCGCCCCGCTGAAATTGCAAAAAGAGAACTGCGCGCCGGAAAAATCCGCCCCGCCGCAGTCGGCCTTCTGAAACCGGGCGTATTCGGCCTTGGCCATGCGAAAGGACGCGTTTCGGGCCATGGCCCCGTCCAAAATGACCTGGCTGAGGTCCATGCCCGAAAAATCGGCGCCGCTCAGGTTGGCGCCGTCGAGCAGGGCCAGCCGCAGGTCACAGCCCGGGAAGGCGAGCCCGGACAGCACGGCGCCGCGTAACATCGCCTGGTAGAGATTCGTCGCGGCGAAGACCGCCGTAGTCAGGTTCTCGTGCGTCAAATCCGCGCGGGAGAGGTCCGCATGGCTGAAATCGGCCTTTTCAAGGAGACACTTCGAAAAGGTCGCTCTGTGGAGCCGGGCGTTGCGGAAGACGGCCATGCCCAGATTGGAGATCTGAAAGTCGGCCAGGACGGCATCGACGGACGTCAGCCGGACCTTGCTCATGGAGCACTCGCGAAAGGCCGCGTGCCCCAACTGCGCGCCGGTCAGGTCCGCGCCGCTCAGATCGCAGCGCGTGAGCATGGCATCCCGGAAGTCCGCGCCGTGCAACACGGCATCGGCGAAATTGCAGTTATGGAAATCCCCGCGCCGAAAGTCCGCCCCGGAGAGGTCCTGGCCCGTGCAATTCAGCCCGCGGACGGCCTTTCCCTGCTGAATCAGCGCTGTGATCGCGTCAACGTCCATGCAATGCCTCCAGCTTGAGCAGCGTCCGGTTCAGATTGGCATCCTTGAAGTCCGCGTCCGCAAGTTTCGCGCGGAACAGATCCGCGCCGAACAGGTTGGCCCCGCGGAACACGGCGCCCCGGGCATTGGCCATGCGTAGCGAGGCCTCGAAAAGATTAGCCTGGCTCAGGTCCGCCTTCTGCAGCCCTGTCTTGTGCAAGTCGGCCCGTTTGAGCGAGGCGCGGTGAAAAACAGCACCGTAGCAGTCAGCCCGGCTTAGCAGGGCATTATCCAGGCAGGCGTTGGAAAAATTCACCTGCTTCAAATCCGCATGCTCGAGGATGCTGTTGTGCAGGTCGGCACCGGTGAAATTGGCCTCGGCCAAGTGCGTCCGTTCGTCGGCGCGCGCCTCGGGCATATTCGCCTGGGTGAAGTCGCAGCCGGCGCAGAGCGCGCCGCTGAAACGGGCCTTGGGGGCTTGAAGTCTGGTCATACGCGCGCCGCTGAGAATGGCGTCCGTGAAATCGGCCTGCTCCAGTACGGCGTCCTCGAGCATGGCCCCGGTAAGGTCGGCCTTGAGAAAATCTCCCTGCCGGCCGCGCGCCCCTTTCAGCGAGGCCCGGGACAGGTTGGCGGACTCGAAAAGGCAGCGCTCCAGACGCGCGCCATCCAGTGTAGCGTCCGCGAGGCTGCTGCCGGAGAGGTCCGCGGCGCTCAGGTCGGCCCGGGCGAGGTTAGCGCGGGCAAAATCGGCCTTAAGCGCGCGCGCTCCCTGAAAGGTTGCGTCGGAACAGTCCGCGCCGGCGAACCTGGCCTCGAGCAGACTGGCCGAGCCGAAGTCGGCGTTGGCCAGCCTGGCGCCGGAAAAATTGGCCTGATCCAGCACGGCCGACGAAAAATCCGCCTTGCTCAGGTCCCTTCCGGAAAAGTCGAAACCGCGCATGTCCAGTCCGGCCAGACTGCGGCCTTCGGAAAGGAGACCGAGCGCGTGCTCGACGTCCGCGGGTCCGGATGAAGGCGTTGCAGCGGGCTTCGGCTTCGCCGCGCCTGCCGTTGCCGTCTCTGCAGCGGCTTGCGCAGGCGCGGCGCCGGGCTCTGCGCCTGTCTCAGTACCTGGCGCCGTCGTGCCGGCTGCCAGGGTTTCCATCTGCTGCAACAAGGAACCCAGCGCGTTGAACGCCTCCATCATGGCGGCTTTTTCCTTGGCCGGGAGCAAGGGATTGGATTGAAACGCCGCAATGATGCCCGTGAGGTCGGTCTGCTCGCCGCTGCCGCGTTCGGCCAGGAAACTGTCCACATCGGCCGGACTCAGGCCGTGCTCCTTGAGAAAGTCCATGGCCTCGGACTCGAGCCTGGCCACGGCGGACTGGAGTTGCGTGACCGCCTGCTCGGGCGTTACGTCCGGCGTCAGCTCAGGCTCGGCCTGCGCGGCCATGTCGCGCTCGATAGCCGCGCGCTCGAGACCGTGCTCGGCAAGGAGCGCGTCCGTGTCCGTGTCGAGCTGGCGGACCGTGCTCTCCAGTTCGGAAAGGTCGGGCTGCGGAGGCGTTGGCATAGCCTCGGGCTGCGCCGGCTGCGCGGCCTGATCGGGAGGCGGCGCCGGCGTTGGAGCGGGCGGGGGCGGCGGGGCGCTGTCGTCGACCGGTGACTCGATCCGGGCCAGATACCAGGACGCTGGCCGCGGATCGGCGGTTATTTCTTCGATATCAGCCACGCACCAGGCCACGTCGTCGCCTTCCGGGTCCCGAATCGTGGCTATGCCCCGGAAGAGCAGCACGCCCAGCTCCTCGGCAGGAAAAAGAAAGAGCGTGTCCAGGCGTAGCGGGATTTCCGTCAGCCCGGACGCGCTTTCGGCAACGGGCTGCACGAAGGCCCGTGCCCGGACCCCCGGCAGGGAAAACCGGAGCAGCCGCTTTTCCGGGTGTACCCCCTCCAGGGCCACCGGCTCGTCGCCTGTCAGGTATCCTGAAAAATGCTGGTCGCTTTGGGCCGCGTAATAATAGCCGTCGCGCGTATCTGCGGGCAGGAAAGGCCATCGCTCGCCGAGCCAGGCGGTGTCGAAGTTCCCGAGCGCCTGCGCACGCTGGGGCCAATGGCAGGGAATGGGCCC
>CAZGAH010000003.1:8302-21633 GCA_964523295.1 uncultured Desulfovibrionaceae bacterium | reverse complement strand
GAGTCCCATGGACGTGAAGGGCGCCGGACTCGTTTTGCCGGCGCGGGTCCAGGATCGGTCACCCACGACGCGCAGGGCCTTTTCCTTGCCGGCCACGTCGACCGCTACGCCGGACTCCCCCACGGGCGTTGGCGAATAACAGGAGCCGAAAAGCAGATACTCGGCCGAGGGCTTCGGGAAGCCCTGGTCCAGGACATCCTCCTGGCCGAGATACCGGGAGACCGTCGTCCAGAGTTCGGACTCCGGGACCAGGGAACTCAGCCCGTGCGCACCGAAGCGGAACCCGGCCAGGGCGGAAAGCACGAGCAGGAAGGTTTCGCCCTGCTCGAAATCGGTCTTGTACAGAAGGGACAGGGTTTCTGGCTTGCGTACTCGCATGCGCTGCTCGTGAGGTACGGTGTTACGAAAGGATCGGGAAACAACCGCCTCGGACGCGGGATACCGCCACAGCCCAACCGCCTCACGCACGCGGTGGCGTCATTGGCTGTCTTTGCGTGGCAAATTTCTCATGCCTGAACGGTGGCTTCACCGTCAATCGGGTCCGGAACAATACCTTGTCATGCCGGCCCGCTCACAACAGCATGTGCATACTGTGATAAATAGTTGCGGACGTGTCCGGGTTGATGGTGACAAGCAGATACCCGGCCGGATCCTGCGAGGTGTCGAGCACGAGGAGGTTGTTGCCCAGGCGGTCCTGCAAGGGAAATCCGTATCCCTGGGTCTGACCCAGCAGGCAGGCCGCGTAGGTGTGGTAGTTGAGGGGCTGATTCGGCTGCGCCGCTCCAAAGCAGATGTTCTGCCCGGCCGGCGTATCCGCCAGCTGGATGAAGGTTCCGTCAGGCATGGTGCCGCCCCACCACTCCGTGCTGGACAGGCTGCCGATGGTCTTGCCGTTGAACTGCGTCGAGCTGGCGACGAATCCAAAGCTCAATCCCGCAAGAAAATCCCCGACAACGCGCCCGTAGATATCATTCACGATCCCGTTCGTTGTGGTAATAGAGCCGTTATCGTTGATGGTATAGGCGGGATTGTTGCCGTACACGCCAGTGATTGCGTTCAAGGCGTCGAACGTGATGGCGACCGTCTGATTCGTCGAACCGACTCCCGTGCCCTGCTGCACGGTTGGTACACACGCCGCGTATCCGTTGCCTGAGCCAGCCTGGGCCGTGAGTGTCACGTTCCCGGCCGTATCGACCGAGGCCAGAAACACGTAGCTTTGGGCCTGGGTCAAAGGATTGCCGCTGGGCTGGTCCCCGACGCCGACGAAAAAGCCCTGAAGCAGCGCCGTTTGTCCCTGAAAGGTCGTTTGCAGGTAATTCGTCCAGTCGTGATAATACGACCCATCCATATTGGGGCCGATGACGCGGGCAAAGTCCGTGCTCGGAAGTATGGCGTTGCTTGAGGGCAGGACGTTGGCGCCCGAAGTAACCGCAGTGCCCGCGGTGGTTGAAACCAGGCCCTGTCCTGTTACCGTGGTCAATTGGGGGGAATTCAGGGCATGAGGAGCATTTTTTGCCTCCATGGACAGAGAAATGGCGGCAAAATCGATGTACGACAAATCAACGGTAACCGTACTACCGGTAATGGTCGGCTCTAAATATTGATACCGTGTGTAATAATTATTATCTACGTTGTGAATTGCATCCGGGATATATCCACTCGTCAGATCGACAAGGCCTGTATCGCCATAATTGATGTACACGCGCCCTGATATATAGCTCGAAATGAACACCGCAGGGCTGCCTGTCGGCGCTCCGCCGCCAACGGACCCGAGCGTAGAGGTGATCTGACTCATCGAATAGGACGTATTGGGGGCCAGTGTCTGCACGACGCCGTTCGGATCGACGAAGGTCCCCTGCAGGTTGTCGTCATTGAGGAATTGTACGAAGATTTTGTTCGGATCGCTGTGAGGAGGAATTGAAAACACGATCGGAACCCCCTGAGCCTCTGCGTTCCAGACAAGGCCGCAGCACAGGGCCAGGGCCAGCAGGATCCAGGACATCACCTTTGGAAACGGTTTCATCTGGTTACCCTCCTTCGCTGAGTTGCCGGACGGCAATGCGTTAATGCCTGAAAAAGGCTAGGCAGGGTCCTGCATCCGGACTCCGTGGATGATACCCATGTTTTCATCGGTCTCCAGGTAGACATAGATATCCTTGCCCATGGACAATGCCCCAAGAACCAGCGCCAGGGTCCTGTTTTCCGATACACCGACAATCATCCGGTGATTCGTGTAACTGGTCCCTTCGACGGTGCCATACAACACGACCTTGGTGGCGACTTGCACCTTGACCGTTCCTCGCACAAGCTTATGCCACGCGCCATGCGCCTGCGCAGAGGCTGTTCCGAGCAATACCAGTGCGAACAGGCAAATGGCTACGAATGCGATCCTTTTCATTGCTGCGCTCCTTTTGCTGGTTACGTGTTCATCGACAGGACCCGATATGGTGGTACAACGTGTGGCCGGCAAACCGTTATCGTAATGCGTTTCTGTCAAGAGCCAGATTATAAGCGTCAGTCACGTTATACCCAATGAAATCAACTTGCTGCAATGGATAAGGATTACAAACTCTATGGTTTTTGAACGCAGAGCTGCCGAAACGAATTTTCATTGGGTACGCATTTCATAGCCTTTTCTGAATCATGAGTCAAGGACAAAAGCATCTGAAACGGTTGGTATTGTCCGGATTTGAAGCGTATGATATATGGCATTATTGCGTTGAACCCGGAAAGAGCTCCATGCATGACTCTGTTTCATGACCTCAGCAGGGCCAGGGGACATCAGGATGCATAAAATGGATTGTGGTTGATGGGTAATTGCTTTGCGATTTGTTCTCTGCTTGATGAATTGCTGCTTTTTCGACTGGCATTCCGGGCATGGGCCAACATCCACTCCGGCTTGCGGACGGGCGTCGCGCCGCCTGGCGTACTGCCAGGAAGAACTGCATATTCAGGCGAACGGACAGGCTGCGCTGCCAGAATGCTATTGCGCCTGGACACCGGATGACGTATCCTGTTAGCAAATGGGGCATAGGCGCAGGGCTCGCCAGGGGGCGGGATGTCCTGTGTCATGCCGGAAATGGCGCGGGCCAGTGCAGAGGAATGACGCGCATGAGTTACGTAATCATTGGCGGCTGCGCCTTCGTGTTTATCTTTTTGGCCTACGTGATCACGCATCAGAGGGCCATTGAATCCAAAAATGTCAAGTTGTTTCAACTTGAAAGTGGCTATCTGAAACTCCACAACGAATACCTGGAGCTGGAAAAACGTCTGGAGCTGTGTAACGGCACCGTTGCTGCGTTGCATCAGCAGATACTCGAACGCGAAGAGCGGATACGGGAGCTTGAAGCGTCCGCTGGCACTTAGGACGTACGCGTTCCGCTGATGACATGAGGAAATGCTGCGCCAGTTCCGTTTTCGTTAAACCTGTATTCTCAGGTCGACACCACAACCTGCAACCATCTGAAGGAGGCAACATCATGATTCGCCATTTTTTGATCGTTCCGGTGCTGGTCTGCCTGATTGCGGCGACCGCCTACGCCAACCCGGCAGCTGCTCCGGCCGACAACACTACCCCGAATGCGAATATCCTCTACCTGACCGGTATCGACGTCATCCACTCCCCCGAGGCCATCCCGGCTGGCCCGCAGCCCTGGACCGCCTGGTTTGTTTTCGCTAAACAGGGCAGCGGCGAATATTTGAGCAACGTTGAGGTGACCATCCTGGACGCACAGGAGCAGAAGGTGCTGCAAGTTTTCTGCGACGGCGCCTGGATTGCGTTGGCTTTGCCTCCGGGAGGCTATACCCTGGAGTGCGTCTACAATGGCAGTCCCCAGAAACGGCGTATCGATGTTCCCGCAAAAGGCGTGCGTACGGAATACTTCTACTTCTAGCCTTTCGTAGCCCCTGCAAGGTGACGGCAGGAATGGTCCGGCCGCGCGGGCGCGAGGCAGCCAGGCGAAAAGCGCCAGAGAACGTCGCGGACACCGCCGTTATCCGTCGCCTTGCAAGGGTATCTATGCACTCGATTCTTCCTCTACTTTTCCCCTGCGTCGAGCATGGGGGCCTGCCCATACCGGCGCGTGCGGTCGTGTCCGCTGCCGGTCGGGTGTCGTGATGACGCAACGACAGCAGGCCGTGCTCTGGCTGCTGGCTGCCGCTCTGCTCTGGAGCACGGGCGGCGTGCTCATCAAAGGGATATCCATGAGCGGCATTGCCATGAGCGGCTGGCGTTGCCTTTTGGGCGCCTGCTTTTTCTGGCTGGCCTTTCGTCCGCGTCTGTTCACCTGGTCGGCGGGACAGTGGCGGGCCGCGTTGGCCATGGCCGCCTGCGTCACGACGTTCGTTCTTTCCACCAAGCTCACCACCGCGGCCAATGCGATTCTCCTGCAATACACGGCTCCGGTCTATGTCGCGGTGCTGGCGCCGCGGTTGCTGGGCGAGCGTACGTCTGGACTGGACTGGCTGATGATCTGCGTCACCATGGTCGGCATGGGCATGTTTTTTCTGGATCAGCTCAGCCTTGACGGATTGACGGGAAACATTCTGGCCATATTCAGCGGGATTTTTTTCGCCGTGATCCCCCTGACCATGCGGCGGCTCAAGAGCGGGCAGCTGGACGCCGCGTTCCTGGGCTGTCTGATCGCCACGGCTGCCAGCCTGCCCTGGATGTTCGCCGACCTGCCCGACCCGGCGACCACGGCAGGGCTGCGCGACTGGCTCTGCTTGCTGTTTCTGGGGTTTATCCAGATGGGACTGGGCTACGCCTGCTTTATCAAGGGCGTGGCCAATGTCCGCGCCCTGGAAGCCCTGCTCATCCCGCTCATCGAACCGATCCTGAATCCGCTGTGGGTTTTTCTGCTGATTGGCGAGCAACCGGGCACCTTCGCCATGCTTGGCGGCCTGGTCGTACTCGCCGCGGTAACAGCCCGAAGCGTTGTGCTGGTGCGTGCGAAGAGGCCGGAAATATCCTGAGCCGCAACGACGATCTCCTTGTGGTTGGCCTGAAATCAGGGGGGGTATTTTCAGGGAATCAGAATAATCTTCGAAATACCTGGCAACTCCTCAACAGCCTTCATGTGCCCTCTCTTTCCGGGTTGAAAAAGAAAGAACCACGACAACCAAAGCTATCGGCCAGAGTACTGGCCTTCACGGTCACGAAATGAACCTGTAACTGATCATACTCATTTGTTTCTTGCCAGGGCCATGAGGTCGCTGACCCACGGCCCTGGATAATCCATAATTACAATACGCTGGTTCTATTCCTTGAAAAAGACCAGCGTTCGGATGTTCGTTGAGGGGACCGCGACATACCCGGTGCCGCCGCCAGGGCCTTGCGCCGGAGTGAAACGGAACTCGTCCATCCGGGCGATGGCGTCGACGAAATGTTTACCGACTTCGGCTTCGAGCCGCTGGCCGCCGGGCTTGACGAGCACGATCGGCCACTGGTCGCCCTGGAGTTCGATCCGTTCCAGCTCGTCCACGCGCAGCACCAGCTCGTTATTGTTCCAGCGGCAGGCAAAGTCCCCGGCGCGTCGCGGATCGTATGACCCCACGAAAGGCAGTTTCGTGGGCTTCCTGGACGCCCAGGATTCGAAGCTCCGCTTCGTGAGCTGTCCATCGGTGCTGATAAATTCAATCTCTCCGCGCATCTGCACCCAGTAGGGCTCTTCCCACGCCTGTGTGGGGCAGTACAGATTGAAGTAGGAGCAGCAGGCGCCGAGGGTCAGGCAGGAGAGACAGAGGAGCGAAAACAGTTTTGCCAGGTTCATGCATATCTCCTTTCGTTGATTGGTCCATCCGGTCCGTTTTCAGACCATGCACGAAGAGTCCGCGAAACGAAAGCGCCTGCCTGTTCAGCCTCTGCCGAATCGTTCGCGCAGGAAGCGTTCGATGCGTTCCAGACCTTCGACAATATCCTCGAGCGAGTTGGCATAGGAAAAACGCAGATAGCCCTCGCCGCCGGCACCGAAGTCTACGCCCGGCGTTACGCCTACCGCGGCGTGCTCCAGAATGTCAAAAGCCAGCCGAAGCGAATCCCGGCTGTAACGACTGGCATTGGCCAGGACGTAGAATGCGCCGGTCGGTTCGACAGCGATTCCAAAGCCCATGGACCGGAGGCGACGAAGCATGAAACGTCGACGCTCGTCATAAACAGCCCGCATTCGGGCCACATCCGGGCCGCACTGCTCCAGCGCGGCGATTCCGGCCCATTGCGATACCGAATTGGCGCAGATATACAGATTTTGACCGAGTTTCTGCAAGCCCCGCATCGCGGTGGCCGGAGCGATCAGATACCCGAGCCGCAGGCCGGTCATGGCGTACGCCTTGGAAAAACCGTTGAGCACGAAGGCATTGTCGGTGAACTCCAGGATGCTGTGTTCACGGTTCGCATAGACCAGCCCGTGATAGATTTCGTCGGAAATGATCGGCAACCCCAAGGATGCCAGTTCCGCCATGCGCTCGGCGGATAACAGCGTGCCGGTGGGATTCGATGGCGAATTGATGACAATGGCGCGCGTGCGCGGAGAAATGGCATCTTCGACAGCTTCGAGACGCAGTTGAAACCCATCGACTTCGTCGACACGAACAGGCACGGGAACACCGCAGGCCAGCCGGATGAAGGTCGGGTAGCAGGCGTAGTGGGGGTCGGTAATGATGACCTCGTCGCCCGGGTCGAGCAGAGCCGCGAAGGCGAGCGTCATGGCCGACGAGGTTCCGTTGGTTACGATGATCCTCCCCGGATCGACATCGACGGAATAGCGCCGACGGTAATGGCCGGAGATGGCCTCGCGCAGTTCGAGCAGGCCCAGGCTATGAGTATAGTGGGTTCGCCCCTCCTGCACCGCGCGTATGGCGGCCTCCCGGACGGGCTCTGGCGCCTCGAAATCGGGCTCGCCGACCTCCAGGTGTACGACGTGTATGCCGTCACGCTCCATCGCCTGCGCCCTTTCCAGTACGTCCATGACCAGAAAGGGCTTGATTTCGGCTACGCGGTTGCTTTCCAACACTGATCTCCCGTCGAATCGGCAGCTGGCCGAATGCGCTTCTCGCCACGGAGGCCCTGATTGTTCGTGCGGATGCCGCGTGCTCCGCAATGCCAAATGGGCGGCAACGCCAGAATATCGTCGGAACGACTTGACCGGAACCCCGGCAAGGCCTATACTATCTGTAACCGGAAACAAAGCCAAGTCATTCTCAAAGAAAGTCATTCTCAAAGAAAGGATTCGGTCATGGGACAGAATGTGAACCCGAAAGAAATCGCGTGGAATATTCTGCTCGATACCGTTCAGGACGATACGGCGCTCATCCGTTCGTTGCGGCTGGAATATCGCATGTATCAGGCGCTTAAGCCCATGGGACCGGCCTTGCCCCTGGCATTGCGCCCGGGCGACGAGCCGATCATTCCGGCCTACCTTCTCAATCCTGGAGAACTGCTCGAGAGGGTCTCGGGGCAGGTGCTCAACATTTCCGCCTGATGCATTTCCCTTTTGCTTCGTAAAAGGGAAGGCAATCAAAACCGGATCAAGCTAATCAGATTGATCCAGGAATGCCCTCAATCGATCAGCCAGTGCCCTCATTTCGGGTAAATCGGGCAGATTTTCCAACAGCCCTTCGAGAAGACCCCTCTCCCGAAAGGCCTTTCTGCTGGCCGCAAAATAGAGATCTTGAGTCCATCCGCATAGCATCAATTTGAAATCATTGACATATTGTAATTGTCTGTAGTCTGCGCGCTGGCCTTGCATTATCGAGTCATAGACGTCCTTGTTATAGGCGGTCGGGTGATCCTGCACATGGAGCGTCACGACCGGATTGTTCCGGGCGTCCGGGCCGAAATGAAGCAGCATGACCCGAATAATGTCCAGCTTGTCCGCATCGCGGATGACCTGCGTCATCAACCGCAGCGGCTGGGGTATGGCTTCGGGTAAAAACCGCCGGTTGTGGAGAATTACCGTGCCCTGTACCAGACGTCGCGCCGGAAGCGGCATGTCTTGCACCATCGCCTCGCGCCGTAATGTCTTGGCACCCAGGATGCCATGGTCTTCGGATTTTACGTCCAAAAAAGTTCTGTAGAGTCGATATTGTGGGAACCGTCCTATATCGTGCAGCAACGCAGCGATGAGGCACAATCTGAGAAATTCCGGCTCAAGGTCAAGCGAAGCGGTGATCATGCGGGCGTTATCCAGCACAAACAGGGAATGCTCCCGTTTGATGCCGATATTCCGCTGGTCTTCTTCCGTCTCAACAGGAGTTCGGGATACAAACTCCAGAAAACGGTCTACATACGGCTGTATTGTGTCGTGCATCAGGATTGCCCTCGTTTGGATTTCGTCTGCCTCGCTGGAGCGGCGCTATCCGCTTCGGCAGCCTGCTCGCGCTTTCGAGCCTCCTGGATGGTTTCCCAACCCTGCCCGCGCAAGGGGCCTTTTGGGCCAAAGAGCAGACGCAGAAACAACGCGATAACGGCAAACACGATGCCGACCAGAATGAACTTCGCGACTATTGGTAAAAAGCCCCCTGTGTACCCGGTTGTTGAAAAAGGCCACATACGCCAGCCAGCGCTTTCCGCCGAAGCGTAGGAGGTGACTGCAATCCATAGAATACTCTTCATAATCTCTCGCTCCCATGGCTGATACGGCCTCCGCCTTAGCACTCCATCCAGCATATCCGATCAGACCGTTGCATTATATCCGGGTCAACTCCTGCTGACAAGCCAAGGATACGCGCTACGTCAATTACCGTGAAGTGGTCCTTCACGTTGCTTTCAACGTCCTGACAGACGCCAGCTTTTTCTGACCCACCCTGAAGGCACGCAGGGTTGCCCCCCGGTCCGTGCGGCAATTGCAGATCGACTTTGGTGAAATGGACGTCGTAATCAACAACGGCACGATAATGATGCATATTGATTATTATTACCCGGGCAACGCGCGGCGGGGTTATATCTGTGCTTTCCGCCATCAACGACGGGCATCCTGAGTCACCGGCCTGGAGGGAGCCTTCGCCCACTTTGGCGGCGTAAACCCTTAAGTGTGGATAACGTCAAGCAACTTGGCAGGTCGCACTATAATCCGGCATGGCCCTGAGAACCCCATCCTATGAACACCCTGCTCCGGGAATCCGATATGAGGCTCCCTGTTCGTGATCAGGGGCTCGTATTTCAAGCGGCAGCATTTCCTGCCACTTACGTCCGTACACGACTACATCCCCTCCTCCCCTCATTTCCTGCTTTACGCCCCCCCCTTCTTTCCTCTACAGGCAGGCAGCGACGTTTTTGAACAGGATCGGCCAGCATGGATTTTCCCATTCTTGCGGCGTTGATGGTCGTATTTTTCGTGGCGGGGCTGATTGACAGCATTGCCGGAGGTGGTGGTTTGTTGACGTTGCCGGGGCTGCTGGTGGCGGGCGTTCCGCCACAGTTGGCGCTGGGGACGAACAAGCTGGCGGCCTCGTTGGGCACAGCCACCGCGCTCGCCAACTTCATCCGCGGGCGCATGGTGCTCTGGAAGCTCGCCCTGGCCGGACTCGGCTTCTCCCTGCTGGGCTCGGCGATCGGATCCCGGGCGGTCCTGACGCTGGACAACGCGCTGCTGGGCAAGCTCCTCGTCGCGCTGCTGCCTCTGGGCGTGGCCGCGACGCTTTTCCCGGCGCGTCTGCAACGCGGCAGTACGCAGTTCACGTCCCTCCAGTTGTATCTGCTCACGCCGGTAATAACCTTTGTCATCGGCTTCTACGACGGCTTTTTCGGGCCGGGCACGGGCAGTTTTCTGATTCTGGGCTTTCATTTTCTCCTGGGCGCGAGCCTGGTACACGCGTCGGCAACCGCCAAAGTCTTCAACCTCGGCTCCAATATCGGCTCCCTGGCCGTGTTTCTGCTCGCCGGGCAGGTGGCTTTCGGCATCGCCCTGCCCCTGGCGGCCGCGGGCGTCGCCGGCAATTTCACCGGCAGCCGCCTGGCCCTGCGCAACGGCTCCGCTATCGTCCGCCCCTTTCTGATCGTTTCGCTGCTGTTGCTGCTGGCAACGCTGGTCTGGAAATACTTCATTGCCGGGACGTAATACGAGGCAGCGATTTCTTGGCACGAATAGCGTCTTTGTATTGACACTTGTCCTTTCGGAACACACTCCACCTTTGGGCCTCCATGCAGTCCCGACCTGCGCCGGTCCCTGCCTTCCCGTTTGCCATCGACGCCATCCTGCCCTCCCGGAAGGGACAATGGGCATAGTTAGTTAATAAATTCACATGCTAAAAAAATGTTGCATGTGGATTCAGGTGGCAGTAAACCGGAGAATATTGAACGTGTCCGACCGTCGTTGGACGTCGGCGCAGTGTTTGGCCTACGCAGGAGGAAGGCATGACCGCGTACACAGTATACCACGAACAGATACCCGCCTTGCTCAGGCAGTGGTCGAAACGCTTCGAGGTTCACGTGCCGCAGCGCGAGCCCCATGGCTTTTTCGACTTCGCGCCCTGGAACGACGACGTCGAGATAGCCTGGGACTACGACGTCGCCTACAACTCCCTCAAACGCTTCTTTCTCCCCGCCCAGGAGACGCTGCTGCGCTTCGATCGCGCGCGCTGTCTTGCAGAGCCGGTTTTCGACGCCAAGCCGCGTCTGCTGCTCGGCGTACATTCCTACGACCTCCGGGCAATCAACCAGATCGACCAGCTCATGGATATGGGCGTTCCCGATCCGCACTACCTCAAGCGCAGAGACGCGACAGTCATCTTTGCCCTGGAGCCGCTGAACATCGCGCCGACGAGCTTCTGGGGCAGCATCGGAGCGGCCGGGGTCAAGCATGGCTTTGATCTGTACTGGACGGCCATCGGCCCGGCGTCTTTCTACGTCGAGGTCGGCTCGGCCCGGGGAGAGGAGCTGCTGCTTATCAATGGCCAGCTTCCCAAGGCGACGCTCGTTGAGCGCGAGGCGGCCAAACGCGAGCGCAAACGGGTGCGGACGCTGGCTGCGGGCAACGGATTGCGTTTTCATTGGGAAGACACCCCCAAACTGCTCGCCCGGAACTGGAACGCTCCGCTGTGGCGTCACAAGACCGACAAGTGCCTGTCCTGCGGCTCGTGCGTCATGGTCTGCCCGACCTGCTACTGTTACGAGGTACGCGACGAGGTGGACATCGACCTGAACACGGGGACCCGCCGGCGCGAATGGCATGGCTGCATGCTGCCCTCCTTCCAGCTCGTCGCCGGGGGCCACAATTTCACGCCAGAGGCCAAGGAGCGCTACCGGCACCGTTATTTCCGCAAAGGAAAATACATCTACGACAAGATCGGCGAACTCGGGTGCGTCGGCTGCGGCCGTTGCGTCCGGGCCTGCACCGCCGGCATCGCCAACCCCATGGCGGTGTACAATGAACTGTGGGAGGCCGAGCAGCATGAGTCCAAATAAACTCTTTTCCCCTTATCTGCCGCGGCCGGCTACGCTGGTGCGTAAAGAACAGCTGTCCGAGTTCGTCAGCCTGTTCGTCTTCGAGCAGGACAACGGGCGGCCCATCGCGCACAAGCCCGGCCAGTTCATCATGTTGTCCATGTACGGCGTTGGCGAGGCGCCCTTTTCGATCAGTTCGGCGCCCGTTCAGGACAGCAACACCTTCGAACTCGCCGTGCGCCGGACCGGCAAGGTCACCAACGCCCTGCACGCGCTCGAAGAAGGCGCCAAGGTCGGGATACGCGGCCCCTATGGCACGTTCTTTCCGGTGCAGAAGCTCACCGGCTTCGACACCCTGTTCATCGCCGGCGGGCTGGGCTACATCCCGCTGCGCAGTCTGCTGCATTACCAGATACGCCACCGCGGCGAGTTCGGACGGATCATCGTGCTCATCGGCACGCGCAACCCGCAGGAGCGCATTTTTATCGACCAGCTGGCGGAAATATCCGCCCGCAACGACGTCGAGGTCCTGGAGACCGTCGACGTGCCGGATGAATCCTGGCGCGGCAACGTCGGCGTCATCACCACGCTGCTGCCCAAGATCACCATCAATCCCGCCAGCACGTACGTCGCCATGGTCGGCCCGCCGATCATGTATCGCTTCGTCATCAAACCCTGTCGCGAGATGGGAATCCCCTCGAACCAGATCTATGTCTCGCTGGAACGGAAAATGAAGTGCGGGCTGGGAAAGTGCGGGCATTGTCAGATCAACGGGCTCAATGCCTGCATCCACGGCCCGGTCTTTCAGTACAACGAAATCGAATCGTTGACCGAGGCCATTTGACACGCAGCGCAACTGGTATGAAGCGCGCACGAACAACACGGCAACAGCCTGATAAGTCCACACGGCGCAGAGGCACAGGGCGTTTTTGAGAACGTCCACTGCGCTGAACAGCGTACCCGGGAGAAGATATCATGGCCGACAAACCCAAAGTCGCCTTTTTCGACTTCGCCGGCTGCGAGGGCGACCAGCTCCAGATAGCCAACCTGGAAGAAACCCTGCTCGATGTGCTCGGCCACATTGACGTCGTAGCTTTCCGGGAAGTCATGACCGGCGAATACGCCGACAGCTACGACATCGCGTTCATCGAGGGCTCGATCACCACGCCGGCCGATGACACCCGCATTCGCGAGATCAGAGCCAAAAGTCGCTACCTCGTCGCCCTCGGCGCCTGCGCCACGATCGGCGGCATCAATTGTATGAAAAACTTCCTGAGTGAAACGACTTACCGACAGCAGGTCTATGGCGAGCACTTCCGCTGGTATCCCACCTACGCCGCCAGGCCGGTATGCGCCGTGGTCCCCGTCGACGCCGAGATTCACGGTTGTCCTATCGACCCGAACGAATTTTTGCGCGTGGTCAAGGATCTGCTGCTGGGCAACACGCCGTATATTCCCTCTCATCCGGTCTGCGTCGAATGCAAGGCAGCCGGCAATATCTGCCGTTTCGACCTGGGCCGGCCCTGTCTGGGGATCATTGCCCGTGCCGGATGCGGCGCCTGCTGCGTCAGCGAGGGCGCACAATGCTGGGGCTGCCGGGGCCTGGCACCATATGCCAACCTCGACGCGGCCCGGTATGTGCTGGAAGACCGCGCCGTGCTGAGTCGCATTGAAGTCCGCGACCTGCTCCGGCTTTATCTGGGCGCCACCAACGCGCCTTTGTAAGCTTTTGCCAACGAGGTCCAATCATGAGTTCCACGGAACATGCCGAATTCGCTGCCCCAGGGGCCAAATCCATTCACGTCCATCACCTTACCCGGGTCGAAGGTCACGGCAACATCGTGATCGAAATTGACAGCGCCGGCACGGTCAAGACCTGCCGCTGGGAGGTGCCCGAGGCGCCGCGCTTCTTCGAGGCCATGCTCCTGGGCCGCCATTTCCAGGACGTCCA
>CAZGAH010000003.1:0-8264 GCA_964523295.1 uncultured Desulfovibrionaceae bacterium | reverse complement strand
GCTCGGCGTGCCGTCGGTGATTCCTCTGGCCAGTTCGCACCCCAAAGAGCTGCGCGGGCTGATTGGCCTGCACCGTCTGGCCAACGAATTCAGCCGCGTCATCTGCGGCCGGACCACCCATCCCCAACGGCTCATTCCCGGCGGCTGGGCTAAAATTGCGACCGCAGACGAACTCAAGGCCCTGCGCAAGTCGCTGTCCGACGCCGTTCCCGCGCTGAAGGACGCCGCAGAACTTTTTGCCGCGGTCAAGGACAAGCTGCCCGACTTCATTCGGGAAACCGAATACATTGCCCTGGTCTCGCCCGGCGAATACGCCCTTTTCTGGGGAGAACTCGGCTCGAGCATGGACAAACGCCGGCCGCCCAGCTTCTACAAGGACATGGCCCGCGAGTACTGCATCCCCACGTCCACGGCCAAATGGGCGCGCAACCAGACCGACTCCTACATGGTCGGCGCACTGGCGCGCTTCAATCTCAACAGCGAGCAGCTCACCCCGCTGGCGAAAAAAGTGGCCGCCAAGCTGGGACTCGTGGCCCCCTGCCACAATCCCTACTACAACAATCTGGCCCAGCTCGTGGAGGTCGTACACTCGACCGAGGACAGCATCCGCCTGATCGACGGACTGCTCAAACGCGGACTGCGCAGAGAGGCGATCCCCACGATCCCCCCTCGTCAGGGTAAAGGGTACGGCGCGGTCGAAGTCCCGCGCGGTATCCTGTTCCACGCCTACGAATACGACGAAGAAGGCCGCATCGTCCATGCCGATTGCGTCATCCCGACCAACCAGAACCACGGCAACATCCAGAAGGATTTCGACGCGCTCGTGCCCACGCTGTCCGACAGAAGCGAAGCCGAGATCGAACTGATCACCAGCATGCTCGTACGCGCCTACGATCCCTGCATCTCCTGCTCGACGCACGTCATCGATCTGACCGGCGCCAAGGCAGGAGGGTCGCGCGTCACCTTCAAACGAATCCCGTAACGCTTCCCCGAGCGGCCTGCGCCAGCGCCGGCGCAGGCCGCCAGACCGGGCGTGCCGGCGAAAAACCTTGCCGCCGGAGATGATTTTTCCCGTCTGCGGCGCCTACCCCAATAATCTGAGCAGTCCGCGGGCCGAGGCCCTGTGCAGGAATTCCTCGATGCGCTCCGGGGCGCCGCTGACCCGAAGGTGGCTCTCCAGCGGGGCGCTGTCCAGGTTGTCGCAGTCCAGATCGAGACCCCGAGCCAACAACACCAGGGCATCCAGCCCGTCCGCGTCAACCGGAAAGGATTCCGTTATCTGCGCCGACCAGGCGTTGCGCGGGCGCACGCCGTCGAGTATTTCCAACACCTGACGCGGTGTTTCGCGCGGCCGTTGCGCGACAAAGGCGTCGATGCCGGTTCCCCAGATCAGCGCCACGGCGGCCGCGCCTTCGACGAGTTCACCGCTGGCGCCGTCGCAGACGAGCGCGTCGGACGGATGCCGCATGAAGACGACAAGCCCCGTGCCCTGGTCCCGCAAGACGAACACGGGCGCTTCGCCGTAGGTTGTGGAAAAATCCCGCACACGCTCCTCATAGCGGGCGCGTCGATGCATGGACCAGAGTATGGCGTGCGTCTGTTGCGGCGAGCGTTGGAGGAGCAGGTCGAAGAGACTGTGCTGCTGGCCGGACATGCGTTACCCCTGATGGGAATAGCTATGCGCTACGCGCGTCGATACGGGGCATCGGCGTCGCTTTCGAAGCCTATGCGACGCGGGCGTGCCCGGAATCACGAATCATCCCGAGCCCGAAGGCCTGTTGCCATGGCACGGTTGAGCGCGGCATAGAAGGCGTGCGGCTTGAGCGGCTTGGCCACGTAGTCGGTCATGCCCTGCTCGAGAAACCGCTCCCGGTCGCCTTTGAGCGCGTGGGCCGTCATGGCCACGATCGGGATGTCCGGTTGCACGCCGGCGCATTCGCCGGCCCGAATCCGGCGCGTCAGCTCCAGACCGTTCATTTCCGGCATCTGCACGTCCATCACGATGAGATCGACCCGTTCGCCCGCGAGCAGATGTATGGCCTCGAGGGCGCTGCCAGCGGCAAGGGGGCGATGTCCTTTCTTTTTCAGCAGCAGCATCGCCAATTTCACGCTGATGGCATTGTCGTCGACGATCAGTATGTTCAACGGACGCTCCGAGAGGAACGGAACCGTGCTGTCCGCCGACAGCGTGGCGTCGTGGAGAGTGCGCTGTTCCTTGAGACTGACAGTGAAGTAGAAGGTGGAGCCATTGCCTGGCCTGCTGCGCAACCAGATGGCGCCATGCATGAGTTCGACGAGTTCCTTGCAAATGGACAGCCCCAGGCCCGTTCCCTGGACAGCCTCACCCGGGCTGTTCGCAGCCTGAAGGTAGCGATCGAAAATAAGGGGCTGCTCGTCTTCCAGAATGCCGATGCCGCTGTCCCGGACGGAGAAGAGCAGCTTGAGCAATTCGCCCTGCGGACGTTCGGTAACGGTCGCCTCATCGTCGGGCACGGCCAGCTTGACGCGCGTGACCTCGACCACGATGTCGCCGTTTTCTGTGAACTTGACGGCGTTGCTGAGTAGATTGGAGAGAATCTGTCCGAGCCGGTTCGGGTCACCCCGCAGTTGCAGGGGCACGTCGGCGTCGATGTAGGAAACCAGCCTGTTGGCGCGGCGTCTGGCCTGCGGTACCATGCTCTTGACCACTTTTTCGAGCAGGCTCTTGAGATTGAAATCGACCTCCATGAGCTGCATCTTGCGTGCTTCGATCTTGGATATGTCCAACAGATCGTTGATCAGCTCGAGCAGGGTCTCCGCCGAAGTCCTGATGGTTTCCGCATAGTCCCGCTGCTCCTCCGTCAATGGCGTATCCAGCATCAGTTCGGCCATGCCGATGATGCCGTTCATGGGGGTGCGTATCTCGTGACTCATGTTCGCCAGAAACAGACTTTTCGTCAGACTGGCCTGCTCGGCATTGCGCTTGTCCGCCAGCAGCCGCCTTTCGGTCCGATGTTTGTACAAGGCGATTTCGATCGTGGAGTGCAGTTCGCGCTCCTCGAAGGGCTTGATGAGATAGCCGAAGGCCTCGCTGGTCATCGCCCTGCTCAGGGTCTTTTCGTCGGAAAAGGCCGTGAGGAAGACGACGGGGATATTGAAGCGGGTATAAATATCGTGCGCCGCAGCAATGCCGTCCATCGGCCCCTTGAGCTTGATGTCCATGAGGATCAGCTCCGGCTTGAGCCGCTCCGCCAGCGCGATCGCCTCCTCGCCACTGGCAGCCAGGGCCGGCGTCTTGTAGCCGAGCCGACGTAAGGTATTGCCAATGTCCAGAGCGACGATGCGCTCGTCGTCGACAACGATAATTGAAATATCCGCCATGCCCCCCCCTCACCTGTACAACGCCCGTACACACCTGAACACAATGCGGTCAACCCGCATTTCTCCCTTGATTTTGTACTACTATGCCCTAAACGCCTTGAAATTTCAAGTGGAAATGAAGGGCGGAGATGATGGAGCAGGAATGGAGCGGCAGGGAAGACGGCGATCATGCCCGGCAGATAGCAAACCCAGACTTGCGCTGACCTGAGCTTCTGCCTGCGTTCCCGCGCGCGGCGAAACCTTCCCGGACGTTGCACGCGGAGGTACGGCTCAGATCGGGCTTGCCCGAATCAGACATCTGCGTCCTGCCCTCAATAGGATTGATTTCCCGACCCTGTGGCGCCAGCTCACAGGGCCGGGAAATCAAATGGGGAGGGGAGATATCGAAATATGCTTCAGTGAGTCAGGCCCTCTCAGGCCATGACCTGACTGTACAGCTCGAGCGCGACCTCATTGTTCGGATCATTCCCCAACACGGTTTCAAGCTGATGCGCGGCATCCTCCGTTCGCTCCATGCGCACAAGACAGGCGGCCAGAGCGAAACGGACGTCATCCATGCCCGGCGCAGCCTCAAGCACGCGCTCCAGATTGGGAACGAGTTCGTCCACCCGCTCCAGGGCGTGCCCCATCTGAATAAGTCCAAAGATGGCGATCTTGTTCTCCGGATTGACGAGCATGGCTTCGTTGAAGTGGGCGTACGCCAAGTCCTGGGCGCCCATCTCCATTTCCACGAGCGCCATGCCTGCCAGCGCCTTGTCGGAGCTTTGGATGTCCGCAGCCTGCGTGTAGAGCGTGTGCGCCTTGTTCAGGTCCCCGCGCTGCACGGCGATGGTTGCCAGCCCGAGATAGGGATCGGGATGGACGCCGTTGCTGCTCGCTGCTTTGAGGTAAAATTCCTCTGCCTTGTCCATGTCACCCATGAACAGATAGCATTCGCCCAATTCCTTGTTGATTTCGTAGTCCAGATGGCTGCTCATGATCTCCCCTCCGTATCGGAAGTTCTGTCCTCGTCCTTCATCTAGCAATCTTCATGCCATTGTGAGGCAGGCAGTTTTTTCCGCCCCTCACTGGTGAAATGTTACTTGCATCTGGCGTGCCAACGTGAACACATACAGAACGCCCCTTTCGACTCCACTGCATACAAAGATGCGAAGCCTGTGTCGAATTTCGTGAAAATGCTATTATTTCAGATAGTTATATAAATGGAACAGCAATTGCAAAAGGAGCAGACATGACGCCCCCCTTCGGCCTGCCGGCCGGTGGCGTCACAGGAGGATAGTCTGATGAAGAGCCTGTTTGAGAGCAATATGAACCTGCTTGGCCGGGTAATGGACCTGAGGATGGAGCGTCAAAATGTCGTCATGGGCAATCTGGCGAACATTGCGACCCCCAATTACAAGGCCCGCAGTCTGGAATGGGAAGAGCAGCTCCAGGCAGCATTGAATCGCGACGCCAAGGGCAAGCTCAGCATTACCGCGAAACGGCACATGCCGTCGAAGTTCGACGCGAAAACCTTCGCCGGCGAGGGAGAGACTGAGCTCAGGCCTCATCTGGTCCACGGCGACGATTCCGTCAGTCTGGACAAGGAAATGGCGACCATGTCCAAGAACCAGATGATGTACAACGCCCTGGCCACCATATTGAAGGGGAATTTCGAGGGGATCAAGACCGCCATTATGGAAGGAGCGAAATAATGGATTTCATGACCGCTTTCGATATCGGCTCCTCGGCCCTGACGGCTGAGCGGACGCGTATGAATGTCATTTCGATGAACCTGGCGAACGTAAAAACAACGCGCACGACCGAGGGCGGACCCTACCAGCGAAAAAGCGTCACCCTGGCGGCAACACCGGTGCAGTCGCCGTTCAGCAAGGCGATGCGTTCCGCGCTGGACCAGGACCTCAAGGGTGTCCGCGTCATGGACATTGCCACGGACAAGCGGCCTTTCAAGCGGGTTTACGAACCCGGGCACCCGGATGCCGATGGGGAAGGCTACGTATCGTATCCGGACATCAACGTCGTGGAAGAAATGACCAACATGTTGACGGCAATGCGCTCGTACGAGGCCAACGCGACCTCCATCGAGGGCATCAAGAACATGTTCAACAAGGCCCTCGAACTGGGGCGATAACGCCTCAGGGGCAAGTATAGGAGCACGATCATGGCTATACCCAACATCGCGATATCGGCGTACCGCAACGCCATTGAACTGGGAGAACGGACGACGCAGAGCGGAAATGGTCTGTTGTCACCCGGCAAGAGCGCGGAGAACCGCAAATCCTTCGCCTCCACCATCGAAGACTCGCTCAAGAACGTCAACGAGCTGCAATCCCAGAAACGGGACATGATCGAGTCCTTTGCCGCCGGCGAAAGCGAAAACGTCCACGAGTTGATGATCACGCTCCAGAAGGCCGGTCTGGCCGTCAACATGACCAGCGCCGTACGCAACAAAGTCATGGAAGCCTACAAAGAGCTGATGCGCATTCAATTCTGACGTATAGTCCGGTACCGAGCGACCGGACCGTCTGGTCATAACCGATACGTAACGCCAAAGGAGACCCGCCATGCCCCCCAGTATAGCCCTTGACAAGATCAAAAGCTTTTGGGCCAGAACCAACATCACGCAGCGCATATTCATCGGAGGGCTCAGCCTGACCGTCAGCGTGGCCTTTTTCCTCATGCTCTTCTGGCTCAACCGGCCTGACTACAAGGTGCTCTATTCGCGCATGTACCCCGAGGATGCGGCGAAGGTCGTGAACCTGCTCAAGGCGGCGAAGGAGCAGTATCAGATCACGGACAATGGCACGACCATTCTTGTGCCCGACGAGCGGGTCTATGATCTGCGGCTCAAGGTCGCGGGCGAAGGCGGGCTGGTCGGACAGGGGATCGGCTTTGAAATTTTCGACGAACTCAAGGTCGGACAGACCGACTTCGTCCAAAAGATCAATTACCAGCGCGCGCTGCAGGGAGAACTGGTCCGCACCATTTCCGAGTTTCCGGAGGTGGAGCGTGCGCGCGTCCATCTCGTGGTGCCGAACAAGAGCCTGTTCATCGAGGAGCAGCGCGAACCGTCGGCGTCGATCGTTCTGAAGATACGCGACAACAAGACCATGGATGCCAAGCAGGTGGACGCTATCGTCAATCTGGTGGCGCTGGCGGTCGAGGGGTTGAAAAAGGACCGCATCACCGTTGCCGATACGGCCGGCAAGCTCCTGTACTCGCCCGATGATTCCAGCTCGCTCGAGGGCATGTCCACCACGCAGCTCGAATTCAAGATGACCATGCAGCAGAATCTGGAACGACGCATTGAAGAAATGCTCTATCCCTTGTATGGTCCGGGCAAGGTCATCGCCAAGGTCAACGCGGATCTCGATTTCAGTCAGCGCACCATCCGCAAGGAGGAGTACGACCCGGAGAAGACGGTTGTCCGCAGCGAACAGCGCAGCGAGCAATCAACACAGGGCCGGGCCAATACCGAATCGGGCGTTCCGGAGGCCAATTTCCGCGGCGACGGCATCTCCGGGGCCTTAAGCCAGCAACAGAGTTCTCAGGAAACCCGGACAACCAACTACGAGATCAACAAGGTCGAGCAGCAGATCGTCGCGCCCGTCGGCACGGTCGACCGTCTGAGCATAGCGGTCGTTGTCGATGGCGTATATGAAAAGGACAAAGACGGCAAAACCCTCTTCCTGCCGCGCAAGGATGAAGAGCTGGAGCGCATCCAGCAGCTGGTACGCAGCGCCGTAGGCTACAAGAGCGACCGTGGGGATCAGATCGAGGTCTCCTCGATCTCCTTCGGTGGCCCTGACGTGGTCGAAGAGCCCGATCTGGCGTCCACGATCATGGATTACGCCTCGCGGATGGGCAAGCCGATCCTCAATGCCCTGCTCATCTTCCTGTTCCTCCTGCTGGTGGTCCGGCCGGTCATTCTGGCCCTTATCCGGCCGCGCGTGGAGGGGGAAGTGGTGGAAGGACTCGAGGGCCTGCCGGCCGGTCAGCAGCGCCTGGCCCTGGTCGAAGGCGAAGAAGATGAGGCCGAGGCTATTGACGCCATCAAAAAGATCGAAGACATCAAAGCGCACGCGATGCAGATGTCCGAACAGAATCTGGAGCAGGCCGTGTCGATCCTGAAGCTGTGGATGCGCGAACCGGAGGGAGTGAAAGTTGGCTGAGAAGATGAAGATAACCGGGTCCCACAAGACCGCGGTGCTGCTGCTGGCCATGGGCGACAAATTCACCGGCGAGATGTTCAAACGGCTGGACCGGCATGAAATCGCCCAGATATCCAAGGCCATGATGGAACTGGATACCGTACCGAAAGAACTGGTCGAAGAGGTAGTCCGTGAGTATCACCGGGCAATGATCACCGGCCAGGAAATGATCACGGGCGGCCAGTCGGCGGTCAAGCGCATGCTCAGCAAGAACCTCGATTCCGATACCGCCAAGTACATCATGGACGCGCTGGATATGGACCACGGGGCCGCGCCCTTCAGGGAACTGGAAAATGTCAGCCCCCGCATTCTCTCTCAGATTCTGCGCAACGAACATCCGCAGACCCTGGCCCTGATTCTGGGGCACCTGCATCCGGACCAGGCCGCGGACCTGCTCTCCAATCTCCCGTCCGGCGTACGTCCGGAAATACTCATGCGGCTGGCCAAGCTGGAGGCCGTACCCGAGGAAATGCTCATGGAGGTGGACAAGGTCTTGCAGTCGCAGCTCATCGCCATGGGCGGCAAGGAAGGCAAAAAGGTCGGCGGCGTCCAGGCCGTGGCGGAAATTCTCAACGCCGTGGACCGCGCCACCGAGGAAGAAGTGCTCTCGGAAATCGAAGAAGAGTCCGCCCAGATGGCCGAAGAAATCCGCAACCTCATGTTCGTGTTCGAGGACATCAAGGGCCTGGACGA
>CAZGAH010000002.1:143132-144687 GCA_964523295.1 uncultured Desulfovibrionaceae bacterium | reverse complement strand
ACAGGGACCACTTCAAGATGGCGATCTGCTTCTTTTGCGGCGGGCTGAACCTCTACCCGGCCCTCAGCAAAACCGGGGGCACCCACTGAGAAGCCGGAAGGACCGAAAAATGTATCCTATTTTAGTGCGTTGTCAGGGCCTGAGCTGTCGCTTTCTTTAGGGCAGGGCCACAGCCTAGAATTCCTGCCAATTTCAGGCTGGACGAACTGACGGCAAACAGGGCATACGATAATGAGCAGTCCGGATGGGGGGATGTCAGGGCCGCTCTGTCTTTTGAGATGGTAGACGGTCGCCGTACGGAGGGGAAAGCATGGGAAGGCGAAGACAGGCGCGTACGGCGGGCCATCGCCATACTGTTTAACGATCTGAGCCCATCGTTATCAGGCCTGCGGACCCGTCAGGTCCGGTTCGCTTGCAGGCCTTCCGCCAACACGGGCTCCCCTGGGGGGGGTATGAATCGTGACGATGACAAGACCAGGGAAGAACTTCTTGCCGAATTGCGAGTCTTGCGCGCGCAGCTGCGAAGCCGTCGGATTGAGCCCGAGGGGCATGGATCAGGCGCTGGATATCGCGCATTTGCCGAATTCTTTGACGCATTTCCGGCCCTGATAGCTTTTCTTGATCGCAATCTGATCTACCGGACCGTGAATGCGGCGTATGAGCGGTATTACTGCGTCAGGAAAAATGCGGTGATGGGCGTCTCTCCCGCGGATGTTCTCTCGGAGGAGGCGTTCGAGCGGATGGAGCCCCTTTTTGATCGCTGTCTCAGCGGCGAGGACGTCGTTTGCAACGCATGGTTTGATTTTCCCGGCATGGAGCGGCGCTACATGAAGGTCAGCTGTCATCCGGGGCGCGATGAGCAGGGAAATCTTGTCGGTATCGTGCATATCATGCGCGACATCACGGAAGACAGCGACGCTGGACAGGAGCGTCCCGCCGGGCGCAGCCAGACGCATTCGTTTTTGGTCAAACGAATTGTGGAACGCAAGCGCACCGAGAAGACGATGAAGGATGCCCATCATCGTCTCAACGCCACGCTGAAGTTCATAACCACGATCATGTCGGCCATTTCCATCCCATTGTTCTACAAAGATAAGCAAGGGCGCTACCTCGGGGTGAACGACGCATTCGCCGACCTTCTGGGGTACACGCCGGATTATTATTTGGGAAAAACCGTCATGGAGCTTTGGCCCGGCGAGTATGCCTCCGTGTATCACGAAAAAGATCTGGAGCTGATGCGCAATCCCCGAAAGCAGATATACGAATTCAAGGTCCTGGATAAGAACGGGATCGTTCATCCTGCTATCTGGAGCAAGCATGTTTTTCGCGATGAAGACGGTCAGGTGGCCGGGATTGTGGGCGCATTTCAGGATATTACGGATCGGGTTGCTGCGGAGGAGGCGTTGCGAAGAGCGGAGGAAGAGAAAGCGCTTATCCTGAACAGCACCTCCGACCTGGTCGTGTATCATGCTTTGGACTTGCGCGTGCTGTGGGCGAATCAGCCGGCTGCCGCGGCAGTGAACGAATCGGTGGACAATCTCACGGGCCGGCAGTG
>CAZGAH010000002.1:127697-143122 GCA_964523295.1 uncultured Desulfovibrionaceae bacterium | reverse complement strand
CGGGAGACGGGTCAGCCGGAGGAGGCCATGATCTCCTCCCCGGATGGGCGGCTGTGGTCTGTCAGGGGCTACCCGGTCAAGAAGGCCGACGGCGAGGTGATTGCCCTGGTGGAGTTCTGTCTGGACGTCACCAAGCGCCAGCAGGCTGAGGAAGCACTTCAGGCCGGGAAGCGTCGGCTTGAGAATATTCTTCTTGGAACCGACGCGGGGACGTGGGAATGGAATATCCAGACAGGAGAGACCGTCTTCAATGAGCGCTGGGCCGAAATGATCGGCTATTCCCTCGCGGATCTGCTGCCGACATCCATTGCTACCTGGAACCGTCTCTGTCATCCGGATGATTTGCGAACATCGCACGAACTTCTCGACAGGCATTTCAAAGGCGAGTTGAAATATTTCGAGTGCGAAATACGCATGCGCCATAGGGACGGCGAGTGGATTTGGGTGCTTGATCGAGGGCGTGTCTCGTCCTGGACAGATGATGGGCGGCCTTTGATCATGTCAGGTACGCATCAGGATGTAACGGAGCGGAAGCGGGCTGAAGAATCTCTGTTGAAAAGCGAGCAGAGGCTTCGCGAAATTGTGACCAAGACGCCGCACCCCTTGTGTATCATCAATGCAAGGACCCAGGATATCGAATACTACAATCAAACGTTCATTAAAACATTCGGATACACCCTGGATGATATCAGTTCAGCCGATCAGTGGTGGGAGACGGTCTATCCCGACCCCGCGTATCGTGCCCATGTTCAGAAAGCCTGGCTCGATGCGGCATTCGAGGCCAGTCGTACCGGCCAGGAGCTCGAGGCGCAGCAATGGCGGATGCGCCGCAAGGACGGAGCGTTCCGGGACGTGCTTTTCAAGCTCATACCTCTGGGTGATATTTCGCTCATCTCCATGACGGATCTCACGCCGCAAAAAGAGCTGCTGGAATCTCTCATTCAGACGAAGGAGGCGGCCGAGGCGGCCAACCAGGCCAAGAGCGAATTCCTGGCCAATATGAGCCACGAAATCAGGACACCCCTGAATGGTATTCTGGGGATGCTTTTCTTGCTGCAGAAAACATCTGTCAATGACGAGCAGAAGAAGTTCCTGCAAATAGCTATTCAGTCCTCACGGCGTTTGACGCAGCTGCTTTCAGACATCCTGGACCTTTCGCGAATTGAAGTCGGCAAGATGGAACTCGCCTCGACCTTTTTTGATTTCAGAGATACTCTTGACGCCATTGTGCAGCTTTTTATGCCAATTGCAAATGAAAAGAATTTGAGTGTCCGTATGGACATCAATCCCGCCATACCATCCAGTCTGCGAGGCGATGCCGTACGCTTGCAACAGATTCTTAGCAATCTTGTCGGCAATGCCATCAAATTTACCATTTCCGGCGGTGTTATCATCGAGGCTCAACCCTTGCCGCCTCGAAATCCGGATGAATATTGGGTCCTGTTTTCCGTGACTGACACCGGCATTGGCATTCTCGATGACAAACTGGCGATTCTTTTCAAGCCGTTCACGCAACTCAGCCAGGGGTTCAAAAGAAGATACCAGGGGGCGGGGCTCGGCCTGTCGATTTGCAAGCGACTCGTCGGTCTCATGGGGGGGCATATCGCTGTGGAAAGCGAGCCCGGCGTGGGAACAACGGTGCATTTTTGTATTCCTTTCGGTCTGTTGGACCAGGCCAGCGAACTCCCATCGTTGGTCCGCGCGCCGCAGGTTTGTTCCAAGACGCTCTCGATACTCTTTGCAGAGGATGATGAGGTCAATCAGCTGTCTCTGCTGTGGCTGGCACGGAAGCTTGGCCACAGGATGGTTGTGGTTGAGAACGGTCGCAAGGCCCTGGAGACCTTGCGGGATGGACAATTCGACATCGTTCTGATGGACGTCCAGATGCCTATTATGGACGGCGTGGAGGCAGCCAGACGCATCAGAGGCGGAGAAGCCGGCACGGACAAGGCAGATATCCCGATTATCGCTCTGACGGCCTACGCCATGCCTGGCGACAAGGAATGTTTTCTTGAGGCCGGGATGGACGGTTACCTGGCCAAGCCCGTCGAATTGGATGCGCTGCAAGAGGCATTCACGGCGGTGTTGGGAGACAAGTGCGCGCCGATGTAGCCGGGCGCTACGGTCGCTCGGTCGCCAGGGGCAGAGTCTCCTGCCTTTGAAAAAGGGTAGCTGCGCGTATGCATTTCCCTGAAACACGGTTCTGCTGTATTCGTGCAGCGTCTTGTTTCAAGGCGAAAATGCGTTAATCGCAGTGCTCCTGAAGTCGCCCCGCCGTCACAGCGGGATGATGAACCCCTCGTAGCGTGCCCGGGAAGGGTGCGTGCGTGTCTGGTAGAGGCGTTTGCCGGTCATGCCGTCCAGAATGCCGTGGACGAAGTCGATACGCTCCCGGAAAGGGTTCGCGCAGCCCCAGCCCAGAATGATGATCTCCGACTGCGCGAACGCTTCTGCAATAGCCGCGTCGTTCCGTGAGCCGAGTTCGTGCGCTTGTCCTTGAAACGCGTGCGTCTGGATTTTGGCGAACTGGTTGACCACGATCAGACGACCGACGCCCGCGAATTCGGGCAAACCCTTGAGAAAGACGACGCGCTCCATAAACTGCACCGACTTGTCCGCGTGCTCGACGCAGGCGTAGCTCGGATTCATCATGATCACGCACGCCGTCAGGCACGGCGACGGCTGCACCTCGAGCGCGACGTCGAGCCGATAGCGGTAACGCTGCCCGTGTTCCTCAGCGAACTGCGCCGTGACGAGGACGCCCTCGATGTGGCGGTATGTGGCTATGGTCGAGCTCCTTTGCGCGCGGAGAAGGCAAATGGTGCAAGGTCGCGAGCCGGGCAGTCAGGGCGGACGATTACGCCGCCAACCATTCGCCAAATGCCTCGGCCTGCCGCAATACGGTAATGGTCGCTTGCGTCTGCTTGTCCGGCGGATAGCCATAGCGCTTGAGGATGCGGCGGACTATGACGCGGAGTTTGGCTTTGACCGACTCTTTAGAGGCATCCCTCTGGCAACGGCCAACTGACTCCGTTATGCGGCAAGGCATTTCGTTCTGTATGGCTTCAACTGTCCCTGTGGAGCTTGCATTCCGCTTCGCGGCAAAGTTTGTTGAAAACCGTTGACACGAAGAGTCGGGCGAAATAAATTTGAGCTGGAGGCTTTGCCGGCGCTTGCCGGCATTGCCTTTTCTGTTTTTATGCGTTGGCATCGTCGCCCCGTGGTCGAGCAATGCGATTCCTCAGCTCGTGGTCTTCAATAGCCACGCCCGCGAGCACTTCATGCCGGGTCTGTCCGCGGTCGTGGCCGCTCTCCGCCATGCTCTCCGTCTCCTCCACGCGAATCTCACCGGATATACGCCTGGGCAGCACAAGACTATCGAGCACAGTTGATTGTGTCTGTTGGCAGGGAGCAAATACCAGAATTCCGTATCACTGACAAGATTGGGATCAGGCAGATTCTGCTCCCCCCCCAACCTGCTCCAGCCTCAGCGCAACGCGAGCGGGGGGAAGGCCGGGGGGGGGCGTGGCGAAGGTTCGCGTGCTGCGCTTCCGGGCGAATCGCAATGCTCGACAAGCACGGCAAAGCATTTTACCTTGTCCTTCGCGCGCGCTCGGCTCAGGGGTGGGCGGGCGGTCAACTTTTAACGGAGTGACGGGGCCACGATGACGCCATGCTGTTTGACGCTGTCTATCCGGGCGTTGCGGCCGCTCGGGTCGGAGTCTGATTCGGCCGTTTGTTTCGAGCTGACGCTCGATCCCCCGGGTTGGGCGGAGTGGCGGCCCGGGCAGTTTGTTATGTTGCGGCCCGAGTGCTGGGGGAATGAGTTGCTCTGGGCGCGGCCGTTTTCTATTTCCCGCGTCGATGAGCAGGGGCTGCATCTGTTTTTTCAGGTCGTGGGCCGCGGTACGGGCCGGCTGGCCGGGTTGCCGCCGGGCGCGCCGGTGACCGTCTGGGGGCCGCTCGGTACCAGCTTTGTCTGCGAGCCGGATACGCCGACGCTGCTACTGGCCGGCGGCGTCGGGCTGGCGCCCTTTATCGGCTACGCGGCGCGACATCCGCGACCGGAGAATCTGCGGCTGCTCTTCGGCCACCGCTTGCCGCTGGACTGTTACCCCTGGGCGCGTTTTGACAAGGCGCTGCAATGCGTCAGCTATCGGGAGAAAGGTCCGGACGGACTTGCGACCTTTATCCGGTTGTTGCGCAGCACGGTCGAACGCCAGGCCGGCGGACTGCTGCTGGCCTGCGGGCCGACGCCGTTTCTGCGTACGGTGAGCGCTCTGGCCAGCGAGTTCGGGTGTCGGGCCCAGCTTTCGCTGGAGAATCGCATGGCCTGCGGCGTCGGCGCCTGCCTGGGCTGCGTCACCCCGGATACCCGGGGCTGGCCGCTGCAGGTCTGTACGCACGGGCCGGTGTTCTGGGCCGATACGATCGATCTGAACGCGAAAGGATGACCCCATGACCAGGGATATGACCGTCGTACTGCCCGGTCTCAGGCTGAAAAATCCCATTCTCACGGCCTCCGGAACCTTCGGCTACGGCCTGGAGTTTGCCCCCTACGGCGATCTGCGGCGACTGGGCGGCATTGTCGTCAAGGGGCTCTCCCTGCGGCCGCGCGCGGGCAACCCCATGCCGCGGCTGGCGGAGACGCCGTGCGGGATGCTCAATGCCATCGGGATTCAGAATATCGGCGTCGAGGCCTTTCTGCGGGACAAGCTGCCGCTGCTGCCCTGGCGGGACGCGGCCATTATCGCCAATCTCTACGCCACGGACGCCGCGGAGTTCGCCGAGCTGGCCGGCGTGCTGGCCAACGCCGAGGGCATTGCCGCGCTCGAGGTGAACATCTCGTGCCCCAACGTCAAGGCCGGCGGCGTGCTCTTTGGCCAGGATCCCGGGCTGGCGGCCCAGGTGACCGCGGCCGTCAAGGCGCAGGCCAGGTCCACGCCCGTGATCGTCAAGCTGTCCCCGAACGTGACCGACATCGCCGCCATGGCGCGCGCGGTAGAGGACGCGGGCGCGGACATGATCTCCTGCATCAATACCCTGAGCGGCCTGGCCGTGGACATCCGCACCCGACGCCCGCGGCTGGCCAACGTCATCGGCGGACTGTCCGGTCCGGCCATCAAGCCGGTGGCGCTGCGCTGCGTGTATCAGGTCTGCCGGGCAGTGCGCATCCCGGTCATCGGCCTGGGCGGCATCACCTCGGCCGCGGATGTACTGGAATTTCTGCTGGTCGGCGCGCACGCGGTCCAGATCGGCACGGCCAATTTCTTGCGACCGGACTTTTCCTTCGCGCTGATCGACGCGTTGTCAGCCCTGGCGGAAGAGCTGGATATCGACTGCTGGGAGGACTTCCGCGGGCGGTTGCTGACCGGGGGGTGAGTCCGACGCCGCCGCCCGCGCAACGCAGACGCGCCCCCTGCACCTGCGGTCGCCTTCGCGCCGCGTTTGCTGCGAGTAAACCAGCAGCAAATCCCTTTGATGAGAGCGAAACGGCGTTTCACTATGGACAAACTCTATTGTCGCGAGTCTGCTCCTCTCAAAAGGCCAGATAGTCCTCTACGATATTGAGCAGGGCGGAAAAGTCTACGATGGCCGGTCCTCCTGAGGCGGTGCTGTCGTTAAGTCTAAACACGTTACAGCGTTTCTAACTGCTGAATCCATGCGTTAAAATGCGCACAATGCCTACGCAAGGAATCCAGTCCAATTTCTTCGGCGATTTGTGGTCCATCAACGTTTTTGGCGTACCGAGGTATAAGTTCCTCAATTCGACGAGATGGACACGTTTGCCAGGAGTCGTTGATCTCTTCGGGATTATGGTGAAAAGCGGCGAGAATTTTTTTGAGCCCTTCTATCTGTTGGGGTGAGATGGAAGGATCGGCTGCACGAAATGCATCTGGATCAGAAAACAGTAATGCTTCAAATTCATATAACTGGATGTAAGGAACAAATTGGGGGCTGCCGATGTCTTGCGCGAAGGCGTTTTCTATTGTCAAAACATTCGAGTTCCCCGGGAGATGACTTCTCGTTGCTGTTGTTCCTGGGAAATCCGTGGGTAAGCCGTAATAATCGAGCATCGTGGTGAAATACGCGGCAGGGTCTTGCTTCATCCAGGTCTCTAGCTGATTCTTTATCCTCGCGTATTCGCGTTTTGTACGACCCCATCCTCCTTTTTGCGCTCTGGAGGCCTCCTTGCCGGGTGATAGCATGCCGCAACTAATATATATCTCCAGTGGTGAAAAATGGGGAACTAACATTTGCTTTACAAAAGCTTCTTCAGTACAGCCTTCGGCTATTATGACAAGACGCTTCATAGCCCGGGCCTCCCGCCAAACACGTTCATCGACCACTGTTGCGACACGGTGTACTCTTCTCGCCAATGTGAAAGGTCTTCAGCGTGAAGCCGTTTAAACTCAGAGCAGCCTGATCTGTGATCTACAACGATAATATTGTCTGTATCGAAATGATCGAGAAGGGGTTCTGATTGCGTAGCAATAAGTATTTGGCTTTGTGTAGAGGCCTTTTTCACTAAATCAGAAAGAAGTAAGAGAGCATACGGATGGAGCCCAAGCTCTGGTTCATCTATCACGATTGTCTCTGGCAACGATGGCTGCAAAAGAAGGGTCGCAAGCGCCATAAACCGAAGCGTGCCATCTGATATTTGGTGCGGGCCAAAGATCGTGTCAGCCCCCTTGGGCTCCCAACGCAGGATGATGGACTCTCCTTCTGGCGCTAATACGAAATCATGAAAAAATGGAGCGACCATTTGGATAGTTCGGACAATCCTTTTGTAGAATTGCGGTTGACTATTTTGCATCGCGTACAGAAAGGAGGCAAGATTTCCGGCATTGTGGCGCAGGTAAATATTGTCGTGAATGGAGTTTGCCTGTTTGATGCGGCTTTCAGGCGATGTGTCGTGAAAATGGAATACACGCCACATGCTCATAGCCTTTTGTATAAAATGTGCCGTCGTTTTTGTGGCTCCTCCAAGGTCCTCAATATCGCAAAATATTGATTCGGTATGTCCTCCGTCAAATTTTTTCTGAAAAGGCATCCTGTCTTCGAGTCCGTAACTCTTGTAGGCGATCTCCTCGTGAGAATAAAAAAGAGTATCATTGGCTGCATGTTGTAGCACAACGCTATAGCTATTCAGCCCCGTTTGACTTTCGAAAAAAAGCTGAGCAGAGATTTCGGGCGTTACTTTAGGGCCATAATGCAAGAGACTTGAAGCGCCTCCGTTTTTTATGGTGAAGCTCCTTAGCCCGCCTGTAAGCATGCAATTCAGCATAGAAAAAAATCTGATAAGGTTTGACTTTCCCGCGCCATTCGCCCCAATCAGAATGTTGATATCCTTAAATTCAAGCTCCAATCGTTTTATCGATTGGAATCCATTCAGGGATAATGCCGCCAATTTACTCATTGTATTATCTCCTCTGCGAACATCAAGCGTTTGAACTCCTGCCCGAGCAGACGCTCTCAGCTTCAACTCGTCCTGCTTGCGCGTCTGCTCGCCGGGCCGTTACTCGAAGCGCAGGAGCAGCTCCTCCCCGTGCTCGCGCAGGGCGTTCGTCGTCGCGGATGAAGCGCCGCAGCGACAGAAACTCTCCGTCTTTGTAATAGGGGCGAAAAAGGGTGTAAAGGTGCGAATCGTGCGCGTCCGGCACCGCCGCTTGCGTAGCGCAGGCGAGGTCCTGTTAGCGGGATTTCCGGCGGATGGCGGCGTCGTTTGTGGCCCTGTTCCGCAGGCGTGCCCCCTGCGCCTGCGGTGCGGCCGGGCTTCCGGCTCAGCCCTTGAGTTCGTCGACAAGGCGCTTCAGGGCCTGGGCCTGCTCGGCCAGCTGGGATACGGCCTGGGCCGCCTGGTCCATGCCATCCGCGCTTTGCTGGGCAATGGCATTGATGGTGGATATCGCGCGGCTGATCTGGTCGCTGGCGGCGGATTGTTGTTCGGATGCCGTGGCGATGGAACGGACCTGATCCGTGGAGGACTCCACCAGGTGGACGATTTCGGCCAGGGCTTCGCCGGACCTGGCCGCCTGCGTCGTGGTTTCTTCGATGGTGCGCACGGCGCGATCCACGTTATCCACGTTCTTGCGCGTGCCCTGCTGAATGTCGCGAATGGCGTCGCCGACTTCCTTGGTCGCGGTCATGGTCTTTTCGGCGAGCTTGCGGACTTCGTCCGCCACGACGGCGAAACCCCGTCCGGCTTCTCCGGCGCGCGCGGCCTCGATGGCGGCGTTGAGCGCCAGCAGGTTGGTCTGGTCGGCGATGTCGGAAATGACGCCCATGATCCGGCCGATGCCCTCGGCCTGCGCGCCCAGCTCGGCCATATCCTGCTTGAGCGCGAGGGCCTGCGTCTGCACCGAGGCGATGCCTTTGACCACGTTTTCGACGACGCGCGCGCCGTCCTGGGCCTGATTGCGCGCCCCGTCGGAGGTCTCGGCCGCCTGGCCGGCGTTTTTGGCCACCTCGATCACCGTGGCGTTCATCTCTTCCATGGCCGTGGCGGTCTCGGCGATGTGTCGGGATTGCACGGCCGCGCCTTTGCTGGACTCGTCGATCTGGGCCGACAGCTCGTCCGAGGCGGTGGAGAGAATGGCCACGATGTCCTCAATGCGGTCCGCCGCGGCGAGCATGCCCTCCTGCCGCGCCCGTTCGGCCTGCAGTTTGGCCTGCTCCGCCTGCTGTGTCGCCACCCGGGCGTTCTCCGCCTCGAGTCCCGCCTGGCGCGAGTGCTCGTCGGCCTGCGCGATTTTTTCCTTCAGCGCCGCGACCATAAGCTGCACGCTGGCCTTGAGATGTTTCAGCTCACCGGAGAAGACGCCGCTGATCCTGGCGTCGTAATTGCCCTTTTCGACCTCGGCGGCGTAAGCCACCAGGGCGTTGGCGGGCTTGGAGATGGTCGAGGCCAGGGCGTAGGTGAGCAGCAGCGACACGAGCGTAACGGCCAGGGACATGAGCAGGAGCTGATTGCGGATATGGCCGATCTCGGCCTGGATATCGTCAACGTAGACGCCCGTGCCGATGATCCAGCCCCAGGGCTCGAAAAGCCGGACATAGGATTCTTTGGTGAAAAGTTCCTTGGTCACGCCGCCTTCCTTGAGCGGCTTGGGCCACTGGTAGGTCACGAAGCCCTCGCCAGCCTTGCGGCAGACTTCAACCGTGGCCTGGAACAGGTTTTTTCGTTCTACGTCCTGCCTCGCCCCTGTGTCCGTGCCGGCCAGGACCTGGGTGGCCTTGTTGAACTTTTCATTGTCCAGGACCTTGCCGTCCAGTGCCGGGCTGGTCGGATGCATGATCATGGTCGGGTAGGGGAGGGCCGTGTCGTTGATCCAGAAATAGTCGCCCTGCCCGTAGCGCATGTGGAGGATGCGCTCCTTGGCCCGGCGTTGCGCTTCTTCGAGAGGGAATTCGCCCTTCTGGACGCGCGCCTGGTATTCAGTAACCAGGCGGTGCACGGTCTCGGTCATGTCGCGCATCTGCTTCATCCGCGACCCGATGAGCTTCGACTCCATGACAGGCAGGGTGAAGAATAGCGTACCGGCCATGAACAAGATGACAATGGCAATGGCAATGCCGAGGATCTTGGTCATGACATTGACATCGAGCAGCTTCTGCATGAAACGACTCCTTACTCATGATGAGGGTTGCCGAGGATTCCCCCCCCGGCACCGGCATGTTCCGCAACATGCCGGCCTCAAGAGCGCTGCTAGTGTCCCGCCAAGCAGTGTACGAGAAACACCTGGCATACGCAAGCGCTTATTGTAGGCCTTCGAGCCTGGTCTATGCAACGGGAATGTTTTCTTACCAGGAGGAAAAATCTGCTAACGTTCTGTATCAATTTGTATCAGGCAAAGGATCGATCACTACTTCCGTGAACGGCGCGGGGATGGGCGCTGGCCGGGATCGGCGGCCTGGAGCAGGCGGCTCAGCCATTCTCTGGCCTGTTCGCTCGGGATGGCGAAGCCGATTCCCTGGCCCGCGGCGACGATGGCGGTGTTGATGCCGACGATTTCGCCGCGCGTATTGAGAAGCGGGCCGCCGCTGTTGCCGGGGTTGATGGAGGCGTCGGTCTGGATGAAGTTGTCGAAGGGGCCGGCGCCGATGGATCGGCCCGTGCCGCTGACCACGCCGACGGTCACGGAGTTGCCGAAGCCGAAGGGGTTACCGATGGCCACGACCCATTCCCCGGGTTTGAGCCGGCGGGAATCGCCGAACTCGAGAAAGGGCAGGGAGGCTTTGGCGTCGATCTTCAGCAAGGCCAGGTCCATGGTGCGGTCCAGGGCCAGGACCCTCGCCTTGTAGCCCGCGTCCTGCCCGTCCGCCTGGCGCAGCACGACCGTTATGCTCGTTGCGCCCTGGATGACGTGCCCGTTGGTCAGGATGAGGCCCTCCGGGGAGATGAGCACGCCCGTGCCCAGGGCCTGGCGCCGGCGGCCCGTGCCCGGGACCTCGAAAAAGCGGTCGAAGTCGCGGAACAGCTCGTCGAAGGGGGCGCCCTGGCCGTAGTGGCGCAGGAACTCACGCATGGGATTGGCCGGTCGTGACGTCGATTCCGAACTGATGTTGAGCACGGCGGGTGTTGCTTTGGCGACGATGTCGGTGAAATCGGGCAACATGCCGATAGCCGACGCCGGTTGCAGCCAACCCGCCAGGGCGACCAGGGTCATGCCGAGCGCCAGCAGGGCGCGCAGAGCGCAAGGACCGGTGGCCGCGTGGTGGAGAACCCGGCCGGCGGTCGGGCCGGGCCGGCTATCCGGACGTCGTGACGAGTCGTTGTGCATGGAAAAGCGCCTCACAAAAAAAGAAAAAACCGGGCACAGGGGCCAGGCATCGGCCAGGCCGGAGGAGGGCAAAGGGACGCAGGCAATCCCCGGCCACCGCGTGTCCGGGGAATCAGTCCGACAGCGATACGTCCAGGCCGGCCATGGTTTCCGGTCGGTCGCGATCGATGATGCGGTTCTGCCCTGCCTTGGCGGTGACGTTTTCATAGATGCCGTCGTCGCGCCGGACCAGTTTGGTAAAGCCCCGGTCGCGCAGTTCGCCCGGGGTGTACTGCCGCTTGAAGCGCGCGGCTGTCAGCCGTTTGCGCACCGGCTGCCCGCAGTCGGGGCACCGGACCAGGTCCGGCGCCTCGGCTGAGTGCAGTTCTTCGAAACAACGCCCCCGTGCGCACGGTTCGCCCAGATGTTCGTATTCGTACAACGGCATAGCAGCGCGGCCGTCAGGAAGTGCTGGCAGCGCTTCCTGCGGCGGGTTTGGCCTTGGAGGCTTCGCCGCCGCTGGCAGCGGGTTTGCCCTCGCCGGAGCTGGCTGCGGCGCTGGTGGACGCGTCCGATCCCGTCGGTGTGCTGTCGGCGCTGGCCGTATTGCCATTGCCGCCGTTCGAGTTGCTGTTGTTTTTGTTGCAGTAGTCGGTAACGTACCAGCCCGTGCCCTTGAGGATGAACGCCGTGTTGGAAATGAGCCGGTCCGCCGGGCTGGAGCATATCGGGCAGGAGGCCTGGCGCTCGCTGTAGTCTTTCTGCCACTCTTCGAACACGTGCTCGCACTCCTGGCAACGATACTCGTAAATGGGCATGATGCATATCTCCCTGAAATGAACTTGGCGTACCAAAGGCAGGGTCGCCGGTTGGCGTTGACGGGATGCAGCCCGCGGATCAGGCCTCTACGATGGCCAGAATTTCGTCGTCGCGGAGCATGACGTGGTCGGCGCCGTCGATTTTCAGCTCCGTCCCGCCGAATTTCCCGAAAAGGACCGTCTGGCCGGGTGTGACGGCCATGGGTCTGGTTCCCTTCTTGCCTGTCTTGCCCGGACCGGCGGCGACAACGACGCCTTTGACGGGTTTCTCTTTGGCGGTGTCCGGAATGATCAGTCCGCCTTGGGTCATTTCCTCGGCCGGCAGACGCCGGATAAGCACACGGTCAGCCAATGGCTTGAGTTTCATGAAAAACCTCCTTGGTTGCACTGCGGAGAACGTTGGTCGTTCGGCTGCTTCGTTGTGTTCGCTCTGGCACTCTGTCAGATTGAGTGCCAAGTCAGTACATAATCCACTTTTCCGCGCTGTCAAGGGGGCGCCGGCCCCATATCGGCCGCGGCTTTCGCGGCACGGCGGACGGAAGAATGCCGGTCAGGACCGCGTGCCTGCTCTCGTGTGGCTATGCCTGTGTCTCGGGGAGCCTGACCGCATCCGTTAGGCCGTCCGTCCAGGGGATGCGTTGCGCCAGGGACTGCATCTGGGCCACGGACAGCGCTTCCGGTCGAATTTCCGGTTGCAGTCCGTCGGCGGCGAGCGTGGCCTCCAGCTCCGGGGTCCAATACGCGCGCAGGATATTGCGCAACTGCTTGCGCCGGTTCTGAAAACAGCGTTTCAGCAGCTGCGAGAGCGCTTCCGGATCGGACGGGCGCGCCGCGCGGGGGAGCGGCTCGACGACGAGCACGGCGGAATCGACATGCGGCCGGGGTCGGAAGACCTTGGGCCCGACGGTGAACGCGAGCCTGGGGCGCACGAAACTCTGGAGCCAGACGGACAGTGCGCCGTAGTCCTTGTTGCCCGGCCTGGCTGCTATGCGCTGGGCGACCTCCTTCTGGACCATGAACACGCCTCGCACGAGCCCTTCCGCCCGGCTGCACAGCTCCCAGAGCAGCGGCGAGGCGACATTGTAGGGCAGATTTCCGATAACCTTCCACGGTCGGGACGTGGTCAGGCGCTCCCAGGCGAATTCGAGCGCGTCGGCGTGGATTACCTCCACGCGCGGAAGGGCCTGTTTGATGGCCCCGGCCCAATAGGGGTCTCGCTCCAGGGCCAGGACGGCAGCCGCGTCCGACGCGGCCAGCCAGCGGGTCAGGGCTCCGGCGCCCGGTCCGATCTCCAGTACCCGGTCGCCGGGCTCGATGGGCAGGGCATCGACGATCCGGCGCGCGGTGTTCTGGTCGATCAGGAAATTCTGCCCCAGGCTGCGTCTGGCGCTACGCTCGGTATGGCTAGGCAGCATCGGCGCTCCGACGCCGCAGGCGCAGGCTACGGCGCTGCCGGTAGAGCACGACGCCGCGCCGGGTCAGCCAATAGGTGCCGAGCGCCCAGGGAAGCCCGAGGATGACCCCTCCGGCGCACATGACGAGAAACAGCGACCAGCCCTGGGCCAGGAGTCCGGTCATGCTCAACCGGTCCGGGTCGAAGGCGATCGGGGCGATTGGCAGCACCGCGCGACCGATGAGAAAGAGCACGTAGTAGAACGGCACCATGTTGAAGACATTGCAGACAAAAGTGAAGGCAAAGGCCGCCGGCGCGTTGGCCCGGAAGGCCAGAGCCAGGGCCAGCACCACGGGCGTTTGCAGCGGAATTATGGGCAGGCAGCCGACGAATATACCCAGCCCCGCGCCCAGTGCGATGGTGTGGGCCGAGCTTTTCAGGCGCAGGATGCGCAGCCGCTGCAGGCGCAGCCCTCGCCGCATCCGGACCATCCAGGAGCGCTGCCGCTGCCGGGGGCTGGTTCTGACGGACATCCGCGTGGAGCTGGCAAGGCCTGCGGATGGGGCGAACCTGCCGGGCGCGTCATTCATGCACGTCGAACCGGGCGAATTTGAGCATCAGGCCGGCCCGGCCCTGCGTGGCCGAGCGGAGTGCGGTGGAAAATCCGAACAGCGAGCGCATGGGCGCCAGCGCCTGGATGGTTTTTTGCCCGGCGTGATCGAAAATGTTCTCTACCTTGGCGCCCTTGGAGCCGAGCAGGCCGATGGCGTCGCCCACGAACTCCGCCGGCAGCGAGATTTCGACCCACATGATCGGTTCCAGCAGCACGGGCTGCGCCGCGGAGAGCGCCTTTTTCAGGGCGTTCACGGCGGCCATGTGGTAACCGGCCGGCGTGGACTCGCCGTCCTTGCGCCGGAGTTCTTTCACTCGCACGCGCACGTCCTGCACGGGACAGCCCTTGAGCACGCCGCTCTGAAGGCTGTCTCCCACGCCCTGGGCAATGGCGTCGAGCCAGGACGCGGGCCAGCTGGCGGAATCGACCTCGAAAACGATGTCGCGCCCCTTGTCCCGCTCCAGGGGTTCCACGCTGAGGGTCACGTTGCCGTAGTGCGGGACGTCGCCGAGCTCCCGCTGGAACTCGCCTTCGGCGGTAGCGGTTCGGGAAATGGTTTCCTGGTATACGACCTGTGGATTGCCCACGCGGGGGTTCAGGCCGTACTCCCGGGCGACGCGCTCCAGAACGACCTCAAGGTGCAGCTCGCCCATGCCCGAGAGGATGCGTTGACCGGTCTCCACGTCTTGCGTGAAAAACAGCGTCGGGTCTTCCTGCTGGCATTTGTCCAGGATTTCGGAGAGGCGTTCCCCGTCGGCCGTGTTTTTGGGCTCCAGGGCGATGGAAATGACCGGTTTGTAGGCCGCGATGGACTCCAGCAGCACGGGGGAGGACTTGTCGCAGAGGGTATCGCCCGTGCGCGCGTCTTTGAGCCCGGCCACGGCCACGATGTCGCCGGCCATGGCGTTGTCCAGACGCTCCTTGTGCCCGGCGTGGAGCCGGAACAGCCTGGCCGCGCGTTCTTCACGATCGCGCGTGATGTTGAAGACGGTCTGCCCGGCCTCGATGCTTCCGGAATAGAGCCTGACCAGGGCGAGCTTGCGGCCGGTCTCCATGGTGATCTTGAAGACGAGCGCCGCCAGCGGGGCCTTGGGGTCGGGGGCGAGCTGGCGCTTTTCGTGGGTTGCCGGGTCGGTTCCTGTTGCGGGCACTGTCTCGAGCGGGCTGGGGAGATAGTCGCAGATGGCGTCGATGAGGGGTTGTACGCCGATGTTGCGCAGGGCGGAACCGGCAAAGACCGGGACGAAACGGGACTGGATAGTACCCTCGCGCAGCGCGCGCCGCAGCAGTTCCAGCGGCAGCTCCTCGCCGGCCAGGTAGCGTTCGAGCAGCTCGTCGTCGAGCTCGGTGAGCATGTCCAGCAGTGCTTCCCGCCAGGGCGCAACGTGTTCGCGTTCCGCCGGCGTCAGGGGGAGGCGTTCGTACTCTTCGCCCTGACTGGCCTCGTCAAACTGCAGTCGCTCCAGGCTCAGCAGATCGACGACCCCGTAAAAATCCTGGGCAGCGCCCAACGGCACCTGCACAGCCAGGGGCCGGGTCCCGAGCTTGACCCGCATGGCCTCGAGCACGGCCTGGAAATCCGCGCCTGGCCGATCCATCTTGTTCACGAAGGCCAGTTTGGGCACCCTGAATTTTTCGGACTGGCGCCAGACCGTTTCCGACTGCGGCTCGACGCTGCCCACGGCGCAGAAGACACCGATCGCTCCATCGAGCACGCGCAGCGAACGCTCGACTTCGATGGTGAAATCGACGTGGCCCGGCGTGTCGATGATGTTGATGGTCCGGTCCCGCCACTGGCAGGTCGTACACGCCGAGGTGATGGTAATGCCGCGCTCCTG
>CAZGAH010000002.1:108590-127687 GCA_964523295.1 uncultured Desulfovibrionaceae bacterium | reverse complement strand
TAAAGTCGGTGACGGTGGTGCCTTCATCGACGTTGCCCAGGCGGTGGGTGAAGCCGGTGTAGAACAGCACCCGTTCGCTGACGGTGGTCTTGCCGGCATCGATGTGCGCGATGATGCCGATGTTACGTAGCCTGGCAATGGCGCTTTTCGGAGCGGTTTTTTTACTCATGTTCGTCAACGGGGGGAACGGACTGCCGGCCTTCCCAGGCGGCGGTGAGGGAGCGGAAGAAGCCGGGCGTGAGCCCGGGCCAGAGCCAGCAGCCCTCGAGCCCCGGCCCCATGATTAGCGGGACGCTCTCCAGGACGGCGGGCCTCCTGTCCCGGGGCACAAAGGCCGCACGGTATCCATGCGCCAGAAAATCGTCAAAGGAACCGGAACGACGCTCGAAGCGTTCCCCGGGCACAGGGCCTTTGGCGCCCCAGAGGTGCAACTGCGTGTCCCCGTGCGCCCATCCCAGGGTGTCCAGATCCCACGGACACGAGTCTCCGGCCCAGATGCCGAGTTCTCCGTTCCAGTCCGGCTGCCAGAACCGTACCGAAGAGCGGCTCTCCGCAAGCAGGCAGATCGGGCAGCCCTTGCCGGAAAGGGGATCCCGGCTCAGGGAGACGACCGCGCCCGGATGGCCTGAATCCCCCAGCCATTCGAGCAGGTTTCGAATCTGGGGCAGACTCAGCTCACTGACCAGCTCCTGACCGGCAAGCTCGAGCGCGGTCAGCAGGGCGTCAGGCCAGGGCTGCGGGCTTCTGCCCCTGCGCACGCGCAGCACGAGTACGTTTTCCACGCCGGCCAGCAGGGCGGGCAGCAGGGCTGCCAGGCAGCGCACCGGCGAGGTGAAGTCCGCATCAGCCAGGATCACCGCGAAGGTCAGCGGCTTCGAGCGCTCGACCCCGCACAGCCCCTGGGCGAGGGTGACTTGCCTTTCTCGCAACGGCGCGCGGTCTTCCCCGTGCCAGGCGTGGAGCCAGGCGATGCATTGTTTCAGCCAGGCCCTGCGGCCGGCGGAAACGGACTCGTAGGCCTGATAGAAATGCGTGTCGTCCAGGCCGTGCTGGTAAACGAACTCAGGAAAGAACGGAGCGGAATTCATGACGCCTCACCCGGTCTCGAAGCGGCGGACGAATGATCGGGCCGTACCCGACCAGTCAGCCGGAAAAGGCGTCGGGCGTCCTGGAGGCAAGCCGCCCGACACTGCCTATAGCCAGCGAAACCAGAGTTTCCATGAGCCATGGGTTACGTCCCGGGCCACCTGAGCCTCTTGTTTCTGGTATCGAAGATAGCTCAGCTGCCCTTTGCGCATGGCGTACTCGTTCAGGTCCTCCAGGTCGGAGAAGTTGTCCGTAACGAACTGGTAGCGCTTCCAGGCCGGGCCGTAGCGTTCTGCCCGCCAGTAGAAGTCGGCGACGAAAATCTCACGCTCGGCCAGAATCCGGCGCAGTTTGAGGATATACTCCTCGGCGATCTGTGCCTGTTCCGTTCCCGGATAGGACTCGCGCAGCCGGTAGAGATACTGAAGACCCTCGCCGATCTGATCCTGGGGTTTGTCGATGGATTGGAAGCTGTTGTAGGCCGAGACGCCGATCTGCAGGAGCACGTACGGCATTTCCTGATGGCGCGGATGCATGGCCTCGAATTCCTGGTAGGCCTCCATGGCTTCCATATAATCGGTATTGAGGAAATAGGCGTCGGCAAGCGACAGTTCCGCCTGCGGCGTATACGGGCTGAAGGGGTAGCGATCCTTGAGCGTGCTGAAATAGTGGATAGCCGTGTAATAGTCTTTTTCTTTCATGGCCTCGGCGCCGATTTCGTACAGCTCCTGGGCCGTGTCTTCGGGTACGGGCAGAAAGAAATAGTCTATGATGCCGCAGCCGGATGTCGTCAGCAGCACAGAGAGGAGCAACAGCCATCGAATGCCGGATTGCAGAGCGCTAGGCATGAGTTTGTTCCAGATAGAGGTATGCGGAGTTGGCCGCGGTGGCCCCGTCTCCGACGGCGGTGCAGACCTGGCGGCAGAGCTTCGAACGCACGTCACCGGCGGCGAACATGCCGGGGATATTGGTCTGCATCTCCACGTCCGTGAGGATAAAGCCGTGCTTGTCCCGCTCCACGCTGGCAGGAAGGAAATCCAGGCTGGGGTTGTATCCGATGAAAATGAACAGCCCGTCGAGCTCGATGACCCGCTCGGCCCGGGTCTGGACATCGGACACACGAATCCCGGTGACCTGATCCTGGCCCAGTATTTCCGTGACCACGTGGTTGAGCACGGTCTCGATCTTCGGATTCGCCAGCACCTTGTCCTGATAGATCTTGCTGCCCCGGAAGGCGTCCCGGCGGTGGACGAGGTAGAGCTTCTTCACCAGTCTGGACAGATAGAGCGCCTCCTCCAGGGCCGTGTTGCCGCCGCCGACTACGCCTACGACCTGGTTCCGGAAAAAGGAGCCGTCGCACAGGGCGCAATAGGAAACGCCGCGGCCGGTCAGCTCCTTTTCCCTGGGCAGCTGGAGCGGCCTGAAGGCAGCACCGCTGCACACGATCACCGTACGGCCTTCGATCCAGTCATCACCGACGCGTACGCGATGCATCCGGCCGTCCTGCTCCATGGCCCGGGCCTCGTCGGTATACTTGTCGAAGGTGAAGGGTGCCAGGTGCGCGGCCATGGCGTCGACCAGCGCATAGCCCTTGATGCCGTCGGGAAAGCCGGGATAATTGTCGATGGTTTCCGTCATCAGCACCTGGCCACCCGGGGCCAGCTTTTCTACCCAGGCTACCGAGAGACCGGAACGCAACATATACAGCACGGCGGTGATGCCTGCCGGGCCGCCTCCGATCACTATCGTGTCGTAGGTGTTCATGGCTTACAGAGCTTTCAGGGACAGGATTTCCTTGATGCTGCTTTTGGATACCGCGCCGGTGACCTGCTCCACCACCTCGCCGTTCTTGAACAGGATCAGGGTGGGAATGGCCCGGATGCCGTATTTTCCGGGCGAAGCGGGATTCTCATCCACGTTCATCTTGGCCACCTTGACCTGGCCGGTGTATTCGGTCGCCAGCTCGTCGATCACCGGTCCCATGGCCCGGCACGGTCCGCACCAGGGCGCCCAGAAATCGACCAGAACCGGAAGGCTGCATTTGAGCACTTCTTCTTCAAAACTGCTGTCGGTAATTTGAATCGCCATGTTCGTCTCTCCTTGTCTCTAGGGTGGCGTCAGGTGCGGCGCTGAAGGCGGGTAGCTTCGATATATCCCCGAGGCGTCCCCATGAGGATGGTCCATAATAGAAACAGCCTCAAGAAGGAATACCTAATTGTGGCAAGGCCAGGGTGTCAAGGGGCCGGAGAGCGATTTGTCGCATGAGGTCACCCGCCCCCTGGCCGATCGGGGGGGGGCGACGGGCGGCGCAGGCGTATATTCCTTGTCGGATACGGGCTTCTCGGGTATCAGTTCCGCCACGTCCACGAACGTTGGTGATCATGACCCGAAAAAACACAGCCCCGGCCGGCGCCGTCTCCGGCTTCCGGCACGGAATCGTCTCCCGCTTCATGCACCTGCTCGGCGCGCAGGGGCTGAAGGATCTCCTCAATACGCTCTTTCTCATCTATCTGGCACGCACCAGCAGCACGGCCTACGGGGAATATATGCTGGCCTTCGAGGCCGGCTACATCGTGCTGTTTCTCGGTGAATTCGGGCTCAATCAGGCCCTGGTCAACGACCTCAACGAAAAATCCGAGCGCAAGGCTGAGGTGCTGGCGCGCTATACCCTGCTCAAGTCCGTGCTTCTCGGCCTGGGCTGGGTGGGCGTGCTGGGCTTCAGCGTCTGGCAGGCCTACCGGCCCGGCCTGGTGGTCATGGTGCTGGTGCTGGCCGTGGGTATGGGGTTGGAGGCCCTGGCCAGCAGTTTCTACGTCTCCTGCCGCGTGGCCGGACGTCAGGACCAGGAGGCCAAGCTGCGGACCCTAGCCAGCCTGATCGGCTTCGGCTTTGGCTTCGTCGCGCTGGCCCTGGGCGCGCCTACGGTCGTCGTGGCCTGTTTCCGCATGGTCGAAAACCTGGCCAATCTGGCCGGCGGCATGGCGGTCACCCTGGTGCGTAGCGAGCTTGCGGCGCTCAGGGTCGAGCGCGAGGCCCTGGTCCGCACCTGGATGACCATCCGGAACAATCTGGTCTATCTCGGCATCGCCCTGGCCGGCATTCTTTACAACAAGGCCAATGTGTTCTTTCTGCAGCGCTATGGCGGCACGGACCTGGTGGCCCAATACAGCGTCGCCTGGGCCACGGTCGAGGGCGTGGCCGTGCTCGTCTCCAATCTCATGCTCCGCAACGTGCTCTATCCGCTGCTGGTCGAACTGTGGCGCAAGGACCAGGACGAATTCCTGCGCCTTGTGCGGACGTCTGTCCGCTGGCTGCTGGTCGCGGCCTTGCCGGTCATGTTCGTGCTCTGCGTGGAGGCGGACCGCATTGTCGGACTGCTCTACGGCCCGCAGTACGGCCTGGCCGGGCAGGTGCAGCAGTTCATGGTGCCGGCCGTGCTCTGCGCCTTTCTGCACAATCTGGCCGCCTACGTGATGATGAGCCGCAAGGAAGAGCGTCCGCTGTTCTGGATGTACGTGGCGGGGCTTGCCTTCAACCTGGTCCTGTGCATGACGCTCGTTCCCCGCTGGCCGCTGTTCGGCGCGGCGCTGGCCCTCGTGTTGACCCGGCTGGGCATGACCGGCTTGACGCTCGGGCATTGTCAGCGGCGGCTGCGTATCGTCGAATGGAAGTCGTTGGCCCCGATAGGCGGCGCCCTGCTCGTCGGCGGGCTGGCGTATGTTCTGTTGCACGCGACGGTCGGACGCGAGCTTGCCGAAGGGGCGGCCGTGCTGCCCTTCCTCTGGCTGGGGGTCCGCTGGCACAGACAACGACGCGTCGGAAAGGCGGCCTGATGGTCAGGGCTTGACCAGCGCCTCGGCCAGGAATGACCGTACGCCCCGGGTATAGCCCTCGGCGGACTCGATGAAGCCGGTATTGTGGCTTCCGGCGATGTCCAGGAAGCGTTTGAATCCGGGCGCTGCGTCGTAGATGCGGCGGCCCATGGCGTAGGGGATGATCTCGTCGTCCGGGCTGTGGACGACGAGCACCGGACACGGCGCGGCCGCGACGCAGGCGCGCGTGTCGTAGTCAAAGCGGCAGAGCAGCCGGACAGGAAAAATGGGGTAGATGCGGGCGCCCAGGTCCGGCACGGACGTGAAGCCCGACTCCACGATGAGCGCGCCGGGGCGGGTTTCGCGGGCGAGGCGCGCCGCCACGGCGCCGCCGAGCGAGCGGCCCCAGAGCACGATCCTTTCTGGCTGGATTGCCCTCGTATCGGTCAGATACGCCCAGGCCGCGCGCGCGTCCGCGCTGGTTCCCTCTTCGTCGGGGCTGCCTTGACTCAGCCCGTAGCCCCGGTAATCGAAAATGCAGGTGGACAGCCCCATTTTGTGGAACAGCAGCAGGGTCTGGAGCCGGTGGCCGATGTTGCCCGCATTGCCATGGCAGAAGAGGACGAATGGCCCGTCCTGTCGCGAGGGGCCAGGAACGAGCCAGCCGTGGATGCGCACCCCGTCGGCGGTATGCAGCCACAGCTCCTCACAGGGCAGGCCGACGTCCGCCGGCGTGCTCGCGAGCGTGCGCGTGGGCTGATAGACCAGGCGGCCCTGACCGAGCCAGATGGCGGCGGCCAGGCCGGCATAGATGACGAGCACGGCGGAAAGCACGCTGATCATGAGGCCCCTCCAGGCGGCGCGGGGCCGTGATCCCCGGCCCGGGATGCTGCTCTGTATTTGACAAAGTCGTTGCATTGCTGTCATAGGGCGGACAGGCGAGCGTCGGGCGCGCCGGCTGTCCGTCGGTTCAGTTCTACGGTGCGAGCGCGTTGCCTACAACATTTTTTCCTGCCGCTCTCTGGGAGGGGATTCATGAGACTGCTCACGCGATCCGATTTCGATGGTCTGATCTGCGCCGTGCTGCTCAAGGAAGCCGGGGTGATGGATGACTGGAAATTCGTCCATCCCAAGGATCTGCAGGACGGTACGATCAATGTCACGGCCAACGACGTATTGGCCAATGTCCCCTACGTTCCGGGCTGCGGCATGTGGTTCGACCACCATTCCAGCGAGGAGGAGCGCCACGGTTTCAGCTTCGACTTCAAGGGCGCTTCCAGCCTCGCCCCCAGCTGCGCGCGCGTCATCTGGGACCACTATGGCGGGCATAAGACCTTCCCGAAGCACTTTGACGAAATGCTCTACTACGTGGATAAATGCGACAGCGGCAATCTGACGTCCGACGAGGTGCTCCATCCGGCCGGCTGGATTCTGCTCGGCTTTGTCATGGATCCCCGCTCCGGCCTGGGGCGGTACCGGGATTACAGCATCAGCAATTACCAGCTCATGGAAGAGCTTATCGGCTTCTGCCGGACTCTGACCATCGAGCGCATCCTGGAGCTGCCTGACGTCAAGGAACGCGTGGATCGCTATCTGGAACATCTGCCGCTGTTCACCGGCATGTTGCAACAGTGCAGCAGCGTCCACAAGAATCTGGTGGTCATCGATCTGCGCGAGCAGGAAGAGATATTTACGGGGAGCCGCTTCATCGTCTATACCCTCTTCCCTCAGTGCAACATCAGCCTGCGCGTCATCTGGGGCTTGAAAAAGCAGAATACCGTATTCACCGTCGGCCATTCCATCTTCAACCGCACCTGTAAGACCGATGTCGGCTCGCTCATGCTGCGCTATGGCGGCGGCGGGCATCGCGCCGTGGGCACTTGCCAGGTCGACCACGCCCATGCCGAACAGGTGCTCAAGGAACTTATCGGGGAAATCACCCGCAGAGGATAACCGCGGCGTCCGGACGTACGCTGCTGCCTGGTCGGTCGTCATGCCCGAGTCAGGTCCATGCCGTCCGCGTGCTACGCCTCGGCCTGCGAATGACATCGCCCGCTCTGGAAAACGCCATGCTGCTCTACAATACGCTGACCCGGCGCAAGGAAGAGTTCGTTCCACTGGTGCCCGGCCGTGTGCAACTCTATGTCTGCGGCATCACCGCCTACGATCTGTGCCACGTAGGCCATGCCCGCTCGGCCGTGGTCTTTGACGTCCTGGTCAGATTCCTGCGCGACCAGGGCTACGCCGTGACCTTTGCCCGCAACTTCACCGACGTCGACGATAAAATCATCGTCCGGGCCAGGCAGGACGGCGTGTCCTGCGAGGCCCTGGCTGCGCGCTACATCGACGCCTTTTATGAGGACATGGACCGGTTGCAGGTCCTGCGGGCGGACATCGAACCCAAGGCCACGGAACACATTCCGGAGATGATCGCCCTGATCCGTACGCTCGTGGAGCTGGGCAAGGCCTACGCCACGCGCTCGGGGGACGTCTATTTCCGGGTGCGCGCCTTCGAGGGCTACGGCAAGCTCTCCGGTCGCGACATCGAGGAGCTTGAGGCCGGGGCGCGCGTGGCACCGGGAGAAGAAAAGCAGGACCCGCTCGATTTCGCCCTGTGGAAGGGCTCCAAGCCCGGAGAGCCGTCCTGGGACAGCCCCTGGGGACCCGGCCGGCCGGGCTGGCATCTGGAGTGCTCGGCCATGAGCGAGAAGCATCTCTCCCTGCCCTGGATATCCACGGCGGAGGGCAGGATCTGGTTTTTCCGCATCCAGAGAACGAAATCGCCCAAAGCGAGGCCGCCACGGGCCAGCAATTCGCCCGCTACTGGATCCATAACGGCTTCGTGCAGATCGACTCGGAAAAAATGTCCAAGTCGCTGGGGAACTTCAAGACCATCCGGGACATCCTGGGAGACTATCTCCCCGAGACGCTGCGCTTCTTTCTCCTGGGCCGGCATTACCGCAGCCCCGTTGATTTCACCTTCGAGGCCATGGACGAGGTCGAAAAGAATCTCAAGCGCATCTACGCCGCCAAGGCCCAGCTTGAAATCGAGCTGGGGCGGACGAACTGGAGCAAGGGCGACCTGCATGCCGAGCTGGACGAACTCGCGACCGGCTGGTCCCAGGCCATGCACGACGACCTCAACACCGCGGCGGCGCTCGGCTACGTGTTCGGCCTGATCCGACTGGTCAACCGGGTTCTGGAAAACAAGGGCTGGCGAAAAAGCGCCGGCGGTCGGGCCTGCTTCGAGCGTGCCCTTTCCCTGCTCGATCACTGGGGCCGGGTGCTGGGATTGTTCCAGGCGCCGGGCCAGGCCTTTCTCGACGCCCTGCGCGACGCGCAGATACGGCGCCGCAAGCTCGACCCCGGGCATATCGACGCGCTCGTGGCCAGACGCCAGGAGGCCAAGAAGAACAAGGACTTCGCCACGGCCGACGCCCTGCGCGACGAACTGGTCGCCCTGGGCGTGGAGCTGCGCGATACGCCAACCGGCCCGGTCTGGGACGTGGCCTGAGCGCCAGCCCCGCCGCTGCGCCTGAAATCCTCTATGCCTGTTCCATGAACGGCAGTGTCGCGAGCTGGTGGTTCGCGATCTGAAGACGAATGACCCACGCGGAAACGCCGAACCGGGCCGCCAGGTCTTCGATGTCGTCGTGCGTGACAACCGCGGAATCGATCAGCGCCGCGAGCTGCGCGGCCGGGGCAAGGAATTCCGCTGCAAAGGCCCTGCTTCGCTTCTGTCGCTCCGAATGCGCTTCCGTAACGACAGCTACCGCCGGCTCGGGCGTTGCCAGATATTCATAGAGGGCGCGGCAGAGCAGGAAGACCTGGCCGGGATGGGTACGGACAGGTTTGATGGCGAAGCAGGGGGCGTCGTTGCGCATCCGCCCTACGGCAGCGCTCAAGAAAGCGCTCATCCCGTTGGTGCGGGTGACGACGTTTTCCCACACATCGGGCTGAACCTGAAAAAGCGTTCCCAGGGCGCCGACATCGGGAACAGGATTTGCAGAGGCCGTGCCCAACAGGGCGCGCAAACCGCGCGCGAATGCGTAGCCCCGGTCCCAGGGAAACGGTTCGTCCAGGGCTTCTGTCACAAGACCTTTGGCCTGCTCTTTGAGTGCCCGCAACGACGGGACGTCGATGTCGCGCGTACGCGCTTCCGTGAAAAATCGTAGCAGCTGGTTGCCTTGTGTTTCGAGTTCGCGGGCATTCGCCACGGCCAGAAATTCGTCGAACGCCTGCGCCGGAAGCTGTTCGGAGAGGCCGATGACGGCGTGCCCGATCAGCTCGGACTCCGGTGCGTAAGGATCGAGGCCCAGGCGGCCAAGCGCCCTGCAGTAGTCCTGCTCGTCGGCGTCAGCGGCGTTGATGGCATTCCATTCCGCGGCAAGAAAGGTGTCAGCCACGCCTTCATCTTCCAGGCGAGTGACGACGGCGCAGATGAACGAACGCAGCTCGTCTTCAAGCTGCCGGGTCGAAACAACGGCGTGCCCCTCGTCGAGGAAGCAAACGTGTTGCGACGTCAAATCCCGCTTGCGCCAAACGAGCGCCGTTCGTTCGCCCTCCGGCTGGCATCGCAGCGAAGGCAAGGCATAGCCCTCGGCTGCCTCACCGACGTCGTGGCGCAAAGCGTAATCGCGCTCGTCCTTGCGCTTGGGCGACATGACTTCATGCAACAAACTCCACCAATTCGAAACGATCCACTCGGCAAGCGGGTAGAGCGGGCCGTACACGCCGAGGCGAACACTGTGCGCAACCGTATCCTCAACACGGGTAACGACCTCGTTCCCAACCCTGATGCGAAGATAGGCCCACGTGGCCCGTAATTCCGGTCCACGCGCTCCCTCTGGAGAAATCCATTCGAACTCGATCGTTATTCTATCCATTATCGGTAACGATCCCTTTCGGCCATTCGTCATTTTTCAGCGGGTAGCCCTTGTACTGGCCAGCTTCCTTGTTCACCAGGCGCGCTTCATAGCATTGCCCGTCAATTGTGCCCCACACGTATCGGGGAAAATCATTTTCCCAGGGAGCCCCGACGTTGCCCTCGCGGACAGAATCTTTGAGCCGTTCCGTGATTTCGCGTTGCTGATTATGGAATCCGGCGTCGCAGAGGCTCGCATCCGCACGGGGACGAGGTTGTCCTGCGAAGGAAGGTGTGCTTTTATGTTCAACGCTGCCGACGTAGGTGATTTTGGAGGCAATGTCGAAAAGATCAATCCCCAGAGGCGGCTGCGCCTTGGTTCGTCTCTGTGGCCGTTTTCTCTTTGTCGCTCTCATTCAGGCCTCCTGAAGCAAAGAATCAGATCTTCCCAGACGATGGTAAAGATTTGTAATTTTATCTTGGCAGCACTCTGAAGGCAAGGCTTGACGAGGGGCTTGGCGTACTTTCTCACTACCTTTTATTGCGAATGGGCTGTCGCAATCTGAGAGCTGATACGCCGACTTGGCGCGACGTTGTGTCAGCTTTTCAAATGACTGAAAAAACACTCACTGCTTGGAACGGGTGCCCAGGCTCTGAAGGTGACAGTTGTCGCGAAGGCGTCAGGGCGAGCGGGCATCATCAGCTGCTGATTGTCAGGGGCTCTCCCGCCTCAGATAACATCCGCGAAATGAGGCCGCAGGCGCTTGAAGAGAACGGCCCCGAAGAGGAATACCGCTGCCGTGAAGCACCAGTAGTACGCGGTGAGATAGGCGTGATCCCAGAACCACACCTTGTAAATGAGCGCATCGCGAAAGCCTTCGACGATGTAGAGCGCGGGATTGAATTTGATCATCCACTGGCAGTTGGGCGGAATGAGATTGATGTTCCAGATGATGGGCGTGGCCCAGAAGCCAAGCTGCAAGACTATTCCCACCACCTGCCCGACGTCCTTGAGGAAAAGGATCAGCGACGACGTCACCCAGGATAATCCCAGAAGCAATACAATCGCGGCAAAAATGTAATAGAGTATCTGCAACGCGTAGATGTCCGGCCAGATGCCGTAGATCAGAAACAACACCAGCATGAGCCCGACCAGGAAGCCATGGATGAACAGCCCGGAAAGAATCTTGACGATCGGCAGGATGGACAGGCGGACGGTGACATTCTTGACCAGAAAGCGGTATTCCAGGATGGAATAGGTCGCGCCGGAAAGGCCGTCCGATATGAAAAACCAGGGAATCATGCCCGCTACGAGCCACAGGCTGAAGGGGAAGTCGATGACCGGCGGCGATTTCAGGCCGTATTGAAAGACGAACCACATCACCAGCAAGGTTATGGCCGGCTGAGCGAAGGCCCAGAGCAGCCCCAGCGCAGATCCCAGATAGCGCGTAGCGATGTCGCGCCTGGCCAGGGTCAGGATCAGCGTGCGATTGAGATAAATATCGCGCAGGAATTCGAAAAAGTGTCTGATCAAACGCCGGATACGTACGTTCAAAACCGCTCCGTTGGGTTGGTCGCGCCGTTGACGGCGCAGTCGCTAGCCAAGGGTGTACTCACTACTCGCCCACCCCCTCTGCGTCAAGGAGCACTCCGCGTCCGGTAAACGAGCAGTCTCGCCGGGGGAGCGCATGCACCAGGCACTCTCCGTTTCCGCTCCGTTTTCCAGGAGCTGTTATCACAATCCTCGCGTTAACGGCGGGGCACGGTACAAGGTTCATTACGCAGTCTTTGAAAAATGTACGAACAACCGATCTTATGCCCGTTGCTGGGAGGGGCATGCACTGGGAGGCCTTGCCCGAATGACCCGATGAACTGGCCCTGGTAAGCGTCTTTCCAATTTGCGGTGGCTGTGATAGTGCAGTATAGAAGACGGCAAGAAAGCGGACTGGCGGTCGGCGTACACGGCAGTTCCGGATGGGCACATGCCGGGAAAATCGTATCGAAACGGGATACTCCTATGCGCCTGCTTACGATGAGTCTGAAAAAGAAGCTGCTGTTCAATTTTCTGATCATGATATTCGGTGTTTTTTTTATTACCGTGGTGACCGCCTATGAAATGCTGCATTTCAAGGACGTCTTGAGGGGTTTTTTGTTCGATACGGGGATGCAGAACATTTATTACAAGCAGATTCAGTATGATATTGCCCGCCTTGAGGGATTTTTCCACGATTTGTCGAATGCGTCGGATAAAGCTGAAATTGTCCAGGATGAAAAGGAGGTTATGGATGTCATAACGCATCTTGAGGCTATGATGCGTAATTTGAAAGAGATAACAACTGTCCCTGATTCTATAAGAAAATCTGGTGAGCAATTTCAGGACTTTTTTTCACGATTAGCGGGATTACGGGAGTACAATCTCAATCTCCAGGAGCAACGGGACAAGCTCCTGCGTTCGTTGAGCCTGGTGATTAGCCGTAATAAAGGGCAATTGCTGACTATTTTGGACAACAATCAGTTCAGCATCTATCAGGCCGAGGAAAAGATCAAGGGCGCGGGCGGGAACGTGCGCGACCTGGCGATTGAGTTGCTGAACCGGAATATTCCTCCGTTCAAGGACGTGCTCGATCTTATCGGTCATTTCGACACGCTCGAGGTTGCGGCTGCGCGGGTCGCGGCGCTCCAGGACGGGGACTATCTCCAGCCGCAACATGAGATACTGGTCACGACGATGGACTCCATCGGCCGGAGTATCGGCTCGCTACGGAGCGCTGCGGTCAGTTCGAGCGATGAAGACGCCATGCGCGGCATTCAGCAATCCTTGAGCACGTTGCGGATGATGCTGCTCAGTGAGCAGGGCATTGTGACCAGGCAGCGGACCCTGTTGAATTCGCAGCAAGCGTATCGCGCGTTGCTGAGGGAATCGACCGACAGCATTGCCTCGATCAGCAATGCCGCGGCGCAGATCGCCAATACCATCGACTCCGAGGCGCGCAGCCAGGGTAGTGAGACGATCGAAGCCTTGCAGCGGATCGTCAAGACGATCCTGTTGACCTTTTTCGGGTTGCTGGTGGTCGGCGCGATTCTGTCCGCACTGATCTGGCACAGCATTGTCGCTCCGTTGCAGCAAGGGGTGGAATTTGCCAAGGCGATATCCGACGGAGACTACACGGCGACCCTGGAGCGGAGCAATAGCGACGAACTCGGGCGATTGGCCAATGCATTGAACCTCATGGCGGCGAATCTCCGCAAGCAGGACTGGTTGAAGAGCGGTAAGGCCACGTTGGGCGACACGATGCGCGGCGAGTTGAACATTGCCAGCCTGTGTCGCAATACGGTCTCTTTTCTGGCCGGGTACGTCAACGCTGCCGTTGGCGTGCTCTACGTCGTTGATCCCGATTCGGATCAGCAGTTGTTTCTGGCCGGAAGCTACGCCTTCACCATACGCAGGAATACCGCCGTGCGCTATCAGTTCGGGGAGAGTCTGGTCGGACAGGCGGCTTTGGAGCGCGAAACCTTTCTCCTGCCGGATATCCCGCGCGACTATCATATGAAGGTCAAATCCGGACTGGGGCAGGCCGTGCCCCGGCAGGTGCTGATCATTCCCCTGGTGACGGACGATGCGGTCAAGGGGGTGCTCGAGTTGGGCTTTCTTAATGACATCACTGACGATGTCCGGGATTTTCTCCAGCAGATAGCCCAGAGCGTTGCGGTCACCATCGAAGCGGTCCAGTCGCGTTTCAGAGTTCAGCGTCTGCTGGATCAGACGCAGGAGCAGGCCAACCGGCTGGTGCAGCAGCAGGATGACCTCAAGCGCGCCAATCAGGAGCTGGAGAGCCAGACCCGGGCCTTGCGCGAGTCGGAAGCCACCCTGCAACAGCAGCAGGAAGAGTTGCGCGTGACGAATGAGGAACTCGAAGAGCAGGCACGCGCGTTGAAGGAGTCCGAGAGTTCGTTGCAGTCGCAACAGGAGCGGCTGCGCGTCATCAATGAGGAGCTTGAACATCGGACGAAGGAATTGGAGCAGCAGCGCGACGCCATGAAAAAGCAGAATGCCGACCTGGTGCTGGCGCAGACCGAGATCGTGCGCAAGGCCCGGGAGGTTGAGCTGGCGAGCAAGTACAAATCCGAGTTTCTGGCGAACATGTCGCACGAGTTGCGGACTCCGCTCAACAGCATTCTCATTCTTTCGCAATTGATGAGCGCGAACAAGGACGAGAATCTCACGCCAAAACAGATCGAGTTCATCAATACGATAAAAACCTCCGGTTCCGACTTGCTGGGCATGATCAATGAAATCCTTGACCTGGCCAAAGTGGAAGCCGGCAAACTCGAGCTGCGGGTCGAGGATTTGCATCTGGATGAACTGACTGGCAGCCTGTACCGCGTGTTTCAGCCTCTGGCCGCCAACAAGGGGCTGTCGCTGACCATGGACATCGGCGACGGTATTCCTGCGGTGCTGCGGACCGATCCGCAGCGCGTGCAGCAGGTGTTGCGCAACCTGATGTCCAATGCGCTCAAGTTCACGGAAAAGGGCGGCGTGGCCCTGCACATCGCGCGGCCCGACGCCCAGGTGCGGTTCACGAACAGCCGTTTGCGTCATGCCACGACGGTGGCGTTTTCCGTTGAGGACACCGGCATCGGCATTCCCCAGGAGAAGCAGGATCTGATTTTCGAGGCCTTTCAGCAGGCCGACGGCACGACCAGCCGGCGATACGGCGGCACCGGACTGGGGTTGTCGATTGCGCGCGAAATGTCGCTCGTGCTGGGCGGTGAGATTCAGCTGCGCAGCGAGGACGGTCATGGCAGCCGGTTTACCCTGTTTCTTCCGGAGCGGCCCGAGGTCGAGCCCGCGGAGCTGATGCACGGCTCGTCGGGGGCTGTCGCGGCAACGCCCGTCCCCGTTGCCGCGTCGGAAGCGCCAGTCCCTCCTGCCGCGCCGGGAGCGGAGGCCCCGTTCTCTCCGGTGCAGGAGGCGGCCGTCAGCCGTGTTGCCGACGCCGGGGAGCGCGGCGGCGATGCCGGTCCGCTCGAGGAGACCGACTGGTCCCCCTGGTCCGAGCCCGAGGGCGGTTTCGTGCCGCAGGGGCCGGGCCAGGTGCGCGACGATCGCCGCAGCCTGCGTCGCGGGGACAAGTCCTTGCTTATTATCGAAGACGATCCTGTTTTTGCGGAACGGTTGCTGGATCTGGCGCACAGCAAGGGCTTCCGCTGTCTGGTCGCGGAAACCGCCGATATCGGTCTCCATTTTGCGGATTATTATCGGCCGAGCGCGATCATCCTCGATACGGCCTTGCCGAGTCAGGCCGGCTGGGAGGTCATGGACCGGCTCAAGGCCAATCCGGAGACCAGATCGATTCCGGTGCACTTCGTATCCCCGACGGAGCAGATCCGGAGCACCGACGCAAGCGAGACACCCGGCGTACTGACGATGCCTGCTGCGCGGGAGGAGATAGACGCGGTTTTCGGCCGTATCCGCGAATCGATGGCCAGGCCGTTGCGCAGTCTGTTGCTCGTAGAGGATAATTTCGCCGAGCAGCAGGGGATCGCCGATCTGATGAGTGAAAAGAGCGATGCCGTCATTGAAACCGTGGCCACGGGGGAGGATGCCCTCGAGCTGCTCCGCACCAGGTCTTTCGACTGTCTGATCCTCGACCTGAGCCTGGGCGGGGCGATGAGCGGTTTCTCCCTGCTCGAACACATCCGGGAAGACCCCTCGATCGCGCGGCCCGCTACGATCATCTATACGGGCAGGGATCTGACCCGGCGCGAAGAGGCGGAACTGGCGCGTTACTCGGAGAGCATCATCATCAAGGGAACGCAGTCGCTCGATCGTCTGGTGGACGAAGCGACCCTGTTTCTGCATCAGGTCGAGGCCGATCTGCCCAGGGACAAACAGCGAAAGCTGCGCATGTCCTACGACAAGGAGGCCGCCTTTCTGGAAAAACGGATTCTGCTTGTCGACGATGACATGCGTAATGTTTTCGCCCTGGCGAGCGTGCTCGAGGAAAAGGGGCTGCATGTGGTCGAGGCCACTGACGGCAAGGAGGCTCTGGCCAGGCTTACGGAGGGGCCTCCGATCCATCTGGTGCTCATGGACATCATGATGCCCGAGATGGACGGGTATCAGGCTATCCGGAAGATCCGGGAACTGGACCAGTACCGCAAGACGCCGATCATCGCCTTGACGGCCAAGGCGATGAAGGGCGATCGGGCCAAGTGTATCGAGGCCGGGGCGAACGACTATCTGGCCAAGCCGGTCGATACGGCCAAGCTGCTGTCGCTGCTCCGGGTCTGGCTGTCTGCCTAGGTACCGGCCTCCGGGCGCTTGCAACGGTCCGGCAGGTGCTCCGACCGTGGCACAGGGGAGACATCAAGGCCGTGTTTTTTTGTCTGGAATGCGTTCTGGCCGCTTGCGTTGCGTTGAAATAAGCGGCAAGGATGGTCTTCATGAAAGCGCAATCCTCCGCTGTCGATGTGCTGCTCGTCGACGACCGACCGGAAAATCTTCTGGCCCTGGAAAGCCTGCTGGAAAATTCCGAGCTGAACCTGATCAAGGCCAGTTCGGGCATGGAGGCCCTGGCCCTGCTCCTGCGCCATGATGTCGCCCTGGTGCTGCTCGATGTCCAGATGCCGGAAATGGACGGCTTCGAAACCGCCGAACTGATGCGCAGCCGTCCGAAGACACGGCACATTCCCATCATTTTTGTCACGGCCATCAGCAAGGAGCAGGGACACGTCTTCAAGGGCTATGAATCCGGCGCCGTGGATTATCTCTTCAAGCCCATCGATCCGCTCATTCTCAAGTGCAAGGTCAAGATTTTCGTCGATCTCTTCCGCCAGAAGCGGGCCCTCGAGGAGGCCTCACGGGAGTTTGAGCAGCTCAATCGCGAGCTTGAGCGCCTGGTCGAGGAGAAGACGCGGGACGTGCATTTCAAGGCCCAGGAGCTGGAGCGCGCCAACCAGCGTCTGGTCGAGCTGGACATGATGAAGTCCGCCTTTCTTTCGTCGGTTTCCCACGAGTTGAGAACTCCGCTGACGTCCATCATGGGCTTCGCCAAATTGATCAACAAGGAGTTCACCAACACCATCTGGCCCATGGTCAAGGGCACGGAGCGTATTGAAAAGAAGTGCCGGCGCATCCACGAGAATCTGACTGTCATCGGCAACGAGGGCGAGCGCCTGACCCGGCTGATCAACGACGTCCTGGATCTGAACAAGATTGAATCCGGTCTGGTGGTCTGGCGCGACCGGGATATCTCCATGGCCGAGTCCATCAATCAGGCCGTCAAGGCCGTCAGCGGCGAATTCGAGAACAAGCCGGATGTGGCCCTGCTGGTGGATGTCGCCCCCGACCTGCCGCAGGTGCGCATGGATCTGGACAAGCTGCAGCAGGTGCTCATCAACCTGCTGAACAACGCCGCCAAGTTCACCCCCGAAGGCAGCGTCACGGTCCGGGGCCTCCTGACGCCTTCGGGGTCGATCCAGGTTCGCGTCGAAGATACCGGCGAAGGCATTCCGCTGGAACATCAGGAACAGATATTCGAACGCTTCCAGCAGATCGGCGGCGAGACCCTGAGCAACAAGCCCAAGGGAACGGGGCTCGGGCTGGCCATCTGTCGCGAAATCGTCAGTCATTATCACGGCAACATCTGGGTGGAATCCGAGCCGGGCAAGGGCAGCCATTTCGTTTTCGAACTGCCTTGCCTGAATACGAAGGCCGAGCGGACCCCAGTCGTCGAGTTGCAAGGGGACTCCTCGCGCCCGCTGGTGCTCGTCGTCGAGGACGATCCGGCCCTGAATGCCTACATCTCGCAATCCCTGGCCGGAGAGGGGTTCCGCGTGCTCTCTGCCCTGGACGGCGCCTCGGGTATCGAGCTGGCCGCCCGGCATAAGCCCGATTGCATCACCATGGATATCCTGCTGCCTGACATCGACGGAAGACAGGCCATCGAGGTGCTCCGGAAGATTCCGGAACTCGCGAATACGTCCATTCTCGTGGTTTCCGCCTACCCGCAGGGCGCCGTTGCCGGCGGGGATGCCTATCTGCGCAAACCTGTCGACCAGTTGCAGCTCATCAAGGGCGTGCATGAACTGCTGCAAGTCAAGCGCCGGTTCTCCTGATCCGGTCCTGTTCCGCATTGCGCCACCGCTGTGCCGTTCGTCCCGCATGTCCACGTGAACCAGAAAAGGAACGCAAGTCTATGTCCTGGCAATCCCGTCCTGTTTGCCCGGCCCGGTTGTACGTCTCGCCACGCCGGACCTTTCCCGGGGTATTCGCTCTTCTGCTCGCGGCGTTGCTGCTCCTCCCGGCGCGGGGCCTCGCCTCCCAGCCTGTGGACAGGCTCCTTAGCGCCATGTCCGTCGAGGATAAGGTCGGCCAGCTGCTGACCGTATTTTTTCTGGGACCGGATCTTTCGCCGGAGCTGGAGCAGATGATCGGCCACTGCCGCATCGGCGGGGTGATCCATTACTCCAGTGCAGGCAACTGCGAATCGCCTGCCCAGGTCGCCGCGCTCAATGCTGCGATCCAGGCGGCCGCAGCGCGGACGCCGCGACGGATCGGGCTGTTTGTGGCCGTCGATCAGGAGGGCGGGCCCGTGGTCAGGCTCTGGCGCGGCGTGACCGTATTCCCCTCCAGCATGGCCATCGCCGCGACCGGCAGCCCGGGCAACGCCCAGGTCGCGGCCCGGATCACCGCCCGCGAACTCAAGGCCCTCGGATTCAATGTCAACTACGCGCCCGTGGCCGACGTGAACGTCAATCCGCTCAATCCGGTCATCGGCGTACGCTCGTTCGGCGAGGACCCGGAGCGGGTTTCACGTTTTGTCCGCGCCGCCGTGGCCGGGTACGTACGCGAGGGAATGCTCTGCACGCCCAAGCATTTCCCAGGACACGGGGATACGGACGTCGACTCGCATTTCGGCCTGCCCCTGGTCGGGCACGACGCCGCAACGCTGGCCCGCGTCGATTTCGCACCGTTTCGCGCGGCCTTTTCGGCCGGCGCGCCGGCGGTGATGACCGCGCACGTGGTCACGCCGGCGCTGGATTCCACGCCCGGGCTCCCGGCGACGCTGTCGCCGCGCGTGCTGCAGGATACGCTACGCCACAGGCTGGGGTTCGATGGGCTCGTTTTTTCCGATTCTATGACCATGGGTGCCCTGAGCCGCCATTTCGAGGCCGGCGAGGCCGCCGTACGCGCGGTCAAGGCCGGGGTGGACGTGTTGATCATGGGTGCCGACCCCGGGCATACGCCCGCGGAGCAGCTGGCCGTCTGGGAGCGGCTGGTGGCCGCGGCCCGCTCCGGCGAGCTTCCGGGCGAGCGTCTGGACTCGGCC
>CAZGAH010000002.1:96886-108580 GCA_964523295.1 uncultured Desulfovibrionaceae bacterium | reverse complement strand
GCCCGGGTGCGCGACGGGGAGAATATCTTCATACTGGCCAAGGAGCGCCTGGGCCTGCTCGACGCGCGCCGTCTTCGCCCGCGTGCCCGGACCCCGGCCTCGGGGCCGGCAACGCCCGGGCATCGGGCCTGGGCGGAGTCGATCGCCAGGCGGAGCATAACCTGCGTGCAGGACAAGGAGGACAGCCTGCCGCTCGTGGCATCGTCCACGCTGTTGGTACGGCCCCGGCGCGAGCGCCAGGAACTCGACGAACAGGCCCTGGCCGCCTTTCAGACGTGGCCGGGGTTGCGCCTGTATGAAACCCGTCAGGATCCGGAACCCGGAGAGATACGCGCGGCGGCCCGCCTGGCCGGGCATTTCGGCGCGGTGGTGGTGCTCGTACGCGCAGCATCCAGACATACCGCGCAACAGGCCCTGGTCAAGGCCCTGGCCGCGGCGTCGCGAGGGCGCTTCGTCGTCGTGGCCGTGGGGGCGCCGTACGATCTGGCCTTGTTCAAAGAGTATCCCTGCCTGCTCGCGACCTACGGCGAAGTCCCGGTCACGCTCGAGGCCCTTGGCGAGGCGCTGTTCGGAACGCTCCGCTGCCGGGGAGTCTGTCCCGTGACGCTGTGGAAGCAATGAGGCCGGGCGAAGCCGGTCTCAGGGGCTGGCCGGCTTTGCGGCCAGGGCCTCGACTGCGCGGAGGTGCTCAGCGAGATTCTCGCCGAAAAAGACGTGCAGGCGGGCCGTGGCGTGCTGGCGGATGTTGACCAGGAACAGGTCCAGGAGCATGAGGTCCTTTCCTCTTTCCCAGAGAAACCACGTATTCTCGACGGCCTGCGGCTCGCCGAAGCGTCCGGTCAGCAGCGCCGCGGCGTTTTTGGGATCGTTCATCTCCATCCTGAAGCAGACGGGCTTGTGCGTGAATTCTGAAAAAAAGAAGGCCACGGTGGAGAATTGCGTATCCACGTAATTGGCCTTGAGCAGGAGGGAGCGAATCTGGGGAATGGCGTTGTTGCGCTCCTTCAGGCAGATGGCGACCTGATCCCAGATTGACTTGAAGGCCTCGCTTCGGCCATAGAGCAGGTTCAGGGATTCGCTGAGCCGGTTTCCGAAGGCGTGGGTACACAGGCAACCGATACAGGAGCGCTGCGGCAGGATTCGGTAGTCGGAGAACTGACGCTTGCGCGTGGGATCGATTTCCGATTGCGGCCCGACGTCCAGAAAGGTGAAGCTGTCGGTTGGCAAGGGCGCAGCGGCGGCTTCCGGCGCGGGTTCCCGGTCCGGCGCGGGCGCGGGGGGGGGGGATTGGCCCGGACGCCCGGACTTCTTTTTCGTGCCCGCCTGAGCCTCGGGGGCGGCAGGCCGGGTTTTGGGCCTGGCCGGCGCAGTCCGCGTCGACGGCGGACTGTCGGAAGGCGCGTCCTGAACGCCCGCGGCTGGCGGAGCGAACAGGACCAGACAGGCCAGTACGAGGACGAGTGACGTGGTGCCGGGGCGTATGTGCAGCATGGCGTACGCAAGGGAGCGTCGGAGTCGGTCAGACGCTGCCGGTTGGGATGAACGATGCGGGTACTCCAGCAGCAAACCCGGTCGAAGTCAAGGCGTCTGATAGCATCGCGCGTCTTTTCCGGAAGTACGGAGCGGCGCGTCAGGAAGAAGAGCAACAGGGGGGCTGACGAGGCGACACGTGCGTGCCCGCCGCCCCTGCCAAGGAGAGCGCAGTGCTGAGACAATGGCAGAGCGTGAGGGACCGCTTCGGGGAGATATTGATCGAGGCCGGCCTGATTACGCCGAAAATGCTGGAAGTCACGCTGGAGCAGCAACGCAAGAGCGGGCTCAAGCTGGGGCAGTTTCTCATCCGCAAGGGCATACTCAGGGAAAACCAGCTCGTTGATTTACTCAGCCGGCAGTTGCACATCAGCAAGTTCGATCCGGAGCACGACGCGCCGGACAGCAGCCTGATCGTGCTGGTTCCGGCGGACACGGCCAAACGGTTCAATGTCGCGCCGCTCGAGCGCCGGGGCCGCCTGCTCAAGGTGGCCATGATCGATCCCATGGACATCACCGCCATCAGCAGCCTGGAGGAACTGACCAACCTGGAGGTCGATCCGGTCATCTGCACGGAGCAGGATCTCTGCGATCTCATGTACACCCTCTACGGCATTTCGGCCGAACTCTACGAGGGGCTGGACGCCAAGGGCAGCGTCAGCTTCGACGTGGAGCCGGAGGAAAAGGATCCCGAGTCCGAAAAAGACATCACGGTCTTCTCGCTCCAGGGCCTGGCTGAAGAACCGCCGGTCATCCGGATGGTCAATTCCATTCTGGCGCGCGCCGCGCGCGAGGGCGCGAGCGATATCCATATCAGCCCGGAGAAGCGCTACGTGCAGATGCGCTTCCGCGTGGACGGTAAACTGCGGCACGTGCCGGCGCCCCCGAAATCCTATTTCCTGCCGACGGCATCCCGCATCAAGATTCTGGCCGGGCTGGACATCGCCATCAACCGCGTGCCCCAGGACGGACGCTTCACCTTCCGTATCGACGAGCGGGAGATCCACGTGCGCGTCTCCACGCTGCCGACCATCCACGGCGAGAACGTGGTCATGCGCCTGCTCGACGTGGGCGGCAAGGAGCAGAACCTGGACGATCTCGGCTTCAGCAGCCTGGATCGCCGCAAGATCGAGAACGCCATTGGCAAGCCCTGGGGCATGATCCTGTCCACCGGGCCGACCGGAAGCGGCAAGAGCACCAGCCTCTACGCCATCCTGCGCCAGATCAATACCCCGGACATCAACATTGTGACCCTGGAGGACCCGGTCGAGTACCGGGTCGAGAAAATCCGGCAGGTGCAGCTGAACCGCAAGGCAGGCATGACCTTTGCCAGCGGGCTGCGCTCGATACTGCGGCAGGATCCGGACGTGGTCATGGTCGGGGAAATACGCGACACCGAGACGGCGAATATCGCCGTCCAGGCAGCGCTCACCGGGCACCGGATGCTCTCCACGCTCCATACCAACGACGCGGCCGGCGCCATCACCCGCCTGGGGGAGATGGGCGTAGAACCCTTTCTCATCGCCTCCACCCTGCTCGTGGCCATGGCCCAGCGCCTGGTCCGCAAGGTCTGCCCGCATTGCCGCCAGCAGTACGAACCGCCGCAGCACGCCCTGACCGCCATGGGCATCCGGGCCGGAAAGGGGCAGTTCTTTCGCGGGCCAGGCTGTCAGAAGTGCCGGGAGACCGGCTTTCTCGGGCGCACGGGAATTTTTGAAGTCCTGGAAATCGATGAGATGGTTCAGGAAATGATTCTGCGCCAGGCCTCGTCCCAGCAGATTACCAACGCGGCCGTGCGCGAGGGCAAGCTCCTGACCCTGAAGGCCAACGGCGCCATCAAAGCGGCGCAGGGTATTACTACTTTGGAAGAGGCGGCCCAGGCCGTGCTCATGTAGCGATAGCGCCGGCGGTCGACCCGTATGTACAGGCCCTGCCTGCATCGGGGAGATGCAGGCAGGGCAGGCCGGGCAGGGGGGAAGGGGAGGAACCGGGGAAGATATGGTTGTCGACAGCGGCTAGTTCTGCTGGGGGGCTGTCTCGGGGGCATCGCCCATCTGGCCGCGACCGCCCATCTGGCCGCGACCGCCCATCATGCCGCAGCCGCCCATGCCGCGGCCCATACCGCCGCCCATCATGCAACCGCCGCCCATGCATCCGCCCATCATGCCCTTGCCGTGGAACATGGGCAGGCGAATGCCGGTTTCCTTGGTCACCTGGACGCGCATCTCGATCATCACGTTCGTGACCTTGACATTGAGGTCGCCGATTTCCTTGGCTATGGCCTGGGCCTTGGCCGTATCCGGCTGCGCCTGCGCCAGCGCGGCCTCGAGCTGGGTCTGTTTGGTGTAGAGCTCCTGATGCAGGTCGAAGAGGGTATCCTTGTAACTCGCGACGATCTTCTGGATGGCCTCCTGTTTTTCAGCGGTAATGCCGTCCATCATCCGTCCGCCGGGTCCGGCTCCCTGGTGATTTTGACCGTGCTGTCGCGCCTCGGCCAGGTTCATTCCTCCAAGCGGGGCCGTCAGGGCGAGGGCCAGCAGCAAAGCGACAAAGACGTTGCGGGTAAGCATCATGATCTGCCTCCATGGGTAAGGGGTTGGTCCTGGCGAAGGACATGATTCGTACGCGGTGTGTTTTTTACGATGTCCATCGCCGTCGTTGCCTGAAGAATAGCAAAGGCGATGCCAGAATGTCGGTGTTCTTAACCTGCTGATTTTTCAGATAATGGCGCGAACGGATCGGCGCGGACGCCGGGATGTGTTCAAAAAACATCCATTCCGGGTGTTTTTGCTGTATACATACTATACACCAGGATGGATGAACTGCCGGTGGATCGCCAGGGCGGAGGAAAGGCGGGGCTGCAACCGGAATGTCTCCGGCCCGTAACCGTGGCGCCGCTTCGTCCGGGCATGGTCGGCACGGCGACGGTGCGCCGCGAACAGAAAGGACACGAGAAGGAGCAGAGCAATGCAACGGATCGGCGTGGTGGGTATTCCTGGCGGGTGGTCTACGGAGCGGCTGTTGGACGTGGTGGAGCGCGAGACCGGGTTCCGGCTGCTTATCGACATGGCTGAGGTCGGGCTCGATCTGCAAACGGGCCGGGTTGTCTTTCGGGAATACGATCTGGGCGAACTCGACGCGGTGCTCGTGAAGAAGATCGCCCCGTCGTATTCGCCCCACGCCCTGGATCGCATGGATATACTCCGCTTTCTCCATGCCACGGGCACGCCGGTGTTTTCGGATCCCGGCAGCATGTACCGGCTCATCGACCGACTGAGCTGCACGACCGCGTTGCGCCTGGGCGACATCCCCATGCCGCCGACCGCAATTACTGAAAGCGTGGACGTGGCAGCCGGCGTTGTCGAGCGCTTTGGCAAGGCCGTGTTCAAGCCGCTGTACAGCTCCAAGGCCAGGGGCATGACCATCATTGAGGCCGGTCCCATGCTGCGGGAGGAAATCCTGGATTTCCAAAGCTCCGGCAACCGCGTCATGTATATCCAGAAACTGGTGGCCCACAAGGGCGGCCTGCGCGACCTCGGCGTCTCGTTCCTGAACGGCCGCTACCTGGCCACCTACGCCCGCCAGGGCAACGGCGACGCCTGGGACACCACCACGCGCAGCGGCGGCCGCTACGTGGCCTGCACGCCCGCGGACGAGATCATCAGCCTGGCCCACAAGGCCCAGTCGCTGTTTCCGGGCATGGCCTTCACCTGCGTGGACGTGGTGGAGACGCCGGATGGCGCGGCAGTGTACGAAGTCTCCGCCTTCGGCGGCTTCCGCGGACTGCTCGACGCCTGCGGCATCGACGCCGCGAGCCTGTACGTCGAGCACGTGCTGCAGGTGATTGGCGGATAGCACGATTTACGTCGCGGTCTTTTTTTCGTTGAACCGCAGAGAACGCGACGAAAAAGGATTTTCCGTCAGCTGACGGCGGATTCCTGAGAACTACGCAAGCCTTGCCGCTGCGGCCGCACTATGCCCGGCAAAGGAGGTGACGAAGGTTTTGAGACTGGTCATTGATGACAACGAGGAAAAAATGCCACTGTCAGCAGCGGATCTCGGAGAGGCAATTACCGAAGCGGTTGAATTGCCATTCCCCATTGTCTCCAAGAGCGGATCGTTGTTCTCCATTCAGCGTGTAAAGTTGAAAAGCCGCTCTGTTACAGGCGGCAAGATCGCGTACGTTTGCGGCGTGGATCAATTCCTGTCGGAGATTCGCGGATACGTCCTGCCAGAAGGGAATCCGGATGCGTCGGAGATACTGAGCCTGAAAGCGCAAGTAACCTCCGCGCATTTTCGTTGAATAGGTCGCCACAAAGAGCCTGGCGACGCTGGACAGCAATACCGCCTGCAAGGCCCGCAAATCCCACGTGTCAGAGATGACGTAATACAGGTTGTGGTGCGGATAGAGTTTGCCCGACTCAAAAACGATATGCGCCTCGCCCTTGATGTCCGGTATCAGCAACTTCGGCTTGCGGGTCAGCTCCGGCCATATCCGGTCAATCGTCCGGTACCAGTTTGCCGGTGTCTTCAGGGCGCAATGCCGTTTGGCAATGACCGCCTTGCGTTCTTCAAGGTAGCGGGCCAACCTGGGATACCTTCGCAGATCGACGAGGCTACCATCCTCGGCGAACGGATTGATGACACCCTGACCGTGCCAGACAACGTCGCCCGATTGGATGTCCCGCGTTGCGACCAGGGGAAGTTTGCGATCCGGTTCCACGTCAAGCGCATCGAAGTCTCCGATAAATGCCTTGTCCGCTCCGGTGGCCACGCCAATCCCGACCTTGCAGCCAGCTCGCTCAAGACTGGGGAACTGGTTTTCGATACGCCGGATCAGCACCATTTGATCCGAAGACTCCAACAGCCATGGCTCGGAACCCTTTACCACGCGGGCCATTTCCCGCACGGACGAGTCGTTGGCCAAGGTTTCCGACCTGATTTCCGCGGCGACAGCAGATAACGCCTTCTTCTCGATCGTTGGCCGGTGGGCAATCCGGGTTGCGCCTGCCTGTGCCTTCGCAATGACGGTGATCGCGGGATAGGCGCTGACTTCGGAGTGAAAGGCGTTGGTGTCCACCATATCGACATAGGCTTTGAGATGGAAATGGTTGGCAATGAACTCCCGTAATGGGCCTCCGTAGCGGTTTTTCATCCAGCGGTCGGCGCATATGAAAACCAGAGTCCCGCCTTTGTCGAGCAGGGACAGCGAACGTTCGATGAAGGGAATGTACAGGTCTGCACGGTCATACATTGTCTGGTAACGGCGGCGGTATTCAGATAATAACGCCGCGGGGATCAGCTCTTGCCGGACATACGGAGGGTTGCCGACCACAACGTCAAAGCGGGCGCTTTGTTGCTCAAGAAGGAAATCCCCCTGTGTCAGCCATTGCCCGGCGAGCTCTGAAGCAACGGTTTCCGATAACCCCTCCACGATCAGTCTGTTGATAACGGCCTTGCGTGTCGAGACAAAAGTATCCCGGTGCAACTCCACGCCCCGAATGGCCGCTCCCAATGCAGCGTCGGCGGTCGAGGCATCGCCACCATGTTCGCGCCACGCTGCAAGCAGGCGTTCAACAATGGGAAGAAGGAAATCGCCCTTGCCAAAAGACGGCTCCAGAATACGCCGCCGGTGCAGTGGCTCGCTGGAAACGTAGCCAGCCAGATCAAGAATGAAATCAACGACCTCGATGCGCGTAAAGATTGCCCCTCGCGCCTCGATGCCGCTGTTCGATGCCAGTGTTTCAATCGCGGCCTTTACTGCCGTCGGTCTCGGGAAGGCCGGACCGTCGAGCAGGTCGAATAAGGATGGCTGTATCAGGCTCGGCATGGGAAGTCTCTCCTTGGTGCGACTATCGATTGTTGACCGATGCCTTTTGTTGCACTGGCGGTCGAAGGCTTTTCACCCGGTCGTCAGTTCCGTCACGGTCTACCCGCCGCTTGTCCGGGTTCTGTAATACAAAATGATTAAATTAACTGATAGCAGGCCGTTTTTCAAGCCAGATTGCTGCAACTTTCAAATCCATTCCGCCCGACACCGTTCGAGGAAATGTGCCATTACCCCTGGACTCACCATCGTCGCTTCCGATACGTACGCGGTAGTTGCTCACCGGAGCGCGTGTCAAGCGGCTTTGTCGGGCCTGAGATTCGGAGCAGGTCCCAACGATGTAAACCTGGGTGCCGGAGGAGATCAGGCAGGGGGCGGGCTGTGTAAAGAGGTGTTAGCTGGTCAGGTGTTGTCTGAAGCGGGACGCCAGAGGCAGAACCCAGACGCTTTTGACTAGGAATAGAGATAAAGGGGGGGCAGAAAGAGGCGCACGTTGACGCAATGTCAAACCCTGTGGTAGGGTCATTCAGACAGTCACGGCTCAGGAAAAAAAGCAGGTCATCATTGCCGAAATTTTTTATGCAACTACTTAGTTATAAATAAGAATACAAGGACGGTCTATGAGCCACACAGCAACCCATCCATGGATATCTTTTCGCTTCGATACCGACCGGATATCCGCCGCGAGTTGGATTGCGCTGGGGGAGATCAAGTCGAAATGCCTGCATCTGGCCGGCGTGCCGCTCAAGCCGGATGTCGCGAAAGAATTTGGCCGACTGTACCTTGCCAAGGGTGCCATGAGCACGACCGCCATCGAGGGGAACACGCTCACTGAAACGGAAGTGAAACGACGCATCGACGGACAGCTCGAACTCCCTCCATCCAAGGAGTATCTCGGCAAGGAGATCGACAACATTGTCAAGGCATTTCAACTCGTAGACAAACACGTGTTCACAAAGGACAAGAACCTTCGCGTCGAAATATTGCTGGAGTATAACTTGGTCGTGCTCGACGGACTCGCCACGGACGCCGACATCATACCCGGAGCGATACGCGGCCATTCCGTCGTTGTCGGGCAATACCGGGCGGCATTGCCGCAACACTGCCCGGCATTGCTGCAGCGGCTCTGTGACTGGCTGTCCTCTTTCGACGCCGAGCCGGAGCAACTGTTGCCCATGGCAGTCATCAAGGCGGTACTCTCTCACGTCTATCTGGCCTGGATACATCCTTTTGGCGACGGGAACGGCAGGGTGGCGCGACTGGCGGAATACCATATCCTTTTGGCCGGAGGTGTACCGCATCCTGCGGCGCAACTGCTCTCAAACTTCTACAACGAGACCAGGTCCGAGTATTACCGGCAACTTGACAGGGCGAGTCGGTCTGGCGGGGACCTGACCGCGTTTCTTGCCTACGCCGTGGCGGGATTTCGCGACGCTCTCGACACGCAGATCGGCGTCATCAAGCAACAGCATTTAGCCATGGCCTGGACGGATTATGTTCACGAGGCGTTTCGCAGCCAGAACAGCGCAGCGAATACGCGCCGGCGGCACCTCGTGCTGGACCTCTCCACGCAAGACGCGCCCGTCCCAATCGGAAAAATCAAAGACCTGACGCCGCGTCTCGCCGAGGCCTACGCGCATCGGGGCGCAAAGGCGCTTACCCGCGACATCAACTTGCTTGTTTCTCTCGGACTTGTCGAAAAAACGCCGGCGGGCATTCGGGCGCGGCGGGAAAGGATGCTGGGGTTTCTGCCTCTAAGCGCGACCAGTGTGTAGACGAAGATGCGGATGGTTTTTAAAGTTCATCAGGAAATTCATTGTTCGAGATTTGAGCCAGCAACGCCGCGGGGATCAGCTCTTGCCGGACATACGGCGGGTTGCCGACCACAACGTCAAAGCGGGCGCTTTGTTGCTCAAGAAGGAAATCCCCCTGTGTCAGCCATTGCCCGGCGAGCTCTGAAGCAACGGTTTCCGATAACCCCTCCACGATCAGTCTGTTGATAACGGCCTTGCGTGTCGAGACAAAAGTATCCCGGTGCAACTCCACGCCCCGAATGGCCGCTCCCAATGCAGCGTCGGCGGTCGAGGCATCGCCACCATGTTCGCGCCACGCTGCAAGCAGGCGTTCAACAATGGGAAGAAGGAAATCGCCCTTGCCAAAAGACGGCTCCAGAATACGCCGCCGGTGCAGTGGCTCGCTGGAAACGTAGCCAGCCAGATCAAGAATGAAATCAACGACCTCGATGCGCGTAAAGATTGCCCCTCGCGCCTCGATGCCGCTGTTCGATGCCAGTGTTTCAATCGCGGCCTTTACTGCCGTCGGTCTCGGGAAGGCCGGACCGTCGAGCAGGTCGAATAAGGATGGCTGTATCAGGCTCGGCATGGGAAGTCTCTCCTTGGTGCGACTATCGATTGTTGACCGATGCCTTTTGTTGCACTGGCGGTCGAAGGCTTTTCATCCGGTCGGCAGTTCCGTCACGGTCGAACCGCCACAGGGTCCCGGTCCCGGAACCGGACAGTACGCCATTCCCCGGAACCGTTCAGGGCTTTCCGCCTGAACCCCGCCTGCTGATCCTCAAGAGGTTTTCGCGCACCCTCATGACGCCCTCCCGGATTGTGGCACTCACTCCCGCAGTTGCTCCCACTCCACGCCCATGGCCAGCGCAATCTTCTTGAGCGTGGACACCCGATTCTTGACGCCTGGCGCCTCCATCTGGGCTAGCGCTGCGCGCGAGACCCCCATGCGCCGCGCAACCTCGGCCTGCGTCAGCTTGAGATGTTCGCGCCAGGCCTTGACCAGGCTTTCGCCGTCCAGATTCGCCTCGACGACCTCGAAGGGGATACGAACCTCATCGTCAGGCCGCCCCCCGAACGTTTCTTCATACTCTTCCCAGGGCACAAGCACGTACAAGGGCGCTCCGTCCGGGCCGCGAATAATCTGGTATTCAGTGATAGGTGCGCTCATCGCGTTTTGTGACCTCCGTGACGACAATGTCTTTTTCTTCGACTGTGAACAACACGCGGTAGCGGCCCACACGAAGCCGATACCCCGCGCTCCCTTTCAGGGCCTTGACGTTGCGGCAGTCAGGCCAGTTCGCGAGGTCGCGGATCGCCGCACGGATTGGCCCTTGATCGTGCGCAGGAATCTCTTTCAGGTGCCTTCTGGCCGTTCTCGTGGCAATTACTGTGCGCATGTAAGTTATGTAAGTAATGGCGTCGTGTGTGTCAAGTTTCATCGCGGGGCGAAAGGCAGCACACTCCTTGACATCCACACCGCACGGGCGCATTGAAAAGGTCCCGAATCCAGAAGGCGTCTGCCGCCACGATTCGATTTCGAGCCGAATTGCAGCGAGGGCATTCTGTTTTGTCGCCTGGGGGGATACGCGCCGGGCCATAGCAATGCCACGCCTGCGGGGGGAGGCTCTTTGAGCGACTACCGGGTTCTGCTGGCCGTCCTTGTCGGCTGCTTCCATCTGATCGGCATCATCTCCGCGTTGCGCGCCCTGTTTACGGCGCGCTCGTCGCAGGGGGCCGTGGCCTGGGTCATGGCCATGATCGTCGTGCCCTATGTCGCCGTGCCGCTCTATTGGGTGCTCGGGCGCAATCGTTTTCAGGGCTACGTGGACGCGCGCCGGGAGGGCGATCTCGAAATTCACGCCATTTCCGGGGCCCTGGACAAATACCGCGGCGAGTTCACCTCCCCGCTGCAGGGCGCGGAAACGGAATTCTCGCCGCTCGAGCACCTGGCCAGCGTGCCCTTTACCACGAGCAATCACGCCGAGCTGCTCGTCGACGGACAGCAGACCTTTGACGCCATTTTTGCCGCCATCGACCAGGCCCGACACTACGTGCTCGTGCAGTTCTTCATTATCCATGACGACGAACTCGGACGCCAGCTCAAGGCCAGGCTCTGCGCCAAGGCCTGGGCCGGGGTGAAGGTGCTGCTGCTCTACGACGAGGTCGGCAGCCATACCCTGCCCGACGCCTATATTGAGGAGCTCCGTCAGGCCGGCGTGGACGCGCACCCCTTCAACACGACGCAGGGCTGGAGCAACCGCTTTCAGCTCAATTTCCGGAATCATCGCAAAATTGTCATCACCGACGGGGAGGTCGCGTTCGTGGGCGGGCTCAACGTGGGCGACGAATACATGGGCCGCGACCGCCGCTTCGGTCCCTGGCGCGACACCCACGCCCGGTTCCAGGGCCCGGTGGCCACGCTGGTCCAGCTCTCCTTCCTGGAGGACTGGTTCTGGTCTACGCGCACCGTGCCCCCGCTGGACTGGACAATCCGGCCGGCACCCTCGGGCAATATGAAAATCCTGGCCCTGCCCACCGGTC
>CAZGAH010000002.1:63194-96876 GCA_964523295.1 uncultured Desulfovibrionaceae bacterium | reverse complement strand
CGAACTCGAGACCTGCGACCTGTTCTTCGTCCACTGCATCAACGCGGCCAAACACCGGCTGTGGATCGTCAGCCCTTATTTCGTGCCCGACGACGAGGTCGTCTGCGCGTTGCAACTGGCCGTGCTGCGCGGCGTGGACGTGCGGATCATGCTCCCGCTCAAGCCGGATCACAAAATGGTCTACCTGGCATCGTTCTCCTATTTCCCGGCCCTGGAAACGCTGGGCGTCAAATTCTTTCGCTATACGCCCGGGTTCCTGCACCAGAAGGTCATGCTCGTGGACGATGTCATGGCCTCCGTGGGCACCGCCAACTGCGACAACCGCTCCTTCCGGCTGAACTTCGAAATCACCATGGCCGTCCTGGATCCGGGCTTCGTGCGCGCCGTCGAGACCATGCTCCTGCGCGACTTTGCCAATTGTGTCCAAAGCTTCGCCCACGACTACGACCGCCGCAGCTGGCTGTTCAAGGCCGCCGTGAAAATCGCGCGCTTGCTGTCTCCGATCCTTTGAGGCCGGCAGAGAGGTGTGACCTTTTTGACCGGTCGGCATTCACGTTGTCACGAGCGCCGTGTGAAGGATGCGAGGCGGTTTTATCGCAACGAATTTGCCATTTCCGAACGCTTCAGTCGCTGGACGCCCCCTCGCTCGAACGGGAAAAGATACGGGCATTGAATAGTGATAATGCCCGGCGTCTTTTGCACTCGTGCCACTGACGATAGCGTGTTTGTCATGCAGTATGGCTGTTTTATCCGTTCGCATACCGCCGGTTTCGACATGATGCTGGAGCGATTGCGGCAACGGGCAATCAGGCAGCCGTTCAAAATATGGCCTTGACCAGATCTTCATGGCGAGGTATGCAGCTGAACCGGGGACTGGGACGGTTCTGTATCTCGTCACAATTTTGTCACATTGCGGGTTTTCCATGTACCGATTTGTTCCTTTGTGGATGGCGCAGCTGTTGGCTGTGGCCCTGGTTGTCGTGCTGGGGGGCGGTTTCTGGTTCCATGCGGCGCAGGAGCGCAGCCTGCGGCGTCAGGCAGAAGCGAATCTTGCTTCCATAGCAGAACTCAAAGTGGAGCAGATTACGAACTGGCGCAACGAGCGCCTGGGCGATGCGCGCGTGCTCATGGAAAGTCCTTTCCTGGCCGAAAACGTCGCCAGCGTTCTGGAGACCAGGGATCCCGTTCAAGAGCAACGGATGCGGACGCGTCTGACGAGCATCGCCGAGAACTACAGATACGGCGGCGTACACCTGGTCGACCGGGAAGGGCGGATTCGTCTCACAATCAAGGGCGACAGCGAAGACGTTTCCGAGATCGAACAGACGCTGGCAACTGCATTGAACACGCGGGAGCCGTTCTTTACGTCGCTGCACGATCACCCCGGGCAACCGCCGCATCTCAGCCTGATCGTTCCGGTTTTTGTTCAAGCCGAGCCTGAAGGCGAGCCCGTGGGGGCCATTGTGCTCGTCTGCGATCCCCGCGTTTTTCTCTACCCGCTGATACAATCCTGGCCTGTGCCCAGCGAGAGTGGGGAAACGTTGCTCGTGCAGCGTGATGGCGATCAGGTGCTCTTTCTCAACGACCTGCGCTTCAGGTCCGACGCCGCGCTGGTCCTGCGCATTCCCGTTTCCGACGAAGTGGTTGGCGCCATGGCAGTGAACGGCCGTTCCGGCATCGTTCAGGCCAAGGATTACCGGGGCGTGGATGTCCTGGCCTGCGCCCTGCCCGTTCCGGGCACCCCCTGGTACTTGATTGCCAAGGAGGACGCGCAGGAGGTGTTTTCCCAGTGGCAGATGCAATCCCGGCTGTTTACCGGGTTGCTGGTCTGCCTTGCCCTGGCCGTGTTTGGCCTGGGCTACATCATCTGGCTGCGCAATCAGAAGGACCATTTCAAGGAGCTTTCTCAGGCGGAGCGGGAGCAGCGCATCGGCCTGGAGCGCCAGGCCGTCACTTTGCGCAGCATCGGCGACGCGGTCATTTCCACCGATGCCGCGGGCTGCGTCGAGATGCTCAACCCCGTGGCCGAGGCCCTGACCGGCTGGCACCAGGATGACGCCCGTGGCCGGCCACTGGAAGAGGTCTTCCGCATTGTCAACGAAGAGACGCGGCTCACAGTCGAGAATCCCGTCACCAAAGTACTTCGCGAGGGCAAGATTGTCGGCCTGGCCAATCATACGCTGCTCATCGCCAGGGACGGCACGGAGCAGCCCATCGCGGACAGCGCCGCGCCCATTCGCTCGGGCGGGGATGACATCCTGGGCGTGGTGCTCGTGTTCCGCGACCAGACGCTCGAGCGCGAGGCGGAGAAGGCCAGGCAGGATTACGCCATGCTGTTCCAGGAGATGCTGGACGGCTTCGCCCTGGGAGAAATGCTTCCGGAAGAACAGAGAGCCAAGCAGGCATTCCGTTTTCTGTCCGTGAATCCGGCCTTCGAGGCCCTGCTCGGCTACTCCTCCATCGATGTCGTGGGCAAGGGAATCGTGGACATTTTCCCGAGTCAACGTGCGTCTTGGCTGGAGTATTTCAATCAAGTGGCCCGGACCGGCGTCCCCGTCCGTTTCGAGCGCTATGTCCCGGAGCTGCGGCGGCATCTGGAAGTGAAGGTATTTCGCACGTCCGACCGTCTGATCGGCCAGGTGCTTTCCGACGTCACCGAGCGCAAGCAGGCGGAAGACTCCCTGCGTGCCAGCGAGGAGCGCCAGTCGGCCACGCTGCGCTCGATCGGCGACGGCGTCATCGCTTGCGATGCGGACGGGCGGGTGGAGCTGCTCAATGCCGTGGCCGAGACATTGACCGGTTGGACTGTCGATGATGCCAGGGGCCGGCTCCTGCCCGAGGTATTCCGCATCGTGAACGAGGATACCCGACGCACGGTGGAGAACCCGGTTGACAAGGTGCTGCGCGAGGGCACGATCGTCGGCCTGGCCAACCATACACTGCTTATCTCCCGAGATGGCGCCGAGCGTCCCATTGCGGACAGCGCCGCGCCGATTCTCGCCGAGGATGGAACCATTCTGGGCGTGGTGCTCGTGTTCCGCGACCAGACTCTGGAGCGCACGGCGGAACGGGCCCAGCAGGATTACGCTATGCTCTTCCGCGAGATGCTCGATGGCTTCGCGCTGGGGGAAATCGTCCCTGACGAGCGGGGGCAGGCGCGTGATTTCCGTTTCAGGGCCGTGAATCCGGCCTTCGAGCGGATGCTGGAGCGAAGCCCCGCGGAGGTTCTGGACAAGACGGTAACCGAGGTCATGCCCGGGGTCGATGCCTTCTGGTTCGAGACTTTTGGTCAAGTCGCCCGCACGGGAGAGCCGGTCCGCTTCGAGCGCTATTCCCGGGAGTTGGGCCGGCATCTCGAGGTGAAGGCCTTTCGCACGGCTGACGGCCAGTTCGCCACGGTGCTCTCGGACATCTCGGCGCGCAAACAGGCGGAGGATGCCTTGCGCCTGGCCAATACGCGGCTGGAGGCGCTCTGGAACGTCGCCCTGCTCATCGAGACCGACGCAAGGGGCGCCTATGACCAGGTCCTGGAGGCCATTGTGCGCATGACTGGCAGCGAGTTCGGCTTTTTCGGGTTCATGAACGCGGACGAGTCGGTCATGACCATCCACGCCTGGAGCGGCGAGGCCATGCGCGGCTGCCGGATCGTGAACAAGCCCATGGAGTTCCCCATTGCCGACGCGGGGGTCTGGGCGGAAGCGGTGCGGCGGCGCGAACCGTTGATCATGAACGACTATTCCGCCGCTCATCCGGCCAAGAAAGGCCTGCCCCCGGGGCATACGCCGGTTTCCAGGCTCCTCGTCATCCCCTTCATTACCCGCGGACGTATGACCGCGGTCGCCGCCGTAGCCAATCGGAGCGCCGATTACACCGTGGACGATCTGTCGCAGGTCATGACATTCCTGAAAAGCATTCAGGCGGTCGTGGAGCGCAGGCAGGCCGAGGAGGCGCTGCGGGAGAGCGAAGAGCGTTTCCGGCAGCTGACGGAAAATATCACTGAGGTGTTCTGGCTCGTTTCGCCGGACTGGAATACCGTGTACTACGTCAGTCCCGCGTATGAAACGATGTGGGGGCGCCCACGGGAGAGGCTGTACGACGAGCCGTTCTCCTGGATGGAGGCCTTGCCCGCGGACGATCAGGAAACGGTGCTCGCCTTCCTGCATCGCGCGCGCGCCGATGTCCGTCAGCCAGGGGAGTTTCCGGAGTATCGCCTAGTCGATGCGCACGGGGGGGTGACGTGGGTCCGGGCACGGTTCTGGCCCATATTCGACGCGCACGGCAATGTCGCGCGGGTGGCCGGAATTGCCGAGGACGTGACCGGGTTCAAGCAGGCCGAAAGCGGCCTGATCCAGGCCAGGGAGCAGGCGGAGGCCGCCAATCACGCCAAATCGGAGTTTCTGGCCAACATGAGCCACGAGATACGCACCCCGCTGAACGGCATGATGGGTATGCTCCAGCTCCTGGAGACAACGGCGCTAGACAACGAGCAGCGCGATTTTCTCTGCGCCGCGCTCGACTCCTCGAAGCGTTTGAACAGACTGCTCTCAGACATTCTCGATCTGTCCCGGATCGAGGCCGGGAAACTGGTCGTGCGCGAGGAATCCTTCGAGCTGTCGGAACTTCGGGACTCTGTGTTCGGAATTTTTCAGATTCTTTTCAATCTGGTCGGCAACGCAGTCAAATTCACCGATTCCGGCCAGGTCCGGGTCGAGGCGTACGCCTTGCCCGGGGCGAACGGAACACAGCGGGTCCTGTTTCAGGTCAGCGACTCCGGGATCGGCATTTCCGACGACCAGCTCAAAAAGATATTCGAACCGTTCGTTCAGGCCGAGGGCTCGTTTACGCGGCGCTACCAGGGGGCAGGGCTCGGACTGGCGATCGTGCGGCGACTGGTGATTCTTCTGGGTGGCGAGCTTGCGATCGATGCGCCGGAAACCGGTGGAACGTCCATCTATGTTACCCTGCCCTTCGCCCTGCCGTCGAAGGCAACGGCGCATGCCGAGCCTGTGCTGCCGGTCCTGCCCGATCCGACGCGCAAGCGCGCCCGCATCCTCTTTGCCGAAGACGACCGGATCAGCCGCTTCGCCGCGACGCGGATGCTGGAAAAGGACGGCTACGAGGTGGTGGGGGCCACCGACGGCGATGAGGTACTGCGCATCCTTGGCCAGGAGGATTTCGACCTCATTCTCATGGACATCCAGTTGCCGGTTATGGACGGCGTGCAGGCCACGCGGACGATCCGTTCGTCCCGCGAGCTGGGGCCGAAGGCCAATATCCCCATCGTGGCCATGACGGCCTACGCCATGAGCGGCAACAGAGAGACGTTCCTCGAGGCCGGCATGGACGATTACATCGACAAGCCCGTCAGCATGGCCATGTTGCGGTCCGTGGTCGCGCGTCTGCTGGGACCAAACGCCAGGCAGAACTGACCCGGACGCCGCCGGACGTCGCGGACGAACTGTGCGCCCGGATCGACGGCGCCGGGCATCTCCGCGCGCGTATCTGGGGAGGGCGCTCAGGCCTGCAGCAGGGCGAGCAGTTCCTCTTCGCCGAGTCGCACGCCCGAGTCCGTTCCCTCGAGCAGATCGGCGGCCAGCTCGCGCTTGTCCCGATGCAGGCGCAGAATTTTTTCCTCCACGCTGTCCTTGACGATGAGCCGGTAGATGGTCACCGGCCGGTTCTGGCCGATGCGATGGGCGCGGTCCGAGGCCTGGTCTTCGACGGCCGGATTCCACCAGGGATCGAGGTGGAAGACGTAGTCCGCGGCCGTGAGGTTGAGCCCGGTGCCTCCGGCGCGCAGGCTGATGAGAAACAGGTCGCCCTCGCCGGCCTGGAATGCGGCCACGCTGCGCTGGCGCTCGGCCGCGGGCGTGCTGCCGTCCAGGTACTGATAGCGTACGCCGGCCTGGTCCAGGGCCTGGCGCACGCGCTGCAGGTAGCCGACAAACTGGCTGAACACCAGGGCCTTGTGGTTGCTGCGCCGCAGTTCGTCCACCATTTCCAGGAAGGTGTCGAGCTTGGCGCTGGAAAGCCCGGCGCCCGGATCGATCAGCCCGGGATGGCAGCAGGCGCGGCGCAGGCGGGTCAGCTCGGCCAGGATGTGTATCTTGCGCTGCCCGGGGGCCTGGCTGTCCAGACTCTCCAGCGATTCCAGGGCGCGGCGGCGCAGGGCCTCGTAAAAGGCGCGCTCCGCCTCCGGCAACTCGACATCCACGGTCAATTCGGTACGCGGGGGCAGCTCGCTGAGCACCGCGCTTTTCGTGCGGCGCAGGATGAAGGGCCGGAGCAGGGCCTTGAGCGCCTGGCGGGCGTTCTTGTCGTGGTCGCGCTCGATGGGGATGCCGAAGCGGCGCCGGAAGGAATCCCGGCTTCCCAGCAGCCCGGGGTTGATGGTGTTGAAGAGGCTCCAGAGTTCGTCGAGATAGTTTTCGACCGGCGTGCCGGTCAGGGCGACGCGAAAGGCGGCCTCGATCTTGCGGCTGGCCTGGGCGCGCCGGGTCTGGGTGTTCTTGATGGCCTGGGCCTCGTCGAAAACGGCCACCTGCCAGACCCGCCCGGCCAGCAACTCCGACGACGTATTCATGAGCCCGTAACTGGTGATGAGCACGTCGCCAGGGCCAAGGCCGCTGACGAGTGCCTCCCGGTCGCCGGCGCCGGCCAGTGTATAGGGCGTCAGCGTCGGCGCAAAGCGGGCGATTTCATTGTCCCAGTTATGGCAGACCGACGTCGGCGCTACCACGAGACACGGTCCCTTGGGCGACTGCTCGAGCATCGCGGCGATGGTCTGCACGGTCTTGCCCAGGCCCATGTCGTCGGCCAGGCAGGCGCCGGCGCCCCAATGCGCCAGGCGGGAAAGCCAGGTGAAGCCCTCGACCTGATAGTCGCGCAGCTGGGCCTGGAGCGTGGAGGGGACGCTGGGCGCGTGTTCGCCGGCCTGACGGATGCGTTCCGCCAACTCGTTCCAGGCCTGATCCGCGTCGACCTCGCCGGCGGACTCGACCAGGTCGAGCATCGCCGCCGCGCCGAGCGTATGCACCATGCGTCCGGCCTTGGCCGGCTCGGAGAGCAGGGCCAGGCGGGAGAGCTGGCGTTGGAGCTCCCGCGTCAGGGCCAGGAAGCGGCCCTCTCCCAGCGGAACGAACTGCCCGACGCTCTTGTCGATATTTTTGAGCAGATCCTGGATGCTGACCACGAGCGACTCGTCGACGCGTATCTTTCCATCGATCTGCAGCCAGTCCCGCGACTTGCGCAGCGTCAGGGACAGCGACGAGCTTCCCGCAGGCGGGCTGACCGCGTAGGATACCCCTTCGGGCCACTCCAGAACGACCGGCTTCGGGCAGTTCTGTAACTCGAGCAGCAGTTCCAGGCTGGATTCAATGTCGTCGATGTCCCACTCGCGGCTTCCTCCCAGGCGCAGCAGCGTCGGGCAGGACTGGACGACGAGCTTCGCGGCGGCGCGTTCCTGCTTGAAGTCGCGTCTGGCACGCCGGCTCTGACCGTCCATCACGGCCAGGACCGCCTCGGCGCCCATCCCCGGAACGTAGCAGGGGCCGTCCTTGCCGAAGGGGCGTACGGCCAGCGTGGCCTTGAGCCCCTGTCCGAGGGGCTGAAGCTGCATGATCGGTGTCGTCAGTCCGTCCTGGACGGCGACATCGGCCTCGGCGACTTCCGCCCGTATCGGTAGTAGCGACCCCTCCTCCCTGATCAGTTCGAGCACCCGCTCCCGAGCCTGGGGCGGGACAACCGTACCCTTGGCGCCGAGCAGTTCCTGGAGCGCGGTGAGCTGCGGCGCGTATTCGATAACGCGGAAACGGGTCGGGGTCTCCGCCTCCAGAATCACCTCCCCCTCCGCGGGCAGGTGCGAAAGCGACAAGCGATAGCCTTTCGCCTCTTCCTTGACGACGACTTCCACCGTATGACTGACAAGCTCGATAGGTTGCTGCGTCAGCGCGTCGAGAATGCACGGGTGCCCGACCAGCAGCGGCAAGGCCTTGCTCAGGTTGAAGACAAAGGTCTCCACCCGCCTCCAGCCCCAGGTCGAGTACTCCTTGCGCAGCGCCGGCAACACCTTGCTGTCGTGCTCGGTGAACGGAAGCTTGGGGTCGCGCGCGTAGAGGCGTTTGAGCGCCAGGGGGCGGCCGCTCGTCCAGCCCAGACGGGGTTTGCTGGTCTGCTCGACCACGCTCAGGTCCAGATCGTCCGTATCGAGCAGCCAGGCCAGCCGCTTGTGCGGGCCTTCCTTGCGCGGCGCCTTTTTGCCCTCCGGCCGGAGCAGTCCGTTCAGCCCCTCCAGCACGCGTTCCCAGGAGTCGCGCTGCTCAACTGTGGACAGAAAGCGGATAGTTTCGTCGCCGCCGCATGCCTCCCTGAGATACGCCGTATAGGGCGCGGGCGTAGCAGAGGCGCGCTCAAGGACTTCCGCGTAGATGCGCGCCAGCATTGGCATGGTCTCATTGAGGCGGTTGAAGCGTTTTTCGAGCAGCGGCTCTGCATTCCGGGTCAGTTCCGGCGCGATGACGCACGTGGCCATGGTGATGAAGGCCGAGTTCAGCGGCGATTCCGGCAGGTTTTCGAAGGCGAGCGCGACGCGCTCCCTGGCCTTGGCGGTCATGCCCTGCGTAAACCAGAGCAGGCTTTGGACTGCGGCGTACTGGTTGTGCGTCTTCCCCTGGTCCCTTGCGTTAATGATGTCGAGCAGGGCCTGGACTTCCTTGCGCTGGGCGGGAGCGTTGTCGCGCAGCAGGGCCAGAAGATACATGCTGATATACGGTGGGGCCGGGATCGCTTTTCGTGATCGTGAGCGTTTACGCAACCGTTTAATGGCTTCGCGAAATCCGGTGATTGCCGCGTCGTTGCGGCCGGCGAGAAAATCAAGGTACGCCTCTACGCCCGTCGCATTGATCAATGGATCGTCACTGTCCTTGTCGTCGGGAACCTCGCCGTTGCATCGGGCGGCCTCTTCCCTCTGTCGTCGGGCATAGTCCTGGAGTGCGTCGCGATTGCCTGCCAGCAGGTCGATATGATGCAGCATGACGCGAAAGGGTTCGAAACCCGGCTCCCAGCGGCGTTTGGCGTAGTGCGCGAGCAGGGCGTCAAGCTCCGGCGTACCCGCTCCGGAATAGAACAGAGAGCCAACCTTGATGAAGAAGATGGCGTACTGCATCAGCGGCGAACGACTGAAAAGCCAGGCCGTGTCGATGGGATCTTTTCGGAAAAGCGTATCGAAAAAGTGCGGTTCGGCGCTGGAGTCACGGGAGTCGTGATACGGGATGTATCGCCCGTTGAATTCGTTCGGGTCGTTGGCGTACAGGGCCAGGCGTATCCGGAGGAGATAAGGAGAGTCTGCGTGCGCGCCGTCCCAGGACATGGAGAGTCGCCCGGTCGGATATGTCGCCTTGATGCTCTCGACCAGCCGTTTTCCGTTCTTGCCCGCGACGGCGTCCACGGCCACCCGATGGAGCAGGGAGGGGGCGATCCCGGATTTGCTGTCAAGCAAACCTTTGGTTTTGAGCTGACCACAGAAGTTGGTCAGGGTGAGTTGTCGCCAGGGTTTGCCGCCGGTGTCGCGGCCGCCGGCTGCGGTGAGCGCATCGAGGAACAGGTTCTGCAAGTCCACTGGCCAGACCAGGGCTTTGAGTTGCAGCACCAGCCGGGCTGGCTCGGGCAGCTGCGTGTACATGGTCCACAGTTCGGCAGGAGAGGCTTTCTTCATGACAACGGCTCGCGGTCAGGGGGTTTGCGGGGACGAGGGGCTGTTTTCCAGGAGTTTGGCGATGTCAAGGCGGATTTTTTCCGCGTGGCGGCGAAACGCGGCCCGGTCGGCCATGACCATATCGAGCTGGCGCGTATGCATGATCAGGTAGCCCAGGATGAGCAGCCGTTCTTCCATATACGGCAGTTCCCGGCCTTCGATGCGGGCGAAGGAGGAGTCTTCGCGTACTTCCACCCGAAAGTCGTACTCTTCGAGGATTTCCGCCACGAGCCTGGCCCGGAAGATGCGGCGCTCCAGGTTGGCCGCGCCGCCCTGGAACTTGAACGTGGCGTAGTTCTCGGGGCTGCGCTCGCTGACCAGGGCCTCCACCGAGCAGAAATGAAAGCCGAAGCGGGATTGCAGCGAACAGAAATTGCGCGAGATCATGAAGTAGTTGCGCGCGGTGTAGTGCGTGGGCATGGCCGGGTCCAGGTTGGGATTGCTGGAGGCCTCGATGAGCACGGACATGAAGCCGCGCGTGTTCATGGGCGGCGGCCCCGCCCAGGGAATGGCCACCATGCCCTTCCACAGCGCGAGCATGGGCGCTGAGACAATTTCATGCAGCTGGACGAAGTGGGGATCCTGACCGGCCCCTTCGGCAAACCCGTCGTCCAGGTCGATGATCCAGAACTGCATGGGCGCGTTGATGTACAGCTGCTTGCTCGAACGCTCGGGAAACCGGTGCTCGTGGCAAAAGCGCGTGATGTCGTGAAAGGTCGCGCACTGCTGGGGCTTGAAGTCCGGGCTGTCCGGATCGAGCAGGCGCAGAGGCAGGATGTGCGCGGCCGCGTCCTTGAGCGTGGCGTAGACCGGGCTGCCTGGCAGCAGGTTCCTGGGCTTTACGGCTCGCTTGAGCAGAAAGTCGTTGCGGCCGTCGTGAACGGCGCGCGCGTCCGCGTCTACCGTGACTATTCGCCCATTCTCGAGGAGAGTCAGGGCCTCCGGCACGCCGAACAGGGCGGGCACGCCGAATTCCCTGGCCACGTCGGCCAGATGGCCGGTCAGGCTGCCGTGTTCGGTGACCACCGCTGCGGCCCGGCCGAGCAGCGAGGCCCAGATGGGCAGGGCCTGGGCCGCGACGAGCACCGCCCCTTGCGGAAAGGACAGGACGTCGGCCTCGCGTCGCAGTACCCTGACCGGCCCCGCTCCCACGCCGGGGCTGGCCGTGGCGCCGCCCTGGAGCAACGGCGCCCCCGCGCCGGCGCCGGTCATTTCTGATAAGACCGGTTCCGAAGCGACGTCCTTCGCCTCCGGGGGCGTCAGAAAGTCGGGAACGGCCTGCAAGGGTCGGCACTGCAACAGCACGATGCGTCCGTCGGGCTCGATGGCCCATTCTATATCCTGAGGCTGTCCGTAAAACGCCTCGAGCGCGATGGCCGTGCGTCCCAGGTCCAGGGCCTGCTCCTCGGTGATGGACGCGGCGTCGAGCTCCTCGTCCGACAGTGCCTCGCCGGTAATCCCGCCGGCGTCGGCGCAGGTCCAGCGTCGTCGCTTGGACGGAATGGTCGCCTTGAGCAGCCGGATCGGCTCCTGCCGGCTGACGAGAAAGCAATCGGTCGGCTCGCTGCCGTCGACCACGGCGGTCGCGAGCCCGGGCACCGCGTTGATGATGACCACGCGCTCGCGGATATTCAGCGGATTGCGGGAATACATGACCCCGCCGGCCCGGGCCTCGACCATGCGCATGCAGCCGACGCACATGGGAACGTCGAAGTCGCGGATGCCCCGGGCAAAGCGATAGGCCATGGCGTGGACCGAATACTTGCTGGCCAGTACCTGCTTGTAGGCCTGGATGATGGTGTTGCCGTCCACGTTGAGCAGCGTGAGATACTGACCGGCAGAGGTCGCCCCGGGCAAATCCTCGCCGAGCGAGCTGGAGCGCATGGCCACGCGCACGTCCGGCCTGGTGCGCTCCTGCAGCCGGCGGTAGTGCTCGCCGATGTCGTTCTCAAGCTCGGGCGGAAGCCGGGACTCCAGGATGAGCGACTGCAGCGAGGTCGCGAGCGTCATGAGCGCCTCGAGGTTGTCGCCGATTTCCGCGGCCTGGAGCCGTCGATTAAGCTCAGCCTGCAAGTCGTTGTATTCGATGAAGCGGCGATAGGCCCGCGCGGTGATCGCAAACCCGTCCGGCACGTCGAGCAGCAGGTTTTTGACGATGTTGCCCAGGTGCGCCATCTTGCCGCCGACCTGGTCGATGAGCGTCGTATCGATTTCGCGCAGATCGTAGACCAGGGGGCCGGGATCCGGTGGCAGATCGGGCGACACGATCGCGTTGATCCGGGCATGAATCTCCTTGAACCGGGGAAGAAGCGCCGCGTACTTGTCCGGCCGGAGCTGGTCCAGGTGCCTGGCAATCTGGTAGACGTTGGTCGCCACGGCGGTGCAGCGCGAGCGGACGAAACTCATGCCAAAGGGTTTTAGCCCGCGCAACGCCTCTTCGATCTCGGCCATGCGATCCAGCGCGGTGTTGTTCGCCGTGAGCAACAGCTTGAAATGATGGTAGCGTTTCTTGAAGTCCGCGCGCAAATACTCGACGCGCTCGGCTGAATGCGCCGGTGCGTCGCGGCCAAAAAACTTCCGGATGGAATCCCATACGCTCATGGACGGGCCTTAGCACGGGAGGGCCGGGAAATCCAGCCTGCGCTGGGCTCCGGCCCGGGTTTTCTCCCTGCCCGGCAAGGGCCTGGTGATGCGAATGGCAAGCAGGTAGCGCGGCGGGACGAGCCCCGGTCCAGACCTTCAGGTCGTGCCTTGCTGTTGCCTTTGCGGAGATTAGGGGCCATAATCTTCGCAAAGAGTGCGGAGATTGTAGCGGTGTATATCCATGAGCGAGCCGATTGGCCACGATTCCGGTGGGATGCGCGGCGGCTGGTCCGAAAGCTTGCTGCCGTGCGGCATCGGCAGGGCCGGTTGCTGGGACGTTTGGAGAACGCCGGCGTCACATTGCGCGACGAGGCGACGCTCCGCACCCTGACCGAGGAGGCCATCACATCCAGCGAGATCGAGGGCGCGATTCTGGATCGGGAGCAGGTGCGTTCGTCGCTCGCCCGACGTCTGGGCCTGGAGAGTGGCGGGCTCAAGCCAGCGGATCGGCATACCGAGGGCGTCGTGGACATGATTCTCGACGCAACGCAGAACTGTGACCAGCCGCTGACACGCGAGCGCTTGTGCGGCTGGCAGGCAGCGCTTTTCCCGACCGGGTATAGCGGCCTGCGCAGAATTACCGTAGGCGCGTGGCGTACGGCGGCATCGGGGCCGATGCAGGTTGTTTCGGGCGCAATTGGTCGCGAGCGCGTGCATTTTGAGGCCCCGGCGGCGGAGCGGGTCGAAAAGGAAATGAAGGTTTTTCTCGATTGGTGCAACAGCGAGGAAAACAGTGTCGATCCTGTGTTACGCGCGGCACAAGCGCATCTGTGGTTTGAGACCCTCCATCCCTTTGAAGACGGCAATGGCCGCATCGGCAGGGCTCTTGTCGATATGCTGCTCGCGCGCTCGGAGCACAGCCCGCAGCGTTTTTACAGCATGTCGACGCAAATCAGGAAGGATCAGGATAACTACTACGCCCGTCTCGAAGCGGCGCAGAACAGCGACCTTGACATCACGGAGTATTTTGACTGGTTTCTGGAGTGTATGGACAACGCCTTGAACGGGACAGAAACCGTACTGGCCGATGTAGTCAGAAAAGCGCGATTTTGGGAGCGCTATGCCGGAGAAATCTTCAACGAGCGCCAACACAAGCTACTCAACCTCTTGCTCGACAACTTCGAAGGCCACCTCACCACCTCCAAATGGGCCAGGATAGCAAAATGCTCGCAAGATACCGCGGGGCGCGATATTGATAGCCTTGTCCAGCGAAACATTCTCAGGAAAGCGGCGGCTGGGGGGCGGAGTACGTGGTATTCATTGGTTGAATAGGTATTCAGAAACCGACCCCGATAAAAAAAATCCGGGTTTTTCCTCCTTGGCAAGAAATGATGAAAACGATACTGTAAGGCTACTCTTCACAATAATCACTATCGACTGTTTTTATCTGAAATGTCTACACGACGCTGACACCAACAACGTGCTCGATAATCAATTCAGCCAGGCGTTCGCCATCAATCAAAATAATCTTGCTGTCTATCGACATGGCAAATTCATGAGCCTCTTTTGTAAACGAAGACGTTGTAATGTATCCTCTGGAGCGCTTTTCTTGAAGCGTTTTTGCAAATTTTTTTTTATATTTCAGGTCTGCTGATAGTGTTTTTCCACCGCTTCGCCTGAATATTCATATCATCGCGCCCAAGCCTGTCTTCAGTGATTATCGGCTTCGGCAGGCTGGTATGTTGACTGCCCGCTGTTCCCGCCACCTGTTAACAGTTTGATCCCGGGGCGTCCAACAGCTTGCAATTCTCCCCTTGACAGGGCAAAATACGTCCGAGCGTACAGGACGCCGTCCTGGGGGGCCTGTCTGATAAAAGCCTGTTTCAGGAAACTGAACGTGAGGAGCATGTATGCAGCCGTTGCGAGTCTACAGCGTTGTACCCAAGTTGCCCGTCAAGCTGGAACCATTGTGGGATATGGCCTACAATTACTGGTTCAGCTGGAACAGCGCTATCGAAGATATTTTCGCCCAGATCGATCCGCGTCTCTGGCGCGAGAGTTATAAAAACCCGGTCTGGTTTCTCAATCACGTGCCGCAGCAACGGCTGGAAGAGCTGGCCAGCGACGAGCTGTACCTGGACAGGCTGCGCGAGGCGCGCAACAGCCTGAAGCACTATGTCAGCAAAAAGACCTCTCCGATCGTCTTCTCCGGGGCGAACGCCGGAAAACCGGTGGTGGCCTATTTCAGCCTGGAATATGGCCTGAGCCTCTGTCTGACCATCTATTCCGGCGGCCTGGGTATTCTGGCCGGCGATCATCTCAAATCGGCCAGCGACCTGAATATCCCGCTCGTCGGCGTGGGCCTGTGCTACCAGCAAGGGTATTTCCGCCAGTACCTTACGCCCGACGGCTGGCAGCAGGAACGCTACCCTGTCTACGATTTCGAACAAATGCCGCTGAAACTGACGCGCGACGCAGCCGGCGAGCCGCTGTGTATCACGCTCGACCTGCAGGGCCAGCGGCTCAAGGCCCAGATCTGGGAGGCCGTGGCCGGACGCGTGAAGTTGTACTTGCTGGACACCAACGTGGCCGACAACCCGGCGCATTTCAAACAGATCACCTCGCGACTGTACGGCGGCGGGCTGGAAATGCGCATCTGGCAGGAGATACTGCTGGGCGTGGGGGGGGTCAAGGCACTGCGTGCGCTCAATCTCGACCCCAAGGTCATCCACATGAACGAGGGGCATTCGGCCTTTGCCGGCCTGGAGCGCATCCGCGTATTCATGACCGAGCATGGCCTGCCCTTTGAAGCGGCCATGGAGCTGACCGCGTCGACGAGCATTTTCACCACGCACACCCCTGTCCCCGCGGGCAACGACCGTTTCCCGCCCGATCTCATGGCACGCTATTTCGAAGGCTATGCCCGTGAAATGGGCCTGGCGTTCAAGGTGCTGCTCGCCCTGGGCCGGGAGGACCCGCGCGACGACAACGAATCCTTCTGCATGACGGTGCTCGCGCTCAAGCTCTCGCGCTTCAACAACGGCGTCAGCGAGCTGCATGGCCGGGTATCGCGCGCCATGTGGCGCCGGGTCTGGCCGCAGTATCCGCTCGAGGACGTGCCCATCGGGGCCATTACCAACGGCGTCCACACCTCGAGCTGGGTGGCGCCGGACATCGCGTTGCTGCTGGATCGCTACCTGGGCAGTAACTGGCGCGAGGATCCGGACTGCAAGCGGGTCTGGGCCCTGGCCGAAACCATTTCCGAGGCCGAACTCTGGCGCACGCACGAACGTTTGCGCGCGCGGCTCGTCGATTTCGTCCGCTTTCGGCTGCACCGGCAGCTGCTGGCTAAAGGCGTGCGGCGCAAGGCCCTGGAAATTGCCACGGAGGTGCTGGACCCGGACGCCATGACCATCGGGTTCGCCCGGCGCTTCGCCACCTACAAGCGCGCGGCGCTGCTGCTCCAGGACAAGGAGCGGCTGCTGCGCATCCTCTCGAACAAGTCCCGGCCCGTGCAGTTCATCTTTGCCGGCAAGGCGCACCCCCAGGACAACGAGGGCAAGAAGCTCATCCAGGACCTCATCCAGTTCTTCCGCTCCGAAGAGTGCCGCTACAAAATGATCTTCCTGGAAGACTACGACATGGATATCGCCCAAAACCTCGTGCAGGGCTGCGACGTCTGGCTGAATACCCCGCGCCGCCCGCTCGAGGCCTGCGGCACCAGCGGCATGAAGGCCATGGTCAACGGCGTGCTCAATGTGAGCACGCCAGACGGCTGGTGGGCCGAGGCCTACCGCCCGGACAACAGCGTCGGCTGGGCAGTGGGGCTGGGCGAAGAGTACGAAGATGCGGCCTATCAGGACTTCGTGGAGAGCCAGACCCTGTACAATATCCTGGAAAATGAAATCATACCCGAATTTTACGACCGCGGACCCGGTGGCTTGCCCCGCAACTGGATCCGCAAGATGAAGCTCGCGCTCAAGGAGCTCGTCCCTGTCTACAACTCCCACCGCATGGTGGAAGACTACGCCCGCAACGCCTATCTGCCGGCCTACGAGAACTTCAACCGCCTCATGCGCGACAACTTCACCCCGGCTAAGGAGCTGGCCGCCTGGCGTATGGACATCATGACCAAATGGAACCAGATCCGTATCCGCAACGTCCAGGCGCATCCGGGCAAGCAGATCATCGCCGGGGAACGCCTGCCGGTCGAGGCGGACGTCTTTCTGGACGGCATCCGGCCAGCGGACATCCGGGTCGAAATCTATTGCGGCCCCTTGGATAACGAGGGGGCGTTCGTCCAGCGGCGGACCATGGAGATGAAGCCCACCGGGAGCACCGTTGACGGCTGGCAGCATTTCCAGGGCGAGACCGTCCCGTTCGAGGCCGGCCGTTTCGGCTTCACCGTGCGCATCGCGCCCAACCATCCGCTCCTGCTCGATCCGCATTCGCTGGGGCTGATCTGCTGGGCCCCACAGGAATCATAGCCTGGACCATTCGGCACCGAGCCCGCGGCACTGACGGCCCGGGCGAACGGAGACAACGTATGTCCCCCTGCTTTCTCGCTCGCCAGGCGCGCGCTCGCGCCGTGCTCCTGGCCCTCTTGCTTGTCGCGGCGCTCCTGCCGGGCTGCGCCAGAAACGTCCAGGTCGCACCCGCAAAACCGGCAGAATGGCGCTGCGACGAGGCGGCGGACAAGGCCTTGCAGGACAACGACCTCGACCGGGCCATAAGCCTGCACGAGGCGCTGCTCGCCCGCGATCCCGGCAACGCCCTGGCCCGCTATCATCTGGGCTACGCCTTTGGCCTGCGCAACGAACGCCAGAGGGAAATCGCCTTGTACGAACAGGCTCTGGCCGACGGCTATACCAAAAGCGATCTGTACTTCAACCTGGGCATGGCCTACGCAGAAACCGGAAACCCGGCCAAGGCCGACGCGACGTTTCAGAAGGCGCTCACGACCAATCCCCGCGACGCGGAGGCCCATTTCGGCCTGGCCATGCTCGCCCTGAGCCAGTCCAACCTTCCCGGGGCCGAAAAAGAACTGCTGACCACGGTGGCCCTGGATCCGGCGCACGAGGACGCCCGCTTCAACCTCGCGGCATTGTACGAAAAGCAGGGACAAAAGGCCAAGTCCTTGGAACAGCTGACACTGCTGCTGCAGCACCACCCCGACAGCCAACCCGGGCTGGAACTGCTGCAGCGCGTCAGGAAGATGAAATGATAGCGAAGTACGCCCCGAGGTCGACCTGAATCAGACTTCGACCTGCATCTGGTTTCTCCCCTCGGTTTTCGCCATGTATAGCAGCTGATCCGCCCGCCTGATCATGGCCTCCAGGGGCTCCTGGCGTCTGGCAGTCACGCCGCCGCTGAGCGTGAAGCGTATCTGCTCGTCCGCGTAGCGCAACACGTTGGCCTCGATCCGGGCACGCAGGTTCTCGAACAGGGCCGGAAGCTCCTCTGCGGGCGTTCCGGCCAGCAGTATGCAGAATTCCTCGCCCCCAAAGCGGGATATGAGATGCGGGGCCGGAAAAAATCCCCTGAGTTCGGCCGCGATATACTTGATGGCCATATCGCCGGCTTCATGGCCATAAGTGTCGTTTATATCCTTGAACCGGTCAATATCGAGCATAGCCAGGGCGACGTCTTCGCCCTTCCTGAGCAGGCGCTGAAAGAACTGCATTCCCTCATCGAAAAAGTAGCGCCGGTTGTACAGCTTGGTCATGTAGTCCTTGTTGGACATGTCCTTGATCAGATTGATGTGTTCGATCATGTCCATATTGTGATTGATCCGGCAATAGAATTCCTCGCTGCCAAAGGGCTTGGTGAGGAAGTCGTTGGCGCCGTTTTTGATGAATTTAGCCGACATGATGTTGTTACCGGCGGCGGACATGCCGATAATGGCCATGTCATCCTTGCTGAAGCGCTTGCGGATGCTGCGCACCAGCTCGAAACCGTCCATGCGCGGCATGTTGTAGTCGGTAATGACCAGCCGGATGTCAGGATGCTGATCGAGCACCTCCAGGGCCTCGACGCCGTCCGTGGCGTGGAAGACCTGGTAGCGGTGTACGGTCAGCAATTCGGAGACCTGAAGGGTCAGAAGACGCGAGTCGTCGACAATCAATGTCTTGATATCGGCGTTGAGATGTAACCGGCGTACCTGGGCCAGGACATAGTCAATGCTCTGGTTGCCCTCCTTGAGCACGTAATCCGCAATACGCCTGCTCCAGATGTGATCCCGCATGGCGTCGCTCAGGTTGCCCGTCAGCACGATTGAGGGTAACTGCGGCGCGACCAGATCGACTATTTCGCCGGCGAAGGAGTCCGGAAGCGTCAGATCGAGGACCGCGGAACTCAGTTCCGAGGCGTGATCCTGCAGAATCGTCGCCGCCTCCGCCATGCTTTCGGCATTCACGACGCCGTAGTTCAGCTCCCGCTCAATCCGTCGGGTCAGCATATTGGCGAACATCCGGGAATCATCCACGATCAGCACTGCGGGCATAGCTGTCTCCTGCGGTTGCGGGTTCGTGCAAAGAGTCGCTTCGCCGGGAAGCGGAAACGCCAAATACAGCACGCGCAAACAGCGTCCCGCGTAGGCAACGCTGTTTCGCCTGCACTGTGTATGTATGGTCGCCTGCCCGAAAGATCAAGCAGGGAAAGCCTCGTAGACAGGAAAAATGCAGATCGTCACGGGGGGGCGCGTCACAAGGCGGGCATCAGAGCCAGGCCCGGGGGAGCAGGTGTCCCCACAGGGCAAAGGCGGTGGCGACGAGGACAAGACTGGCCGCGCGCAACAGCTGATTGTAGAGTATGAGCCGGCCTGCCAGGGCCGGCTTGAAGATGCCCGCGTAAAAGGGCAGTTGATGGCGGAAGGCACGCATGGGCGTGGAGAGAATATTCCCGACCAGCAAGGCCAGGATGACCTCGGCGCCGGTCAGGTTGCCAGCCTGGAGCAGGGCTCCGGCCGTGGCCAGGCCGGCACTGGACTCGGCGATAACCTGAAAAACAACGATCCCGATCGCTTCGGGAGGCAAAAAACCGAGCAGAGCGCTCTTCTCGGCCATAAGCCGTTGCAACGCGTCGAACAAGCCATAAACATTGAGAAAGTATATCAGGACGTAGACGGGGATGCTGTAGAGCAGCAGGCGGCGGATGCGCTTGCGGAAACGCCCCCAGGCCTTGCGCAACGCGGAGCGAAACCCCGTTCGCTTTTCGTCCAGCAGACAGGTTACACAACCCTCAGGGAGCCGCGGCAAGGTCAATCGGCCCAACAGGACGATGAAGCCGGTGCGCAAGGTCGCGGCGAGCAGCGTAAGCCCGAGATACGCGACGGCGGATTTCCCGATAAAGGGCAGCATCGTGAAAAACATGGTCGGCAGGTGCAACAGATAGGTCGGCATGCTGTTGAACAGATTGGAGAGCACGAGTTCCCGCCGGCTGAGCGTGCCGGCGTCGTACTGCTCGGCGAGCATGGCGTTTGCCGCTGCACCCGAAAAGAACGCCAGGGAAAAACTGGCTCCGGAAACATCGCGCAACCGCGACCAGCGCACCAGCGGCGTGGCAAGCACGGCCATGGCGCGCGTCCAGTTCAGAGTCTCGATGAGCAGGGCGATGAACAGCCCCAGGGAGAGAAAGCCGACAAGCCGGCAAAGCGGCCAGCCCAGCCCGGTCCAGAGCTGCGTCAGTTCCACGGCGCGAGGTCGGAGCGTAGGGTGGTCGTCCCGACGGAAGCAACGGCGACGAGAACAGGCTGCGCCGCTCGCATGCCCGGGAGAGACCCTGCGGACATCTCGTCATCGGAATGCACGAAGCAGGCCCATACGCCGGCGTCGGGAAGCAGAAGTCCGGATCGGAAAGACGTCACTCCGCCCTGGCCTCCATCCAGCCTGTCGCTGGTCGCAAGGAGAGAGTGTCGCCGCTGACATCGAGAATGTTCTGAAGTACCAACTCATCAATGCTGCGCTCGAAAAGCTCCGCCGTAGCATTCCAATACGCCGAACAGGCGTCCCGTGTCAGCGCTGCTCCCCGCGAATCGAGATCGTCCAGAATGAGGTAGAGTGAAATGGCCTCCACGGAGAGGCCCAGGGTGAATATTCTGGGATGCATGTCGCCCCCCCCTTGATTGCGCACCACGGCACAGCTTCGTCACTTTTCGGCGAACTCCGGCACTGTGCCCGACGACGCGTCGCTACCAGCCTCGTCACAGGGTACAATACTACACGGTGAACAGCGTCCGCGCAAGGCCGAAGCTCGTCCTGGCTGCGCCCGCGTTGCGACGCAGCCAGGGAACGAGGCGGATTTGCAACACAGATCTGCGATTCCTGGCCGAATCTGTATCCGCGTCCGTGGCACTGGATCAATCGCCGGATTTACAGCTCCTGCAACACCCAGACGATACGACCGTAAACATGCTCATCGCGCTTTTCGACAGGAAGATACTGCTCGGGGTGAACCGTGCTCTCCGTGCGCAGAATCAGCCGGTTCCGTTCGGTGTCATGAAAGACACGCTTCACGGCAAGACCCTCGTTGAGCAGATCCACTGCATACAATTCACCAGAATCGATATGCTTGATGGCCGTATCGATGCCCATGAAGGCGTTCCTGCGTATGAGCGGCTCCATGTTCGAGGCGCTCATCTTGACTACCTGGACACTGGGCCGGAAAAAGGACTGCGGGACGCAGAGCTTGCCGATGGGCATGGGGCTCCAGTTGCCGCCTTCGGTCTTTTCCACTTGCATGGAATGTACCGTCACAACCGTGCCCTTGTTGTCCGGACCCGCGTAGCCTGACATCGCGTCCATCACGCCAGGGATCATCGGACCATCGGAAGGCACGTACTCGCCATGCTTGTTCTTCAGGTACCAGGGACCCGTGCCATCCTCCAGCCAGTCCGGATTCAGGCCGAATTTTTTGAAAAGTTTCAGATACCATTCCGCCGGAATAGAATCCCGCCGCTTTGCATCCGAGATGCTCGACTGCCGGATCTCCAGCACATCAGCCAGCTGGACCTGCGTTCGAGTATTGATCGCAAGCCTGATTCTGTCGAAAACCTGATCAAACGTAGTACCCAACGTAAGACTCCTTGTTCGTTTTTGCCCCCATTTTACGGAAAAAGCCCTTATTGCCTCCCTGCCGCAGCAGGCATTGCGCACAGACCGTGGCAATGCCGCTTACTCATCTCCGGCAAAATACATGACCTATGGAAGGCCTCGTGGTCAAGAAAAACGTACTCTTCACGATAAAAAAATACGTTAGCATCCCTCCCCGACCCACGAGACGCCCCCAATCACCAATTACGGTCGGCAAACGACAGGCACCCTGACAATGACCAAGACAACCCAGCCGATAAAACAAAGGCTGAAATCTCGACCGTGAAAAGAGTAAATAGAGCGTCATCCTGATTCTGTCAATACTGTATACGCACATTTCCTGCTTAGTGTTCATGCAAAACCGCCTCAAATACCCGCAAAAATTTGAGGGGGAGGATGCTACGCCCACTGTCAGCGGGTATAACAGCCTTGTGTCCGAGATGTCAGCAACGCTTGGCGGGGGAATTGCGTTGCCTGGGAAGCCATTGGCGGCCACATCCATGAGCAGAATGTATCTCCAACTTCATAGCAACAAGCAGTGGAACTACTTTGTATTATATATAAGAAAAACACATAAAGAACTGTCCGCTTTCAGGATTCCTTCACATCCCCGCAACGATTCAAGCCGATCGACAACGCCAACCTGACCACAACGACGCGTCGGCGATGAAGCGTCGTTGATAGCAGGGCTTCTGCCAGGAAATGCCCTGGAAGATCAAAACGCCAAAAGCAAGAGGCTGATCTGTCTGCACGTCACCGTATTCGCGGACTGTTCTGGAGCAGAAATGTGCGTTTCCCTTGCGCCGTGTTCTGAGATCAGGGCAGCCAGTCAAACACTACGGTTCGTGCTAAGAACATCTCCCCGTGCCGCACGGTACGGCCGATAGCACGATAGAAGGGGAGCATCCGGCATTGTGTCCGGATGCATGAAGGTGCGTTCCAACGACTCCAGCCCCCCCCTTGCAGGATTCGTCCAGGCATGAAAGACTCTCCGCCTGTACGCAGCCCGATGCCGCTGGTCGAGCAAATGCTCCCGCGCCGTTGCGCCCGACAGACAGGAAATCCCATGAACACGTGGAGGACCGATGATAACACAAATCTCTCCCTCTGACACGTCGGAAATCTCGCCGCACGGCGACCCGTCCATCGCCGTCGTCGGCGCCGGACTGGCCGGATGCGAGTGCGCCATGGCTCTGGCTCGTGCTGGATTCGGGGTCGTGCTCTTCGAAATGAAGCCACGCCGGTTCTCGCCTGCCCACCGGCACGAAGGCCTGGGAGAGCTCGTCTGCTCCAACTCCCTTCGCTCGGACGAGCCCGACGCCGCCGTCGGACAACTCAAAGAAGAAATGCGCCGACTGGGCAGTCTGGTCATGGAGGCGGCCGAGGCGGCGCGCGTGCCTGCAGGCAAGGCCCTGGCAGTGGACCGGCACGAATTTTCCGCCCGCATCACCGGCGCCATCGCCGCCAACCCGCGTATCACGCTGGTCAGGCGCGAAATCGGAGGGCTGGACGACCCGGAGCTGAAGACCTTTTCAATCGTGGTACTCGCAGCCGGGCCCCTGATCGCGGATGCACTGGCCGCCAGCCTCACGGACGTCGTCGGCGCCGGGCACCTCTATTTTTACGACGCCATCGCTCCGATCGTTACTGCCGACTCCGTGGACATGAATACGGTTTTCCGGGCCTCACGCTACGACGCCGGCGAGACGGAAAACGACGGCGACTACCTCAACTGCCCGCTCGACGAGGCGGCGTACGCCAGGCTTCGCGACGCGCTGCTTTCAGCCGAAAAAGTCCCGGCACGGGACTTTGAAAAAGAAATTCACTTCGAGGGCTGCCTTCCCATCGAGACCATGGCCGAGCGCGGGTACATGACCCTGGCCTACGGACCCTTCAAACCGGTCGGGCTCACCGACCCGCGCACCGGACGCCGGCCTTTTGCCGTGCTGCAACTGCGTGCGGAAAACCGCGACCGGAGCACCTTCAATCTCGTCGGTTGCCAGACCAGGCTCAGGTACGCGGAGCAGGAACGCGTGTTCCGCCTCATCCCCGGCCTGGAAAAGGCCGAGTTCGTCCGGCTGGGAAGCACGCACCGCAATACGTTCATCAACGCCCCGCAGGTGCTCACACCCGCGCTCGAGCTCCGCGCCCGGCCGGGCGTGTACGTCGCCGGACAACTTGCCGGAGTGGAAGGCTATGTAGAGTCGGCCGCCTGCGGGCTCTGGCTGGGCCTCGCTTTGGCCGCGAGGCTCGGCAACCATCCCCTCACGCTGCCGCCCGAGGACTCGGCCCTGGGCGCGCTCCTGGGACACCTGCGCCGCCCGGCCAAAACCTTTCAGCCCTCGAACGTCAATTACGGGCTCATGCCCCCGCTTCAGGAACGCATCTCCAAACGCCTGCGCAAGGCGCGCTACGCGCAGCGCACGCGCGCGGCCTTCACAGCCTGGCTGGCAGACAATGCCGCCGGTCTTCCGATATGCCCGACGATAGCCGCTCCCCCTGCCGCACCCGCAACGACCGACAGTCATCCCGCGTCACCCTCCTCCCCCACCATTGGAGAACAAGCCAATCCTGCTCAGATTATGCCTTTCATTTCAGAGCCTTGAGTTTGCCGCTCCACCTTTGGATTACAAGATTTTAACTTTACAGCCCCGGCTGCCATTGGCTAAAGTTTTACTTAGAAAAAAAATGGTTAATCTTTTCAGGATGTTGCCGTAACAGTGCCCCTGAAACGAGCAACATGAATGTCCTGTTCTTTGCCACTCAAGAGGATACCTGTGAATAAAGCAAGGATTTCGAAGCGAAAATCCCATCCTTGGCTGCACCTCGTACCCCTGCTGCTCGTCCCCCTGGTCGTTTGCCTCGTTCTTGCCAGTGCAGCCGACGCGGTCAAGCCGACGCAATCGGATCCAACGACTGTGGCCAGTCATTTCAAACGGAAAAAGCCCGCAGCGATCAAAAACAGAGATGCCAAAGCGGGCGACAGCGTGCAGCAAAAAATTCTCTCCACGGCCTTTTCCCAGATCGGCGCGCGCTATCGCTACGGCGGAACTTCCCCGGAAACGGGGTTCGACTGCGCCGGCTTCGTCAAATGGGCCTACGGGCAAAACGGCATCGACCTGCCCCGTTCGTCGCGCGAGCAGTTGTCGCACGGCAAGTCCATCCCGAAAAGCGAACTGCGTCCCGGGGATATCGTTGTCTTTTCCCGGCGCATGGGATCGGCCCGGGGAACCCATGCCGGGATATACGTCGGCAACGGCAAATTCATCCACAGCCCGCGCACGGGATATACCGTGCGCGTGGACAATGCCTTTGACGACCACTATGGCGCCCGATTCATGGGGGCGCGCCGCGTGATCACTGCGCCGGGCTCGCCTCAGCCCGACGACACCTACACACATACGCTTCTGGCCGCCGGAGAGGCTTCCCAGGACAAGGACGGCCCGGTATCGCCCGACGAAGACGCTCCGGTGGTCAAACGCAAGGATACCAGGTCTGGACGCAGTCAGGCCCTTGTCGCGGACGAGGACTCCCCGCGACAGCGTGCTTCCCGACACACCATACGCAAGGGCGACACCCCGGCACGCGTTGCCAAGGCCTACGGCATCAGCACCGAAGATCTGCTCGCAGCGAACAACATGCGCCGCAACGTGCGGCTTACCGTCGGCAAAGGGCTGATCATCCCGGACAAAGGCGCCAGACGCGGCGCCGAGACCGAGCTGGCCGACTCCTCGTCCAGATCGAAAACAAAAGTCGTGGCCGAGGCGGACACCTCGACCTCCCGTTCCGCCAGGTCCGACGCCTCCGGGTCGCTGCCTTCCCTTGTCTACACCGTACAGAGCGGCGATTCGGTCTCGGCCATCGCCCATCGCCACGGCGTAAGCAAACAGACCGTTCTCGACGCCAACAAGCTCCCGACACGGCACACCTTGCAGATCGGCCAGAAGTTAACCATCCCAGGCGCCGCAGCCCCGGTCCTGGTACAGTACGCGCCCGCGCCCGAGCCTGAGCCAGAAACAACGCCGCCAGCCGCCGTGCCGGGCACCCGCCTGGCCGGGACCACGCTCTATTCCGTGCAAGGCGGCGACTCGGTCTGGTCCATCGCCCGCAAATTCAAAGTCAGCGAACAGGCCATTCTCGACGCCAACAATCTGGGCAAACGCCATACCCTTTCCCTTGGCCAGCAGCTGACCATCCCCGCCGCACAAGTGCCCACACTCACCGCCGCGGCCGACACGCCGCCCGAGCCGCAGACTTCCGCCGGCTCACTGACCATCGACCCCGCTTCCCTGCCGTCGGAGACTGTCGAGCCGGCAACCGGGACTCAGCCCCGATCAGGATGGAGAGTTGGTGCAGACGCCTCAGAGGCGCCGCCGCTGCTCGTTGCCGACGTGTTCTCCGCACCCCCCGCGCCGGCATCCGCGCTCGCCGATGTCAGCATCACGCTGGACCAGTCGAATCAGCCGCCCGCGCCAACCGCCGCCTCAGAGACCCAGGACGCCGGATCCCCTCCCGATGCCGCTGCGCCCGCGCTCCAGGTTGCCGCTACGACGCCAGCGGAAGACATCCCGCCGAGCACGAGCGAATACACCGTTGTCAAGGGCGACACCATCTCCGCCATTGCCAAAAAGCTTGGCGTCACGCAAAAGGCGCTGTTCGAGGCCAATGCCCTGACCCCGAAGCATGTTCTGCAGCTCGGGCAGAAGCTGGTCGTTCCGTCGCAGACGCCCGCCGATCAACAGCCACCGGCCCTGGCCGCGGCCACCACGGAGACGGCCGCGCCTGCGCCGCCTGCGGCCCCGGAGCAGTCCGCTCCGACGTCCGTTGCAGCCGACACGACCGCCCCGCAGGAATACGCCGTGCAAAGCGGCGATTCTGTCTGGTCCATTGCCCGAAAATTTGGCGTCAGCGAACAGGCCATGCTGGAGGCGAACAAGCTGCCGAAAAAGCACGTGTTGCAGCTGGGGCAAAAGCTGATCATCCCGCCCAGACCGCAGTCCGCCGCCGAGCCCGCAGTCCCCGGCCGGCTCAACGCCAGGGTCACGCCACGCTGAACGGCGTGCTGCCAACCGACGATACCGGCTCCGGAATCATGCCTGGCCGGTCGATTCTGCATGACCGACGACACGACGTACACTGCGGCTGGACAGGCTTTGCAGACGAACGTATGATAGCCGGGTACGCCGAGCCCTCGGCATTCGGGACGTACCGGACGCGCGATGAGGCTTGAGCGCACGGAGAACCATTCCTCGGCCTTTCGCGTGGGCTGACGTCCCGTGGGACCCGATTCCGGAGTTCCGCCGAATCCGGAAGCGGATTCCCTGCCGCGGGTGTCTGCCCCGAAAGGCCGTACACAAGGAGTATACCTATGAACCAGCTCGTCACGAAACCGACGTACCTTCCGCCCTTCGACCTCTATCTTTTCGGTCGGGGCGAACACTGGGATCTGTACCGCATTCTGGGCGCACACCCGATCGAACAGGACGGAGAGCACGGCTATCGCTTCGCGGTCTGGGCTCCCAATGCCCGCGAGGTGCATCTGACCGGCGAGTTCAACGACTGGCGCTACGGCGAACTGCCGCTCTATCCGGTAGGTGTTTCCGGCATCCACGCGGCCTTTGTACCCGGTATCCGTCAGGGACAGCTCTACAAATTCGGCGTCATGCAGCACGACGGCCGCGTTGTCTATAAGGTCGATCCCTTCGCTCTGTACGCCGAGCTGCGGCCCGGCGTATCCGGCAGGGCCTGGGCTTTGGACAACTACAGTTGGGGAGACCAGGCCTGGATGGAAGAACGTCGGCACCAGGGGCTGCCTTTGCGCAGGCCGGTCTCGGTCTACGAGGTCCATGCGGGGTCGTGGCGACGAAAAAAGGACGCCGTGCCCGGATTCTATTCCTACCAGGAGCTTGCCGACGAGCTGATTCCCTATGTCCGGGAACTCGGATTCACCCATATCCAGTTCATGCCGCTGGCCGAGCATCCGCTCGACGAATCGTGGGGATACCAGGTCAGCCATTACTACGCCCCGACCTCGCGCTACGGCACGCCCGAGGAACTCAAGGCCTTCATCGATCGCTGCCATCAGGCCGGCATCGGCGTGCTCCTGGACTGGGTTCCCGGTCATTTCCCCAAGGATGAATGGTGCCTGGGGCGTTTCGACGGCACGGCCATCTACGAGCACGGAGACCCGCGCCAGGGTGAGCATCCCGACTGGGGAACTTACATTTTCAATTATGGCCGGCACGAAGTCCGCAATTTTCTCTTTGCCAACGCCTTGTACTGGCTCAAGGAGTTTCACATCGACGGCCTGCGTATCGATGCCGTGGCCTCCATGCTCTACCTCGATTACTCGCGCAAGGAGGGAGAATGGATTCCCAACATGTACGGCGGCAAGGAGAACCTCGAAGCCATTGATTTTCTCAAGGAACTCAATCGCGTCGTCCATGGCCATTATCCGGGTACCATCATGGTCGCCGAGGAGTCCACGTCGTTTACCGGCGTGTCCCGCCCCTTGTATGTCGGAGGCCTCGGCTTCACTTTCAAATGGAATATGGGCTGGATGCACGATACGCTGGAGTACTTTTCCAAGGACCCCCTCTACCGTGCGCACCATCACAACAACCTCACCTTTTCCATGCTCTACGCATTCAGCGAAAACTTCATGCTGCCGCTCTCACACGATGAGGTTGTCCATGGCAAGGGCTCACTCGCAGCCAAAATGCCGGGCGACATGTGGCAGCAACAGGCCAACCTGCGCCTGCTCTACAGCTATCTCTGGGCTCATCCGGGGAAGAAACTTCTGTTCATGGGCTCGGAATTCGGCCAGTGGAACGAATGGAACGCCTCGGCCCAGCTCGACTGGATGCTGCTCGATTATCCCAGCCACCAGGGCCTGTTCGCCGTGGTCAAGGCCCTTAACCTGCTGCTCGCCACGAATCCTGCGCTGCACGAAGAAGACCATGACTGGCGCGGTTTCGAGTGGATCGATCTGACGGATCACGCGAACTCGGTCATCAGCTTCCTGCGCAAGGCGCCGAACGCCAGGCCCATGCTCTGGATTTTCAATTTCACGCCCATGGTGCAGACGACGTATTGCGTCGCCTGCCCCGGCCCCGGCTTCTGGCGCGAGAGTTTCAACTCCGACTCGGAATTCTACGGCGGCTCCAACGTGGGCAATGGCGGCGGCGTCATGGCCAAACAAGCCGAATTCGGGCATGTTCCCTGGTACCTGGAACTCACGCTGCCGCCCCTGGCTGCCATGGCCTTTGTACCCGAAGAATGGCCGACCCAGAACCCTTAGCCATATCCGACAAGGACAGAACCGCCATGCGCTGTATTGCCGACTTTCTTGCCGGGCTGCTGGCTCACGGACGGGGCATCGCCTACGCCTTCGCCAACCCCTCGTACCTGCCCCTGCTGCTCATTCCCTTTCTGCTGACCCTGGGGCTTTTCGCCCTGGGACTGTACATGCTCTTCAACCATGCCGAGCCAATGCTGCACTATTTCTGGTCCGTGGATCCGACCACCGCAGGCACGGCCACGTCGGTCATGTACTGGATATATACACACATTGTGAAGTATCTGCTGTACCTGTTCCTCATCGTCGTGCAGTACTTCTTGTTCATGGTCGTCGCGAATATTCTGGCCTCACCGCTGTACGACTATATTGCCGACAAGCTGCGGCGACGCGGGCCCTACGCCGCCGACCTGGCCGCGGTGTTGCCGCGTGAAATCGGCATCCTGGCCCTGATGCGCGAGGAGCTGAAAAAAGCCGTGTTCACGCTCGGCCTGCCCCTGGCCCTGCTGCTTATCCCGATCATCGGGCCGTTCATCGGCCTGCCCGTGGCCATGATCATGCTGGCCTGGGATTATACGGACTTTTCCCTCGTCCGCGACCGGCCCACGCTCCGGGAACGCCTGCGCTACATCCGGCAGCACCTGTTTCTCATGCTCGGATTCGGCTCGCTGCTGCTGGTTCCTTTTCTGAATTTTCTGCTCTTCCCCTTCGCCGTGCTCAGCGCCGCGCTGCTCTATCACCAGCGACTTGCGGAGGAACGCGCACGGGGAGGGGGCCAGGCCTGAAGCGGCCAACCGGGAGAAGAAAACGCTGCAAGTGTCTGCAATGACGCAGGACCATATCCTTTCGACAGCAGCGCTCCCGGACGACAGGGGAAAAGCTTCGCTTCAGGGACTGGATTCCCTATTGCATGGTAATGGTAAATTCGTCGTTGCTGTCAAGGTCGAGCTCCGCCGAGCGCGGTGGGTCGCCGTGGTGCGTACGGTGGAGTAATTCTTCCGACAGGCGCGGCAGGATGGTCTGGCCCAGCACATGGTCGATGTTGCGTGCCCCGGTTTCGGCGTCGGTGCAACGGGCGAGAATCCGATCCACGACCCGCTGCGTATAGGCCAGGCGCACGTGATTTCGCTCTCGCATCCGTTCGCTGAGGCGCTCGAGTTTGAGTTCGATGATGTCGCGCAGGGCCTCCCGACCAAGAGGGAAAAATGGCGCGATAGTCATGCGCGCGAGCAGGGCGGGTTTGAAATGGTCGCTGAGGATGGGACGCACGGCCCGGATGATGGCGTCGATGGTCATGGGCTGGCTGCCGCGCAGGCCGGCGATGAAGTCCGAGGCGAGGTTGCTGGTCAAGAAGACGATGGTGTGCTTGAAATCCACCAGACGGCCCTCTCCGTCGGCCAGGATGCCTTTGTCGAAGACCTGGTAGAACAGGTTCATGACCTCGATGTTGGCCTTTTCGGCCTCATCGAGCAGCACGACGGAATAGGGACGCCGCCGGACCGCCTCGGTCAGCAGTCCGCCTTCTCCATAGCCAGCGTAGCCGGGCGGCGAGCCTATGAGCCGACTCAGACTGTGCCGTTCCTGGAATTCGCTCATGTTGATGGAGATGAGCGCGCGCTCGTCGCCAAAGAGCGCGTCGGCCAGACAGAGCGCGGTTTCGGTCTTGCCCACGCCGCTCGGTCCGACGAGTAAAAACACCCCCAGAGGCAGACGCGGATCGTTCAAACCGGACTTGGCGCTGCGTATGGCCCGGCTGATGATGTCCAGGGCTGGCTCCTGGCCGCGGATGCGCTGCCCCATGGTCTGCTTGAGCTGGAGGACGGAAAGCGCCTCGTCGCGCAGGACCTTTCCCAAGGGAATGCCGGTCCAGTCCGAGATGACTTTGGCGACGGCGTCCGGGTCCATTTCATAGGTCAACAGCGGCTCGTCGGCCTGCACCGTCTTGAGCTGGTCCAGCAGCCCGCGCAGACGCTCCTGTCGCCCTGCGCTGTCACCCGGCCCCTCGCAGGAGCCTTTCTGCAAAATCGCACGTCGCAAATCGAGAATGGCATTGACCAGCGCACGCTCCTGGTCCAGCCGGCCGCGCAGTCGCGCTGTTTCGGCCCTGAGCGTCTCCAGCTGCTCCCAGGCCTCGTCGAGCGCCTGCTCATCGACGTTCAGCCCGCTTTGGCGGTCGCGCTGGAGCGCGTCGATTTTGCGCTTGATGCCCTGCATCCGCCGCTCGCGCTCTTCGATGGAGGGCGGGACATGCGTCAGGCTCACCTTGACGCGCGCCGCGCGCGTGTCGAGCAGATCGACGGCCTTGTCCGGGAGCAGCCGGCCGGTGATGTAGCGGCTGGAAAGCTCGGCCGCGGCCACGAGCGCGTCGTCCCGGATGGAAACGCCGTGGTCCGCCTCGTAGCGGGGTTTGAGCCCGCGCAGGATGTCAAGAGTCGTATCCACCGAGGGCTCGTCGAGCTTGACCGGCTGGAAACGGCGGCTGAGCGCCTGATCCCGCTCGAAGAATTTCTTGTATTCGGACCAGGTTGTTGCCGCAATGGTGCGCAAATCGCCCCTGGCCAGCGCCGGTTTGAGCAGGTTGGCGGCGTCGTTGCCGCCGGCGCGTCCGCCGGCGCCGATGAGAACGTGCGCCTCGTCGATGAACAGGATGATCGGATGCGGCGCCTCTTTGATTTCCTGAATCACGGATTTGAGACGGCTTTCAAATTCGCCCTTGACCCCGGCTCCGGCCTCGAGCAGGCCCAGGTCGAGACCCAGGATGCTGACCTCGCGCAGCAGCGTCGGCACGTCGCCAGCGGCGATACGCAACGCCAGCCCCTCCACCACGGCGGTCTTGCCTACGCCCGCGTCGCCGACGATGATCGGGTTGTTTTTCCGGCGCCGGGCCAGGATGTCGATGATCTGGCGGGTTTCGCGGTCGCGACCGAAAACTGGATCCATCCGGCCTGATTTGGCGCGTTCGGAAATGTCGTAGCAGTACAGCCGCAGGGCGGGCTCCCGCTCGGAGGACCCGGTCGAAGCGGCTTCAGGTGCGCCCGGCCGTCCTTGACCTTCCTCCAGCGAGTCCCGGGTCGTGTCCCGGAATCCGGCCAGCAGGGCGTCCCTGTCCAGCGCCTGCAACACGCGCAACCAGGGCGCTCCCTGCCCGGCGCGGGCCAGATCCAGCACGGCCAGCAACAGGGCTCCGGAACGGATGGCATTTTGATCCAGCTCGAGCGTGGTGGACAACCAGGCTGCCTGGAGCAGGTCGAGCAAGCCGGAGGACATGACCGGCCGGCCGGCATGGCCGCGCGGCTGCTCCGCCAGAACCTTCTGCAACGCAGCACGCAGCGGCGCCGTATCGAAACCCGCGCGCCCGAGCATGAGCGCCAGGTCGGCCTTGTCCGTCTCAAGCAGGCGCAGCAGCAGATGCTCGATGATGACCTCAGGATGACGTGACGTGGCGCACAGCGCCACCGCTGCCTGCAAACGGTCGAAGCAGTGCTGATCGAGCCGCTCGAGCAGCGCGTTGACGGTAATATTGGCCATGCGTCAATGCTACCTGCTTTCGAAAAAAAAAGCATCCCCCCAGGCGGCTCGCGCCCCGCGTATTCAGTACACGCAGGCCTTTTCCAGGACTGGCATGGGGGTGTTTCGGAACAGGGTAATCAAGGAGTAGGATTATTCGTCTGCTTCGCCGCTACGCAGCGGTTCGAAAAAAAGCGGGTGGGCGTTGACGTAGGACAGGGTCTGACTCATGGCCTGCGTCGTGTGGGGCTCGAAGGTGATCGTGGGACGGAGTGCGCGCGTCCGCAGTTCGCTGAAGAAATCGGCCCAGGGTATGGTGCCCTGGCCCAGGCCGAGGTGCTGGTCGGAGGTCCCGTCGTTGTCGTGCAGGTGAAGATGGCCAATCAGCGGGGCCAGGGTATCCAGCCAGGCGGTGAGGTTCCGGCGCTCCCGGCCCTTGGAGAAGCTGTGCCAGTGGCCTACGTCGAAGCAGACGCCGACATTGTAGTCCCGCAACGCCTCGACCAGCCTGAACGTGGGCTCAGGGCCGGATTCGTGCGTATTTTCCAGAAAAAGGGGAGGCCGGTCGGGCCAGGTTTCGAGCACGGAACTCCAGGTCCGGGTACTGCGCTCCAGCCAGGGGCCGAAATTGTCGCCGGCATGTTGGTCGTGGTGGTGGCAGACATGCCCGACCAGATGACGCGGACGATAGAACCGGGCAAACTCCAGGGCGCTCAGCAGACGCTTGCGCGTCGCCTCCAGCACGAGATCGTCCAGACTGCCGGGTGAGAGGTCAAAAAAGGGCAGATGGATGGAGCAAGCGCAGCCTGCGCGCTCCAGGCGCTTGGACAGGTTGACATGCCAGTCCGTACCCAGGTGCTGAATGGCCAGGGAGTCGAGTCCGAGTTCCGGTCCGTAGCCCGCGAGCGCGCGCTCCGGATCGGGATCGATGAAATAGTCCAGCCAGCCTACGTTCCTGGCCACGTAGCGCAGAGGCAGATTGACGAAAAACATGCTCAGGCGAAACTCCTGGATCGTGGTGAGCCCGGACAGGGCAATAATGGGCAACTCGAGCGTGTAACCGGCTGCCAGGCAGACAGATCCTTGATGGGATAGATGTCGCGGAGCACTGTCTTGCCGTCGGCGCTGCGGATGAGCAGTCTGAGGCCGAAAACGCGGAGAAAATCAATCTGTTTGGGGCGGGGAAAGTTGGCGGTGATAATGATCGGGCTCTTGCTGTCGAAAACGAGTTCGTCCCCCTGCGGACTGAGCAGTACCTCGCTCGCGTCGCGCAGAACCAGGCCGACTTCGACTTCACCGCTAAGGGCCTGGGCGCGGCTCTCGCTGTCCAGTTCCAGCCGGAAGGCGAAGGACTGGCCTTCAGGCTTGAGCGAAATGGTCTTGACCTTGATCTGTCGGGAAGCGACGCGCAACAGCAGTCTGTTCAGGTCTACGGGTGCGGGCCGGTCGGTGTCG
>CAZGAH010000002.1:44921-63184 GCA_964523295.1 uncultured Desulfovibrionaceae bacterium | reverse complement strand
AGGCTTTGCAGTTCGGTCGGATCGTGTTCGCGAAGCATGCGCTCGACGTTACTGAGACGCTCCAGGAGAACGGCCTTCTCATGCAACTGCTGGCTGAGCGCATCGCGATCAAGCAGCAACAATACGTTTTTTCGCCAGAAGGCATAGCCGCAATAGCTGCCAAGAACGGCGAGCAGGATCAGCAGGGCAATGGATAACGCCGCGAGCCGCAGCCAGAACGGGCTCAGACGATAGCGCCGGACCTGCTGGTCTTCGCGCATCACGAGCACGTTGAGTTGTGGATCAGGCATCTACATGGGGCTCCACTCTTCCCTGACGATGCGCCAGGAATCGCCATGCGGCTGAAGGAGCAGGGTTTTGAGTCCTTGATCCTGAAAATTCGTGCCGGCGCGATAGGCCTGCACGAAACTGACACGCAGGCCGGCCGGGTCCAGGTTGAGTTCGAGGTTGTCGATGGCGACCCGTTTGGGCGGCTTTTCTTTCCATAACTTCTGCTTGTAATCGCGGATTGCGCGCAGTCCGCGCTTGTCGGCCTGTTCCGCGCTGGTGTCGTAGAATCCCATGTAGGCGTCCATGTCGGCCTTTTCCCAGCTTGTCCGCCAGGCTTCCAGAAACTCGGCCGCGGACAGGGACGCCTCGCCGAGGTAGGCCTGCTCCATTCCGACAGGCGCCTCCTCCCACTCCAGGCCCACGATGCGCAGCTGCCCGGAGGCGTCCTTTTGCCAGTACAGCCGGCGAATGCCTTCGGTGCTCAAATTCGGCGCCCGGTAGTACTGGTTGAAATAGGTCACCCAGTAGTCTGGTCCGGGTACAACGCGGATGTCCTTGATGCGGGTATAAATCCAGGGGAGTTGACTGAAAAGACGTTCCTTCTGCTCCTTGAACGAGCGGAAGGACTCGTTTTGCGCCTTGGAAAACTTCTCCGCATCGAAAAATTTGAAAAATGCATCATCCCTGGCCGCCCAGGCAGCTGCCCAGGCCTGAGCCGCCGCAGCCAGATCGAGAGGAGGCCCCTCGCTGAGCATCCGGTCGGTCCACCCGAGATCATGAGCGATGACGATCGGTGTCCCGCGCTTGAGAAACGGGGCCATGCCTTCGAGATCGGGATTGGCCAGCGCCACGCAGCCTTTGGTTTCCCTGGGCTGCAAGGGATGCCCCCGGCCGTGGATCCAGATGCCGGAGCCGGTCTTGCCTTTGAGCCGGTCGACCGGATTGGGAAAATTCAGGGTAAAGGCCATGGTGCCGTAAAGGTCGTAATCAAGGCCGCCCCGGAGGTGCTCCTGTACGAAATACACCCCCTCCGGGGTTTTCAGATCGCCCTGCTCCACCTTGTCGCCGACGCGTTCGCCGGTCGAGCAGGAGAGCTGGCGCTTCAGCGACAGAGGACTGCGCTGCTCGAGCATGAACAGCTGCTGACGGTCCTTGTTGACCGCGACGATCAATGGCGGACCGTGCGGCGTACTGGACAGGGTGACGGCCCACCCATGGCCAGGACGAGAATCCACACTGGTCACCGCGCTGCTCCAGGACGGTTCCCCTTCCGCCACGGGCGCCGCGGCGCTCTGGGTCGAGGCCATGCGCCACTGCGACGACACCAGCCCCGGCTCCCCGGATGCGCAGGCGCTGTCGGAGAAAAAGACGGGCGCGGACATCACCGCCAGTGAGAAAAAAAGTAACAATAAAATGGAATTACCAAAAGGGAAAGGAGAGGCAGCAACCGATCCGGCACCGCCTGTCCGGCAGGCAAGGGCCTCGCGCATGGCGCGGACAGCGGATCCCGGGGCAATCAGCTTCACTCGATCAAAGGGCATGGCGTCATTCGTCTCCGCAGGGCGCTCCTTCAGGGTCACCAGGGCAGCCTTGTCGACGCGGCTGCTTCATGCTTCCGCGTCAGTTCATAGAGGAAAACAACGGGAATGTCCACCACCACAGCGGACTTTAGCCGAAAAAAAATCATGCTTCGGCCCGTTGCGCCGGCATCGGGCCGGCCGGCTGGGTTGCCCTAACGGCCGGCTGCGGTCAACAGGGCCTTGCGCGTAAAAATCGACTTCAGCGCATAGCCAGCATTGGCCAAGTTCTCGCGTCCGCCTTCCTCCCGGTCAAGTACGCACAGCACCGCGACGACGGTCAGACCCGCATTACGGACTCGCTCTATCGTCTTCAGCAGCGTGCCGGCCGTGGTCACGACGTCCTCCAGCAGTGCTACCCGTGCGCCCGGGCGAAAGTTGGCCAGTCCCTCGACGTATTGGTCCGTGCCGTGGCCTTTGGACTGCTTGCGCACGATGAACGCCGGCAGCGGGCGCCCTGCCTCCTGCGACAACACGCTCACGGCGCTCACCAGCGGGTCCGCACCGAGAGTCATGCCGCCCACGCCCTCGATCGCCTCGTCGCGCAGCAAATCCAGGAAAAGACGCCCCAGCAGCCAGCCGCCCTCCGGATGCAGAGCCGTCTGCTTGCAATCGAAGTAGTATTCGCTTTTCTTGCCCGAGGTCAGCGTAAAATCCCCCTCACGGTAGGACTTTTCCACCAGCAGACGCGCCAGACGACGCTTCAACTGGTCCTGATGCCCGGCAAGGTCGGCGGCGCCGAACACCCGCGCGAAAATCAGGTCCTCATGGCGCAGGTAGTAGCCCGGGTCGAACAGTTCGTCGAGCTGCTGCGGGCTCAGCCGGGCCGTGATCCCCGCGTCGGCGCGCACCAGTTCCTCGAAGGCTCGCTGCTCTTCCCAGCCGCGCATGGCCGCCAGCTGTACCAGCGCGTAAGCCTCCTGCCGGGCCATGCCCGTCGCGATCAGGGCCAGGAGCACGCGCTGCGAATAATGCAGACCGAACGAACGCTGCAGATTGCGCTCCATGTTCTCCGGCCTGATGCGCAGCTGCTCCAGCAGCCCGGACAGCCGTTGCAGCATGTAGTCCATGAGCATGGTGGAGTCGGGCATGATCACCCGCTCCACGGAGGAATGACTGATGTCGCGCTCGTGCCATAAGGCCATGTTCTCCATGGCCGCGAGGGCGTTGCTGCGCACCAGCCGAGCCAGCCCGGACAGATTCTCGGCCGAAATCGGGTTCTTCTTGTGCGGCATGGCCGAAGAGCCCTTCTGTCCCTTGCGAAAGCCTTCCTCGACTTCCAGCACCTCAGTACGCTGACAGTGCCGCAGTTCAACGCACAGCCGCTCCACCCCGCCCGCAGCCAGAGCCAGGGCCGTGAAGTACTCCGCGTAGCGATCGCGCTGAATGATCTGCGTCGAGACCGGATCCACGCGCAACCCCAACAATTCGCAGGCGATACGCTCGACGTCGGGCTCCAGATGGGCGTAGGTACCGACCGCGCCCGAAATCTTGCCGACGCGGATGTTTTCCACGGCTCGGTCGAAGCGATGAACGTGTCGCTCGAATTCGGCGTAAAAACCGGCCATCTTCAAGCCGAAGCTGGTGGGCTCGGCGTGGATGCCGTGCGTCCGTCCCATGACCGCCCGGCCCTTGTGTTCAAGCGCCAACGTCTGCAAGGCGCCGAGCACGCGCTCGAATCCGGCGCGGATGATCCCTCCGGCCCGCGTCAGCAGCAGGGCATTGGCCGTATCCACGATGTCCGACGACGTACACCCCAGATGGATGAAGCGCGCCGGCTCGCCGACCTTTTCTTCCACCGCGCTGAGAAAGGCGATGACGTCGTGCCGCGTCTGTTCTTCGATTTCGAGAATCCGCTCCAGGTCAAAATCGGCCTTGCTGCGTATGACCTCCATGCTCGGCGCGTCGATGGCGCCAAGCCTGGTCCAGGCCTCGCACACGGCCAGCTCGACCTCGAGCCAGGCACGGAATTTGTTTTCCAGCGACCATAACTGCCGCAATGCAGGGCGGGAATAGCGTTCAATCATGGGCAGACGCCTCGTTCGTTGCGGGATAAAGGATGTCCGGTCGTGACAGCTACGAATCCGGTACCACGCGACAATGACATGTGAATTCCTGCTTCCGATCTATCCGGCGCCCGGGCGCCGCTTGCAGCGGACTGCCCCCAGGGACGGGATTCAGGTGGAATTTCGACAGTCGGAAACGATACGCATGGATGGCGCGACGTTAATATCAGATGACACCGCCTGAGCAGGTCAGGCGGTCGCTCGCCAGCGGCAGGCGCAACGCAGGGTCCCTATCGCGTCGAGGCCTCAGGACGCCGCGACGGACGAGGCCACCGGGACCGCAGTATCCGTCGTCTTGGCCTGAGGCGTTGCCGTGCTCGAGCTGGCGGATGAGGCCGTTCGCGGGGTGCTGCTTCCGTTTTTCCCGTAATCCGTCACGTACCAGCCCGTGCCTTTGAGCACGAAAGACGCCTGTGAGACGATCCGGGCGGCATCGCCACCGCAGACCGGACAACGCAATATCCGGTCATTGAAATCCCGCTGCCATTTCTCGAAAATCTGCTCGCAGTCCCTGCAACAATATTCGTAAATCGGCATGGGGCAATCCTTTCCGCCTGGTATCGACGGGATCGAGAAGGGTGCCTGAGCTGACCGGCGTTGCGCCGGTGAATCGCGCTCAGGCGCGGGCGGCAACCTTTGCGTCGCGGACGCGGGCCTTCAGACGCTTCATGCGTCGGTGACGCTTGCGGTCAAGTTCTTTTTTCCGTTCGATTTTCTTGTGCTTTCCCATTGTCGGCTCCTTGAAATTAACGAATGCAGGCGGACTTCTTACCCTGCCGCGCCGGTGTTGTCCAGCAAAAGAACAACGAAAATCGGGCCGGCTTCACTTCGTTCCTTGTTATTCGTGCAGGAAAACACGTTCTGAAGACTGCGCATATTGTTTCGAAAGGAAGACCTGCCTGGTTAAGCGAAACTGGCTGCCATCATGCTGCCCGATATGGCCCCTTCTCCTGCCCGCCCCAATGAAGGCGCGAATCCCGCTACGGCTTTCTCTTGCCATCGTTCGTCGGAGAAATGCATGAGCCGCAACCAATGCAATTATTCCAGCCAAAATCGTGCTCTTCCAGGGGTATGTGAGAATGACAGAATTTGGGTAAGGGGCTTTTTTCAAGGGGGATATTTAGTGAAATATTTTCTTGACTTTTTCTATACATTTGTCCACTGAGCACGCAGGTGTCTGAACAGGTCTGGCGCTGTCTGTCGCGAAGAGGCGGAAGAGCTGCCAGAGGGCAAGGTGGAGGTGTGGCCCGGTACGGGAAAGGCTCGATCCGGGCGGAAGGGCAAGGGGGTACACGCGTGGTACGGACAGCAAGAGCCGAAAAGCAGCAGCCGGTGATCAGGGACGAAGATTTCGATCTGGAATTCACCCGATTCGAAGAAGCTTTTGATTATTTGGGGTTGGACCTGCCGGAAAGTATTCGCCGCAGTGTTCCGTCGATGTCGTGCGTGGGCAGCTTCCTTGTTGAAAACGATGCGTTCGGGTTGTCCAAAGACATGGATGAGAAATCCTTTCGACGACGCCTTCTGAATGACGAGTAGGCGAGGCAGCGCGCAGAAGGAGCGAATATGGACGTTATCGAGGCAATCCACACGCGTCGCAGTGTCCGGAGCTACGAAGACCGACCGGTGCCGATGGACGTTGTCCGCGAGCTGCTGGCCGCGGCCATGAGCGCGCCCAGCGCCGGCAATGCCCAGCCCTGGCAGTTCGTGCTCATCGACGATCGCGCGGTGCTGGAGCAGGTCAAAACGATCAACCCCTACGGCGCTATGGCCGCACGCGCGGCCTTGGGAATCCTTGTCTGCGGCGATATAACGCTGGAAAAATTCGCCGGCTACTGGGTGCAGGACTGCTCCGCAGCGACGCAGAATCTGTTGCTCGCCGCCCATGCCAAGGGACTCGGGGCGGTATGGACGGGCATCCACCCGATGCCGGAGCGTATCGCCGGATTCCGCGCGCTGGTGGGGCTTCCCGAGCATGTGGCCCCGCTGGCTCTGGTGGTGCTGGGGTATCCGGCGCAGCAGACCACGGCGCAGGACCGGTTTCGGGGGGATCGCGTGCATCATAACACCTGGGGGAACCGGTTGCGCTTTGGCGTATAAACAGCGGCCCAGCCCCCGCACAGGGGCGCCCCTGTCTTTCGGGGCAGCCCGTCCGAACGAGAGGAGATTGCGCTCATGTCATCCATTTCCCTGCTGTCGAAAAGACTTTTGACGAGCCGCCGGACACGCGTCTCGATTTCCCTGCTGCTCGGTCTGGTCTCACTCTGCATCGCCGTGGTCGGGTTGGCGCGGGCGGCGCAGGCGCCGGGTTACGAGACGCCGCCCGTGCTCAATGCCTCTACGCTGCTGCCTCAGGCCACGTGCCAGGGCAAGCTGCACCGCGTGGACGACCGCGTCCGCAATGACGGGTACATGAACATCTATACGATTCACTCCCCGCTGGGCGAGTTCAGGGCGGATTCCACGGCCGAGCTGCTCATCCGGATAAACGAAATATATGCAATAGCGGCCATGGACAAGGTCGACACGGCGAGCGAATTCGGCAGTTCCATGCTCGACAGCGGCAAGCAGACCATCAAGGGCGCGGTCAACCTGGTGACTGATCCGCTCGGCACGGTCGGGAGCGCGTTGTCCGGCGTGGGCAAGATGTTCGTGCGCGCCGAGGAGCAGATTGTAGAGAGCACGCCCAGCCAGTCCGAGGAGAGTCGCTTCGCCAATCTGATCGGCTATGCCAAGGCCAAGCGCGATTGCGCCATGCTGTTCCACGTAGACCCCTATTCCAGCAACCAGGCGCTGCAGGAGCGACTGGACCGGCTGGCCAAGGCGAATTATCTGGGCGGGCTGACCACCACGGCGATCCGGGCCGCAGTCCCCGGTGGCGTCGGTCTGGCCATGAGCGCCGTGGGCACGACGGACTTTCTGAACAAGGTCGACGTGGCGGTCCCCCCCGCCGACATGCGCCGGGCCAATCGCGAAAAGCTGATACGCATGGGCGCGGGCAGCGATCTGGCGGCCATGTTCTTCAACAATACCGTCTTCACGCCCGTGGAGCAGACGATTCTGGTCAATGCGCTGGACTCCATGCAGCGCACGGAAAACCGCATGGCTTTCGTCAGCTTCGTCCTGTATACGAACACGCCCGACACCGCCTTTTTCCGGCAGCGCATGGCGGAAATGTACGCCGATTACCATGCCCGGGTGGAGCGCATCGGGCGTTTTGTCCCGGTGGGACAGTTCATTGCCGCGCAGACGATTTCCGGAAAGTTTCTGCTCTGTTTTCCTCTGGACTATCTGGTCTGGACGTCCCCCTGCGCCAGCGTGGCCAGCGTGCTCGGCCAGGCGGCATCCGCTTCGTCGATGCGGGGCAAGGAAATGCGCGTCAGCGGGTTTGTCAGCCCGCGGACCAGGCAGGAATTGAAAAAGGCCGGATTTACGCTCGTCGAGTTGCGGCAGAACCTCCTTCCGGCGCGCTGAGTACAAACGTGTACGCGGCCGTAGCGGAGATACGCGTCGGGATCAGTTTTGCGAGACCTTCGGGAAAGTGAGCCGGCGCGCGGCCACGAACCGCTCCGGGTAGGCGCGCGAAAACGACTCGATGGCCACGCGTCCGCGCTTGCCTGAGCAGTGCGCCATGAGGTCCGGGCCGACGATGAGCCCGACATGATCGATGACGCCCTGGCCGGAGACGGAGAAAAACACGAGGTCGCCCGGCTGCAACGCCCCCTTTTCTACGGGCAGGCCCATCAGTGCCTGGGCCACGCTGCTGTGCGGGAGCGACAGGCCGAAACGTCGGAAAACGAACAGGGTGAAGCCGGAGCAATCCAAACCCATCGGGGTCGCCCCGCCCCAGACGTAGGGTATGCCCAGCATGGGGGAGACCGCGTCCAGCAGCGACGAGGCGGGCAGTCCGGCCAGGAACGGGGTGCCGCCGCCAACGCCCAGGGCTGTGAGCATGTCGACGTACACCTGCTCGGCGTCCAGCGCTGCGAGCAGATCCTCTTCCCGGACGCGAAAGGCTGCTTTCGTCGTGCGTCCGTCGTGCCTTCGGGAGGTTATTGCCTGCGTCGTCGCTACGGGCTCGCCTGCCGGTGCCAGCATACCCTCGTGCAACGGCGCACAGGCAGCCAGCAGCACCAGCACCCCCATCGCCACTCCCAGACGGACTATTCGATCATCGATGTGCATGGGTCGACTATAGCGAAAATATCTGCCGTTGCAAAGGTCTGCCCGGCGCCGGGAATACTGCCCGTGTCAGCGCCCGGTGCGATAGCGCAGTTTCGCCTTGAAACAAGGCTCTGCCCTGAAACAATGTCCCATTGTTTCAGGGAACTGCACAAGAGCATCTAAACTTTTTCAAAGTTAAGATGCTCTAGTGCGCTGCCCGCAGGATCATCCGCCCGCTGCCCTTTATGTGAGCGCGCAGGCTGAACTGCCAATCCCTTGAGCACGCTTCAAATCAACTCGTTTTATTGACAAATATTCTTCGCTGTTGTGAGTTGATACTTCACAGGCACCTGGTGTACAGGCCTGCTGGCCGCAACGGCGTGTGCGGAGACGGCGAAGCGGATAGCTTCGAATCCGCGTGCTCCGATGCCCGACCTGCCAGGAGCGACATGCCCTCTCGCGGCGAGGAAATCGTTTCCGCGCCGCGTCATTGTTCTTTCAAGCGAGTCAGGCACCCGATGACCCGAACGCGACTGCTTTCACCGGTTTCACTCCCTGTCTACGGCTTCGCCTTGACCATTCTGGCCGGGGCCTCGCTGTTGAAGATGCCGTTCAGCCTGGACCGGACCGGGCTGTCCTGGATCGACGCGCTGTTCACTTCCACCTCCGCGGTCTGCGTCACCGGGTTGACGGTAGTGGATACGGGCACGCATTTCAGTACCGGCGGGCACGCGGTGCTGCTCCTGCTCATCCAGGCCGGGGGGCTGGGCGTGATGACCTACAGCAGTCTGGTCTTCTATCTCTGGCGGCGTCGGGTTACCATGACCGACCGGATTGCCGTCGGTCAGAGCCTGCTGCATGATCCGACCTTTCACCTGGGCCGGTTTCTCTTTTTCATGGTCAGCATAACCCTGCTCATCGAATTGACGGGCGCCTTCAGCCTCCACGCCGCGGACCCCGCCGGTTTCGGCCCTTTCAGCGCCCTGTTTCACGCGGTCTCAGCCTTTTGTAACGCGGGTTTTTCCCTGTACAAGGACAACCTGATGCCCTGGCGCACGGATTGGTGGGTCAACATCACTATCATGCTGCTCATTACGCTCGGAGGGCTGGGGTTCTCGGTGCTGGGCGAAGTACGCAACCGGTTCCTCTCCTGGATCGCCTCCTGGCGACGCGGACGCACTGGCAGAAAGAACCGTCCCAAACGGCTGACGCTTCACGCACGCGTTGTCCTGCGTACCAGCCTCTATCTGGCCTTAGGCGGGGGCCTGATTATTTTTCTGGCCGAGGAATTCGGGATCTTGGCCTGTGGCAGAAGCCACGGACACGATCCCATCCTGCTGCGCATGCTCAGCGGCCTGTTTCAGTCGGTCAGCTGCCGCACGGCCGGCTTCAATACCGTGGACATCGGGCAGATGACCAACATTTCCCTGCTGTTCATGATTCTTTTGATGTTCATTGGCGGATCGCCGGGCTCCTGCGCCGGCGGCATCAAGACGACCACCTTTCGCTCGCTGCTGGCCTTCATCGGCTCGCAGGTCAAGGGGCGCTCCCAGACGGTCGTCGGGCCGCGGGCCTTGGATCCTGAGACCCTGAACAAGGCGCTGGTGCTGGTCGTTTTCTCGTTCATGGCGATTTTCGGGGCCACGTTTTTGCTGTGCCTGACCGAAGGCGCAGCCATGGGCGATTTCACGGCCAAGGGCCAGGTTTTGTCGCTCCTGTTCGAGGTCGTCTCGGCGTTCGGCACGGTCGGGCTCTCCACGGGTATCACCCCGGAGCTGAGTCAGACGGGCAAGCTGGTGCTGATCGTGATGATGTTTATCGGCCGGTTGGGGCCGATCGTGTTTTTGTCCATGCTGCAAACGTGGCAGTCCAGGCCGCACTTCGCCTGGCCTGAAGAGAGCCTGATGATCGGCTGAGCCGCGTGTACGAGGGATGAAGGAGTCGGGATATGGCCAGGCAATCGGAAATTGGTGTCATCGGGCTGGGGAAATTCGGTTTTTGTCTCGCGAAAAATCTGGTAGAGCTGGGGCGCAGCGTCGTGGGCATCGACGGAAGCGAGAGCAAGGTCAAGCGGGCCAGCGAAGTCCTCACCCAGACCTTCCAGGCGGACGCGTCGGATAAGGTGGCCTTGAAGCAGCTTGGCTTTCCCGATTTTTCGCACGTGGTTGTGAGCATCGGGCACTCCATGGAGGCCAGCATTCTCATCACGCTCAACCTCAAGGAACTCGGCGTCCGCAATGTCTGGGTCAAGGCCGTAAGTGAGGACCATGCCAAGGTGCTCTACAAGATCGGCGCGGACCTGGTGGTCATTCCCGAGCAGTATGTCGCCCTGCAACTGGCGCACCGGCTGGCGGTACCGGGACTGCTCAACTACCTGTCACTGGGCGGGGGCATCGTGCTGCAGGAGATGACCGTGGACAAATGGAGCGGCCAGACCCTGCGGGAGCTGGACCTGCCGCGTAAGCACAATATCCAGATCGTGGCGGTAAAGCGCCCGGGAGAGCAGGAATTCTGTTTCGTGCCGGGCGCGAATACCCAGTTGCAGCGAGGGGACCAGCTTGTGGTCGTCGGGTCGGAAGAACAACTTGGAGAAATCGCCTGAGTCGCGGTGTGCAGGCTCCGAAGCGCCGCTCCGGAGCTACCGGTCCTTGTGAAAATGGACCACCATATCGATATATTCCTTGATTTGCGCCCTGAAGCCCGCGTCCTGGCCGTTCCAGACGAATTTCAGACCGACCGTGATTTTTTCGATTTCTTTCTTCGAGGCGGCGATTTCGGCGTTCACGGTCAAGGGCGTCTGTACGTTGGACAACTGAAAGGTCAGCTGCATCCGGGTGCCGGGATCGACATTGGGCCAGCCCATCCCCGTGCTGCGTACGATGCTGAAGCAACAGCCGTTTTCGCTGATGTCCAGGATAATGCCCTGGACCCGATCCTCGCCGATCTCCCCTTTGGCCTCCACGAAGGTGTCCACGCGTTCGGCCGAGCGCAGGTTGATGACTTCGATGAGTTCCGGATAGCTGATGAAAATCAGCGGCGCCGGACGCAGCACATGCCCCAGCACCGTGGCTTCGAACCCGTAGACCCGGCCGGCGATCATGAAGCGGACGATGAGATTGCAGCGGTTGATGAGTTTGTCACGGATACCCGGCAGGCCGGGCATCTGAATGATGAGAAACTCCCCCTGCTTCATCCCCAGGTATACCGACCTGAACCGGGTCTCTTCCGTGCTCACCTGCACCTGAACGGCCATTCCGATGGGAATGTCCAGATTCCAGGCCATGGTCCTTTTGGGCTGATTGGGCTTGTCCATGTTGGCGTATGTCTTGGGTTGGCCGTGCGCTGCGTCAGTATCAGTCGGCCGCGTATGCAGGCCCTGCTCATGATCGGATACAGGAATAATCCCCGGAAGGCAATGCACCGGTTGGCACGTTGCCCGTGGAATGCGTCCGTGCTACCCTTGTCGCGGGGCACGCTGTGCTTTGCCGTAAAGAAAAGGGCAAGTCCGGCCGATATAATGAAGACAGGCCGGCATCAGGGCGCCCTCGGTCCGTTGCAGGCGCGCGCTGGCAGGGAGAACAGTCCATGAACAGACTTGCCGAGGCTGGTATCAGAGCGGTTCTGGGGGGCATAGTCCTGGTTGCCCTTGTCGCCTGCTCGAAGACAGAGCCACCCACGCTCCATCCCTCGCGGGCGGAGCGGAAAATGCAACAGGTCCGCAGCGTTGAAGTCCTGGCCAGCGAGGTCGCGGGCGAAATGGCCCAAAGGATAGCGATGCAGCCTGGACTGACCGGCGTACCCGTGTACCTCCGCTCACCGGACAGCACGCTCTTTTCCCAGCGCTTCGGGGATTTGCTCGTCTCGGAATTGACCCGTCGCGGGGTCAGTGTATCGAGCGAGCAGGAGGATACGCTGGTGCTCGAGTTTCAGGTTGTCGACGAAACACTGGTCTCGGTAGCCCTGCTCCGCGACAACCGCTATCTTGTGCAAACCTCGAAGGTCTTCTATACGGGCGCCCCTGAAATCAGCCAGAAAGCTTCAGAGGGCGTCTGGGAAAAATACGCCTTGCGCCGGCCCGCCTCGATCCGATGATATCCGGCTGACAGGCCGGAGCGGTGTGCCGCTCCGGCCTGCGCGTTATTTCATGCCGTTTTCCAGAGAATCCGTCTTCCATATCCGGGTCGCGTACTCCCTGATGGCCCGATCACTGGAGAATTTCCCCATATTGGCCGTATTGAGGATCGAGCGTCGCGCCCATTCGTCCTGGTTGCGGTAGAGTTGTGCGACTTTGTCCTGGCAGTGGATGTAGGACCGGTAGTCGGCCAGAACGAAGAAGTGATCGCCGCTGTACAGCAGGGCGTCGAAAATGGGTTTGAACAGGCCGGGTTGTCGCGGCGAAAAGGCGTTGTGCAGCAGCATGTCCATGACGTGCTTGAGTTCGTCGTCCGACGAATAGAAGGTCCAGGGGTTGTATCCCTGGTGGCGCAGCGCCTCGAGTTCCATGGAGGTGCGTCCGAAGATGAAGATGTTGTCGGGGCCGACTTCCTCAAGAATTTCTATGTTGGCGCCGTCAAGCGTGCCGATGATCAGGCTGCCGTTCAGGGCGAACTTCATGTTGCCGGTTCCCGAGGCTTCAAGCCCGGCCGTGGATATTTGCTCGGACAACTCGGTGGCCGGGATGATGCGCTCGGCCTGCGAGACGCAGTAGTTCGGCAGGAAAAGGACCTTCAGCCTGTTCTCCACGACAGGGTCGTTGTTGACGACGTCGGCGACGGCGTTGATGAGCCGGATGGTCAGCTTGGCCATGTGATACGAGGGCGCCGCCTTCCCGGCAAAGATGACGGTACGCGGCGTGAAGTCGTCCAGGGGCCGGGATCTGATGCGATTGTAGAGCGTGATGACGTGGAAAACATTCATGAGCTGACGTTTGTACTCGTGAATGCGCTTGACCTGCACGTCGAACAGGCTGTTGGTATCGATTTCGATGCCGAGCTTGCGCTTGATGTATCCTGCCAGCCGCTCCTTGTTCCCTATCCGGATGGCCTGCCACTGCTGCCGGAAATGGGGGTCCTCGGCGTGGGGGACGAGATCCTTGAGCACGTTGAGATCGTGGATCCATCCCCTGCCGATGCGGTCGCTCAACAGCGAGGCGAGACTCCTGTTGCAGGACAGCAGCCAGCGGCGCGGGGTTATTCCGTTGGTGACGTTGATGAATTTATCCGGAAATAACTCGCAGAACTCCTTGAATACGCGCTCTTTCAGGATTGCCGAATGCAGGGCCGAAACGCCATTGACCACGCGGCTGCCCACGATGGCCAGATGCGCCATGCGTACGACCCGCTGGGGATACTCCTGGATGATCGACAATCTGGACCGGAGGTCGCCGTCCTCTTCGCCATGCAGGGGCAGGCCTTCGAGAAAACGGTGATTGATTTCATAGATGATCTGCAGATGACGCGGCAGGACCTTGCCCAGCATTTCTACCGGCCAGGTCTCCAGAGCCTCGGGCATGATGGTATGGTTGGTGTAGCCGAAGGTGCGCGTGCAAATGTCCCAGGCCTTTTCCCAGGGGATTTTTTCTTCGTCGAGCAGCAGGCGCATCAGCTCGGGCACGGCGATGCTCGGATGCGTATCGTTGAGCTGGATGGCGACCCGATCCGGAAACGCATCGATGGTGTCGTTGCGTTTCTTGTAGCGTCGAAAGATGTCTATCAGCGTGGCGGCGACGAAAAAGTACTGCTGTTTGAGCCGGAGCTCCCTGTTCACCAGGGCCTCTTCGCTGGGATAGAGTACCTTGGAAATGTTTTCGTCGCGTACTTTCTCCTCCACGGCGCCCACGTAGTCGCCCGTATTGAAGAAATCGAGCCGGAATTCCATATCCGACCTGGCGGCCCACAGGCGCATATTGATGACCCGGTTGTTGCCGTAGCCGGGCACAAGCATGTCGCAGGCCATGGCCATGACGTCCTCGGTGTCCACCCAGTCATGGCACATCCGCCCCTGCTCGTCCGTGTATTCGATCACCCGACCGCAAAATTTGACCGGCGTCATGAAGCGACCACGCTGGTACATCCAGGGAGAGCCCGTACGTATCCAGTTGTCGCATTTTTCCACCTGCGCGCCGTTCTCTATAGTCTGGTGAAATATGCCGTAATCATACAGGATTCCATAGCCGTAGCCAGGTATGTCCAGCGAGGCGATCGAGTCGAGATAACAGGAGGCCAGCCGGCCCAGGCCTCCGTTGCCCAGCCCTGCGTCCCATTCGACTTCGGCCAGCTCTTCAAGCGTATAGCCCAAATCCGTCGCCGCCAGGGATGCCGTCTCGTACAGCCCCAGGCAGTGCAGCGTGTTGAGCAGCGACTTGCCGGGCAGATACTCCAGGGACATATAATAGACGCGCTTGGCCTTCTCCACATAATACGAGCGCTGCGTCTTGATCCAAAGGTCGATCATACGGTCGCGCATGGCCAGCGCCAGGCCGTGGTAATAGTTGTACGGGCTGTGACGGGCATAATCGCTGCCCAGACTGGAAACAATATGCCGGATGACGTCCTTCTTGAGGCCTGCCACGTCGTCCTTTTCGTACAGTCCGCCGTCCCAGCGAAAATCGGTTGCATCGAGTCCGAAATCCTGCGTCACATTTTCCTGACTTTTTGCCTGCGTCATGGGACCATCCTTATTGCTGCGCTCGCCGTATCAAGGGAACATCCTCCGCTACCAGTCCCATACACCATAACCGCTTTGCCCCTGAAACGCAATGTCGTCCCCGGCGGACTGCCTGACTTGCGATCAGGGGATTTTGGCGTTTCGCGGTAAAGCTGTTTTTCAGCGGCAGATCGAGAGCGAACAGCGTGCAGATTCGTTTGGTAAAGCCCGGTTATGGGTTTTGGAATACACGGGCCGAAGGCATGCGCTCCGTGCCAATTGACGGCGCCAATTGACGGCGCTTTGACAGAGGCGGCACAAAAGAGTAAATTCAGCGGTCAACTTTGGGGGTCGTCATGGGACTTGAGCTGTTGCCGAAGTTCATCAGGATTCATTACGAGTGTCACGAATGGAAGCACGCCTGTGCTATCCTCAAGGAAGATTTTCCGAAGGAGTGGCGCGATATCGTTGAGGTTCTGACCTCGTTCCGGCTGACCCGTTCGGCGATCATGACGCCCGGAGGAAGGAAGTCCTCGATAGCCGACTTGCTGGACACCGGCTTTTATGAGCGAGGTTGGGAGGAAAAAGGGTTCGACACCAAGATGATCGTTGATGCGCAGGAGATGGACTCTCCCACGCATAAGGTCGATTGTGTAAAAAATGGCGTGGCGTTAGAGGTCGAATGGAACAATAAGGATCCTTTTTACGACCGTGATCTCAATAATTTCAGATTATTATTTGAGTTGCGGGCCATCAGTGTCGGGGTTATCATTACACGGTGCGACGAGCTTCAAGAAATTTTTGACAGGCTTGGCCGTGGCAAGTCCTACGGCAGTTCCACTACGCATATGAGCAGGCTTTTGCCCCGAATCCAGGGAGGCGGCGGTGGCGGCTGTCCGATCCTCGTGTTTGGAATCAGCAAACGATGCTACGTTGAGAACGAATGATAATCGATGAACTCATCAAGCTTGGCAAGCAGAAGCAATTCGGGACGATCCTCGCCGATCCGCCGTGGCGTTTTACCAACCGGACCGGGAAAATGGCGCCCGAACACAGGCGGCTCAAGCGCTATGGCACGATGACCCTGGACGAAATCTACGATCTCCCCGTCGCAAGCCTGGCTAAAAGCCAGAGCCATCTCTATCTGTGGGTTCCCAATGCCCTGATCGCAGAGGGACTGGAAACCATGCGACGCTGGGGATTTACGTACAAATCCAATCTGGTCTGGTACAAAGTCAGAAAAGACGGCGGTCCGGACGGCAGGGGCGTAGGCTTTTATTTCCGCAACGTAACCGAGCTCATTCTTTTTGGAATTCGCGGGTCGCTCCGGACAAAAGACGCCGGCCGGTCGCAAACGAACATCATCGTCAGCCGAAAACGGGAACACTCCAGAAAGCCTGACGAGCAGTACGACATTATCGAGAGCTGCAGCCCGGGGCCTTATCTTGAGCTTTTCGCCCGATTTTCGCGTGAAAATTGGTATCAATGGGGCGATGAGGCCGAGCTGGCCGAACAGGGCAACACGGTGATCAATCTGCCATTTGCCAGCACTATGTAAAACGAAAGATATTCCTCTCTCTGGCGGAAATGCTTTTTTTGTTTACGTTTTTTTATTGATTTCTATTGCTTGAAGCATAAAATGCGTTTGAGTAACACTTGACACGAAAAGAACAGAAAAATAGACCTGTTACGAGGAGTTGGCAAACTCCACGCATAAACAATGCAGTCTGAGACCCAGCAGGAGTGAACATGCCGATACAATATGTTGTGAATGCCCTTGGAGACCCGATGTCGGTGATCATACCTATCGATGAGTGGCAAGAGCTGGTCGCCAGGCTCCAGCAGGCCGAACCCGAGCGAAACGACACCGAGTATCTGCTCGGAAGCCCGGAGATGAAGAAACGCCTTCTGGAATCCCTTGGTCGCTCAGGCGGCAGAAGTTGGGATGATGTTCGCGATGCGCTTGGTATTTGACGAACACGCCTTTGAAGACTTCGCATGGTGGCTCGCTACTGACAAGAAAATCGCGCAACGCATTGTCGGCTTGATCCAGGAGACGTTTCGAACTCCGTTTTCTGGTCGTGGAAAGCCCGAACCGCTTAAGCACGATCTGGGCGGCTGCTGGTCGCGTCGGATCGATGAACGTCACCGATTAGTGTATAGCGTAAGCAATGATGAAGTTCGTATTGTTGCGTGCCGGTTCCACTATAAATGTAGATAATTTTATTTATTGTTGAAAAAAAATAAGCTCGTTATGTGCTGAAATACAACCTAAAAAACGCAGTAGCTCGTTAGTATTTGTTGTGAGTAAATTGAATCTATTTTTTTAGACCAATTAAGCAAAACATCCCCTCCCCACCTGCACGAAACGCACCCCCCATACTGATGAATAGCCCCGTGGTCGCCGGTTGAAGTCGGGGAGCCGCTGTGTCGCATTCCTGCGCCCGTCACACCCTCACAGCCCGTGCTTGCGCATTTTCCGCCACAGGGTGGTCCGGTTGATGCCCAGGGCCGCGCTTGTGGCAGACACCGAGAAATTATGCTCCTGGAGTGCTTGCAGCAGCATATCGCGCTCACGGTCGCGGATGGTCCTGGTGTTCGCGCTCAGGGTTTCCAGAGCGGGCTGGCCGACGCCGATGTAGTCCGGGAGATGCTCCGTGTCGATAACCGTGCTCTGTGCCAGGATCACGGCATGTTCCACGGCGTGCTTGAGTTCGCGGACATTGCCGGGAAAGGGGCATTCGCGCAGCGCCTGTCTGGCCGCTGACGAGAGTGTGAGCGGTGGTCGGTTGTAGCGCGTAGCCGCGAGAAGAAGAAAATGCTCCGCCAGCAGCTCGATGTCGCCCGGGCGTTCCCGCAGCGGCGGCAGCTCGATCTCCAGAACCCGTAGCCGATAATAGAGGTCCGCCCGGAAGCGGCCCTCGGCCACGCGTGCGCGCAGGTCGCGGTTCGTGGCCGAGATGACGCGCACGTCTACGAAGACCGGCTTGACCGCGCCCAAGGGGTGGAATGTGCCGCTCTCGAGCGCCTGCAGCAACTTGGCCTGAAGCGATGTGGACAGGTCGCCGATTTCATCCAGGAAGAGGGTCCCGCCCGTGGCGGCCTCGAACAGGCCGGGCTTATCCTGCTGCGCGCCGGTGAAAGCGCCCTTGCGGTAGCCGAACAGCTCGGATTCGAGCAGGTTTTCCGGCAGGGCGGCGCAGTTGACATCCACGAACGCCGAGGCGCTGCGCGCGCTGTCGGCATGGATGGCCCGGGCCAAAAGCCCTTTACCGGTCCCGGTTTCGCCTGTCAGCAGCACGGCGGCGTCGGTACGCGCGACAGCGCTCAACGTGGCGTACATGCGCTGCATCGGGGCCGAACGTCCGACGATTTCGCCGGCGCCGGCATGGGGCGGAGGGACGGGGGCGACAGCCAGCCGAGGCGACGAAAAAGCGGCAACGCGGCGAGGTGGCGAAGGGGCGGCCGCGGCGCCAGAGAAACAGGCCACGACGCCGACCATGCGCTCCTGCTCGTCGAACAACGGCGAGGCGGTCAGATC
>CAZGAH010000002.1:25006-44911 GCA_964523295.1 uncultured Desulfovibrionaceae bacterium | reverse complement strand
TGCGGGGAATTGGAATGCGTTTGTTTTCAGTCTGTCTCTGCCCATCGCGCTGTGCGCAAACGACGCGCCGGTTCGCTATCCGTTCACCGGCCTGGATCGCGTGCAGCAGCGAGCCGCTACCGCTGCCGTCTTCTTCCGGAAAAACCTCGCCGCACTGCCTGCCCAGGAGCTCGGCTGCGCTGAATCCGGTAATACGCGCGGCCTCGCGATTGAAGAACACGATGGTCGAGTCCATATCCAGGACAAACACCCCGACGGGCAGGGCATCGAGAATACGATTGTTGTCCGGGGCTACCCCGTGGCTCACGGGCATGGCCTCCTCCTCGGTCCGCCGCGTGCGCGAAAACAGGCGGCGGAAGCGCCCGTTGCTGCCTCGCGCCCGGTCAGGTTGCAGCTTTGCAACAGTATGCACCGTGTCCTGCAAGAAAACAAGATGCCGTGTCTGGGCGTCCCGGGCTGCGTACCGTGAGCCGCCGCGCGAGATTGTTATGTACGCGGAGTTCGAAGCCACTGCGTCGATTATCGCGCACCCGGCGGATTTTTTTGTCGATTTGTCGGCTTGCCGACAGTTTTGTTCGTCTGGCGGGACTAGCCTGGTCAAATCTGGCTGAAGCTGAATTGTCAGCGGACACGCACGGCAACGTATTGCAGGGAGGAGCGCGTATGAACAGGGAACACGAGGCAACAGGAATGGAAGCGTATTCGATCTGGGAGGACGCACAGCGGATGCTCGTCAAGGCCAAAGCGGACGGTACGCCCACCATCTGGGATCGCCTGGCAGAGCACAAGGTGCAATGCAAATTTTGTGAACAGGGGCTTTCGTGCGCCAAATGCACCATGGGGCCGTGCAGCATCAACCCACGCGGTCCGAAGAAAACTCGCGGCATCTGCGGCGCTGACGCCGACCTGACGGTTGCGCGTAATTTCGGCCGTTTTGTTGCCGCGGGAGCCTCCGCGCATTCGGACCACGGCCGTGATCTGCTTGAAACGTTAGCTGCGGTCGGAAGAGGGGAAGTCGAGGATTATGTCGTCCGCGACGAAGGGAAATTGCGGCGCATCTGCGAAGAACTGGGGCTGCCAACGGCGGACAGGTCTGTCCGCGAGCTGGCAGCCGCACTCGCCGACAGACTCTACCAGGACTATGGGAGCCGGTCGGGTGCGCTGTCTTTTTTGGGGAGGGTGCCGGAAAAGCGGCTGAACTGCTGGAAAACGCTCGGAATCACACCACGCGGGATCGATCGCGAGGTCGTCGAGATGATGCACCGCACGCACATTGGCGTGGATTGCGATCCGGTTTCGATCCTGCTTCACGCGGCGCGGACGGCATTGTCTGACGGTTGGGGCGGTTCTTCCGTCGCCACAGAACTCTCGGATATCCTTTTCGGGACGCCTGAGCCCCGTGTCACCATGGTGAATCTTGGCGCTCTCAAGGAATCCCATGTGAACATTCTCGTGCATGGGCACAGCCCGATCGTGTCGGAGATGATTCTGGCCGCCGCCCTTGATCCGGAAATGATAGAACAGGCCCGACAGGCGGGCGCCGCGGGCATCAATGTCGCCGGGTTATGCTGTACGGGCAACGAACTGCTTATGCGTCAGGGCATGGCTATGGCAGGCAACCACCTGATGAGCGAGCTGGCCATCATCACCGGCGCGGTGGAACTGATGGTGGTCGATTACCAGTGCATCATGCCCTCGCTGGTTCAGGTCGCCCACTGCTATCATACGCGATTTGTAAGCACCTCGGAGAAGGCCCGCTATCCTGGAGGCGTTCACATCGATTTTACCCTCGCCAATGCCCGTATCAAAGCCCGCGAGGTTGTCGCCATGGCTATTGCCGCCTTTGGCGAACGGCAGCCCGACCGGGTGGACATCCCGTGCGAGCCGGTGGAGATGTTCACCGGGTTTTCCAACGAGGCCATCGTGACTGCGCTGGGAGGCACGCTCGCGCCGCTTGTCGCTGCCATCACATCGGGCGCAATCCGGGGCGTCGCGGCTATCGTCGGCTGCAACAACCCCAAAATCAAGCATGACTCCGCGCATGTCACGCTGGCCAGCGAACTCATCAAGGCGAACATCCTTGTGCTCGTGACCGGGTGCGCAACCGTGGCCATGGGCAAGGCAGGGCTCATGCAGGCTGGCGCGGCGTCCCTGGCCGGGGAGGGCCTGGGCGGCGTGTGCCGGTCCTTGGGCATCCCGCCCGTGTTGCATGTCGGCAGCTGCGTGGACAATTCCCGGATCATCCAGCTCTGCGGGCTGTTGGCAAAAGAACTTGGACTCGACATCAGCGACCTTCCGGTCGTGGCCAGTGCTCCGGAATGGCATTCCGAAAAGGCGGCTGCCATCGGCCTCTACGCCGTATCCAGCGGTGTTTACACCCATCTCGGGTTGCCGCCGCACATTCTGGGCAGCGCGGTGGTAACCGGGCTGGCGCTTGGGGGTCTTGAAAACGTTGTGGGCGCTTCGTTCGCGGTCGAATCCGACCCGCTCGCTGCTGCGGCATTGCTTATCGCCAGGATAAATACCAGGCGCGAGGCGCTGGGCTTGACGATCTGAACGGTATCAGGGGCCGGGACTCCCGGCCCCACGTCCTTTGGAGGAACGATGAAAATTGCCTTTGCTGGAAAGGGGGGAGCCGGAAAAACGACGCTTGCCGCCTGGATGGGCGACTATCTGGCGAGAAGCGGCCGTACCGTCTGGATGGTAGATGCGGATACGGCGCTGTCGCTGGGGCAGGCCTGCGGACTTTCACGTTCGGAACTGCCTGAACCGCTCGCCGGGCGCGAAGATATCGTACGCGAGCGTATCGGTCAGGGGTGTCTCAGGCTCAATCCGGAGGTCTCGGATATACCGGAGATGCTCTCGCGACCGTTGCCCCTGGGAGGACCTCCGCTCCCTGGCGCGACTGCCGGCGAAAAACGGCTGCTGGTCATGGGCCTGACGCCCGGCGCAGGGGGCGGCTGCGCCTGCGCGGCCAACGCACTGCTCAAGGCGGTGCTCGCGCACATCATTTGCCAACGAGGGGAATGGGTCGTCGTCGATCTCGAAGCCGGCGTCGAGCATCTTGGGAGAGGAACGATTGCCCACGTCGACGGACTGATTGTGGTCAGCGAGCCCAGCCTCCGTTCACTTGAAGTCGCGGCGGAAACCGGCAGGCTGGCCGGCGACCTTGGTCTGACCAGACAGATGCTGGTCTTGAATCGTTGCTCCGGCCCGACGGCGCCGCCGTTGCCCGGCCTGGCCGGACTGCCGGATACGGTTCTGACCGTGCCCGTTCTCGACACGCTCCGCCAGCGACAACTGGACTCCGGCTCGGTCCTCGGCCTGCCCGAGTCCTCGACGATAGACAGGCTGTGTGCCGCAATGGCCGGACTGCCTGCCTGACCCGGTAGAGGCAACCGGACCAGGCACGCCCGTGGACTTGTTGTCCGATGAAGTGCGTGTCGCAATTCATATCCTTTTAGTTTATTTTTTTTCTTGTCTTTCCGATCGTCTTTGGTATAGTGCCCCCAAAACGAGGAGGCCGAGGTGGATAAAAAGTACGTCATCAGAATCAATTGCCGGGAGTTCGCTTCAATGGCCTATAATCTTTACAGATTTATGGAAAACGTCCGGACCCGGAGAGGCCTGTCATGAATCACACCTCGGAGTGGGACTGGACCCCGGGGCGTCGCGTCATCTGGGACCTGATACACTGCGCCAAGGTCTACGAGTGGCTGGAGGAGATTGCCCCGAGCCCTGACGGGGAAAAAATCGCCACCAGCGTGATCGTCGACGAGACCGCGGCGGGCGTGTGTGTCAGCGGGGAACTGTGGGACGACTTTTACGACAAGATATATTACCTGCGCTACGCCCCGGACGGTCGACTGACCGCTCTGGTCCAAAAGGACGGGACCTGGGCCATGGCCGTGGACGGCGAGGCCTGGCCCGACAGCTATGATTTTCTCTGGAATCCCCTGTTCAGCGCGGCCGGCGAGGGCGTAGCCGTCTCAGCACAGCAAGAGATGCGCTACGGCATGGTCCTCAACGGCGTGGCCTGGGATGAACTGTATCCCAACGCAAACAACTTCGCCATCGCTCCGGACGGCAAGGCTACGGCCGCAGCGGTCCAGGTCGAGACGTTCCCCCAGGCGGACATCCGCAAGTTCCAGGAGGGCTGTTTCTCCGTGGCCGTGAACGGCAAGGCCTGGGCTTCCCGGTTCGTCAATGTCTGGACCCCGGTCTTCGATCCCGCTGGCCAGGGCGTGGCCGTGCAGACGCGTCTCTCGCTGTATGACTACACGATTGCCGTGGACGGGGAGCCCTGGACAGAGAAATTCCAGTGCGTCTGGGAGCCGTGCTTCAACCCCGCGACAGGCAAGGTCGTCGCGCCGGTGCGCACGGGCGGTGCCTGGGGCATGGCCGAGGACGGGAAGCTGATCTGGCCGGCCAGGTTCGCCCAGGTCTGGGGGCAGCGGTTTTCGCCCGGCGGGGACAGACTCTTCGCCGTCGTGGCCCCGACGTTTGGCAAATGGACCGTCGCAGTGGACGGCGTCCCCTGGAAGCCCTGTTTCACCAGCCTGGCCACGGGCTTGACCGTGAGCCCGGATGGTCGACGCGCCGCGGTGGTGGGCAAAAACGGGGACAAGTGGTCGGTGATGGTGGACGGCGTGATGTGGCCCGGCGCGTACGAGATGGCCTGGCAGCCGGTTTTCAGTCCGGATTCCAGGCGCGTGGCCGTGAAGGTGGAGAAGCCCGGGAAACAGTACACGGTGCTGGTCGATGGCCAGGAGCACAAGCGGCAGTTCGACCAGTTGTGGGATCCGACCTTCAGCCCCGACGGAAGCCTGCTGCTCCTTCGGGCCCTGGTCAGGCAGAAGTACACCCGCATTGTCGCGCCGGTCAGCGAGCTGTAAGGGAGGAAGGGGTAATGCATTGGTTATACGACCTGGCGGCCGGGCCTTTGGCATGGTTCGCCTTTGGTGTGTTCTTTGTCGGACTTGCGATCAGGTTCGTGCATCTGCTGTGGCTGACCGCGGCAAAGGACCCCATGCCGCTGAACTATTTCAGCTTCAAGTACGGATTCCGGTCCATTGCCATGTGGCTCGTTCCCTACGTCGCCCGGAGTTGGCGGAGGCATCCGTTCTTGACTGCGGCCACGTTCACCTTTCACATCTGCATTTTTCTGGTCCCGGTTTTTCTCCAGGCGCACGTGGTGTTGCTGAACGAATCCTTTGGGTTGCGCCTGTGGGAGCTGCCGTCGGACCTGGCTGATGTTCTGACCCTCCTGGTCATCGCCTGTTGTGTGTTCTTCCTCGCCAGGCGGCTGCGCCTGCCCGAGGTCAGGTACGTGACTACGGCCGGAGACTTTGTCCTGCTGGCCCTGGTGGGGCTGCCTTTTCTGACCGGCATCCTGGCCTATTACCAACTCTTCGACTACACATTCCTGGTCCTGGCCCATATCCTCCTGTCCGAGGCCGCGCTCGTCGCTGTCCCGTTCACCAGGCTGAGCCACATGCTTCTTGCCCCCATGATCAGGGCCTACATGGGTTCCGAGTTCGGGGGACAGCGGCACGCCAAGGATTGGTGACCCACGGAGCGAACCAGATGAGCGAACACAAGCAGCACATTGACGACACGATGATCCCCGACGAGGGGCTCGACGAGGGCCTGGCCCGGCTTGACGAGGACAAGATCCAGAGCGTGATCAACGCTGTTCTCCGCACAGAGGGCGTGGCCAGGCTGAAGGCGTATACCCAGGCCTGCGTGCATTGCGGCATGTGCGCCGAGGCCTGCCATTTTTTTCTCTCACGCGACGGTGACCCTCGTTACGCGCCCGTGGGCAAGGTCCGGCAGACGCTGTGGCTGATGCTGGACAAGAACGGCAGGCTGACGCGCGAGGAACTCGGCCGGGCTGCGCGCGTGGCCTACACGGAGTGCAACCTGTGTCGTCGATGCGTGATGTACTGCCCCCTGGGCATAGACACGGCGTTTCTCATGCTCACGGTGCGGCGCATCTGCCACAAACTCGGGGTTACCCCCAAGTACATCCAGGATACGGCCCACAGCCACGCGTCGACCATGAACCAGATGTGGGTCAAGGAAGACGAGTGGATCGACAGCCTTCAGTGGCAGGAGGAGGAGGGCAGGGACGAGGTTCCCGGCTTGCGCATCCCTTTGGAGAAAAACGGGGCCGAGATCATGTACTCGGTCATCGGGCCGGAGCCCAAGTTCCGAGCCCAGCTCATCAACCAGGCTGCCGTGCTCATGAACGAGTGCGGCGTGGACTGGACCATGCCGGCGACTCCGGGCTGGGACAACAGCGATATGGCCATGTACACCGGGGACACCGAGCTGATGGGCCGGCTGAAACGGCAGCATTTCGAGACGGCCATGCGCTTGAACTGCAAACGTATCGTCATGGGCGAGTGCGGCCACGCCTTCCGCTCGGTCTACGATATGGGTAACCGGGCCCTGGGCTGGAAGCATATGCCCATCCCGGTGATTCACGCCATCGAGTTCTACTGGGAGCTGCTGGACCAGGGCAAGCTGATCGTGAGCAAAAAGATCGACCGTCCCGTGACGCTCCACGATCCCTGCAACATCATCAGGGGCAGGGGGCTGATGGAGAAATCCCGGGAGGTCGCCCGGGCATTCTGCTCCAACCTCATCGAGATGCAGCCCAACCGGGAGCACAACTACTGCTGCGCCGCCGGTGGCGGGGTCATCAATTGCGGCCCGCCATTCAAGAACGCCCGGGTCAGGAGCAACCGGGTAAAGGCCCAGCAGCTGGAAGCGACCGGAGCCGAAATCTGCATTGCGCCGTGCCACAACTGTCATGGCGGCCTGGAGGACGTCATCCACCACTACAAGTTGAACATGGAGCTGAAGTTCTTCATCGACATCATCTACGAATGCATGGAAAAACAAAGGGTGTGAGCACATGAACGAACGCAGGAGGCTATGTTCCCTGATCGCCCTCGCCGTGGTTATGGGACTGTTGACGATCACCCCCGTTTTTTCCCAGGAGCAACCGGCCACGCTGGCGCCCAAGGCTCTCCGTCCTCTTACCCGACCGGCGGCCTCGTTCCAACACGATGCCCACAACGAGAAGGCTGGTCTTAACGACTGTGTGGTCTGCCACCACGCGGGCAAGAACGGCGTCATTGTCCCGGGCGAATCCTCCGAGGGTACCGATTGTGCCGAGTGTCACCCCAAGGATGCCAAAACGGGGCACAGCCTGATTAATGCCTTTCACCAGCAGTGCAAGGGCTGCCATGAAAAACAGGGCAAGGGACCGATAACCTGCGGTGAGTGTCACGTCCGGCCCTGACGCGGGACGGGCTGTTTCCCGGGATTGAATCCATAAGCGAGGGGAGAATGTTCAAGAAAATACTGCTTTGCCTTCCTCCGATGGAGGTCAGTGAAAGCGTAACCGAGATGGCCCTGGCTCTTGCCAAAAAGCAGAACGCCAGGGTGTGCCTCTTCCACGCTCCGGGCGTCATGAGCTCTGGCTGGGGTTCTGTGGGACACCTGCTGCCCTCAGGCGAGGTGGAGAAGATAAAGGCCAACATCGAGAGCGCCTTCAAGGGCGATCTGGACAGGCTGCCGGGCTACTCCATCATCGTCGAACCCGGCCTGCCCCACAGTGAGATACTGCGCAACGCCAGGCGCGAGAACGTGGACCTGATCGTCATGGGTCCCCACGCCCAGGCAGATGCCGACAGGCGACAGAAGGTCTGGGGCATGGCCGGCTCCACTCTGGAAAAAGTCAGCCAGAAGGCCCGCTGCCCGGTGATGATCGTCTCGCGCGCCGAGCCTGAGAAGCAGGTCGAATTCCGCAACATCGTCATGGCCACCGATTTTACCCATCAGGCCGCCTTTGCCCTGAACTTCGCCTGCAATATGGCCCGGGAGTTCGACTCGGCCCTGCACGTCTTCAATGTCTTCGATATAGGCGGCGAGGGCGACATGGCCGAGTTGTCCCAGCAGGACATCGAGCACTACCTGAAGCGGACCCGTGAGGACATGGAGAAAAAGTTCCAGCCCCAGTTCCACGGTCTCAGGAGCACCTCCATCGACGTCTGGGAGGGCAAGCCCTTTGTGGAGATACTGAAGTACGCCCGGTTCAAGGACGCCGATCTGGTGGTCATGGCTCACCACTCCACCGGGGTCGACCCTGAGAAGGCCTTTCTCGGCTCCACCGTGGCCCATGTCTCCCTGCGCTCAAGCTGCCCGGTGATCAGCGTCAACAGGTACATCTATCCGACTCCGGTCGATCGCGAGGCAGCAGGCGCATGACCTCTGTGCAGGCGTATCGAGGCCTGGGCCGGCATGGACCTCAGAGTCTGAGAAGGCGTATATCGACAGGAACGATCGTAGCCTCCGAAACTGGTGCCTGGGCCTCTGGAGCGTCTTGTTCTTGAAATAGGATGGATGCTCTGATGCATTTTCCTGAGGCAAGGGGACATTGTTTCAGTGAGCCTTGCTTCAAGGCGAAAATGGGCCAGCCTGACTGCAAAACAACAGTCGGCTGATTGGAGTTTTCCACCAATGATTCGAGGGGAAAGGGATGACCGCTTTGCCCTCGGATTCACACGGCATGAGTCAGCAGGTATCCTCGGGAAAGATACGTTCATAGGGAGGGGTAATGCTGCATGCCGAGGTTGATATTATCGCCGAACTGGAGCTGCCATGCTACGCCGCCCTGAGGCCGGCGTTCGTGACCCGCCGCTATTCCAGGAAAGCGCTGATCTTCATGCCTCAGGACGAACATGACCGGGTTTTCATCGTCCTCAAAGGGCGGGCACGGATTTATCTGGCCTATGAGGACAAGGAGTTTACCCTGGCCATACTGGAGCGCGGCGATGTCTTCAGCACGCATACGAGGGCCTATGTCTCGGCGCTGGAAGACGTCGAAATCATCGTCGCCGACACGGCGGCCCTCGGCCAGACCATGCTGCGCATCCCCGAACTGACCCGGTCCATGGTCAAGGTGCTGGGCAAACTGCTCAAGCACTCCATCAGCGTAATCGACACCCTGGCCTTCAAGGATGTCGGCAGACGACTCAGGGAATTTCTGCTTTTCGAAGCCGGGAGGGCCGGGAGACGTGAAGCGGGCGGCACGCTTCTGGACCTTGGACTGACCACGGAGCAAATCGCTTCGATCCTGGGGACGACCCGCCAGACACTTTCAACTCTGCTCAACGAAATGTCCAGAACCGGTCAACTGGAGATCCGAGGCCGGGGTGTCTTGTTTTTTCCCGATCCCGAACGCCGGCAGTAACGGCCCGGCGGCTTCATGCCCGCCACACCCGATGCTACGCTCTTGCCGCATGTTGTGCGGTTGTCCGTAACATAACAGGCACGATCACGCTGTCCATGCACCCGATACAGGCCTGTACCCTGGAGTTCCGGCTCAATGCATGGCTATTTCAGAGTATTTGACGCGGAAATAACCAACGGTTGCATCTGAGCGTGGAAGAGTCTATAGAATGAAAGCATGGAAAGGGTATTGAGGCTGGGACGTTTTCGGTAAAAAAAAGGCCGGCCTGCAAGGTCCGGTGCTGCGTTGCACGGGCCGGGCATTTTTCGAGGCAGTGTTTTTTTCAGTTGCCAAAAAAGGGGATATGTGGTTACCAGATGGCTGGCTTCTTGAATCCGGCCCTGACAAGGGCCTTTCTTGCAGGCAAGCGATGTAGAGCGAACAAGGCAGTTTCTGACGGGCGAGGCGGTTCCTGATAAGGATCGAGGTGGTTCGAGGCACGAGGCTTCTAACTTCATCCGCAAACAACGGAGCGATGGCATGGAAACTTTTTCTGATTTGATCAAGCAAGTCCAGGAACCTGGGCTGTGTCACAAATGCGGCGGCTGCGTTACCTTTTGCACTGCCATCAATTATGGCGCCCTTGGCATCGGCGAAGACGGTTTTCCGTTCTACGCCAACAAAGAGAAGTGCATCGAGTGCGGCATCTGCTACATGATCTGTCCCTCCCTGGGTGTGCTGGACAAAGAGACCGATGAGAAGTTCGGCTGGACTCCGCCCATGGGCAAGGTGCTTCAGACCACAGTTGCCCGGGCCAGAGACTACTCGGTGCAGCAGCGGGGCACGGATGGCGGCGTGGTCACCGCGGTGCTGCTCCATCTGTTCGATCAGGGCATGATCGACGGCGCGGTGGTATCCCGTCAGGTCGGCCTGTTCCAGCGGCAGCCCTGGCTTGCCAGCACCCGCCAGGAGATTCTGGATGCGGCCGGTTCGTATTTTGACGCCTCTCACGGCATGGCCCTGTACAGCGATATGTATTCCACGTTCACGCCCTCGGTGCAGGCGCTCAAACCTCTGGTCAAGCAGGGGCTGCGCCGGGTGGCCTTTGTCGGAACGCCCTGCCAGGTCAAGACCCTGCGCAAGATGGCCACGCTGGGTGTGGTACCTTCCGACAGCATCAAATACATTTTCGGTCTCTTCTGCTCGGGCAATTTCTCCTTTGGCGAGGCGGAACGCAAGAAGCTGGAGGAAGTCGGCGGATTCAAATGGGACGACGTCGCCAAGATCAATCTCAAGGACGGGCTCATTATCTACCTGAAAGACGGCAGCAAGAAGACGCTGCCGCTGGAACAGGTCGAATTCATGAAGCGCAATGCCTGCAAATATTGCGCTGACTATGCCGCTGAATACGCCGATATCGCCTTCGGCGGCGTCGGTGCCGAGGAAGGCTGGACCACGGTCATTTCCCGTACTCCGCTTGGACGTGCTACCCTGGCCGACGCCCGCAGCTCCGGATCTGTGGAGGGCTTCCAGTTCGAAGCCGGGCACAGCTCCCGCGAGGTGCTGAACGTGGTCGAGAAGCATTCGCAGGCAAAAAAGGAAGCTGCCGCCAAGGAGCTTGCCACCCTGAAAAAATGACAACAGCGCGACAGTTCAGGCGCTGCGCCCGCTGCCTCGGAAATCGGACCGTAACGCCGACCTGCGGCTGCGGTCGATGTCGATACGAGCACATGGCGCAGGCCTGATGAACGTAGCGAATCACCAGCAGATAACAAAAGCCCGCGCTCAGCGCGGGCTTTTTTTTATAACCATACCGCATCGGTCCAGGAATTCCAGCGCTTCAGGTCGCGAGTCAGCCTTCCTTACAGCAGCCTGAAACATCGCGAGTGAAGCGACGTAGCGTCGCGCTGCCTGGAAAGGCATTCCTGGACGGCGTAAGGAGTCAAGCCATGCATGACCAGGCCGCGGGAGCCATAATGGTTATTGGCGGAGGCATTGTCGGCATCCAGGCAGCTCTGGAAATGGCCAACTCCGGATTTCACGTCTATCTTGTGGAAAAAAAGCCGGGAATGGGCGGCATCATGGCCCAGCTGGACAAGATTTTTCCTACCAACGACTGCTCGCTGTGTTTGCTATCCCCCAAGCTCGTCGAGTGTGGTCGGCGCCTGAACATTGAATTGTTCACCAGCGCGGAGGTTGTGGACGTCACCGGCGAGATCGGCGACCTGACCGTCACGGTCAGGCAGGCTCCGAAATATATCGATATGCAGAAGTGCGTGGCCTGCAACAAGTGCTCGGAGGTCTGTCCCAAGGTCGTGGCCAATGACTTCAATCTCGGCCTGGACATGCGGCCGGCCGCGTACCTCATGTTCGACCAGTCCGTACCACTCAAGTACGTCATCGACGCCGACAACTGTCTGCGCCTGCAACGTCGGATGGGTGGCGCCTGCGAAAAGGTCTGCCCCACGCAGGCCATTGACTTCAACGACACCGAGCACCTGAGCACCATCAAGGTTGGAGCTATCATCCTGGCTCCGGGTTTTACCAGCATCGATGCGACGAAATTGCCGAATCTCGGCTACAGCGATCTGCCGGACGTGGTCACCGGAATCGAATTCGAGCGGCTCATCGCGGCGTCGGGCCCCTTTAAAGGGACCCTGAAGCGCATGTCCGATTTTTCCCAGCCGACCAGGGTCGCCTGGCTGCTCTGCGCCGGCTCGCGGGATATCAACCTGGCCGAGCGTGGCTACTGCTCAAACATCTGCTGCATGTACGCCATGAAGCAGGCGGTCATGTTCCTCGATGCGCCCGAGGCAAAGGGCCGCGAGGCGACCATCTTCTATATAGACATCCGCACGCCGGGGAAGCGCTACGAGGGCTTTTATAACAACGTCCAGGCCAAGGGCGCCCGGTTCCTCCGGGCCAGGCCGCACTCCGTGCTCCCCGGACCGGACGGCAAAGGGGCCTCGATACGCTATTTCAGCGACACGGAGGGCGTGATCACCGAAGACTTCGATCTGCTCGTGCTGGCGACCGGCATGAAGCCGCAAGCCGGATTCGGCGAACTGGCCGAAAAACTTGGCGTCGAGCTGACCCCCTACGGCTTTGTCCGCACCAGCCCCTTCAACCCGCAGCAGACCTCCGTGGACGGCATCTTCGCCGCCGGCGGCGCCCTGGAGCCCAAGGACATTCCCCAGTCCGTGACCGACGCACTGGCCGCGGCGGTCGCGGCCACGGCGCCACTGGCAGAGAGCCGCTGGACCCGGTTCCATAAGCGTTCCTATTTGCCGGAGATCGACGTTGCGGGACAGCCGCCGCGTATCGGTGTCTTCGTCTGCTCGTGCGGCACGAACATATCCGCCGTCGTGGACGTGGCAGCCGTCGCCGAATACGCCAAAACCCTGCCCGGCGTGGTCTACGCGGAAACCAACGTCTTCACCTGCCCGGAAGTGACGCAGGATCGCATCGCCCGTACCATCCGCGAAGAACGGCTCAACCGCGTGGTCGTGGCCGCGTGCACGCCTAAGACGCATGAATTGCTCTACCAGGAAACCCTGCGCGGAGCGGGCCTGAACCCGCATCTTTTCGAGTTGGCCAACATCCGCAACCATGTCGCCTGGGTGCATAAGGGCGAGCCGGCGCTGGCCACGGAAAAGGCCAAACGGCTGGTGGCCGCGGCCGTGGCCAAAACCCGGCTGCTCACGCCGCTGCACGGTCTGACCCGGAGCGTGACGCAAAAGGCGCTGGTGGTCGGGGGCGGCGTAACCGGCATGACCGCGGCCCTGAGCATCGCCGAGCAGGGCTTTGCCGTCGAGCTGCTCGAGAAAGGGGGCAGTCTGGGCGCCTTCAGCCGCAATCTGTCCAGGACCTGCCACGGCGACGACGTTTCCGCGTACGTCGACGACCTGATCCGGCAGATCGAGGAGCATCCGTCGATCACGGTACACCTGCACTCCCGGCCGCTCACCTTTCATGGCGCAACCGGCAAGTTCACCAGCGAGATCGAGCATCTCCTCGCTGGATTATGGTGCGGTGGTGCTCTGCGTGGGCGGCGTGGAGTCCAGGCCCGTCGAGTACCGCTACGGTCAGGACCAGCGCGTGCTCACGCTCAGGGAACTGGACCAGCAGCTCCATTCCGGCGATCCGGGCCTGGATGCCGTACGCTCCGTGGCCTTCATCCAGTGCGTCGGCTCCCGCGAGCGCTCCCGCCCCTACTGCAGCCGGGTTTGCTGCATCCACAGCCTCACCAACGCGCTGACCCTGCGCCAGCGCAATCCCGAGCTGACGGTCACGGTTTTTTACCGCGACATGATGACCTTTGGCCTGCACGAGGAACTGTACCACGAGGCGTTGCGCAACGGCGTCCGTTTCGTGCGCTACGAGCCGGAGAACAAGCCGGAGGTCTTCCAAGACAGCCAGGGGCGGCTCGTGATCCGCGCCCTGGATCACGTACTGATGCGGCCGCTGGAGGTCGTAGCGGACCGGCTGGTGCTGGCCGCCGCCATTTTGCCCTCCCCGGACGTCAAAACGCTCGCGGAGATTTTCAACGTCACCCTGAACCGTCACGGATTCTTCCTCGAATCCCACGCCTTTTTACGGCCCGTGGACTTGAGCCTGGGCGGCGTTTTTACCGCCGGGGCCTGCCATTATCCCAAACCCGTGGACGAGTGCATCACGCAGGCCAAGGCCGCTGCCGCGCGCGTGGTCAGTCTGATCTGCCGCTCCACGGTCACCCTCAGCGCGCTCAAGGCCTCGCTGACCCCCCAGTGCGATGGCTGCGCCGTCTGCGTGCCGCAATGCCCGTTCGGCGCTCTGACCGTGCGGACGGACATCGTCGATGGCAACAAGCGGGAAACGATCATCATCGACGCCATTCGCTGCGAAGGCTGCGGTGTCTGTATGGCCGTCTGCCCGCGCGACGGCATCGAGATCGGCGGCTACACCCTGGGCGAGCTGAAGGCCCAGGCCGACGCCCTGATAACCAGGCCCGCCCCAGAGCTGGAGCCCTATGAGCCCCGTATCATTGCCTTTTGCTGCAACTGGTGCAGCTATGCCGCGGCGGACACGGCCGGCGTCTACCGCATGCAGTATCCCACGAATGTGGGCGTGCTCCGGGTCATGTGCGCGGGCATGGTGCATCCGGACCTCGTGGTCGGCGCGCTGGAGCGCGGGGCGGACGGCGTCATGGTCATGGGTTGTCTGCCCGGCGAGTGCCAGTATCGCGGCGGCAACAGCAAGGCCCAGTCCTGGGCCGAGGGCATCCGGCTGGCGCTCAAGACCCGGGGCATAGACCAGGAGCGCTTCATCCAGGTCTGGCTGAGCGCTGCCGACGGCCCGTTGTTCGGCGAGACGGTCATTGATTTCACCGCCCGGATTCGTCGCCTGGGTCCCAACACCATCGGGACGAGCACCCCGGCATGATGGCTTCCGTGCTGACGCAGGGGAGTCGTACGTGCGTCGGCAACTCCCTTTTCGCTCAACCCTTTCACCCGCGAGGAGAGTCAACCATGAGCAGACATGTTGTCGTGGTGGGCGCCATGGCCTTGGGCGCCAAGGCCGCAGGACGGTTCAAACGCCTCGAACCGGCATCCCGGGTCACCCTGATCGATCGCAACGACCTTTTTTCGTACAACCGTTGCGGAATACCCTGGTTCGTCTCCGGCGACGTCTCGGACAGCACGGCGCTGCGGACAGCGCCGTATCAGATGCTGCGCGACGAGGCCTTCTTCAAAGAGACCAAGGGCGTGGACGTCCTGACCGGCGTAGAGGCCGTCCGGATCGACCGCGAGGCCGGGCTTCTGCACACGCGCGTACGCACAACCGGCGCGACGGCGACGCTCGGCTACGACAAGCTCGTCCTTGCGTTGGGCGCTACGCCGCGGATGCCCGGTATCCCGGGCGAAACGCTCGACGGCGTACACGTGGCCCTGGACCTGCTCGCCGCGCAGCGCGTCCGCGAGGCCGTCACCGCGGGGAAAGTGCATCAGGCCGTCGTCCTCGGCGCCGGTTTTGCCGGGCTGGAAATGGCGCAGGCGCTGGCGGATATGTGGAGCATCGAGACCACGGTGCTCGATGCCGCCCCGCAGATCCTCTCCGGCTGGCTCAGCCCCGTGCTCGCGCGCATGGCCATGCGCCATATCCAGGATAAAGGCGTGATCGTGCATACGGGCGAACGGGCTCTGGAGATACGCGGGGCCGAGGGACACGTCTGTTCCGTGCGCACCGACAAACGGACGCTTGACGCCCAGCTCGTGATCATCGCCCCGGGCTCCATCCCCAACGCGGGCCTTGCCCGTGAGGCCGGACTCGATGTCTCGACCCGGGGCGGCATCATCGTCAATTCCCGGATGCAGACCTCGGATCCCGACATCTACGCCGGCGGCGGTTGCGTCGAACTCCGGCATCTGGTCAGCGGCGACCCCGTCCACCTGCCCATGGGCTCGCTGGCCGTTCGCCAGGGGCGCGTCATCGGCACCAATCTGGCCGGCGGCTCGGCCCGTTTCGACGGCGCCGAGGGCTCCTTTGCGGTCAAACTCTTCGAAAAGTCCGCCGCTGGCACGGGCCTGACGCTGGACGCGGCGCTACAGTCCGGCTTTGACGCGCAGAGCGTGCTTATTGTGCAACTGGACCGCGAGCACTTCAGCGACGGCAAGGCACTCATCACGCTGGAACTGATCGTGGACCGGTCCACGCGGCGTATCCTCGGACTCCAGGGCCTGGGCAGCGCCAACGACGCCCTGGTCGGACGCGTGAACGCGCTGGCCGCGATGCTTAAATTCAAGCCGACCATCGACGACCTGTGTACGCTCGAGATGCCCTACACGCCGCCTTTGGGCTCGGCCATGGACATCCTCAACAACCTGGGCAACCTGGCCGACAACGTGCTCGCCGGTCGCAACCCGGGCGCCGGTGTCGACGTGTTCGAGACGCTCTGGCGCGACGACAAAGCCGACCCGCAGCCCTTCTTTCTCGACTGCCGGGAGGAACGCGACGCGCGCCCGCTCAAGGAGAAGTTCCAGGAGCGCTGGTACAACATCCCGCAAGGCTTTCTGGCCGGGCGTCAGGACGAAATACCCCGAGACCGGCCGGTGCTCGTGATCTGCAACACGGGCCTGCGCACCTACGAGGCCATGGTCATGCTCCGGCATCTGGGCTTCGACAACGCCCTGGGCATCCAGGGCGGTCTCGCGGCAATCACCGCGTACGGAGGACTGTGACGACGCGTACCCCGCATCGCCCTGGAGCGGGCTGGCCGGGAGGTTGCACTGTTGCAGTCGTTGCAACCGGCCTGTTGCATTTTTGCAACAGCGGCAGGAGCTCCAACGGCTCGTGTCATACAACCTGTCGATATAGTTGAAATCATTTTTCGTCCTCGAGCGGCAAGCTTTTTGCTAGTCGTCAGCGAGAACGATAACAGCCCTCCGTGTGACCGGATCGGCCGGTTTCGGAGGAACGCCAAGGGAGGATTCAATGGCCGGAGACGCGATTGTCGTCGAAGGTGGCCACCAGACCTCGTTTATGGACAAGGTCAAAAGCATGCTGCCCGAGGGGGGCAATCTCAACCTGTGCCTCACGTGCGGGTTGTGCTCCTCGGGTTGTCCCGCCACCGGACTGTTTGACATGGACCCGCGCAAGTTCCTGCGCATGGCTGCCCTGGGAATGGACGAGGAAGTCACCACCACGCCCTGGGTCTGGACTTGCACGTTGTGCCAGCGCTGTATTTATGCCTGTCCGATGAAAATCGACATCCCTGCCCTGGTCTACCAGGCGCGTAAAAGCTGGCCGCGTGACAAGCGGCCCAAGGGCATCATCGGCTCCTGCGACCAGGCCCTGCGCACCGAAGGCAATAGCGCCATGGGCGCCAATTCCGAGGACTTTTCCTTCGTGGTCGGCGACGTGCTCGAGGAAGTGCGCGAGAACCAGCCCGGCCAGGAAAACCTCGTTGCGCCCATCAACAAAAAGGCCGCCATGTACTTTCTGAACCAGAACTCCCGCGAGCCCGTGACCGAGCCGGACGAGATGGTGCCGCTGTGGAAGATTCTCAACCACGTCGGCGCGGACTGGACCTACGGCACGCTCGGCTGGGCTGCTGAAAACTACTGCATGTTCGCAGCGGACGACGATGCCTGGGAAAAGATCGTCCGGAACAAGGTCAAGGCCGTGGAGGACCTTGGCTGCAAGTACTGGCTGAACACGGAGTGAGGCCACGAACTTTATGCAGTCCGGTCTGGACTGAAGAAATTCAACATCACGCCCAAGTTCGAAATCGAAAGCATCATTCGCCTTTACGCGCAGTGGATCCGCGAGGGCAAGCTCAATGTCTCCTCGGATTGGAACAGCGATCTGCAGGTCAAGTTCACCGTGCAGGATCCCTGTCAGCTCGTCCGTAAGTCCTTAGGCGATCCTGTGGCCGAGGACCTGCGCTTCGTCGTCAAGTCCGTTGTCGGCGAGGAAAACTTCATCGACATGGTCCCCAACCGCTCGAACAACTACTGTTGCGGCGGCGGCGGCGGTTTCCTGCAGTCCGGCTACGCCGACGAGCGCCGGGCCTATGGAAAGATAAAAGACGGGCAGATCAAGGCGACCGGGGCAACCTACTGCATCGCCCCCTGCCACAACTGCCATTCGCAGATTCACGACCTGTCCGAGTTTCACGGCGGTCATTACCAGGTCGTCCACCTCTGGACCCTCATCTGCCTCTCCATGGGCATGCTCGGCGAGAACGAGCGCGAGTATCTGGGAGAGGACCTGAAAAACGTCGGCCTGTAAACGAGGCCGCATTTCCGATTGATTGCGGTCGCCGCCTGCGCGGCGACCGCAACCGGAAAGCCCGCGCCTGGCAAGGGACAATGGAAAAGGAAGGATCATGGGCTCGAAAGTGACCGATACGTACCGCGAATCCCTGCTGCGGCTGTACATCGATCTGAGCTATTTCTTGAATTATCTCGTTCAGGGGGGGCAGGCGGGCCGTGCGCAGAAGGACCGGTCGATCATCGCCGAGTCGTTGTTTTCCGGTGATCGCTACCAGCTCACGATCCAATGCCGCAACAACGGCATCCGCCCCTTTCTCGTCCAGATGGACAGGCCCTGGAAGCACAGCGCCTATCTGGGCCGGCTCACCCGTCAGGGAAAGGTCCATTTGTTCGACTACGGCGTGAAAATCTTCTTCGACCAGCTGCTCGAAGAGGGCATTTTCGATCCCTTCGCCAGGGATCTCGCCGGCGCGCTCGATATGCACCTGGGCGAACGGCCACGGGACGAATCCCGGCTTGACTGCGATGTCCGCGCCGCCACGGAGCATCTGCTCGGCGACAGGGCGCACTGACCCTCCGTATCCTGCCACCTCGCATCGGCGCAACAGACCTCGCCAGCTCCCGGGGCGATGCCCCGGGCTGCCCTCGCCGCTGGTCTCTTTCCCTTTCGCAGATTCCCTTGGAGCGACGTGCCGTGCATCCAGGTTGGCGTCGCGTACGTTGCATGCGCAATGGCTGGCCGGGCTGCCGGGCTCGACGTGGCAGGCTGGAAGGAGTATGCTTGCTGCGTTCCTGAGGGAACTGCAACGAGGACGTCCGGCACGGCCGGCGACCGCGAGGTTATGACAACGGAGTCCTGCCTATGAAACGATCCCCCTTTGTCACCGGTGACGGCCAGCTCGTCGACGTGGGCGACGTTCACTTCAATCAGGAGTTGGCGGCCCCGCAGGTCCAGGCGACCATGCGTTTCTCGCGCACCTCGGACGCCTTGCGGGGGCTGGTGCGGGACATGTGCGACCGGGCGCGCGGCGAGGGCCGGCCCTTGTCCGAGCTGATCGAAATCTCCGGTCGCAGCGGCCACTCCCGGATTGGTATCGACGTACGCTTGCAATCCGAGAGTCCGCAGATCGACGACCGACGCAAGAGCATCGAGTTCGCCATCGAGGTCATGGCCCTGAACCGGCTGCTCGGGGAGTCCTTATCCGACCTGTCGCAGCTCGCAGCGCGCGAGGCCGTGGACATCGGACGGCTGTTCATCCCCATGAGCGAGCCGCTTTCCAGCGCCGACGTCGGCGAGGCCCTGGAGCGGGGCTGGTTGTTGCTGCCCGGGCGCCACGCGATAGGCATTGACGGGGCGATCGAGCTCCCGCTTGAGCCCGTCCGCTACGTGCTTTCGGAGCGGCTGCTGGCCATTCCGCAAAATTTTACGGAAATGGTCCTGCGCGGCAAGCACGGACTGGGGCTTTTTCAGCACCAGTCTCCGGTCGGGCTGCCTGAGAAATTTCCGCCGCGCGAATTCCTGGTCGGAGCGGTCCGGATTGCCCTGGGGCCGTTCACGGCGTTCATCGATCGCCGCGTGCTCAATGACCGGGTCTTTCATCTGGCCTCGCGGCTGCTGGACGGAATCCGGACCACGGGCTTGCGGCCGCACCGCCACGTCGAACTCTACAACCGCAGCGAGGAACCGGTGTCCAACGCCGATTTGCGCATCCGCATCCGGCTCTACCCCGCGGACGACCGGGTGGCCCGGATAGCAGGCCGATTGCTGCTACCCGGTCAGGCTGGCGATATTCTGGAGCGCGGCGTGGACTTCGCCGAGCTGACCGACATTTTCAATCCCAGGATATGCTCCCCGCTGTTCGACGAGGTCACCAGCGCGCTCGACCCGGAACTGGTCAAGGGAGTTCT
>CAZGAH010000002.1:9994-24992 GCA_964523295.1 uncultured Desulfovibrionaceae bacterium | reverse complement strand
GAGCAGGGCGGATCGTACGGCCGGCTGCTCATGCCGGGAAAAATGGTCAACATCCCCTGGGAGGAGGAGGACGGCTGCTGGATTCCGGAATTCCAGTGGCGTCTGGTCTACGAGACCGTACGCGGCAATATCCGGGAAGGCGTGCTCGACGGCGAGGAAATTCCGCGGCGCTTTCGAAATTTTCTGGACGAGCTGCGCTACGTCGGCGGCGAGCAGAAACTCTCCAAGGTGTTTATCGCGGACAGTCTGCCGCCCATGGATACGCTGCGCGTGATCAAACGCAACGGCTTCGGCGTCATCGTGTTGCGGAGCATCAACAGCCGCAAGGCAAACGGCGACGCGGACCTCTACTTCGATCAGGCCAGTTACGAGGAGCTGCTCAAGCTCGAGTTCGAGGGCGTCCGTTTCTATTTGCTCATGGAGGACGGGGGCGTTTCCGAGGTGCGCGAACTCCACCATGGCTTCTGGGTCACGGCCAGGGGCAAGGAGCGGTTCCGGCAGGTCCATACGACGCTCGCGGTCTTCGGCTCGTCCGTCCAGGCCCTGCACGCCGAGTTCACGGCCCAGTTCGAGGCCTTTCTCGAGCCGCTGGCCGCGGATCCGCACCTGGGGCCGGGTCTGGCCGTTGCCCATGGCAGCGGACCGGGAATCATGCTGGCCGTGGACGACGCAGCGGCCAAACTTGGCATTTACCGGCTCGGTGTGGGCATCGACGGGGAAAAAATCGGCCAGCCGCCGAACCTCGCCCCGGACGCCCTGGTCCAGTTCCGGGCCCAGGCCATGAACACGCGCCAGGACATCCTGGACCGGCGCTCGATTTTCAAGATCTTCAACGTGGGCGGATACGGTACCTGCTACGAGATCAACATGGCCCTGACCTTCATGAAGATCGGCCATTGCCTGCCCGCGCCCTACATTTTTGTCGATCCGCTCGGCCTGGGGCCAGGCGGGACGCATCTGTGGGAACAGACCATCCGCCAGTTTCAGACCATCGCCGAGCCCTTCGCCGGCGGCGCCGTGTCCGTCGGTCCCCTGGGCCCGGGCTGGGTGTCGCGCTGCTGCCACCTGGTGCGCGACTATCGGGAAGGCCTGGATATCATGCTCCGCTTCGTGGACAACCCGGGCGCCTATTGGGACGCGACCGGCGTATCACGTAGTCTGGTCGCACGCGCGCGCGACAACCTGACCATGGCCGGCGTACCGATCCCGCCGTATATCGAAGAGGCGCTGGGCGAGGCCTGAACGGCGCGTGATGCAGGCGGCGAGCCGGGGCATAACGTTGTTCATCTGGTTGTGCGACTGAAAAAGCGAGTGGACATGCCAGCCCGATGGGCGGTCAGGCTGGCAAAAACGGCAAGGCTTTGCACTCCCTACGCACCTTCAGGGGCCATTTTCTTTTCGACCAGCACTCGGTCGATGCGCCGTCCGTCCACATCGACGATTTCGAAAGAAACCTCGCGCCAGGCAAAGCGGTCGCCGATTGAGGGGATGCGGCCCAGATGCTTCAAGCAGAACCCGGCGATTGTCTTGAAATCTCCTTCAGTGAAACCTGTTCCCTCTGGTGATATATCCAGAAGGTGCAGGACCTCATCGAAAGGCGTCATGGCATCGATGAGCCATGATCCTTCAGCTCGTTGAACAATTGCCTGCTCCTCGTATTCTCCAGTGCCAGGCAGGTCGCCTATGAGGGCTTCGAGTATGTCGTTGAGTGTGACTATGCCCATGATGCCACCAAATTCATCCATGACGAAGGCGTAATGCATCCGAGGTCGCCCTTTGAAAAGCTCCAGCAATTTCAAGGCACGCATTGATTCAGGTATGTAAAGAGGGGCATAAAGGATATTCATGAGTTCTTCGGCCTGGAGCTCCCGGGATCGATCAAACAGGTCCTTGACTTTGAGGACCCCGAGCGCATTGTCCAGGGACCCTTTGGCCACAGGAAACCGAGAAAAGCTACTTTCCTTGATTTTCTTTGCGTTGTCCTCCCAAGGTTCTTCCATATCCAGCCAAACGACTTGAGAACGATGGGTCATGAGGGATCCCACATGACGATCACCCAACCGAAAAACGCGATCCATCATGTCCCGTTCAGCCGTGTCCAGGATGCCGGACTGTGCTCCTTCAGCAATTACGGAGCGGATTTCCTCCTCGGTGACTTCTTGCCCTCCATGAGAGCGAAGGCGTAACAATCGAAGGACAAAACCAGTTGATGCGCTCAGGAAGCGAACGGCCGGAAGCGACACATACATCAGCGCCAGCATGGTTGGCGCTACGAGTTTGGCCAGGGTGACGGGGTAGGCGAAGGCCAGTCTCTTTGGTACAAGTTCTCCAAGAATCAGAGTCAGATACGTGATGGGCAAGACGACACAAATCAGGCCCAGAGTTTCCGCGTAAGGTTTCAGCAGGGGGGAGACTGCCAGGATGGCGGCAACCGATTCGGAAAGGGTTGCCCCTCCGTAGGCACCGGTGAATATGCCGACGAGAGTGATTCCGATCTGGACGGTCGAGAAGAAGCGATCCGGCTGTTGCTGGAGGCGGTACGCGGATTGCGCCATCGAATCGCCGCCTTTGGCCATGTTTTTTAGCAAGACAGGCTTAGACGAGACGATGGCCATCTCGGCCATGGAAAAAAAACCATTGATGATAACAAGCACGAGGATGATTCCGATCTCAAACCAGATAGCCGTCATAATCGAGCCTCCAAAAAAAATGTGAAAACACCCTGTGAACGCCGCCATCCGTCATGACCTCGCGCCTTATGAAAACCTGACGGCAGTTGCGACGTTGTTTTATTGAGCAATAATAATAAGTTGAAATGTAAACCGAAGAGTTATTCTTCCGTGTTCTCGGAGAAAAGGCAAGAGATTAACGACGTCAGGCTTCTTGTCGATCCAATTTTCGCCTCCGGACCCCCTTGACAGTGCCTGAACCAATCGTTATTTAGTTTTTGTACTTGAAGGGGAGTAGCTCTTTCGGGCAAGGTCAACAGCACTGGCGTCGATCAACCGACGCTTGGCCTTGTCGTCGGCCCCAACGCCGATGAGCGAGACCTTCAGCGTGATAAATCATGCTGGATGTCTCGTTTTTGTGTTTTTAGACCTCCAGCATAAAACACCAACAGTCTGGAGGTTCACAATGCGATTCAGTCCGTCTCTTTCTTCCGTTGCGCCAACCGTTCGCGGCCCGCGCGCAATCTCCGTCGCCCACGCAGCCCGTCCGCCAGCGGACATGATGCGCTGGATATACGCCCCTCTCTTCGCGCTTGCCGTGCTCTTCATGTCCTTTGATTTCGCCGAAGCCAAGCGCATGGGCGGGGGGAAATCATTCGGCAGCAAGGATTCCTATTCCAAAGGCTACGACAAGCAGACGCCCCCGGGCAAGGGCGCGCCCAATCAGCAGCCCAATCCGGCCCCCGGTGGATTCATGTCCAGATTTGGCGGCATGGGCGGCATGCTTGGCGGCCTGCTCGTGGGCGGTATGCTCGGGTCGCTGCTGTTCGGCGGAGCTGGCGGAGGCTTTGGAATGATGGAAATTCTCCTGCTCGGAATTGCCGGATTCTTGCTCTTCAGGTTCATCCGCTCGCGGCGGGCAACCCAGGCAACCCAGGCTGGTCAGGCGACTCAGGCGGCGCAGATGGCTCATGCCGCCCCGGTGGGTGGTGACAGGCTTGCCTACGCTGCCGCTCCGGCAGGGAACTGCTCCCCTGCCGGGGGCGCCGGCGGCTGGGGTTCCGCGCACGTAGCGCCCGTTGGACCGGACGGCTCAGCCGGCATCACGCCGCCAGTCCTGCCCGCTGGTTTTGACGAGGCGGAGTTCCTGGCCGGGGCAAAGGGCCTCTACGCGCGGCTTCAGTCCTCCTGGGACCGTCGCGACCTTGCCGACATCCGCGGATTCACCAGCCCCGAGGTCTTTGACGAGATATCCCGGCAGGCCGACGAGGACCCCACGCCCGGGAAAACCGACATTGTGATGGTTGAAGCCCGGATCATCGAGGCTGGGACGCAGGGAACGCAGACCGTGATATCGGTTCTGTATGATGTCCTGCTCCGAGAGAACCAGACTGATTCCAGGCCCACGCAGGTCCGCGAAGTCTGGCACTTCCGAAAGGATGAGTCGGATCCGAATCCGTATTGGATGCTTGAAGGTATTCAGCAGCTTGACAGGTAAATCGTGTCTTTCGTCCGGGGCCAGGGTTGGCCCCGGACGAGAGATGGATTCGAAACACCGGGATCAAGGAAGAAGACTATGACCAGTCAATTCAAGACAGTTCTTCTGCTTGGCCTGCTCACAGGTCTGATGCTCCTCATGGGGCAGATGCTGGGGGGCAAGACGGGCCTCATCATCGCGATTGTGCTTGCTTTGGTAATGAATGTGGGCAGCTATTGGTTCTCGGACAGGATCGTCTTGTCCATGTACAATGCACGGGCAGTGTCCCCGCATGATGCCCCGGCCCTGCACGGCATGGTTGAGGAATTATCGGCCAGGGCTGGCATCCCCTCGCCCCGGTTGTACATCATTCCAGAGGAAGCCCCCAACGCATTCGCCACGGGCAGGAATCCAGAGCACGGAGTTGTAGCCGTGACAGAGGGCATCATACGTCTGCTTTCTCCCGAAGAGCTTCGCGGGGTCATCGCCCATGAGATCGGCCATATCAAGAACAGGGACATCCTGGTGCAAAGCATCGCCGGAGTCATCGGAGGAGTCATCGTTTCGGCGGCCAACATGCTTCAATGGGGAGCCCTCTTCGGCATCGGCGGGAATAAAGACGAACAGGAAGGAGGCGGCTTTGCCAGTTCCCTGCTCATGGCCTTTCTCGCGCCGGTAGCGGCCATGCTCGTTCAAATGGCCATATCCCGTTCGCGGGAGTACCTTGCTGACGACACGGGAGCCGGACTTGCCGCTGATCCCAAGGCTCTTGCAGGAGCACTGAAGAAGCTCGGGATGTGGTCCGGCCAGATTCCCATGAATTCTGGAAATCAGGCTACGGCGCACATGTTCATCGTCAACCCCTTCAGCGGGTCCAGGTTTGCCTCGCTCTTCAGCACCCACCCGCCTTTGGAGGAACGCATCGCACGGTTGGAAGCCATGACCAGGCCTTCATGACCGCCAGGCCGGACCGTAGGTCCGGCCTGGCCTGGCTTGACTCCGGCGACGCGTAACACCCTGAAACCATAGAGCAAGACTCTCCGATCAATAAAGGAGGCCGTACTTGGAAACCGCGTGGATGTGGATTGGCTTCAATCTTCTGGTCGTGGTCCTCCTGGCCCTGGACCTTGGCATCCTGCACAGCAAGGGCCGCGAGATTGGCGTGCGCGAGGCATTGCTGCTCAGTCTGGGCTATGCCGTCCTGGCCCTGGCCTTCGGTGCTGGCGTGTATCACTTTCTCGGTCCACAGGCCGGTACCGAGTACATTACCGGCTACCTCATCGAGAAGAGCCTTTCCATCGACAACCTCTTCGTGTTCATCCTTGTTTTCCTGCACTTTGGCATCCCCCGCGACTGTCAGCACAAGGTGCTCTTCTGGGGCATCCTTGGTGCGCTGGTCATGCGTGCCTCGCTCATCCTGGCCGGTGCGGCGATCCTCGAGGCTTTTCACTGGGTCATCTACGTCTTCGGAGCGTTCCTCCTGTTCACGGGGGGCAAGATGCTGGTAACGGTAGGAAAAGAGCCCAATCTTGAAGAAAACCGTATCAATCTGTTCATGCGTCGTCACTTCAGAGTGACAGAGGGTTTGGAAGGCCGCACATTTATTGTCCGACGCAACGGCGTGCTCTACATCACGCCCCTGCTCGTCGTTCTGGTGCTCATCGAATTCACCGATCTGGTCTTCGCCCTGGATTCCATTCCGGCCATCTTCGCCATCACCACCGATCCGTTCATCGTGTACACGTCCAACGTCTTTGCTATCCTCGGCCTCAGGGCGCTCTACTTCGCCCTGGCGGGCGTCATCCATCGTTTCCACTATCTGAAGTACGGTCTGTCGCTCGTGCTCATGATCGTCGGCGGGAAGATGATCGTCAACGCATGGGCTGGCACAATGATCGTGCCCACCGGGATGGCCCTGCTGATCACTTCCGGCGTCATCGCCGCCTCGGTGCTCTTTTCACTGTTCAAGACGCGCGCAGAGCCAACCGAGGAGGGATTGAGAGAAGCTGCCCGTTGGTGGGTGCCAGGCAGCCCGGCCAAATCCGATCCTGCGTCCAGCGAAGAGAAAGAGGGTGGTGAGCGTTGAATTTCCATGATACAAGAATCGAAAATCAGGCATAACGACGTCGACGCAGGGAGAATCATACGATGACGGAACAAGACCGTACGGACGTCACAGAGGTGCTCGATTCGAAAAATGTGGCAGGTTCGGCCACCATGCAGACAACAGCGGGGTGCGGCGATGCAGACGCGGAAGATGTCGGCCCGCTGCACGCCCGGTTCTATCGTCCTTTTCTGTTGCTTGTATTCATCGGAGCCCTTGTCGTGCTCGTGGCTCTTTTATGGCCTTTCCGGAATCCTGTCATCCTTGCCGCCATTCTCGCACTGCTGCTGGCTCCATTGCGCAAGCGCATCCTGCCAGTCTTCAGAGGGTCCAGAATTATTACGGCCGTGTTCCTCACAACCGCGACGTTTCTGTTCATCGTCATGCCCGTCGCCATTCTGGCAATCATACTGGCCAATGAGGCCGGGGCGGTCATTGAAGCAAGTGTCCAATGGTTCAACGAGGGCGGGATAGCTGCCCTGATCGCCTGGTTCAAATCGCTCAGTCTTCCCGGTTGGCTGCATACTATAATGGACAAAATCCCTTTCGACGTTCAAGGACTCAAGACCAACCTCATGGGAGTCGCCGGAGGGGTCGGCACGGGGCTTCTTTCGATAGGTCGCGGCTTTGCAGGGCAGATGACCAGTTTTCTGATCCAGGTTATCATGCTTCTGCTCTTTCTCTTCTACTTTTTGGCCGAAGGGGAGCGGGTCGTGAAGGCGTTACGCCGTTTGTCGCCTCTTCGCCGCAGTCAGGAGTATGAACTGGCCGAAAGACTCAAGCTGGTGACCCGTTCCATTCTTGTAGGCGGCATTGCAGCCGGGTTGTCACAAGGACTTGCCACCGCCCTGGGACTGTGGCTCGTGGGCGTTGACGCTCTGTTCTGGGGCATGGTCGCCCTCGTCGCCTCCCTGGTGCCAGTCATCGGCCTGGCGCTGATCCATATCCCGTTCATCATCTACCTTTTTGTCGGCGGGGCAACAGGAAAGGCGATTTTCCTGCTCCTCTGGTGGCTGCTCGTGGTCAGCACGGTGGACAACGTCGTGCGTCCGTTCTTTATCGTTGGAAGCGCAAAGCTGCCGTTGCTGATGATCTTCGTATCCATAGTCGGCGGAGTGATCCTTTTCGGCCCGCTGGGGCTTATTTACGGGCCGGTGACCATGAGCCTGTGCCTTGTGGTCTTCGGGTTGTTCATTGAAGCGCAGAAGAAAGGCTCTTCGACGTCTACGATGCAATCCCCTCGCGTTGGCGGCAATTCGGACTTCAAGCTGCCCCCTCGTCTTTTTCAGGAGTCTACTACCCGTGAATGCGAATGATCTCCTGACCCTTACTCTTGGCCTTGGTCTCGCAGCGCCTGAAGAGTCGTCATCCAGATTCTCGACGTGAACAAGCAGCCCGATGAGCTGCGCCTTTAAGGCGACGCCTGATGGGGACACTTCCGGGGGGTATAGGAGCAATATCATTTCCTCCAACCCTCCTGCTTGTCCCTCAGGGAGTGGAAGACGAGAGCGGGGCATTCGTGCAGTCAAGCGGCTATTGCCTTGATTTGTTAGGAGTTGCTCGCGTATTCGAGAATGGTGGCGAGCATTGTTTTGCAATTGTCTGATTATACCCTGTTTCAAACCATCTCATGCCAGGAGCATTATGGTGCTCAAACAATCTGTGCCGCACTAAAGTCACACAGATCGCTGCCGATATCTTGTTCGTAGCTGCCGCGGCAATGTCCGGTGTTCTTACTCGTACGGTATTCGCCTTCACAATAAACACCTTGACAGTGTCGATCGTTTTCGCTAATGAACAAATACTTTCCACTTTGCTTTTGTTAAAGTCTTTCTAGATATTTTGATGATTATTACAAGAGTTTTTGTTTGTTTTTACTTCCCGTTATGGGATTCAGTCGTCCTATTTTGAAAAGGAGCGTGACATGTGCAGGATCGCGTTGTTGTTTCCGCTGCTGCTGTTGATTTTGTCCATTCCTCTCGGTGAGGAGTGCGAGGCGGCCGGGGCGATGAAGATTGCCATTGTGGCCTTTGATCCGGTCAACGACATCGCCAAGGACGAGGGCTGGGGGCGGCAGATTGCCGAGATGCTCATCACGGCCGCGGTGAACGGGAAGCGCTTCGAGGTCGTGGAGCGGCATCTGCTTGAGAAGATCATGAGTGAACAGTCGATGGGCGCGCGGGATTCGAGCTTTACCTCAGCGGCTCAGTCTATCGGCAACATGGTCGGGGCTGACTATCTGCTCTCGGGGACGATATTCAAGGGTCGCAACGGGCAGATGCGTGTAGAGGCGCGCCTGGTAGACGTGGCCTCGGGGCAAATTTTGTTTGCCCAGAGCCTGCTTTCCAGCGAGGACCTCGGCGAATTGTCCAAGAAAAGTGACAAGATGATGCTGGGATTTGCCGAGGCAGCGTACGGTGGGAAGAAGCCGGTAGTTGCCGGGGCGACTGGCGGGCGTGCGGATGAGTTTGCGGCCCGGTTTTATCTGGCCTCGAAAAGCGGGCTGGTTTTCACGTTGAACCCGGAAGACGAGCTGACCGCGGACGAGTCGTACTATCTGACCGTCGATGTTCCGCGGCCGCTGCACGTGTATATTGCGCAGATAGATTCCCGTGGCGATCTGTACCCCATCTTTCCCAACCCCGAATTCTCCTCCCGGAACAACCCCCTTTCCGCCGGTAGCGGGCTGCGATTTCCGGACAAGGACTTCTTTTTCCTCGACGACAACACCGGCAAGGAACGCATCCACATCCTGGCCTTCGACCGTGCGAACAAGGACGCCGAAAGCTGTTTCAACCAGGCCAGCTCCGGCCGCGCCTCCGAGGCAGCAACCGCCTTCGAGGCCCTGGCCGCGGGTACGCCGGCAGGAAACAAGGCCTCGATCTGGTTTTGGCATCGTTAGCGCAGTTTCGCCTTGAGACAAGGCTCTGCCCTGAAACACTGTTCCATTGTTTCAGGGGACTGCACAAGAGCGGCTATCCTGGGCAATACCGGCCGTCGCAGGCAAATGTCTGGGGCGTGGCCCTGACACGGCTCGGAAAACGCCTTTACAGCGCGCGCGCCGTCTGGTAAAAACTGGATGCAATACGTCTGCAACCATGCGCCACAGCTGGAATCCTCGCCGCTCGGGAGGGAAGGTTCCGGGGGGCGGCTTGCCCGGAATGAGGTCACGGTCATGAAAACGTTGCTCTGCCTGCTCTGTCTGGCCTTCATTGCCCTGCTTCAGGGGTGTTGCGCGAACTGCGTGGGCACCAATCGCATTGATTGCGACAAGACCCTGCAATGCGACATCCAACGGCTGCTGGCTATCGACGAGTTCTCCGTCGAATACGTGCGTAACTCCTACTATTGCGCGCCACAGCGTATGGATCGGACCTTGCAAGCGCAGGCCGCTTCCAAGGTTATTCCGGCGGATAAATTTTCCACATCCAGGCCTGTCGCGAGCGAGCCGTTATACAAGGAGCTTACCGTGCCCGGATGGAACAGCGGTCGGGGCGGTGGTTCCGACGCCGGATCCAGTGCCGGGGCAGGCGAGAGCGCCAGCGACGGACCGGCCAAGCAGTAACCTGTCGACCTGCAACCATTGTTCCTGGCCTCCTGCGCGGAGGTCCGGACCTGTGCCGGACCATGCCCAATCCCTCGGTCACCGTTATCATACTCAACTACAACGGGCGCGCGTTTCTCGCACCCTGCCTCGATTCGCTTTTGCGGAGCACGCACCACGCATTGCGGATTCTGGTTGTGGACAACGGCTCCACGGACGGCTCCCTGGACCTGGTCCGCTCGGACTATCCCACGGTGGAGACACTGGACAACGGCCGCAATCTCTATTTCTGCAAGGGCAACAACCGGGGAATCGAGCACGCGCTCGGACAGGCGCCCGATTATCTTTTTGTGCTCAACAACGACACCACGGTGGCGCCCGACTGCGTGGAGCGGCTGGTCGCGTTCATGGAGCGGACGCCGACGGCAGGCGCCTGCCAGCCGCTGTTGCTGTTCATGGAGCGGCCCGACCTGATCAATTCGGCCGGTTGTCGGTGTACGCTCTCGGGCAAGACCTGGGACGACAAGTTCATGCGTCCGCGTACCGAGGCCTCGCCCGCGCAGGTGCTGGGCGTCACCGGCGGCGCCATGTTCGTCCGTCCTGCGGCCCTGGCCCGGACCGGGGGCTTCTGCGAGGCCTTTACGATGTACTCCGAGGACGTGGACCTGTCCTTACGCTTGCGCAGTGCGGGCTGGGACCTCTACCTGGTGCCCGAGGCCCTGGTCTGGCACAAGTTCGGAGCGTCTGCCGAGACCAGGATTCCGCTCCGCAAGATTTTTTTCTGCGAACGCAACAGCTATTGGGTCGTATTGCGCAATTTTCCTCCATTCCAGATTCTGCGGTCGTTTGCGCTGTGCGCGCCCTTTCGGCTGCTCATCGCCGCCTGGCAGGCCGTGCACGGGCGTTTCGGATATGCCGCCTGCATCCTGCTCGGCCTGGGCATCGGGCTGGCCTCGTTTCCAGTGTTGTTTCCCCTGCGCCTGCTCAAGCCCGGACGGACGCGCGCCACGTGCCCTTTCTGGCGCTACATGGACGACCGCCATCTCGTTCCTCCGCCACACCGTCAGGGGGAAACGGTCTGAAGGACGCCGCGTCCGGCCCGAGGCGCCGCCACGACGAAACACTCAAGCCCGCGAGGAGTACCATCCGCCCATGCCACGCGACATCGCTGCCCTGCGGCAGCACATCACTACGGTCATCACCCGTCAGGTATCCAGAAGCGACAGCCTGCGCCAGGAGGCCATCCGGGAATTTCTGGCAGTCACGAGGCCGGACCTCGCGGCCGAGGCGGCGGGAGTGATCGCCGCGACGGCGCCGCCGCTGCTCCCGCAGCTGTATGCCAGGTGGATAGACATGTTCGCCGACCGGCTCTTCGAGACCGTGCCGCTGGAGCAGATCGAGCTGTTCTGCGACGGCGCCCAGGACAACGACGCCGCGCTGGTGCTGGCCTATATCATGTTTCTGGAGTCGGCGCGCATGGAGCGGCAGATCGCCGAGGACCTGGCCGGTTTCGGGCAGGATGGCGTGGACGAAACCCTGGCCGCCTATGTCTGGAGCCAGCTGGGCAGCATCGACGCGCACGCGCGTCTTACCGCGGAGCGCAAGGCCGCGCAGTATCGGGTCGCCGTGGGGAAAGGCCGGCTGAACTGAGGCGCACGACGGGGGCTTTGATTTTTCCCTGCCCCGGGTATACAGATTCCGAAACAGCAGCAGGACAGGTTCGGCATGTCAAAGACGTGGATCAGAGGGAAAAGTCAGGAATTCGCGCGCGACGTATTGCGTGATTATTGCCTGGCCACTCGCGAGCTGGAAAAGCAGTTCAGGGAGTACGACCGGTCCGGGGCTATCAGCTTCGACGAGCTTCAGGACCTGACCGGCGAGGAGATGAACAAGGGCCTGCTCTGGCGGCTCAAGGACACGGCGCACCACCTCTTCCGGCTCAAGGGCGACGAGCGCCTGATCGGTCGCTTTCTGGACTGGGCCCTGGGCTACATCTTTCACGAGACCCTGAAGCTCAAGGAAGATGCGCATCAGCTGCAAAATTACGGCCCCTGGTTCCGTGCCCTCGAAGAAGAGCCCATGCCCGAAATGGAGCGTACCTTTTGTACCGAGCTGACCCTGGTGCTGCTGCAGACGCGCGAGAGTATCGAACGGGAAATCCGACGCATCCGCTTCATCATGACCCAATGTCAGGCCATGTTTCCGGTCTATTACGCGCGCTACGCCGACAATCCGCTGCTGGCGCGCTTTCTTTTCATGCGTAGCGATCTGGTGCGCACGGTATTCGACGAGCGTTTCGCGCAGCTTGTAGCGGGTATTTACGGCGACTGTCCGGAAACCATGTACCATCTTGCCGCCCAAAGCTTGCGGCAGGGCGGTTGGCTGCTGGAGGCAAAGCGCGCGATCGAGGCCGGACTGGGCATCCAGCCCGATCATGCCGGCCTGCTGGAAACGGCCAAGGCCGTGGCCCAGGCCCTGCGCGAGCCCCCCGCCGACGCCGCATCGCGGCCCCCTCTTCCGGCCGCCGGTTCATGAGTCCCGCCTGCTCGCCCTCGCTTCCGGGCCTGCGCAGCCAGCTGATGCGTTTCGTACAGCGGGGACATGCCCTGCTGACCCTGGCCTTGCGCAGCACCTTTGGCAAGCTCGTAGTGGGAACGAGCGTGATCCTCGTGGTTTCGAGCCTGTGCTTCTATCACCTCGAACTACGGCCCAAAGGCCAGGCGGACCTGATCGGCGCGCTGTACTGGTCGGTCGTCACGGTCACGACCGTTGGCTACGGCGATATGGTGCCCACGTCGGTGCCCGGGCGGGTGCTGGGGATGCTGGTCATGCTCTCGGGCATCGGGCTGGTTTCGACGCTGTCCGGCAATCTGGCGTCGCTGCTCGTGGAACGAAACGTCAAAAAACGCAAAGGAATGCTGCAGGTGCGCCTGACCAAACATTTCGTGCTGATCGGCTGGAATGCCTACGCCCCGGGCCTGATCCGCTCGCTCATGGCCAATCTGGACGCGGGCGGGGCCGACCTGGTCCTGGTGAACGAGCTGAACGAAGAGACCCGCAACGAAATCGCCTTCGAACTCGATCTGGGCAAGCGCCTCCACTTCGTTGTGGGCAATCCGACGCAAAAGAACGTCGTCAGCAAGGCCTCTCCGAATACGGCGCAGGCCGTGTTCATCCTCTGCCAGGCCGGCCTGGATCCGAAGGATGCGGACCAGCAGTCCATCTACTCCGCCCTGACGGTACGCAGCCAGGCGCCCAAGGTGCCCCTGTTAGGCGAGGTCATCCTGCCCCAGAACCGGGAACACCTGCTGCGCGCCGGGGTCAACGAACTGCTCCCTCGCGGCGAGGTCTCCAGCAACATCCTGGGCATGATGGGCGCGGCGCCGTCGGTCTGGCCCTTTTTCCAGAGCATGCTCGGCATAGGCGGCCGGCGTTCGCTCCATTTCCGCCAGCTTGGCGACGACGAAAGGGCCATGCTTTGGGGCGACTTTACCCGCCAGGAGCAGAGCCAGACGGGCAATCTGCCCTTGGCCCTGTGCCGGGAATCCAAGAAGCTGACCCTCAAGGACATGCTCGACGAGGGCCAGGCCCTGGACAAGTTCATCCTCGAACTGTTCGAAATGACAGGCCGGGGCATGGAATTTGGCCAGCAAGGCCCACAGGTCCTGGTCAATCCGCATCTCGACCAGCCCCTCGAGCACTATGACGCCATTCTCTACCTCGAACCAGGACCGGCCAGGCATGAAAGCGTTTCCCTGGACTAACATCTCGCTGTTCGCCGGGTTGACCGCCGAGGAAATCGAGACCATCAAACCCATCTTCTCTACGATCGAGACGCCGGCCCGTGAGTACGTGCTGCGCGAGGGGGAGAGCGGCGACGCCATGTACATCCTGATCAAGGGGCGCGTGCGCATTACCAAGGCCATGATCGTCAAGGGCATGTCCCTGCCGATCGTCGAGTTGGAGGACCCGCGCAAAGTTCTGGCCACGCTCGACGAGGCCTCCTTCCCCATTTTCGGCGAAATGGCCCTGCTCGACAAGGACGTACGCTCGGCCTCGGTCGAGACGCTCGTTCCCTGCACCTTTTTCATGACCACGCAGGAGCGGTTTTTCGAGCTCATCGAAAAGCAGCCCCGCCTGGGCTGCCACCTGCTCGTCGCGCTGGGCCGCCGGCTCACCGGCAACATCCGCCGCAGCAACAAGGAGCTTATCAAGCTGACGACCGCGTTGGCTTTGGCTCTGAGCCAGCAGCGATAGGGTTCGGGGTTTATTTATCTCAGGGTATGATCCGCATCCGGCGATCATCTGTTCGCCGGGCGGCTTTTTTTCATTGCCGTGACCGGAATTTCACTGTAGAGGGGGCAAAACGCTCCGGGAACGACGCTGCTCCCGGCCTTTGGCAGGAGTGATTATGATCATCCGCAGTTGGGGCTCCCGCGGTTCGATACCTGTCTCAGGGCCGCAATACAATCGCTACGGCGGGGATACGACCTGCCTGGAAATCTGCGCCAATGATGGCGGATCCGTCATCGTCGACGCTGGCACCGGCATTCGCCGCCTTGGCAAGGCGCTCATCGAGCGGGGCTGCCTCGACGTGGTCATGTTCTTCACCCATGCCCACTGGGACCATATCCTCGGCTTTCCCTTTTTCAAGCCCGTCTACAACAAGGACGCCTCGCTGCTCATCTACGGCTGCCCCATGGAACAGGGCAACATGCAGACCCTGCTTTCGCGCACCATGTCCACGCCGTTTTTTCCTGTTCCCTACGAGGCCATTCAGGCCAACATCCGCTACCAGCCCTCCTGCCTCGGGCCGGATCCGCTTTCGGTCGCCGGTCTCGACGTCTGGTCCATCCCCCTGAGTCATCCCAACCTGGGCATGGGCTACAAATTTTGCCACAAGGGCCGTTCGTTCGTCTTTCTCACCGACAACGAATTGTCTTATCAGCATGAAGGAGGCCTCAAGTACGAGGATTACCTGGCCTTTTCGAAAGATACCGACCTTCTCATACATGATGCCGAATATACGGATGAAGATTATCAGCGGACTTGGGGGCACTCCCGTTACACAGATGCCCTCAGGCTGGCCCTGGAAGGAAGCGTGAAGAAGTTTGGACTTTTTCATCATAACCAGGAGCGGTCCGATGGCCAGGTGGAGGCCATGGTGGATGACTGCCGGAAGATCGTTGCCGAACAGGGGGCGA
>CAZGAH010000002.1:8997-9984 GCA_964523295.1 uncultured Desulfovibrionaceae bacterium | reverse complement strand
GCGGCACCGCCATCGCGGCAGCCGCTCCTACGACGAATATGTCGAGTTCTGCCGCGGCGCCGACCTGCTCATCCACGACGCCGAATATACGCCCGAGGAATACCCTCAGGTCAAAGGCTGGGGGCACTCCACCTACAGCGACGCGCTCGGCCTCGCCATCGACGCCCGGGTCCGACGCTTCGGGCTGTTTCACCACAACCAGGATCGCCCGGACGACGACGTCGACGCCATTCTCGAAGACTGCCGCCGGATAGCCGCCGGCCAGGCTCCCGGGCTGGAGTGTCTCGCCATCGCGCACGACACCGAACTGTATCTCTGAGCCGACCGTATCCCCCGCAGCCAATCGCTGTTTTGGCCCGATTTTTGTATCAACTCCGGCAGGTATTCCCCGGAGGCCTCATGACATACCGCTGCTCTCTTTTCGCCCGGTCGCTGCTCATCCTGGCCGTGCTGCTCGCCGCGCTCCTGTCCGGGCGCCCGGCGACGGTGCGGGCCGAGGTGCAGTCCCTGGAGCTGACCCACAGCTACGCCATGGGCGACAACGAGTCCAAGAGCCAGGCCCGCGTCAACTGCCTCAACGAAATCAAGCGCAAGGCCGCGGAACAGGCCGGCGCCTACGTCGAGGTGCTCAGCCGCAGTGAGAATTTCCAGTTCAGCAGCGACGAAATTTTGTCATTCGCCGCCGCCGTGCTTAAACTCGAAGTGCTCAGCGAAAACGTACGCATGTCCGGCGACGCCATCATCCTCAGCATCACGGCGCGCGCGCTCATCGACGCCGACGAAGTCAAGGAGCGGCTGGCCTTGCTCGATGCCGAGCGCAAGACGACACGCGCGCTCGCGGCACAGCATCGCGCACAAACGGGACCGTCCGCTCCCCTATCCCCGCCGCCCGGCGAAGCCGCCCCTGGCTCGCCCGGCCAGGAAGCGCTTCCGTCCGCTGCCGCCCCCTCCAGTGGACCCGCTGCTGCCGCGGAGACGCAGCCAGCG
>CAZGAH010000002.1:4581-8987 GCA_964523295.1 uncultured Desulfovibrionaceae bacterium | reverse complement strand
CTTGCACCCGAGGCGGCCACGAGCGCAACCGCACCGGGGCCGGCTGCCGTCGCCCAGGACCCGGTCCTGGAAAGCCTTCGCCTGGAGCGCAAGCGCACCGAGGCCCGCCGCAAGGCCGCCTATCTGCTCGCCAAGGGCATGAGCGTCGCCGAGGTTGAGCAACTCGCTGGCGAGCCCTTTCTCCGCGACAGCAACGAACTCTACACAGGGTACGAGTACGGCGGGGTCTGGGTCATCTTCAGGCAAGGCCAGGTCGCCTGCGTCCGCAAACGCCTGGAATACAGCCCCACCTACCGCTCGCGGCTGCACTGCAGCGGGCTGGCGGAGAATTTTGTCCTGCGCTGACCCCCCCCCGCTCCTACGCAGACAGGAGAATGCCTCCGCGCAAGGGAGACGATCCGCTGTTCCGTCATTTCGCCTGTCCATGGCGACGCAGAAAAATTCATCCCGAAACTCGTCGCGTTGACGAAAAGCGTGGCTCCGGGGTAGCGTCGTCGCATCCGACCCGGTACCCGGCGGAAACGGAGGACCCATGCGACTCATTCCCGTACGCGAGCATGTCGGCATCTGGGCGGCGCGCTATATCGTCCGGCGAATCACCGCCTTCGCCCCGACCCCGCAGCGGCCCTTTGTTCTGGGGCTGCCCACGGGCGGGACGCCGGTTCAGGCCTACGCCGAGCTGGTCCGGCTGCACCGGGCCGGGGCGTTGAGCTTTGCCAACGTGGTCACCTTCAACATGGACGAATACGTCGGCCTGGCGCCCGGACATCCGCAAAGCTACCGCTCCTTCATGCACGCGCATCTCTTCGATCACGTGGACCTGAAGCCCGAAAACTGCAACCTGCTCGATGGCAACGCAGCCGACCTCGAAACCGAATGCCGGCGCTACGAGGAACGCATCCGCAGCTACGGAAGGATTCAGCTGTTCCTAGGCGGCGTCGGCGCCGACGGACATCTTGCCTTCAACGAGCCCGGCTCTTCGCTGAGCTCCCGCACGCGCGTCAAGACCCTGACCACGGCCACGCGCAACGATAACGCCCGGTTTTTCGGCGACAACCCCGACAGCGTGCCGCATCAGGCCCTGACCGTCGGCATCGCCACCCTGCTCGACGCCGAGGAACTCCTCATCCTCGTTGCCGGCGTACATAAGGCCCTGGCATTGAAGCACGCCGTGGAAAAGGGCGTGAACCATCTCTGGACAATCTCCGCGCTGCAGCTGCACCCCAAAAGCATCATCGTCGCGGACGAAGCCGCGGTCAGCGAACTGCGGGTCAAGACCCTGCGCTATTTTCAGGAGCTGGAGGCCGCGAACATCGAGGACCCGAAATGATCCCTCCCCGCTACGCGCTGGCGAACGGCGTCATCCATACCGGATCGCAGACCCTGGACAACGGCTTCGTGCTCGTGGCCGACGGCCGCGTCGTCGGCGTCGGCACCGGGGATTTGCCTACGGATTGGCCAGTCGTGGAACTTGCGGGTCGGCACTGCGCGCCGGGCTTCGTCGATCTCCAGGTCAACGGCTGCGGCGGCGTGCTCTTCAACGCGGACATCAGCGCAGACGCCATTGACCGGATGCGCGCGACCTGGTTGCGTTTCGGAGTGACCTCGCTGCTGCCGACCCTGATCAGCTGCCCGGATGCGGACATCCGTCAGGCCCTGGACCTGATCGCCGCCTATCGCCGCACCAGCCCTGCGACGGCCTGGGCTGTGCCGGGACTGCATCTGGAAGGGCCGTATCTGAGCCCGCTTCGTCCGGGCATTCATCCGCCCGCACAGCTTCGCGTGCCGGCCCCGGCGTTACTCGAGGACATCGTCACGGCAGGCCCGGAGGTCGTCCGGCTGATCACGGCCGCGCCCGAGGTTCTGGGAACGGAGTGGACCGCGCGTCTGGACCGCCGCGGCGTGCGCGTCGCAGCCGGACACTGCGAGACAACCCGGGCGCAGATGACTGCGAGCGCTGACGCCGGGCTGCGGCTGGTCACCCATCTGTTCAACGCCATGCCGCCGCTGCGCTCCAGAGAACCCGGCCCGATAGCGGCCGCGTGGCTGGATTCGCGACTCATGGCCGGCGTAATCGCCGACGGCGCGCACGTCGACTGGGCGAACATCCGTCTGTCCAGCCTGCTGATGCGGGAGCGGCTCTTTCTCGTCACCGACGCCATGCCACCGGCTGGTTCGGAGCAGGAAACCTTCGAACTTTGCGGCCAGACGATCCATTCCGCCGCAGGCAGGCTGACCGACGCCGGCGGCACGCTGGCCGGCTCGCTGCTGACCATGGACCAGGCCGTGCGCAATTGCGTCCAGCACGCAGGCATCAGCCTGGACGACGCCCTGCGCATGAGCTCCCTCAATCCCGCGCGCGCGCTGGGCCTGGATTCGGAGCTGGGCCTGATCGCGCCGGGGCGGCTGGCCAATCTCGTCGTCTTCGACGCGGGGGTGCGCGTGCAGGGCGTGGTCACCGGCGGAGCCTTCCGGGCCGTCGCGGATGGCTGGAATCCCGGACCTGACGTTCGTGCCCGGGTATGATAGCATGGCATTCTGACGTGAAAGCCCATGGTACGGCGAGGAGCCCGGCGTTTACAGCGGGCGGGCCTTTGTCTATGAAACGGCCGTGAGCAGGAAGGCAAACGATGGCATCGGCAACAGCGGGGTCGTTTTGCGGCTGTGCGACCGCTGCTGCGACAACTCCGGCACGCTCAAGGAAATGATCAAGAGCGGGGGCTGTACCTGCGATGTCTGCGGCTGGTCCTGCAAATGCGTGGGCGAGGAGTGCCGGCAGTTCATCAACCGCGTCCCGGTCCGGCTCATCCCGGCCGAGGGCTGGGCGTGGCTACAGGCGACCAACGAGGCCAGTCTGCTGCCGCTCGACTGGGAGCGGCTGCTCACGCTGTAGTGCGCGGTCCCGGCTGTGTCCGGCACGCCGCGTTGCGGTGTTTTTTCTTGCAGTAAACCCAAGGACGGCAATGAAGGCGTTATATCTGAAAAAGGGAGAGGACCGGCGTCTGCGCGTGGGGCATCTGTGGGTATTCAGCAACGAGGTGGATACCCGACGCAGCCCGCTGGTCGATTTTGCCGCAGGAGAGCCCGTGCGTGTCGTGACCGCGGAGGATCGGCCCGTGGGCGTGGGGTATGTCAACCCGGCCTCGCTCATCTGCTGCCGGCTGGTCAGTCGCGACGCGCGCGCGGTCTGGGGAGCGGAACTGCTGGAGCGTCGGCTCCGGCGTGCCCTGGCCCTGCGCGAGGCGTTGTTTGACGAGCCCTGCTACCGGCTGGTCTTTGGCGAGGGCGATTATCTGCCCGGCCTGGTTGTGGACCGCTACCACGAGACGCTGGCCGTGCAGATCGGGACCGCCGGCGTAGAGCGGCTGACGGACGTCCTGCTGGAAACGTTGCAGCGCCTGCTCCGGCCGACCTCAATACTGCTGCGCAACGACAGCGCCAGCCGCGAACTCGAGGGGCTCGAACGGTATATCCGGCCGGCCCTGGGGGAGGTGCCGGCCGAGGTTGAGGTCGTAGAGAGCGGCTGTCGGTTCGCGGCGCCCTTTGCCACGGGGCAGAAGACCGGCTGGTTCTACGACCAGCGCCCCAACCGGGAGGGCTTTGCCGCCCTGACGCAGGGGCGGCGCGTGCTCGATGTGTTCAGCTACGTGGGCGCCCTGGGCGTGGCTGCGGCCCGGGCGGGCGCCAGCGAGGTGGTCTGCGTGGATGCCTCCGAGACTGCGGCGGCGTACGTGACGCGCAATGCCCGGACCAACGGGGTTGACCCGCAGGTGCGCGTGCTCCAGGGCGACGCCTTTGACGTTCTGGGAGAACTGGCGCGCGCGGGCGAGCGCTTCGAGGCGGTGTTCGTCGATCCGCCGGCCTTCATCAAGCGCCGGCGCGACCGCGAGGCCGGGTTGACCGCGTACCAGCGCCTCAACCGTCTGGCCATGGACCTGCTGACCGAAGACGGTCTGCTCATGAGCTGTTCCTGCTCGCAGCACCTGAGCCGCGAAGACCTGCTCCGGTTGCTGCTCAAGGCTGCCGGTCGCGACCGGCGTGTGCAACTGCTCAGTCAGGGCGGCCAGGGCCCGGACCATCCCGTGCATCCGGCCATGCCCGAGACGGACTATCTCAAATCGTTCCTGCTGCGCGTCTGGAAGGAATGAGCCCGGACGGCCTGTCGGCCGTCCGCACGACAGACGCCACGCGCAGGGCAGACAGACAACGGACAGGCAATGAACCGCAAGCTCTACATCGTTATGGTCGGCCTGCCCTCGCGGGGCAAGTCCGTGGTAGCCGCGAAAATCAAAGAAAATTTGAGCAAGGAGGGCATCCAGGTCCGGGTCTTCAACAACGGTGACGTCCGCCGCCGGCTGCTGCCCGAAAACACCTCCTACGCGGAGTTCTACGATCCGGACAACCTC
>CAZGAH010000002.1:0-4571 GCA_964523295.1 uncultured Desulfovibrionaceae bacterium | reverse complement strand
GTGCGCATCTACCTTCACCCGCCCTCCAACTACGAGGAAATCGCCCTGGTCAACATCTACGAGGCCAAGGCCTTCCTGGACGGCGACGGCGAAGTGGCCATTCTCGACGCGACCAACGTCAGCAGCGCCCGGCGTCATAAGATACGCTGTCACCTCGACGGACACCCCATTTTTTTCGTGGAATGCGTCAACGAGGACCAGGAGCTTGTCGCGGCAGGCATCCAGCGCAAGAGCCGCTCCGACGAATTCGCCCATCTGACCCGCGAGCAGGCCTTTCGAAGTCTGGAAAAGCGCATCGAGCACTACCGCCGCTGCTACGATCCCTTCGTGGACGAGGAAAATTTCATCACGATCGACTCCCTGACCAACACGATCATCAAAGAGCGCGTCAACGCCGTCATCCCCTTTTACCCGCGCGTGCGGGACATACTCGTATCCGACTGGATCAATTGCCTGTTCCTGGTGCGCCACGGGCAGACCTTCTACAACCTCGAATACCGCATCGGCGGCGACTCAGGCCTGACCGAAAAGGGTTTTGCCCAGGCAAATGCCCTGGCCCGACACTTCGCCGACGTACGCATTCCCTTTGTCTTCACCAGCACCAAACTGCGGACCCAGCAAATGGCGGAACCGCTTCTGGCCAGCCGGACGGACAGCACGCGCATCGTCCTGCCCGAACTCGACGAAATCGACGCCGGAATTTGCGAAAATATGACGTACGAGGAAATACAGAGCACACTGCCCAATGTTCATCAGGCTCGTACGCGGGATAAATATCACTACATCTATCCCCAGGGCGAGGGCTACGCCACGCTGCGCGAGCGCGTGGACCGGGGCATCAAAAAGGCCCTGTACCTGAGCGGCAACGCGGGATGCATCATGATCGTGGGACATCAGGCGGTGAACCGGATGATCCTGTCCCATTTCCTCTTCCGCCGCACCGAGGACGTCCCCTATATTTACATCCCCCAGAACAAGTACTTCCACATCGTCTCCACGCAGTCGAAAAAGCTTTTCGAGTTGATCCCGTTCAACGGCAAGGTGGTCGATCAGTCCTGAACGCAAAAGGGCGTTGTCCGCGGAGGCATAGCCTCCGCGGACAACGCCCCGTGCCCGGACATCAGGCGCCTGGCTTACAGTGGCGGCGCGATGGTCACCAGCGCACGCAGCCGGGTCGTGGCCCTCAGCCCGTGGGGCTCGGCAATGGGACAGATGAGCACGTCGCCGGTCCTGGCCGGCAGCGTCGCGTTGTCCGCGCCCAGAAATTCGCCCTCGCCCTCGACGATCTGAATCGACAGCTCACCCTCCAGCTCGTGCGAATGGATCGGCAGCTCCTGCCCCGGTTCGAAGTTGAAGTTCAGGATGCGGAAATACGGCGAGTCGTGAACGAGCAGTCGGGACATGGCCTTGGGGTTGAACTTGCCCTGATCCAGAAAATTCACGGTCTTCATGGTCTCTTCTCCTTGTTGCTCAGATGTTCCGGCCAGGGCAATCAGGCCGACTCTCGCCGCCCTGCGCCCGGGTGCGACCGTTTACGTCCGGACGAATCAGGTTTCCTGGCGCAGGGGCTGCTGGCTGGACACCTCGCCCCGTCGGCCGATCACCACGGTTTCGAGCGGCGTCGTTGCCCCGGCCTGGCGGACGGCTGCCAGGAGCACGCGTTCGAGTGCGCCGCAGCAGGGAACCTCCATGCGCAGCACGGTCACCGAGCGCGGCGCGTTGCGACGCAGGATGGCCGCCAGCCGATCGACCATTTCCGCCGGATCGTCGAACTTCGGGCAGCCCAGCAGCAGGGTTTTGCCGGGCAGAAAGTCGGCGTGAAAGCCGGGCAGAGCCGGCGGAACACAGTCCGCGGCCAGGAGCAGGTCCGCCTGCTCCAGAAAGGGCGCGTCCGGAGGTATCAGGCGCAGTTGGACAGGCCAATGCGTCAGTCCCGGCACCGCGGACGCCTCCAGGCGAGTCGCGTTTTCGGAGCAGGCGCAACCGGTCTCCGCCTCCGTGCGTTGGAACGGTTCCAAGCGCATGGAGCGGGTTCCGGGGCAGCCCGAGGCCGGAGGCTCCTGCCGGTGCGGTTCGGGCACGCCTGTCTCGCGCTCGGCGAGCAGGACCGCGACCGCCGACTCGTCAAAGGGCTCGGCCTCGGCGTCGATAATGGTCAGCGCGCCGGTCGGGCACTCGCCCAGGCAGGCGCCCAGGCCGTCGCAGTAGCGCTCGGCAACGAGCCGGGCCTTGCCGTCCGCGATGACCAGCGCACCCTCGGCGCAGGCGGGCACGCACGCGCCGCAGCCGTTACACAGGGATTCGTCGATACGGATGATCTTGCGCTGACGTTTCATGACTGCTCCTGAGCGCCCGTGTTCCGGGCCGCGGCGTGATGCGGGTTGCGTGACTTCGAGCCTGCCCGGGCGCCGTGACATCCGGCGCCCGGACCGACCCGGGACTCAGCCGAGTATGGCCTTGAGGTCCGCGTCCGGCGTGGTGATGGGTTTGATGTCAAAGTTCTCCACCAGAAAGGCCAGGACCGCGGGCGAGACGAAACTGGGCAGCGTGGGCCCGAGACGGATGTTCTTGATGCCCAGGGCCAGCAGGGTGAGCAGAATGACCACGGCCTTTTGTTCGTACCAGGAGAGCACCATCGAAAGCGGCAGCTCGTTGACGCCGACCTTGAAGGCCTCGGACAAGGCCAGGGCGATCTGGATGGCCGAATAGGCGTCGTTGCACTGGCCGATATCCAGCAGGCGCGGGATGCCGCCGATGTCGCCAAGCTTCTTGTCAAAGAAGCGGAACTTGCCACAGGCCAGGGTCAGCACCACGCAGTCGGCCGGCACCTTTTCCACGAACTCGGTGTAGTAGTTGCGACCGGGCTTGGCGCCGTCGCAGCCGGCCACGAGGAAGAAGTGGCGGATGGCGCCGGACTTGACCGCTTCAATGACCTTTCCGGCCACGCCCATGACCGCGTTACGCGCGAAACCGACCATGACCGAGCCTTTGTCCTCGTCGTCGGGGAAGCCGGGCAGGGCCAGGGCCCGCTCGACCACGGGCGTGAAATCGCGCTCGCCGGGCTCGCCGGGGATGTGCGTAGCGCCAGGCCAGCCGACTTCGCCGCTGGTGAAGATGTTATCCTGATAGGTGCTCGGCTTCTGGATGCAGTTGGTGGTCATGAGGATGGCGCCGGGCAAGGCGGCGAATTCCTTGACCTGATTCTGCCAGGCCGTGCCGTAGTGCCCGTAGAAGTGAGCGTATTTTTTCAGACCCGGGTAGCCGTGCGTAGGCAGCATCTCGCCGTGCGTATAGACGGAAATGCCCTTGCCTTCGGTCTGCTTGAGCAGGTTTTCCAGGTCGCGCAGGTCGTGGCCGGAGACGACGATGGCCTTGCCTTTCCTGTGTCCCAGGGGCACTTCCGTGGGTACGGGGTGACCGTAGGTCCCGGTATTGCCGGCGTCGAGCAGCTCCATGGCCCGCAGGTTGACCTTGCCGCACTCCATGGTCAGCCCGATCCAGTCCTCCAGGCCCAAATCCGTGCGCAGCAGCGCAGCCAGGGCTTTTTCGATGTAGGCGTAGACGAGGTCATCCTCCTGCCCCAGGACCGCGGCATGATCGGCATAGGCGCCCAGCCCGCGCAATCCGTAGAGCACGGTCTGCTTGAGCGAGAGGATGTCCGGGTTGGTCTCCCCCTCGGTCAGGAGATGCGTCTCGCCCTGTCGGACCAGCGCATCGAGCGTTTCCGCGGGGGCAAGGGCGGCCGGACCGGAAAAGCGGGCGCCGGGCAACTGCGCGGCAAGCGCGTCACGCAGCGTCGCACAGGTGCGGATGTACCCGGCCAGACGCTTGGGGTCGAAGTTGACGTTTGTCAGCGTGGCAAAGAGCGCGCGCAGGGTGAACCGTCGCGCCGCCGCGGCATCCACGTTTCTCGCCCGGGCCTCCAGGGTCACCTGGGCCAGACCTTTCAAGGCGTAGGTCAACAGATCCTGCAACGCGGCCACATCCGGCTTTTTCCCGCAGACGCCGACCTTGCTGCACGGCCCCACCGACTGTTCACACTGATTGCAATACATGGCATTCCTCCTGTGAAGGGTTTCATTTGCTTCCGTTGATCGGGATACTATTCCCGACTACTCTGGATTACCTTGACGTATGTCAATTCAGGCGAAAAATCATCGAAAAAATCACTTTCGCCGGCAGAACAGACCGGGAGCCCCTTCCCGGCGTCAGCGGTCAGCGGAGCAATGACGGAGAATTGATGGAGAAATCAGGAACAAGAGGTGAATGAAAATCCCTTGAAGTCGAGCCATCTGAATGGAAAAACAGATTGTATCCCCGGACTATTCGAGCAAGGCGGCCTTGCCTGCGATGCCGCCCTTGAGCTCGGATTCAGGGCAACGCGCCAGGTCAAAGAACTCCATGGCAAAGGACGGGATATAGGCGTCAAATGCCGGTTCTTTGGGAAAAAGTTCGCGCAAGGGCACGCCCCTCCAGGGCCTTTCACCATGATAGATAACCACGGGAATGACCACGGAAGACGTGCGCGCTCGTGATCGGTTTGGCGCTTTTTTCCCAGATCATGAGCATGT
>CAZGAH010000001.1:153694-166026 GCA_964523295.1 uncultured Desulfovibrionaceae bacterium | reverse complement strand
CCTCGAAATAGACGGCCGCGGCGCGGGCCAGGATGTCGTCGCCGCCGTGCTCGAAGACCAGGGCGTTGTCCTGATCCGTCGCCAGCGTCTGCTCCCTACGGCCTTCGCTGCCCATGAGCAGCCAGCAAAAAGGCACGGGCGGCGGTCCCAGCTGCTTTTGCAGCAGAGTCAGCAGCCGGTCGAGGATAGCGTCGTTGATCACGGTGATCATCCGGGCCACATGACCGGCGCGGGCGCCTTGCCGGACCAGCAGCCGGATGAGTTCGGGCGTCTGACCGGCCAACGGGTGCAGCCCTTCTACCGTCTGCTGCAGGCTGATCTCGCGCAACAGCCCCAGGGGCGTATTGCCCTGCACGATCATGATGTCGTGCGAGGTGACCATCCCCGCGATGACGTCGCCGCGCGTCACCGCCAGATGGTGGATTTTCGCCCGCATCATACGCAGCAGGGCCTCGAAACAATACTGGTCCGCCTCGATGGTCGCTACCGGTGCGGACATGATCGTACGCGACGGCGCGTCCGGGCTGCATCCTACGGCCAGGGCCCGACGGAGGTCCTTGTCCGTGACGATGCCCTCGATGGCACCATCCGGCCCGTGCAGCAGCAGCGAACCAACGCCTTCGCGCAGCATGGCAGCCGCGGCGTCGCGGATGCCGATGCCACCGGACAAGGTCACACAAGGGCGACGGACAAGTTCGCCGACCTTGACGCTGAACAGATAAAAACCGCCCTCGCCGCCGGCATGACGCCGCGTGCTTCCGAGCGCGGCCAGGGCGCTGGACAGAGGTCCGCGCGAAAGCTGCCGGAGCATCCAGTCCGGAAGCCCGGGGTGCCGCTGCGCCGCATCCATGAACGCCTGCCGGGGGATTTTGACGCACTCCACCAGCGACAGGGTCTCGGCGTCGCACAACGGCGGCTCGCCATGCAGCAGCGAGGGATCCGCGACAAGACTGCCCTCTCCGTGAAATCCGAGCAGAGTCTCCTGTCCGTCCGCATCGCGCAGGCAGAGCCGTATCCCTCCGCGACGCAGGACATAGGCCCAGGCAGCAGGCTCCGCCCCGCGCGCCCACAGGACCGTGCCTGCAGGCAATTCTTCGACGACGCACGCAGCCGCCAGTTCGGCCAGCGTCGCGGCGTCCAGCGTAGTAAATGGAGCGACGACGCGCAGGGCGTCGACAAGGGAAATATTCGTTTGCTTCGGAGAAGAGCCGAAAGGCATGGCTGATCCTTTGTTGCAACGATGCACCGGGAGATACGCCAGACATACGCAAAGCACGGGCCGGGGTAAAGCGCTTGACCCCGGCCCGCGTACTTTGAAGAGGCTAGTGGCTGGCGGCAGCGCCGGCACCGCGCGGAATGCGCACGCTCTCCACCAGCTCCTGCACCGCCTTGGGCGGCGCGGCGGAAGCCAGCGAGAAGAACACCGTCACGCCGAAGTTGATCAGCATGCCCACCGAACCGATGCCCTCGGGGCTGATGCCCAGAAACCACGGGGCCACGCCCATGAACTTGGTCTGCACGATGTACAGCATCGTGAAGCCGATGCCGGCAATCATGCCCGCCACCGCGCCGTTACGGTTGGCCCGCTTCCAGAAGATGCCGAGCACGATGATCGGGAAGAACGAGGAGGCAGCCAGACCGAAGGCCAGGGCCACCACCTGCGCCACGAAGCCCGGAGGATTGATGCCGAAGTAACCGGCGACGCACACGGCCACGCCTATCATGATCCGACCCAACAAAAGCTGCGACTTCTCCGAGGCCTGCTTGTTGATAATCCGGTAGTACAGGTCGTGGCTGATGCTCGATGAGATGACCAGCAGCAGACCCGACGCCGTGGACAGCGCGGCAGCCAGACCGCCCGCAGCCACCAGGGCGATGACCCAGGCCGGCAGATTCGCAATTTCAGGATTGGCCAGCACCATGATGTCATTGTCCACATACAGCTCGTTCGCGCTCTTGGTCGGCGCATTCTTCATCAGTCGCTGCCCACCGGGGCCGGCCTGTCCCGTAAACGTGGGCTTGCCCTCGAAGGCCTCTCCGGCGCGGTACTGGATCACGCCGTCGTTGTTCTTGTCCATCCAGGCGATCAGGCCGGTCTTTTCCCAGTTCCTGAACCAGCCCGGCGCCTGCGCGTAGGTCACGTTGTTCAGGCTGTTGATCATGTTATACCGGGCAAAGGCGCCCACGGCCGGGGCCGAGGTGTAGAGAATGGCGATGAACAGCAGGGCATAGCCGGCCGACAACCTGGCCGCGCGCACGCTGGGCACGGTGTAGAAGCGCACGATCACGTGCGGCAGACCGGCAGTGCCCACCATCAGACAGAGCGTGACTGCCAGCACGTCGAGCATCGACTTCTGCCCCTTGCCAAAGGCTCCGGTGTAGGCCGAGAAACCCAAGTCCTGACAAATTTTGTCCAGCGTATCCAGCAGATAGGCTCCGGCATTGGGACCGGATGAAATGGTGTCGCCAAAACCGAACTGAGGAATCGGGTTGCCGGTCACCTTCATGGAAATGGCTATGGCCGGAATGAGAAAGGCCAGGATGAGCACGCAGTATTGCGCCACCTGGGTCCAGGTGATGCCCTTCATCCCGCCCATCACGGCGTAGAAGAACACGATGACCATGCCGATGAGCACGCCGGTGTTCACGTCGACTTCCAGAAAACGGCTGAACACGATGCCCACGCCGCGCATCTGCCCGGCCACGTAGGTCATGGAGACGAAAATGGCGCAGACGAGCGCCACCACGCGCGCGGTGTTGGAATAATAGCGATCACCCACAAAGTCCGGCACGGTGAATTTACCGAACTTGCGCAGATAGGGCGCCAGCAGCAACGCCAGCAACACGTAGCCGCCGGTCCAGCCCATGAGATACATGCAGCCCTGATAACCAGAAAAGGCGATGATACCGGACATGGAGATGAACGACGCTGCGCTCATCCAGTCCGCCGCGGTGGCCATGCCGTTGGCCAGGGGCGGCACGCCGCCGCCGGCGACGTAGAAGTCCTTGGTGCTGCGCACGCGCGTAGCCCAGGCGATGTAGATATAGATCCCGAAGGTCAGGCCCACGATGATGTAGGTCCAAGCCATGATAGACATGATCGTCTCCTTTTTCTCGCTTGCGCTACGCAGTGTCCGGGCAACCCTGCGCAACGATTTATTCGTGAACGTCGAATTCCTTGTCCAGCCGTTGCATCAGAAAATAATAGACAAAGATCAATGCAACGAAGACATAAATTGAGCCCTGCTGGGCGAACCAGAATCCCAGCGGGAACCCGCCAATATGGAAGGTGTTCAGGGCTTCGACAAAAAAGATGCCGAAGACATAGGAAACCAGAAACCACAATGACAGCAGTATGGCCATGTACCCCAGATTCCGCTTCCAATACCGAACCATGTGCTCTTGCATCTCACGCCTCCTCGATGAATGATGTTGCCGATGCCTCGGTCTAGCAAAGAAACAGCGTCCTGATGACTGCTTTTCGCCTGACGGCATAAATACACGGATGAGTGGCAAGACCTGGCAATGTGTCGATCGGGCGCCATGAACGGCGACAATACCGTTCACCGGCCATTCCCTGCCGTTCAGGACCGGCCATGCGCCGTCTCCGACTCATAGCTTGAAATCACACCCTCACGGAGGTAACTTGGTGCGTTGAATAGATGCCTTACCCTGTCGGATGGTTTGAAACCAGCGCGGTAAGAGCACTCCTCCAACCGGACTCCATCTCTCTCCCGAATTCAGAAAAGCGGAAAAACCAGGAAAGGACTTGCATCTTTCTTGGAAATGATGTATAAATCTTAATTGCGGGAAAGTTGTTGTGTGTGCTCTGAATTTGCAGGTATGCGCCCGGTGAGCTTCTTTTTTCCAATCCAGATGTGCAACGTCGCCTCACGGGTGGCCGACAACCATACCGAATGGGCAAAGGGCACACTGCACGCCATACAGCAGACTATACGGGCGGATGAAGGCCAGCTTACAGGCTTTGCAAAAATCCAATCAATAAGCGTATAACAATATCAAAAAGAGAAATGGTCTGACAAAGGGCATCATGCCACGCATTTGGTGAAACGCTTTCGTAGCTTGAAAACAGAAGCGTACGCTTCAAAGGGGGGGGGCTACAGGGACAGCGTACGCGCGGCTTTGCGGACGATTCAGCCAATGTCCGCTCGTTATCTGCCGCACGCATCGCAATGGCAAATCAACACGCACGCCGTTCGGGGGACATCATGGCTGGTGCTTTGGAGAAGCCTCGGATTCTTGTTGTCGACGACAGCAAAATGTTCCGGAGTCTGTTGTTGCGGCTCCTGGAGGGCATCGATGCCGTCGTCGTCGCCGCCGAGGATGGAGCCGGAGGGCTCAGTCTGACGGAGTCGCAGGAATTCGACCTCATTGTCACTGACATCGAAATGCCGGGCATGAACGGCTTTGAATTCTGCGAGCGGCTGAAGCAGAATCCGGCCACACGGTCCGTGCCGATCGTCATCCTGAGCACGACGGACACTGAGGAGAGCATCGAGAAAGGCTTTTACGTGGGCGCCTCGGCCTACGTCGTCAAGAGCAGCCTTGCCGACAACCTCATCCCGCGCATACGGAGCCTGCTTCGCCGGGTCTCCATTCTCAAGGGCCGCAGCGTCCTTCTTGTCGACGATTCCGAGTTCATCCTGAAATCCCTGGCCGACGAGCTGGAGGGGATCGGTCTGCATGTGTTCACGGCGCGTGACGGCATGGAGGCCTTGCACCTGCTGGAGAGCAACCGTCCCGATATCATCGTCAGCGACGTGCGCATGCCCAACCTGGACGGCGGCGGGCTGTGCGAGGCGGTGCGCAAGCGTGAAGACCTGGCGCAGGTGCCGTTCGTGGTCATGAGTTCGGAAAACGACCGCCGGGCCATGCTGGAGATGATCCATCGCGGCGCATCCGCCTATATGGTCAAGCCCTTTGCCATCGAGCAGCTGGTGATCCTCGCCGAACGGCTGCTATCCGAACACTTCTCCAACCTGCTCAAGGAAAAATGCTATCTGGAAAACGAGCGCAGTGCGCTGCTGCGCAGCCTGTTCGAGGTGCTGGCCAGATGGGAGAGCCGGGACAAGCGCTTTGCCGGTCATACCGACAAGGTGACCCGCTACGCCATGGATATGGGCGCTGCCCTGGGATTCAACGCCGTGGACATGAAAAAGGTGGAACTCACGGCCAGGCTGCACAATATCGGCATCATCCAGGCCTACGACGCCATCGTCTTCAAAACCAAGCCCTTGTCGCCGGAGGAACTGGCCATCATCAGGCAGCACCCGACGTCCGGGGCCGCGATGATCCAACATGCCGAGGGCATGTCTGATATCTGCGCCGGCATCCTGCACCACCACGAAAAGATGGACGGCAGCGGCTATCCCAACGGCCTGCGGGGCGACTCGATCCCCCTGCTGTCGCGCATCATCGCCGTGGCCGATACCTACGTCGCCCTGACCTCCGACCGTCCGCACCGGAATGCCTACCCCCAGGAAAAGGCCTTGCAGATTATCAGCGACGCCAAGGGGAATCATCTCTGCCCGCGCTGCGTGGACGCGCTCCTGACGGTACTGACGCCAAAACCTGTGGTGGAACAGGCGCCCGTCCAGCCAGCCATCTGCATAATCGGCGCGGACAGACAGCGCAGCACCGCCACCGCCGCGGCAGGGCCTGGCCTCCGGCTCGCTGATGCCTCGGTGTTGCTGGTGGACAACAACCCGTACCAGCTCAACCACATGAAACAGCTGCTGCGCCAGGACGGCGTCACCTCCCTGCTGGTGGCGACGGATGGGAAAAAGGCCTGGGACTGCATCAACGAAAAACGCGTGGACATCGTCATTTGCGAAGTGGACACGCCGTCCCTGAGCGGCATCGACCTGCTCGACCGCGTTCGTAAAAGCGAGGCATACGAACAATTGCCCTTTGTTCTGGCCACGTTCAACAGTGAACGCAGCGTGCTGTTCAAGGCGGTCAAGTTGCGGGTATCGGACTACATCGTCAAGCCATGCCCCTCGGCCGAATTATTGGGCAGGGTCAAGAATGTCCTGACGCAGTCGAAATACATGCGCGGCCTCGGCGAAGGGAAAGGCAGGAAGGCCATCACCGTCGAGGAGTATACCGACTCGCTCGTCCAGGCCCTGAACCAGATGCACAATACTTTTATCGATACCGTCGTCAAACGCTATCGCTTCTACATCCGCAGCGTCTCGCCCCTCGACAACCTTCCCGATATGGAGCGGGTCATTGATGAGTGCAGCGCGGAATTCGGAGAAAAAATGCGGCATCTGCACTCCGAATTCTTCATGGCCCAGGCTGTCGATATTCTCAACAGCATCATGCATCAGGAGGCCCATACGGACTCGGTCGCCGTGAAATATCCCAAGTTGATCGTCGGCATGTCGCGCAGCTTTATCGAATGCACAAAGGGGATATTCAAAAGTTTTTCCAGTCAATGCCTGCACTCCATGGGCATCGCACCGGATGACGAGCAACTCCAATCCCTTGAAAATGACTACAATGCCTGCTACAGAAATATCATCGTTAGAAAAGACATCCGGGCGATAGAAATTTTCAACATGGCGAAACGCTATAAGGAGCTTTGCGAAAATTCCTCGTTGGACGACATCAAAATGCTCCGGGAAATTCATACGCCCAAGATACTCCGGATCGAGTCCATCGATACCTTCGGCCGTGGCCTGCTTGAACCTATCGACATTCACCTTGGCATCAAAGACTGTCAGCTGAACGAGCTGAAAAAAGCCGGCTTCTTCCCCCGTATTTTTTGCAAGTCCATCCTTGAAGTCATTAAAATGTATATGATTGGTGTAGAAAAGTACCAGAAAATCAACGCCATTTTTCAAAACAAAGTATCCCAGTTTTGCGGCGTAAAAGGCCATTACGAATATGGAGAACTGCATGATTTTTTTACACAAACCAAAATAAAAATATATATTGCAAGTCAACTTTTATATATTTTAAAAATGCTCATAGATGAACAAAAGAGGTCGACATTTCTGTCACAAATTAACCACAACCTGAAAAATCTTTATGGAGATAATGAACTCATCAAATTCGACCCAAAACGATTTGAAGACGTTGTACAGTCGTGGGCTGTTTTCGTGAATCAGAACGTCGCCTCATTGAAATCGCCGACAGCGACGCTAGACATTTTGCGCCATTACATCGTTTGTTCGGGAACTGCGCCGGGTTCTGCCAAATAGACGGCTTCTCCTCGCCGTATGCGCTGGACAGGACGCGGGAGCTTGTCTATCGGATACGAAAGCGGGTGAATCGCCGATCGGGCGGCACATAGCGTTATGAAATCCAGCGGCGGTTGCCGCGCGGACATGCTCTTTTCCCGGAACCCGGCCGTAGCCGGAGGAGTCGATTATGGTGAGAGGAACTTCACGTGACCGGCGGCCTGGTCCCTGGCTGATCTTTACGGCGACCTCGATCGGCGTGTTCATGTCCGCCCTGGATGCGGGAATCGTCGCAGTGGCGCTCCCGGCCATGTCGCAGAGTTTCAATGTTGATATATCCCTCGTGCAGTGGACCCTTTCCGCCTACCTGCTCTGCATCAGCGTGCTCTTGCCCCTGGCCGGGCGTCTGGGAGACATTCGCTCGCAGCGGCAGGTTTTCATTGCCGGCCTGTTTATCTTCACGCTGGCCTCGGGGCTGTGCGGGCTGTCGGGGACGTTCTGGCATCTGGTGGCGGCGCGCGTTCTTCAGGCCATAGGGGCGGCAATGACCATGGCCATTGGTCCGGCGATCATCATGCGCGCCTTTCCTGGCAAGACGCGTGGCCGGGCACTGGGTCTGAACGCGACGATCGTTGCCCTGGGATTGATGGCTGGCCCCGGAATCGGCGGACTGCTGCTCGAACATGCCTCCTGGTCGTTCATTTTCCTTGTGAACGTGCCTGTGGGAGTCATTGGCCTGGCGCTGTGCCTGCTCTTTCTCCCGCGCGACCGTGCTGCGGGAAAAGAGCCCCTGGACATCCTCGGCGCCCTGTCGTTTGCGTTTGGCATGACCGCATTGCTTGCGGGCGTTTCCCACGGCAACGATTGGGGTTGGGGGACCTGGCCCGTGCTCCTGTGCATTGGCTCCGCGCTGGCGGGGTTCGGCGCTTTCTGTTTCGTGGAACGGCGCTCATCCTCGCCGCTGATCGATTTCAGTGTTGCCTGGCACCCGCTGTTCCTGCTGCCCTCGCTCGCCGCCTTTTTTGCCTATATGGCCAGCTATGCGGTGATTATTCTCATGCCGTTCTATCTGAGCAACCAGCTCAAGCTCTCGCCCCAGTTCATGGGCCTGCTGATGACCATCGGTCCGGCGGTCATTATCATGATCTCACCGCTTTCCGGCTGGCTTTCCGAGAAAGTCCAGCCCTCCATGCTCGCGGCCGTTGGATTGCTGATCACGGCCATAGGGCTGATCCTCCAGTCCCTGCTCTCAGCCGAGTCTTCCATTCTGCGTATTGCAGCCGGGCAACTGACGATCGGGCTCGGTTTCGGGGTATTCAGCTCGCCGAACAACAACTCGATCCTGGGCAGCGCGCCTGCGGAAAAAAGCGGACTGGCCGGCGGTCTGTTGGCCTTGACCCGGAATCTTGGCATGGTCTTCGGCCTGTCACTGGCCACGTCGATTTTCGAGGGCATGAACGGACCTTGCGGCCATGGCGCCGGGGCGATGCCGGAGGCGAACGGGCTCTTTTTTCCGGGCTTCAGGACGGCCCTGCTCGCTGCGGCGGGGCTGACGCTGGTGGCAGCGCTGTTCAGCATCATCCGGGGACGGATGCGTAGCGAAGAAACCGTACCCGTAGCCACGCCGTTCGAGATCATATGAATAGGGCGACCATGCCTTCGGGTCTGGCGCCGCGCAGGCCGGGAAACGGCGCCACACGCGCTCAATCCGGGAGAACAACCGCGATGACGAAAACTATGCCAGCATGGACCATTGCCGCTTGCATCGCGCTCGCGGCGGCGCTCGGCCAGGCGGCCCCGGCAGCCGCCGATGGCTGCTATCTCTGCGAAGGCGGGGGCTATGTCCGCTACGTCGGCGAAGACACCTGGGACCTGCGGCGCAAGGCCCAGGCCTCCGGATGCAAGGTTACCGGCACGACAGGCTCCTGTACCAATCCCAAAGCCCTGGTTGCCGATCCGGCCAGGCTGGAAAAGCGACCCGGAACGAAATCCGACTGACCACAGCCTCGAACCGGGGTCTGCCAATGAAGCCCCTCCCGTTGTCAATAACGCTGTCATTTCAGAAACCATGCTAAAGCAACTCGGCATCTGCTCTATCGTCTACGTGCTTACCTTTTTCCTGCAAGTGTGCGCTCATATTTATATTATCCACGACGTACAACAAAAAGAGCGCATGCACCAGGACTTCGGCATCAAATATTTCCATAACATCTTTATTTTATTACAGATCATGCTGATCATCCTCTTCATCCATTTCGTCAACATTCTCGTCTGGGCTGTTGCTTATTACAGTGTTGGCGCGCTGGCGAATTTCGATGTGGCAATCTATTTTTCCATGGTCAACTACACCACGCTCGGCTATGGAGACATCACGCTCGGTTCCGCCTGGAACCTTCTCGGGCCGATAGAGGCCTTGTCCGGCATTATCATGGCGGGCTGGTCGATTTCGCTGTATTTTGCCGTCTACACCCACCTGGTGCGACGACGCATCATGCAGTGACCGGGGCGACTGAAGGCGCGCGAGATACCGTACAACGACCCGACGCGTCAGGCGTCTTCGCGGCCGGGTCCGTGCAGCAGGCAGGCGACGAACCGGCCTGGAGCGGCTTCCGTCCACGTCGGCCGAAGGTTCGCGCAGTGGGGCATGGCCTGCGGGCAGCGCGGATGAAATGGGCACCCTCGCGGCGGGTTCACCGGACTGGGAATGTCGCCGCGCAGGCTCGGAGCGCTCAGGCGTCGGTTCGGGTCCGCCCGTGGCGCAGCCGCGAGCAGAGCCCGGGTGTAGGGGTGCAACTGCGTCGCGTAGAGTTCGTCCGCTGCGGCAAGCTCGACAATCCGGCCAAGATACATCACGGCCACGCGGTCGCTGACGTGACTGACCACGGAGAGATCGTGCGAGATGAAGAGATACGTCAAGCCCAGACGTTCCTGAAGGTCCAGAAGCAGATTGAGCACCTGAGCCTGGATGGAGACGTCGAGCGCGGAAACCGGCTCGTCGCAGACCACCAGCTCCGGCCCCAGGGCCAGGGCGCGGGCAATGGCGACGCGCTGGCGCTGTCCGCCGGAAAACTCGTGAGGATAGCGGCCGGCGAATTCGGCCCCTAAACCCACCTGATCCAGGAGTTCCGCCACGCGCGCACGCTGGCTGGCGCGGTCGCCGATGCGATGAATGCGCAGGCCCTCGGCAATGGCCGAGCCGACCTTCTGCCGGGGATTGAGCGAGGAAAAGGGATCCTGAAAAATCATTTGCACCTTGCGCGGAAACTCGTTGATAAGGGCAGCGTCGTCGCACCACACGGAACGGCCGGAAAGGAGAATGTCCCCTGAGGAAGGCCGGTAGACGCGCAGAATGAGACGCGCAAGCGTCGACTTTCCGCAGCCGCTCTCTCCAACGAGCCCCAGCGTTTCGCCGCGACGCACGCTCAGACTCACGCCGTCCACCGCGCGCAGCCTGACGGGCGCAACGCCGAGCCGGCCTGACTTGACCGAAAAATGCTTGACCACATCGCGCAATTCGAGATGCCCGTCGGGTGATGGCTCCATCATCCTGATCGCTCCGGATTAATGCCTGCTCGTATTCGATATCCGACCTCTGACAGAACCCAGTCCTTGTATACCTTGACGTCTCGCCGGTCCAGTCAGTCTGCTTCGCCCGACTCCGAGGTTCGTGGAACACGTCGAATTGCATACCAGTGAAAACCGTGCAAACATCTGCGGGAGCAGGAGTCCCGCATTTGCCTGGTCTGTGCCAGGTGCAGCCTGGAATGGCCACCCCGGGAGCACTCCCTTATACTCGCTCGCAATCCGTTCTCATCCATCCTGAATAGTTCAATGCTCCACGCGCCAAGCTGCCATCAATTCCGATCCTCCCCGCCCGTTGCGTGCATTCTCATCTGGCAGAACGACGCCATTGCCTTCCTTGCCGTAGCGACACGACTTGGAGGTCGGGCATCGTTTTCTGCAGGTCGCGCTCCGCCTGCCGGGGTGCCCGGAGACTTCGCGTCATATTTCCGGGAAGCCATTGTTGAAGCTGACAAAATGGCCTTGCCCACCTGAACCTCTGCCGAATTATGCCGATAAGTCCTTCAAGAGGAGGCTGTATCGGATCAGTCCGTCAAGGTCTGAAATTTGCATAAGTATCGGTACAAGGTAAAGGAGGCTACCATGAACTGCGACCCCTCACCCGATATGATGCTCAAGGATTATCTGGAGGCTCAGGGCGGCGTGTGGCACTCCATCGATTTCGAAGATGTCTCCATTTCTGCCCCTGCCCTTGAAGCACTGAAAAAGGCTGCCAGGGAGATTCTGCCCCGATTCGTTCCCTTGCAGGATTTGAAGAACCTGACTGTCGCCGATTCGCTCTGTCTGCTCACCCGCTACATTTTTTGGGACGAGGAGTCGCATCGGCTTTCCCTGTGTACGGAGCTGGGAGACAGGCGATACTGCCTCTATCTCCCGGAATCGCACTGGGGCATCAAAAATGCGGAGACACACTGTTGATTGGCCCGATCATGTCCGCGAGCGGCAACGGACCGTCCTGGCTGGAAGCCAAAGGTCCGCGCCCATGACACTACGCCATTCTCTACGCCCTCCAGCGCAGTTTACCCGTTCCTCGCACATGCCGTGAAAATCCCCCTCAAGGGGGATTTTCCTGTTGACGCCTTGACGCGACGCGTCCGGACTGTCAATCGCTCGACAGCGGCTTTCCGCCCCGGAATACCGATTTCAAAACGCGGACAAACGTGCTACCAGTCCGCCCGCCGCCGTCAGTTACCACTCCATCCGCAAGGTCAACACCATGTATATCTATTCCATCAGTCTCGGATGCCCTAAAAACCGCGTCGATACGGAAAAACTCCTCGGCGCGCTCCATGAGGAGGTCGTACCGGTCACCAGGATACAAGACGCAGAGCTCGTGCTCGTCAACACGTGCGCCTTTATCCGTCCGGCCGTCGAAGAGTCCGTGCGCACCATACTGGAGCTTGCCAGCGAACTACGCGACGTGCACCCCAGGCCGAAACTGGTCGTAGCCGGCTGCCTTCCCGCACGCTACGGGCAGGAAATTCGCAAGGAGCTGCCCGAAGTCGAGCTCTGGCTTCCCCCCGCCGACTACGAGGACTGGCC
>CAZGAH010000001.1:147951-153684 GCA_964523295.1 uncultured Desulfovibrionaceae bacterium | reverse complement strand
TGGGAATCCAGTCCCGATGCTCCGGCTCCCTGACGACGCCGCCACGCCGTCTGCTGAGCACGCCGCCGGGTTACGCCTATCTCAAAATCAGCGACGGATGCAATCATCGCTGCCGCTATTGCACCATCCCCTCGATCCGCGGCAAACTCGTCAGCGCCGATGTTGATCTGCTCGTGCGCGAGGCCGGCGATCTTCTGGCGCAGGGGGTGTCCGAGCTTATACTCGTGGCCCAGGACCTCGCCGCGTACGGTCATGACCGAGGCGAACGACACGGACTGCGGACCTTATTGGAGCGCCTGCTGCCGCTCCGCGGGCTGACCTGGCTGCGCCTGCTCTATCTCTACCCCTCGGGCCTGGACGAGGAGCTGCTCTCGTTCCTGCGCCAGGCGGGACCGCCCTTGCTCCCCTATTTCGACATCCCGCTGCAACACGTCCATCCGGTTGTGCTCAAGGCCATGGGACGTCCTGTCTCACAACCCGCAGACGAGATTATCGACCGCGTGCGAACGCTGTTCCCCGAAGCGGCGCTCAGGACCACGTTCATCGTCGGTTTTCCCGGAGAGACCGAGGAGCACTTCGACGCGCTGTTGCGTTTTGTGGAACGCCACCGGCTGGATCATCTGGGCGTCTTCACCTTTGAACCCGAAGAGGGCACGCCGGCCGCCAGTCTGCGGCATCGCGTATCCCGTAAAGTCGCCCAACACCGGCGCGACGCCATCATGTCCGTACAGGCCGAACTCAGCGCCGAACGTCTGGAAACCCGCATCGGCGAAACCCTTGACGTACTCGTCGACGCGGCGCACGAGGACTGGCCCGGGCTGCACCTCGGGCGAGTCTGGTTCCAGGCACCGGAAATCGACGGCCTGACCTACGTCAGCGGACCGGGCGTGAGGATTGGCGCCATGGTGCAGGCGGAAATCATGGAAACCAAGGACTACGACCTGGTTGCCTTGACCGCCGGAGAAGCCAGCGAGGACGAATAATCGCCCCAATCTTGCCCCCCCTTGTGCCGAACCACTACCATTCGTCCAGCCCCCGTTCGCCATGACGTCCGGCCATGCGTCGTTCTGGTTCTCATTTTTCATACGGCACGCGGGAATCGGAATTCCTGCTTCCGCCTGTTTTCTGGCAAAAATGCCCCCCCCGTGCGCTTGCCATGAATACGGAACTCCCCGTTCTGAAAAATCGCCTGCGTCTCTAGACAATGTCTGAACTATCCGCCCGTCAGGGCAGGTGGATGAAGGGCTGGCGGAAATAGCAACGACGGTACGCATTTTGCTTTGTCATGCGTCGTAATTGGCCAGGCCAGCGGACGGGTTGCGACACCGTTGCCGCCGGCAAGGAGCGTATATGACACTGTCATCGCGAAGCGGATGGTCCGGAATGGGAATGGGAGCGCGCGTACTGCTGGCAGCCTGGCTGCTTGGGTGTCTGATCTCCCTGGACGCCACCTGCGCGCTGGCCGAGGATCCGGTGACCCTGCGGGGGTGGGTATTTCGGGATGACGAAATACTCGCCTTCGAGGAAGAGGCGGGAGAATTCTACGTCCTTGTCGGGCAGGACGTGAGCGCATTCGAAGGAAAGCGCGTCGAACTGACGGGCAGGGTGCGGCTCGTTGCCGAAGAACTCTGCCTGGAGGTAACGGCGGTTCAGGCGGCGCAGCAAGGCAATGACGAACTGGAACGCACGCTGGGCGTCGGGGGCGAGCGAACGCGGCCTGAGCTGCCCTTCGGGCTGGGGATGGATGGTCGCGGCTATCAGGGGTGAATACGGGCGCGAGGGTACTGGCCCGGGCAGGACGTCGGGCCAACGATATCGTCACGCCTGGACAGACACATGCATCAGCAATCAAGGAAAACGGGATCATGCTTGACAACCAGGACGCAGCGCACGAGGAGGAGCCTCCAAGTTGCACAGGGAGGATTTCGGAACAGGGACACGCCACCGGCGCAGAGGGCCGCGCGCGCGGGGGGCAGTCTTGTTCTCGCATCACCAGACTTTCAACGATATCCCACCGACTCACGACGATAGCGGCCAGTGCGGAGAGTCGTGGTTTCATCCGTCGATACTATCCTGACGTCAACGAGGCGCAGTGGAACGACTGGCGGTGGCAGATCGCCAATCGTATCTGCACGGCAGAGGCGCTCTCCCGTTTCTTTCCTCTCACGGACGACGAACGCGATGCCCTGGGCCAGGGAGAATTCTCGCTGCCGTTTGCCGTCACCCCGTATTACCTCGCCGTGATCGCGGCCGATCCGAAGCAAAGCCGGCTGCGCGCGTGCGTGATACCGGGTTCGGCAGAGCGGCGACTCAGCCCGGGCGAGACGGCAGACCCGCTCGATGAGGAGCGCGACAGCCCGACCGAAGGACTCGTGCATCGGTATCCGGACCGGGCGTTGTTTCTGGCCACGGATTTTTGCTCGACCTATTGTCGCTATTGCACGCGCTCGCGCCTGGTGGGCCGGGCCGGCGCGGACGCCCGGTCCCGCAAAGACCGTTGGGAGGCGGCCATTGCCTGCATCGAGGCCAGACCAGCCATCCGCGACGTCATCATCTCCGGGGGAGATCCCTTGACCTTGACCGATCAGGCCCTGGAGTGGCTGCTCAGGCGTCTTCGGGGGATCAAGCATGTGGAGATGCTGCGCATCGGCTCCAAGGTCCCGGCGGTGCTGCCCCAGCGCGTGACCTCGAACCTGACCCGGATGCTCAAGCGTTACCATCCGCTCTATCTCTCGCTGCATTTCACGCACCCGGACGAATTGACCGAGGAAACCGGCCAGGCCTGCAACCGCCTGGCTGACGCCGGGATTCCGCTGGGCAGCCAGACCGTTTTCCTCCAATCCGTCAACGACGATACCGACACGCTGACCAGGTTGTACCGCGGTCTGCTGGCCGTTCGCGTCCGCCCCTATTATCTCTACCAATGTGATCCCATTCCGGGGTCGGCCCATTTTCGCGCTCCCGTGGCGCGCGCACTGGAGGTCATGCGCGGATTGCGCGGTCATACCTCCGGCTACGCGGTGCCCACCTTCGTTATCGACGCGCCCGGCGGCGGAGGCAAAATCCCCCTGCTGCCCGACGCCGTTGTCGGTCGCGACGCCGAGGGGCTGCTGCTTACGAACTACCAGGGGCGTACGTTCCGCTATCCCGAGCTTGCCGCCGGGGCAGAAGCGCCCTGCCCTGCGTTTGGAGTTACGGAAGCAGAGATCGCCGGGCGTGTCGGATTCCCCGATACGGAGGCAAGGCCGGCGCACCTCGATGCCGCGTACGGAGCGGGCTTTCTGGCCCAGGGGAGTTGTCTGTGATTATCGGCCTGACCTTCGATCTGCGCTCCGATTATCTGGCCCAGGGGTATTCCGCGGAGGCCGTCGCCGAATTCGACAGTCCGGAAACCATCGAAGCCATCGAGACGGTATTGCGCGATTTAGGACATCAGCCCCGGCGTCTGGGCAATATCAAGGACCTGGTCGGCAGGCTGGCCACTGGAGAACGCTGGGACCTCGTCTTCAACATCGCTGAAGGCCTGTTGGGCGAAGCGCGCGAGTCGCAGGTTCCGGCCGTGCTCGATGCCTACGCCATTCCGTACGTATTCTCGGGGCCGCTGGTACTGGCCGTGACCCTGGACAAAGGGCTGTGCAAGCGCGTCGTGCGCGCCGCCGGCGTGCCTACGGCCGATTTTGCCGTGTTGCGCGAGCCGGAGGATATCGCCAGGCTGGACCTGGACTTTCCTCTGTTCGTCAAACCCGTCGCCGAAGGAACCGGGAAAGGCATCACCGAGCATTCGCTGGTCCGCACGCGCAAGGCCGTGCATGCGGCCTGCGCGACAATCTGGCGCGAGTTCCGCCAGCCGGCGCTGGCAGAGACCTGGCTGCCCGGCGCCGAGGTCACGGCAGGCATTATCGGAACCGGACAATCGGCCCGGTGTGCGGGCGTGATGGAGGTGCTGTTTTCTGAACAGGCGCCGCAGGCTGGCTACACGTATGAGACGAAGCAACGCTATGAGGAGCGCGTTTCCTATCGGCTTGCCTCGCCGGCGGCAGCGGCCGAGGCGAGCGCCTGCGCCCTGGCCGCATGGCGGGCCTTGGGCTGCCGGGACGGCGGCCGGGTTGATTTACGTGCCGACGCAACGGGACGCTTCCAGTTTCTCGAGGTCAATCCCCTGGCCGGACTGCACCCGGTCCACTCCGACCTGCCTATTCTGTGCCGTTTGAACGGGATGGACTACAAGACTCTGATCACCGCCATACTCGACGCGACGTTGGAGCGCCTGGCGGGTATTCCCGGAGACAATGCCCTGTGAAATAATCAGAAAAACAGGCTGGACTCAGTCGACCTGGTAATTTTTCTTCGGCGTGAGCTTCTTGTGGAGAAAGGCCTGAAAGCGTCGGGCTTCGGAAAAATCAGGATTCAGCTCGAGCGCATCCTTCGCGTAGCGTAGCGCGGCTTTGAGCTTGCCCATATCAAAAAGCGTACGCGCAAGATTGAACAGGAGATGTTCATCGCGTCGGGATAGTTTGAGGGCCCGGGCATAATACTTGAGCGCCTGAAGCAACATGCCGCTCTTGCGCAACTTAATGCCGAATTCGTTGAATAGATGCTTGTGTTTTTTCCGATAGGCTCCGTCCAGTGAAATGAGCCGCTTGAAAACGATATCCGCTTTGTCTTTCTGTCCCAGATCGAGATAGGTCAGTCCCAGGCCGAACGTGGCACGGATATGGCCTTCATCTATCCGCAAGGCATTCTTGTACTCGAACTCGGACGACATATACTCTTCGCGCTGGCGGTGCTCATCGGCCTTGAGCACGAGCCCGTCCAGATCCTCCATGGCGGGCTTGACCTTGCCCAGATACATTTCCGGCTCGGGGATATACTCCTCCAGCAATCTGGCCTTGGTGATATTCCGGACCTTCCCTGAAGGAACGAAATTCTTGTTCAAGGCTTGAATCTGGATGACGCCCTCCTTCACCTCCTTGACGAAGACCATCACATTTTTTTTGACCTTTCGTCTGGTCGCTCCGTAGCCGATAGCAATCTCGGCCTCCGTGGAGAAGACGCCGACGAGGAATTCCGGCGCAGCAGGCCGGTCGCTGTCGTCCATCAGGTCGAAATCAACAAGCCCCGGGATATCGAACGGAGGCTTGATGCCTCCCGGTCTCACCTCCCGCAGGTCGCCTCCCTCTTCCCCCAGGAGCGGACCACTCTGAGGACGGAGACCGTATTCTGGATTCTCGACGCCTTTTACCATCTGGTCTGAACTCTTTCCTGCGTAAAGGAACTCGCCGGCCAAGGTATGACGACCCGGCGCAGCGATCATTTTTCGGGTCACGAACCGATAAGCCTGGCCATCAGCAGCGCATCTTCCGGCGGCACGAGCACCCGGAGGGGCTGCGCGTATCCGTGACTGCGGGCAAAAGTACGGATGCGCTGGATAATGGTCTTGTTCAGCTCAATACCTTTATCAAAAAGCGCCTCCCCTTCCGGGCTGCGCAACGTTTCGTCAAGAAGCATCCCCGGCTGCAATCCGCCCGTCTCGATATGCCGGCATTCGAAGCCTTCCGGAAGTCCGATCATGGACTCCAAAGCCTCCAGCACGCGCGGATCGTACGATGCGCTCCGCATCTGCAACATGTCCAGAATGTGATCGGAAGAAGACTCCGAGGTGGATCCCCCGTCCAACGTCAGAGCAATAGTATCAAAATCCAGGGCAACCTTCAATATCCGGCTGGCCAGAGG
>CAZGAH010000001.1:142519-147941 GCA_964523295.1 uncultured Desulfovibrionaceae bacterium | reverse complement strand
AGGAATATCCTCGCCGCGCAGCTGATCGTCAGGCGGGCCGCTCCCGTCATACCCTTTCTCCTGGTAGAGCACGATCCGGGCAACGTCGTTGAACCGGGGAATATTCGCCAGCAGGTCATGCGCGATGCGCACCTGGCGCGCTGATCGGGCCGCGGGATCCAATTGTTCGTCATGGGCCGAAGGTTCCGGGTCACAACGCCGCCGGCTCAGGGCCATCTGACCGAGCTGGGAAAGCATGGCGGCCGCCTCTATCTGCCAGTGGCCGGGAACGGCCATGTACCTGGCGATGTCCACAGCCAGACGACGAACCCGGGTCGCCTTTTCGAAGGCCTCGGGGCACGACAGCGACAACAGATCCGTGAGCAGCTTGATGATCCCGCGCACGGTGGCGTTCAAAGCCTGGCGTTCGGCCTGGAGGCTGCGAAGGTGGCTGAACGCGTCGTCCAGAACCGTCCTGAGCGCCTCGACAGAACAGGGCTTGCCAAGCAGCGCGTATACCCGAACTGCGCTGAGGAGTTCGACGATTTTTTCCGCAGCGACGGGCCGGAGAAGCACGACGCAAAGCGTATCCGGAGCGAGCTGTTTTGCGCGGAGCAGAAAGGCCGCGCCATCGACATCGGGCAGAAAAGGATCAACCACGAGCACGGACGGAGCCTGCCTGGCCAACAGCCCCAACGCCTTTTTCGGCGAAGCGGCCAGGGCCAGCGGATACAGCTTTCCCAGGGCCCGGCGCCAGGCCGCAAAAGACTGCACGTCGTCATCGACGAACAGAACACCGTGTTCCGGCATGATTCCCCCGTCCCCCACAGCCTTTTTAGCGGGATTGCCATGACGAGCGCAAGGGCTGGCTCTGGATTTTTCCTTGATACCGGATGGAAGAACGCGCAGTCGGCGGACGGCATGACGACACATGATAAAACTTCCGGAACAATGCGAGCAGACGGACGGACGTTGCGCCGCAACGCGGATGCCGGTACAGCTCGAATGTCTTTCGGGCGGGACTGGGGCTTCCCTGGTTCAGGCTCAGGCCCTCGCAGGTCCGAGTATTCCGGAACAACGCCGGCAAATCGTATCGCAGGCATGTCTGCCCGAGGTTAAGGGGCGTGGTTCGCCGCAGGAACTCTCCTGGCCTGCTGCAGCGATCTGGCGATACGGCCGCGAAACACTCCTGATCGCAACCCGTGTGAAAAAAAGCGAGAAAACACCATGCGCGCCCACTCATTGCAGCACGTTTCATTCGAAGGCCTTGGCAGTATCGAGACCTGGCTTCTACACGCCGGCTACGAAATAACGCGCACCATGTTTTACGAATCTGCCCGGCTCCCGTCTCCGGACGAAATCGATTGTCTGGTGATCATGGGCGGTCCCATGAGCGTGAACGAGGAAGACCGGTACCCTTGGCTCATTGCGGAAAAAGAATTCATCCGCGCCGTAATCAAATCAAACAAGCCCGTATTGGGCATTTGCCTGGGGGCGCAGCTTATCGCCAGCGCCACGGGCGGGAAGGTCTTTCCGAATCCCGACAAGGAAATCGGGTGGTTCCCGATCCGGTCCGTGGCCACGGGCGACGCGGCCGTGTTCGTGTTTCCCGATTCGGTCGAGGTCTTCCACTGGCACGGCGAAACGTTCAGCCTGCCGCCCGGAGCCGTACGCATCGCCGAGAGCGACGGATGCCAGAACCAGGCGTTTCAGATTGGCAACGCAGTGATCGGGCTCCAGTTTCATCTGGAAACAACGCCGGAATCGGCGCGCGAACTGGTGGCCCATTGCCGCGACGAGCTGATCCCCTCCCGCTATGTGCAGCGCGAAGAGGCTATTCTGGCCAAGGGCCTGGAGAGCTATCGAGCGATCAATGCCTTGATGGGCAAGGTCCTTGCGTATCTGCTGCCATCAACCACGTGATGCGGCATTGCCTGCCGGTCGTTGCTCAGGACAGCCGACGCCCGCGCGCAACGGGCCGCGACGTCCCCGGTAAGGGGGCTGTCCGTTCTGCGTCGCAGCATTATTTCTTCACAATAATCCCGCAAAAAAAACCCAGGCTGTGAAAAACCGCTGTCTTGTATTCGTTGTTTCGCGTTACCAGGGCAAGGGGCAGGACCAGGAGATGAGCCCAACGGTGGATGAAGAAACAGTCGATGATGGCGCCGAATTCGGCCATCCGGGCCAGTTTCGTCAGGGAAGGACGCGTATAGGGCCGGACATGGGTCGGATCATCCCAGAAGTTGAATACGCCTTCGCTGCTGGTCAGGAACGGGATATGCGGTATCAGCGCGAGCCGGACGTCGGGGACCTCGAGAAAGAGCGTGCCTTCGGGCTTGAGGACTCTGCGGCATTCGCGCAAAAAGGCCAGCGGAGCGTGCAGATGTTCGAGAACGTGCATGCAGTTGACATGATCGAATGACGCGTCCGCGTACGGCAGCGGCTGTTTCTCGAAATCACACGAGGTGAACGGCAGATCGGCCAGCGAGTCGTAGGCCAGCGAATTCTCGAGATCGCAGACGTGAAACCGGGCTTCAGGCTTGAGCCTGCGGGCGATGAGCAGATAATTGCCCTGCCCTGCGCCCGCGTCGAGAATGTCCGCATCGGCCGCGACGTGGCGATTGAGAAAGCGGTATGGCTGCCCCAGGAAAGGAAAGCGTGAATAGATGGCGACCATGATATTTTTATTCGCCTGCATCAGGCCGCCGATGCGCTGAAAATAGTTGGCGTATTGTTGCGATGAAGCCATTGTCCATCCTTCGCTGTCGCTCATTCGAGAGTCCGCCACATCCCCTGCCACACACCTCGCCGCCGCGGGTCAACGGCACCTGGTCGGCCGCACATGCTGTCGCTGCCTACGCGATCCTGATTCGCTCGGCAAGCCGCAGGGCGACAAGCTGGAATTGCGGAAAGTCTTTCTCCGGTGTCGCAGGGGTGACTCCAGCATTGTTTGAGCTGCCTAAACTCTGGGATGCCATGATGCTGAGTTGACGTATGCATTGCTGACGCAGCATATTTCCCTTATTGCCTGGTAAGTATTATCTTCCTTACCAGGGAGTACGCGACCAGCGACATGCCAGGGTTCTGTCCCTGGATTCACTGTGCTACTTACTTCTTTCCGCAGCACGTTGACGGCCGAGAAGCCGTAACAACCCGTCAAGAATGGTCAGCGGATGAGGCGGGCAACCTGGGATGAAGAGGTCCACGGGCATGAGCCCGGTACAGCCGGATTCGGTTTCGGCAAAGCCCGCGTAAGGGCCGCCAGCGATAGCGCAGGCGCCCACGGCGATGGCCACCTTTGGCTCGGGCGTGGCTTCCCACGTCCAAAGTAGCGCGTCGCGCATATTGACCGTGACTGGACCGGTGACGACCACCCCGTCTGCGTGGCGGGGTGAGGCTGTGAAATCTATACCGAAACGACCAAGATCAAAGACCACTGTGCCGAGCACGTTCAGGTCCGCCTCGCAGGCGTTACAGCCGCCGGCGCTGACTTGTCGCAGCTTGAGCGAACGTGAAAGCAGATGCCCACGGGCGTCATCCAGGGGTAAAAGTGGGGGCGGCGTTACACTGCGAAGGATGAGGTCCTCGCGTCTGCGTGCGGCCATAGTAATGTGATCGCTAAACACGATGGCCTCTGCGGGGCATGCGGTCTGGCAGGCGCCGCAGAACAGACAGCGGCCGATATCCAGGGCCAGGCCGTCGCTGTCGCGGTAGATGGCTTCTGTAGGGCAGACATCCTGACAGGCCGTGCAGGCCGGGCCGCAGCGATCAGGGAAAAGCAGCGGCCGCCCCCGGAAGCGGTCTGACAATTTCGGAAGCGTCCGGGGGTAGTCGATGGTTCGGTGACCCTGCCGCCAGCGTTCAAGGAGCGTTTTGATCATGGTCGGTCCCGGCCCTACAGATCATGCCCGCAGTAGGACAGGTTGAAGCTCTTGTTGCAGAGCGGAAAATCCGAGATAGGGACGTTGCGCAAGGCCATGGCCAAGCCGAACCAGTTGTGGAAGGAGGGGTCCACGACCTTGTACCAGGCGAAGCGGCCAGTTTCGTCTGTCGCGGCGACGTGGCAAATCTCTCCTCGCCAACCCTCGACGAGAGACACGGCCAGGCTTGAGGCCGGGAGTCCGGATATCGGACCGGAACTGGCCGATCCTTCGGGCAATCGCGACAGATTCTGGACAACGAACGCGGCCGAATCCTGAATCTCCAGCCAGCGTATTCGGGCGCGCTCGAGCACGTCGCCACGTTCACCGATTCGCAGGGGAAAATCTGCGCCATAGACCTCGGGTGGAGGAAAGAAACGTCGGATGTCACGTGCCAGGCCGCTGGCCCTGGCCGCAGGTCCAACCAGGCCAATGCTCCTGGCTGTGGTCGCGTTGACCACGCCGGTATCCTCGAAGCGGCTGAGCACCGCAGGGGATTCGAAAAGCAACGTCGCGGCCCCGCGCACGTCGTGAAGCGTGGCCATGAGACGTCTGATGAGGTCTTGCGCACGTGTCTCGTCGACATCGAACGCGACTCCACCAGGCCGCACGAGACCACGACCGAAACGGTTTCCGCACAGTAACGCGGTCTGGTTCAGGAAATCACCGCGTAAACGACCACAATACGAGGCAGTCGGTAAGTAGCCGATGTCCCCGGCCAGGGCACCCAGGTCCCCGGTATGGTTGGCCAGCCGCTCCAGTTCCAGAGCCACAGCTCGTAGCGCCTGGCCGCGGGCAGTGGGCCGGTATCCGACCAAGGATTCCAGCACGGCGCAGTATGCCCAGGCGTGGCCGATGCTCGTATCGCCGGCCAAAGTTTCCATGAGATGGACAGTGCGGCGATCCGGACCGCCGCACAGAGCGCGCTCCACGCCACGATGCTGGTAACCGAGAGAGATCTCCAGGTGCAAGACCTCTTCACCGCAGCACTGGAAACGAAAATGCCCCGGCTCGATGATGCCGGCATGAACCGGCCCGACAGCGACCTCGTGAACGTCCTCGCCCTCGACCTCGTAGTACGCGGACACAGCCGGCTTGGGGCGTAGCCTGTCAGAGCGGACCGGGGCGTGGAAACGGACAGGCTTGAGCCAAGGATGGCCGAGAGGCAGGATTCCCCATGTTTCGTGGATCTCGCGTTCGAACCAATGGGCCTGGGGGCAGAATTGCGTAAGCGAATGGTACCGCTCTCCTGGTACCATAGCCGCTATCCATAGCCTGCGCAATCCATCGTTGGCCACGACCGCGTAGATGAGCGGTTGATCGCCGTAATCATGTGCGGCGAAAAGAGCCACGATCCGCCCGCCATGTTCAACCTGCTCCACGACCTTTTCCACGAACGCACTGGCCGAGGAACGAGGGACAGCGGCGAGGGGAAGGACGGTACCGGACGCGTATTCCATGGTTGTCATCCTCCTCCGGCCACAGTTCGGGCAGCTTGTGCGAGCAGGTCGGCCAGAGACGGC
>CAZGAH010000001.1:134171-142447 GCA_964523295.1 uncultured Desulfovibrionaceae bacterium | reverse complement strand
GACCCAGAAGCAGGACCAGGGCAGCCAGAACCAGAGACGGCACCACGGCGCTCATGCTTTCACGAACCGGCCCGGGAAGCGCACGAGGAAGAGGTCCCTGGACCATGCGAAGCATGGGCAAGGACATGCCCACAAAAATAACGCCCAGGCAGACCAGAAAAATAACTGCCACCCCGTAGCGGCCATGATCGAGCATGGCCTGCAGCAGCGTGAATTCGCTGATAAACAGTCCGAAAGGCGGGGACCCGGCAATGGCCAGGAACAGGGCCACCCACAGAGCGCCGGTGATCGGAAGGGCTCGTAGCACGCCCCTCGTATCGTAACATGACTTGGTGTGGTACAGGGCCAGAATATTTCCTGAGAGGAAGAACAAGCCGGCCTTGGCCAGAGAATGATTCACAGCATGAAGCATCGCACCGTAGACTGCCTGGCCGCCTAAGCCCACGCCAAGCGCCAGGATTCCCATGTGCTCGACGCTTGAATACGCCAATAACCGTTTGAAGTCGCCCTGCCCGACAATGAATACCGCCGCCATGACCATGGACACCAATCCAAAAAGTACCATGAGCCCGCCGCTGAAATCGCCCAAGTGCCCGGCGACGCAGACCTGATGGGCACGCAGGATACCCAGAAAAGCGCAATTGAGCAGCGCGCCGGACAAGAGAGCCGAGACGAGCGAGGGCGCCTCGCTATGTGCGTCCGGAAGCCAGTTATGAATGGGTGCCAGGCCCATTTTAGCGCCATAGCCTACGAGCAGGAAAATGAATGCAGCCTTGAGCCAGGAGGGATGCACTCGAGGAGCAGCCCGGAGAACGTCTGCCAGATTCATGGAGATGGCGCCATTACCCAATGCCCCGAGAGCAATGGACAGCAGAATGTTACCCATAAGCGCAAGGGCGATACCTACGGAACAGATGAGGAGATATTTCCAGGTGGCCTCGAGCGATCGCTGATGACGGTGGAAGCAAATCAAAGGTGAACTGGCCAAGGTCGTTGCCTCGACGGCCACCCAGAGCAGCCCAAGGTGCTGCGTGGTTGCGACCAGGTTCATGGCGGTCAGGAAGAAGAGCAGGCACATGGTGAACGTGCGCTCCGGGAGATTACGGAAGGTCGACCCGACAACGAAATCGTTGCGCTCGCCCTTGACCTCGGCCGCAAGGTAGCCGACCGCATAGACGCTTGCCGCCAGAAACAGTGTGCTGGCAATGACCAGAAAGACCTTCCCCGGGGCGTCGAGATCGAGCAGGCCGGCCCAGGCCACGGGAGGGGGACTGGCAATGCAGCCCAAACAAAGCACGAAATTGCTGCCAGCGGTCAGCACGAGCACCAGGCGGCGCAGTTTGTCAGAGGTCAGGGCCAGGCAAAACAGTGCCGCAACCAAGGGGGTCAAGAGAAGTATGGGCAGCACGGTCAATCCCTGAGCGAGCAAAACCGATCCACGTCGATCGATTCGAAGGTTCGATTGATGTTCAGAATGGCAATGCCCATCACGAAAACGGCAACGAAAACGTCAAGCAAGATGGAGAGTTCCATCCAGACCGATCCCTGTTCGGCCGCAGGCGAGCCGAAAAGAAAAATGCCGTTTTCCATGACCAGATATCCAATAACCTGGGTCAAGGCCTTTCGTCGGCCGATAATCAGGAGCAGGCCAGCGATGATGGTCGTTATCGAGGCTGGAAGAAGGAGAGAGGTAAAGGGCAATCCGGGTAACGAGAGTCGACTTTCCAGCCAGAAGGAGAACAGCAACCCTGCTATACCGCAGGCCACCGAAAGGCTGAAGCCAAGATAGGGTTCAACCATGGAGGTCACGCCCACGCGGCGGGCAGTCCGGGCAAGAAGCACGGGAAATGCCAGAGCCTTGATGCTGAAGACCGCCAGACAGAGCAAGGCTAAATGCATGGGGATATTACCCGGTGCAGTGGAAAAAAGCGGTACCAGGGCCAACAGTGCGCCCTGTAGAGCCACCATCTGGGTCAGGTGCCACATCCGGCTCGCCCCAAGAAGCATGAGGTCAGTTAGAATAAGACTGATGAGGATGATATCCAGATACTGAGCCATGGTCATCTCCACAAGGACAGCAACAAAGCCAGGGCTGAACAGGCGCCGGCGCCGGCCAGCAGCTTGGGTACGCGCGAGAGGGACAACCTCGCTCCGACCGATTCAACCACGCCCACAATCACGGCCACGGCGAAGATCGATCCGACGTTCAAGGTCAAGGCCAGACCCGGCTGACCGATCGGCATAGGAACAACCAGTCCTGCCACAAGGGCCGCGTATATCCAAAGCTTGAGGCCCGAACCGTAGACAATGCAGGCAAGATCCGGCCCGGAATGGTCGAGCACCATCACCTCGTGGATCATAGTCAATTCCAGATGCGTATTCGGATCGTCCACCGGGATGCGCGCATTCTCGGTCAGCAGCAGGACGAACAGCGCAACAACAGTCAGAAGCGTCTCAGGCGGCGAACCGAAGGGAAATCCTGAGAGAATTTCATACAAGGAAAAAGAATGGGAAAACCCGGCGGCCGCAATCATGGTCAAAAAAAACACCGGCTCGGATAAGGCCCCGAAGGTCGCCTCGCGACTCGCGCCCATCCCTTCGAAGCTCGATCCCGTATCCAGGGCAGCCAGGATCGTCGCTAACCGCGAAAAGGCCAACACATATGCCAGGGCTATGAAATCGCCGGGAAAGCCGAGCAGGCCGGGCGCACCAGCGCCAGGCAACAGTACGAGTGCGGCCAACGGACCAGCCACGGCCGCAATCGGCCCGGCCCGGAAGGCCCAGGTGGTTGTCGTGCTCAGTACCAGTCCCTTGCCCAGCAACTTGGCCAAATCAGCATACCCCTGAAGCAAAGGACGGCCACGGCGTCCCGCAACGATGGCCTTGACGCGGTTGATGATCCCAAAAAGCAACGGTGACAGCACCAGGGCCGCACCGAAACTTCCAAGTGTTTCGAAACCCTGCGCCATCACAGCTTCCAAATCAGCAAGGCCACCAATGTGCCCAGCATATAGAGGATATAGAGGTGAATGCGCCCATGCTGTAGCCATTTCAGACTGTCGCAGACGCGGCGTACAGCCTCGAAACCGGGCGCGATAAGCAGTCGGAAGGCCGGATCAGGCGTGGCCGAGGAGACTTCTCCTTTGGATGGAAACAGCCCCTGTATCCCTTTGATCTGCCGCTGCAGACCGCTGAGGGGGCCAAATAACCCGGCAAGGGGCGCGGCAAAGGAGGCCGGCGAATACTGCATACGCTCCGTGGTGGCCGCATAGCCACAATCCCACGTCCGGAAACGCCTGACCCTCCGACTTCCGGGGAGTAGACGTCGTATCGCCACCGCGACCACAAAGACACCCAAAAGGACGCCGGCTATCAAAGCAATCCCCTCGACCGCCTGCCGGGCCAGCAGAAGTCCCACCGCGTTCTCTGCGTCGGTCAATGGCAACACTGTGCCTGCAGCGCGCAAGGCCGCATCGAGAAGAATGGACGCTGCAACCCCTCCGCTCAGACATAAAGCAGCCAATAGCAGCATGGGGGCAAGCAGTGCCGGTTCGGCCTCACCGGAACATGCAATCGACCGGTCGCGCGGTTCGCCGAGAAAGATCATGCCATAGACACGGGCGAAACAGGCGACCGCCAACCCACCGACGCAGCTTAGCCCGACAAATGCCAGCAGTAACAACAGCTTCCCAAACGACGTCCCCACGGCCAGACCTTGAGCCAAGGCCAGAAAAATACAGAATTCACCCACGAAGCCGTTCAACGGGGGCAACCCGGCAATGGCAGCCGACCCCACGCCGCAGCACGACGCGGTCAGCGGCATACGCCTGGCCAAGCCACCCAGTCGATCAAGCGCCACTGTCCCCGTCCTTTTAAGCACCACGCCAGCGCCAAGAAAGAGCAACCCCTTGAAAACGGCATGATTCCAGACGTGCAGCAACGCGCCCACCAGGCCAAGCAACGCCACGGATGGCTGTCCCGCAAACTGGCCGATCAACCAGGCCCCGAGTCCTACGAACACGATGCCCATGTTTTCCACCGTGCTCAACGCAAGCAATCGCTTACCATCCTGCTGCACCAGCGCACCGAGAATACCATAGGCCGCAGTGAACAACCCCAGCAGCAACAGCGAAGGTCCCCACCAGCTCTGCACAGGTCCCAGAAACCCGACCATCCGGCAGATACCGTAGACCCCGGCATTGACCAAGGCCCCGGACATAATCGCTGAAACATGGCTCGGTGCAGCCGGGTGAGCCTCGGGTAGCCAGATATGCAAGGGAACAAGGCCTGCCTTGGCCCCGAAACCAAACACAGCCAAAATGAAAACCGAATTCGCGACTGCTCCGGAAAATCGGGGCGCAGCACTGGCAAAGGCCGCGAAATGAAAGGATCCGGCGTTTCGTTCGAGCAGAATCATGGCAACCATCAGCGCGACGGCGCCAAGGTGCGCGGCAACCAGATACACCCAGGAAGCCTCTCGCACTTCAGGCTTCTCATCGTAGAAGGAGACCAGAAAAAAAGGGGCCAGGGACATGAATTCCCAGCAAAGGAGAAAGAAAAAACCATCCCCGGCAGCCGGCACCAACGCCATGCCCGCGGCCAACAGGTTGAAAAAGCACCAGTGCGCTCCCAGATTCTTGCGGCCCTGATAGGCAGTCAAATAACTCGCACCGTACACCGCACACAGCAGCACCAGCACGTACACGGGAACAAGAAAGAAACGGGCCAGGGAATCAAGGGTCAATATCGGTGAGCCGATGGGCAGGGGCAGGTCAAGCTGAATCGATTCCGGGGCAGCCGTCCATCCAAAGAGGAGGCCGATGAATCCCAGGACGGCCCCGACGATGGCAAAGCCAGGTCCAAGATAGACAGCACCGGCTTTTCGCCCTGCGAGAAGGCTGATCAAGGCCCCGGAGAAAAAAAATACCAAGGCCACGCAATAGAGTGACACGCCGCGATATCTCCAGGTTACGGCCGTCCTGAAGAGGCCAGGGCGGTCAAAAAAATGTGGCTTTAGACCCGCAGGAAATCGCTGTCAATCCATTTTTAGGCACAGAGATCATCATAAGTCGGTATATCTGCCGATCTTGCTTGCAGGCTTCGCAAGCCGAAGGTGAACAAGCGCAACGTGATTCCCCCTCTTATCCTGGCGTTGCTCGATGGCATAGGGCTCAAAGCCTGATTTCGGGTAGAACAGCAGCCCGGCGACGTTGTGGTTGAAGCAGGATACCCGCACTTCCGACGCCGCATAGTTCGCAAATGCGACCGCGATCATCCGCTGGATAAGTTTGCGGCCGATTCCCTGGCCCCGGACCGTGTCGGAGACGATGACGTTGCCGATTGTACACGCGTCTTCACCCCAGACGTAAAAATCGGCAAAGGCGACCGCCCGGCCGTTCAGTTCGGCAACCGTAAGCTCGGTGCGCGTGGAAACGATGTCCTGCAACTGGGCCGGCGTTAAAGGGAAATCTGCCTGCGGGGCGATAAAAAACAATTCTTCCGGGCTTTGCGGCCAACTGCAGATTACCGGCAAATCCCCTTCCTCAAGATAACGGAAACATAGAGACATGATGTCAAACCCGTGCCTACCGAGCGGATAATGAATGACCGCGACGCGCGCGCCTCTTGCCGGGCCTGCATCCCTGACCTGCCCGACGCGGCGCCCCGCGCGTGTCGAAAGGCCGCGTATGCAGCCAGCGACTATAGGGTATTATATTGAGGTCAGGACGGGATTGTCAACGTTCCGGCGCCGAGTGTGCCGGGTTGCCCACTATCCGGCAAGGCGTCTCTCCCGGCGCGCGCCGTCCTCCTCAGGCGCAGGCCTCTGGCTCGCGGCACGCGTCACCCCATTGGGCAGAGCAATTCTTCTGGCCGCCGCGGGTCTTGCCCCGGACGCAGGAATCGGCTAGGAACCACGGAAATCTGCCTCTCTGTCGGCCCGCGCTCCGCCATTGCGTCCGCGGAAGTTCGTGCCGCGACGGAAAAGGGACATGCCCCGTACGCTCGTCATTCAACTGGCCAGGTTCGGCGATCTGCTGCAAAGCGCGCGTTTGTTGCGTACGCTTGCCGCGGACGGGGCGAACGCGGTACACCTGTGTCTGGATCGCTCGCTGGAGCCTCTGGCCCGGCTCGTCTTTCCGCACGTGACGGTCCACGCGTTGACCGCGCATGGCGTTGCGCCGGCAACGACGGCGGCGTTTCTGGCGGCGAATCGCGGGACCCTGCACGAGCTGGCCGGGTACGAATTTTCCGCGGTCTATAATCTCAATTTTTCCGGCCTGAACTTCGCCCTGTCCGCGTTGTTCCCGGCAGAGCGGGTCCGGGGATACCGGATGCAGGACGGGCAGCCGCTCAAGGACGCCTGGACCGATCTGGCCTTTCGCTGGACCAGACATCGCGCCAGCAGTCCGATCAATCTGGTGGATTACTGGGCCGCGCTGGCGCCCTCGCCCGTCGCTCCGGAGGCGGTCAATCCGCCGGCGCGTCCGGGCGGACGCGGCGTCGGCGTGGCACTGGCCGGCCGCAATGCCCGGCGTTCGCTTCCGCCGGAGGTCCTGGCGCCCGTCGTCCACGCGGTCGCCAAGGGCATAGGTGCCAAAAAGGTCTGGCTGCTGGGCAGCAAGGCCGAACGACCGCTGGCGCGCGCGCTGCTCAAATACGCCAACCGCGAACTGCTGGACGCGACTACCGATTTGAGCGGCGCCACCGACTGGGCCGGGTTAATCAATGCGCTGACCGGGCTGGACGTCCTCATCACGCCGGACACCGGGGCCATGCATCTGGCCTGCCACCTGGGAACTCCGGTTCTGGCGCTGTTTCTGGCCTCGGCCTGGGCCTGGGAAACCGGACCCTACGGGCGCGGGCACCGGGTCTGGCAGGCCGTACACGAGTGTACGCCGTGCGTGGAGTCTCGCCCGTGCGACTGCGGGCTGCGCTGCCTGCTTCCCTTCCGGGAGCGGGCCTTTTTACGCGCCCTGACGCGCCCGGATCAGCCGGGGTCCGTTCCCGGTCTGCTCGGCCTGGTTGGCGACACGGACGCGCTGGGAGTGATCTATCGGGCGACAAGCGGACAGGATCCCCGAGCTGAGGAGCGTGCCGGATTGCGCGGACTGCTCGCCGCGCATCTGGGCATGACGGGCGCCCTGGTCGGGAGCGACCCGACGTCGACGGTCGGCCCGGCGCAAAGTCTGTTGCACGAGCGCGACTGGTTGTTGCAGAACGAACGCACCGAGCAGCGTATCGATTAGCCGGACGTTGATGGAGGAGGCATGGACGCATCGCACGTTTCACAACAGGCGCACGCGGTCGCAGCGTGGCCGCGGCCCGGGCTGCGCGTGCTCGTGGTCCTGCCCCTGTATGGCGGATCGCTGCCCGTGGCCCGCTACTGCGCCAGGGCACTGACCAGCCTGGGGCATACGGTCGAGTGTTTCGAGGCGCCGGATTTCCATCCCTCGTTTACGGCCCTCAAGCGGTTGCGCGTGAGCACGGAACGGTTGGATTATCTGGAAAACAGCTTTTTACAGCTGCTTGGACAGGCCGTGCTGGCCAAGGTAGAGTCTTTCGCCCCAGATCTGGTCCTGGCCCTGGCCCAGGCCCCCTTGTCGCGGCAGACCCTGAAGCGGCTACGCAAGGACGGCGTGCCCACGGCGATGTGGTTTGTGGAAGACTACCGGCTATTTACCTACTGGCGCGCCTTTGCGCCCTGGTACGACTTTTTCGCCGTGATCCAGAAGAATCCCTTTCTCGACGAACTGGCCGCGCACGGCGTGGACAATGCCCTGTATCTTCCGATGGCGGCCGATCCCGAGGTTCACCGGCCGCTGGAACTCACGCCGATCGAGCGCCGCAAGTATGGCTCCGGGCTGTCGTTCGTCGGCGCCGGCTACGCCAACCGCCGGCTGGCCTTCCGCCAGCTGTTACATCTCGATCTGAAGATCTGGGGCAGCGACTGGGATGGCGACAGCGTGCTCGCCCGGTATCTGCAACTCGACGGAGCGCGCGTGTCGACGGAGGATGCGGTCAAGGTCTTCAATGCCTCGGCCATCAATCTCAATCTCCATTCGAGCGTCTCCGCGGACGAGCTGGTGCCTGCCGGGGATTTCGTCAATCCGCGGACCTTTGAACTGGCGGCCTGCGGGGCCTTCCAGCTTGTTGACCGGCGGAGCGATGAAGGCGGGAATCGCGGAATAGTCTCGCTTGGACTCCTTTAATGCCGCCCATTCGGTGGAGGCGGTGTCCATCACATTTGGCCATAAGCTACTGTTTTAATTATTGTT
>CAZGAH010000001.1:132558-134161 GCA_964523295.1 uncultured Desulfovibrionaceae bacterium | reverse complement strand
CGACCGACGCGCGCTGCTGCCCGAAATGTTCGAGCCCGACGAGCTGGCGACCTTCACCTCGATGCCGGAATTGCTCGACGCCATCGACCACTACCTGCGGCACCCCGAAGAACGCGCCGTACTGGCGTCCAGGGCACGGGCGAGGGTTCTGGCCGAACACACCTACGGGCACCGGATGCAGACACTGCTCGACTTCATTCATGACCGACGCCCAGGCTGGCCCACGCGCGCCAGCACGCCGGCCATGCTCGACGTAACCTTTCCCCCGGAACTGGCCGGCGAGATTACCGGGTTGCTGGACACGCTCGAGCTGCCGCACGAGGCCTCGTTCGAGGCCGTGGTCTGGGCTGTCCGGCAGCGTCATGGGCGCCTGTCGGAGCTGGAAACAGCGATCCTCTTTCTAGACGAATGGCGTAAGCAATACGTAGGGCCGGGTGCGCAGCCCGAACACTGACCGGGGATACGCGCGTGATTATGCGCATCCGCAGCCGGCCGGCGGCCTGGCGATGCGGCGACGCAGCGACTGCCGCATTCAGCCAGACGAACGACGCAGACTACAGGAGCAGACTATGAGGCAACGAGACCGCAGAACAGGGATTTTCAGCGAACGGGAGACGGAGAGTCTGGAGGCGCGACGCGAGCGGCAATGGTCGGCGCTCTCGGCGTTGCTGCACCAGGCCTGTACCAGTTCGACCGAGGTGCGCACCAGGCTGGAGCAGGCCGGGCTGAGTCCCGAGGACGTGCGCACGCTCGACGACTGGTCGAAGATTCCCCCGTTGAGCAAGAAACAGCTGCTGGCCTTTCACCAGGAGCAGGGCCTGGAGGCCATGCTCGCGGGCGGCATCGGGACATTGCAGCGGATTTACCTTTCGCCCGGTCCCATTTTCGATCCCGAGGGCCGCGGCCACGATTACTGGGGCTGGACAGAGGCCTTTTACGCTGCGGGATTCCGGACCGGCGACGTCGTTCAGATGACGTTCAGCTATCATCTGACGCCTGCCGGTCTGATGCTCGAGGAGCCCCTGCGCGAGCTGGGCTGCGCGGTCATCCCGGCCGGACCGGGCAATACCGCCGTGCAGATCGATCTGCTCAAGTCCCTTCCGGTAACCGGGTTCGTCGGCATGGCCAGCTATCTGAAAGTCATCAAGGATCAGGCGCGCACGCAGGGACTCGATCCCGGACGGGATTTTTCCCTGCAATTCGCGTTTGTGGCAGCGGAACGCCTGCCGGAATCCTTGCGCCGCGAGCTGGAGGAAGAGTTGGGGCTGCGCGTGCGCCAGGGATACGGTACGGCCGACCTGGGCTGCGCCGCGTACGAGTGCCCGGAACTTACGGGGATGCACCTGTCTACGCGCTGTTACGTGGAGATCGTCGACCCGGCAACAGGCCGACCCGTCGAGCCGGGTGAAATCGGCGAGGTCGTGGTCACGCCCTTCAGCCAGGACTATCCGCTGCTGCGGCTGGCCACGGGCGATCTGTCCCGGCTGAGCACCGACAGCTGCCCCTGCGGTCGAAGCACCGCGCGACTGGTCGGCATCCTGGGGCGCGTGGATAATACCGCCAAGGTCAAGGGCCAGTTCATCTATCCGCATCAGGCAGCCGA
>CAZGAH010000001.1:121945-132548 GCA_964523295.1 uncultured Desulfovibrionaceae bacterium | reverse complement strand
GGCCGGCTTTCCGGCCGTGCGCCGCTGGCAGATCGTGGTCGACAATTCCGAGGGCAAGGACGCCTTGCGGTTGAGGCTCTGCCTGGACGGGACCCTGGATCGCGAGGTACTGATCAAGCGTTTCCAGGAGCGGTGCAAGCTCCGGCCCGAGCTGGTCGTCGAAACCGACAGCCAGGCCATTGCCGGCGACGCGCCGACGCTGGTAGATATCCGCCGCTTCGACTGAGCAGTCGGGCCGCCGTATCGAGACCGAGGCTGTCGAATATCTCCCGCAGCGCCGCGACACAGGTTCGTTACACGAGGAAGGCATGGACTACAGCAGCCAACACGATCATGACCCGACTTCCGCCCCGAGCACAGCGGATGCGGAGGGCAGGATGCTCTTCAATGAGCCTGCCGCATTACAGCGCCTGGGAGAAGACAGCGAACTGCTACGCGACGCGTGTACCATGTTTCTCACCATCGGAACGGAACGGCGGGAAGCGCTCCGGCAGGCGGCCGCCGAGGGCGACACGGCGCGCATGAGCCAACAGGCGCATATCCTCAAAAGCACGTGCGCGAGTCTTGGCCTAGAACAATGCCAGGATGCGGCCCGCAGGCTGGAGGAGGCGGTGAACTCGGGAGACAGAGAGCTTGCCCGGGCGATGTTAGCGCAGTTGTTGCCGCTACTCTCTTCTTCACTCAGCGTCATTCAGAACTATCTGTCGGAATAAGCCGGACGGGCTGCCTGTGCGCCCGTCCGGCTTTGGATCGGCGTGTGTTGCGCGATCAGTAGTGCTCGAAGAGATTGTCCGCCTCGTCCGTGCCGTCCTGCTTCATGTTCAGACGCACGGCGTCCTTTTTCCCGTCCTTGTCCGGGATGGCCTTGACTTTCCGGGCAGGAGCGTTTCGCGCCGGGCGGCTTGACGAGATCGTCGCAAAGCCGGAGGTATACGTCGGAATGCGCGCGCTCGTGCGGGTTTCGACGTCGATGAAGCAGGCAATGACGGCCTGCATTTCCGTGGCCTGGGAGGCGAGTTCCTCGGACGTGGCGGCCAGTTGCTCGGAGGCGCTGGCGTTGGTCTGGATGACCTGGTCGAGTTGCTGCAGCGCCTTGTTGACTTGTCGGGCGCCCTCATTCTGCTCGTGGCTGGCGGCGGAAATCTCCTGAAACAGCTCGGCGGTTTTTTGAATGTCGGGCACCAGCTTGCCGAGCAGTTCGCCCGCCCTTTCCGCCACGACGAGGCTGGAGCGGGACATGTCGTTGATCTCGCCGGCAGCGGCCTGGGCACGTTCGGCCAGTTTGCGCACCTCGGAGGCCACGACCGCGAACCCGCGGCCATGCTCGCCGGCCCTGGCCGCCTCAATGGCAGCATTGAGGGCGAGCAGGTCGGTCTGGCGTGCGATTTCGGCGATGATGGTAATCTTCCCGGCAATATCCTTCATGGCAATGACGGAGCTTGCAACGGCCTTCCCGGACTCCTGGGCGTCCTGCGCGGCCTTCAGGGCGATGGACTCGGTCTGCTTGGCGTTGTCAGCAGTCTGAGCGATGCTCGACCCCATCTGTTCCATCGAGGCCGAACATTCCTCGACCGCAGCCGCCTGTTGCGTAGCCCCCTGGGAGAGGGTCTCCGAACTGGCGCTCATCTCCTCGCTGCCCGTAGTCACGGCAGCGGAGACGTGGACCAGACGCAGCAGATTGCGCTGTATTCCTATGATAATGAGCACGGCGAAAACCACCCCGACGACGATCGCCGCGGCGGAAATGCCCAGCATAGTAAAGGTGGAAGAACTGACCTGGGAATCCATGGCCGCCTGCTGAAAACGCAAGGCATCGGCGGTCAGATCGGCCACCTTGACGGCAGCCTCGGCCATGCTCTGAACCAACCCCTTCTGCTCCTCGGCGATCTTCACGAAATCATCAACCCTATCACGGTAGATGCGGGCCTTGGCCACGATCTGGTCCGCCTGACTCCTGTCCTTCGGATCATGCAGCAGGGACTTCAGCTCGTCGCCGAAGGTCATGAGTTCGTTCAGGTTGCTTTTAACGTTGTCGACGCGGGCAACGTCCTCGCGCCACAGGTAGTAGAGCATCTCGATACGCGCCTTGAGAAACAGGCGGACAATAGTATGCACCTTGCCAAGAATAACTGCAATTCGCCGGGACTCTTCCTCCGATCCGCCGGCCTTACCGAGTTCGGCGAAACGCACCTCGAAATGCCGCAACACATCGACAGCAATGCTCTCCAGAGCGACTGCCGCATCGACTACTTCCTTGATCAAGGCATTATGTGTATTTTCTGCAGCAATGTATTTGTTGAAATTATTCTTATACACCCCGGAAAGCGTTACAATCTCGTCCATCTTTTGAATGTTGACTGGGTTCTTGAATATTGTTTTCAGAAATTTAATTGTTGATTCATTCTCTTCATTCTTTTTATTAAATGAATCAATATATGAAGTATTTTTACTCCTTATATAGTACAAGACCTCAATGCGCATCTCCTGCATATTGTTAAAAACTTGATTGACTTTCTGTGTTTTCGTGGCCCTGTCTATGAGCTTGCTTTGGCTGTACAGTCCTACACCAGCCACCATCAGCGTCAGGACCAGGATGACACCGAAACCTATTCCCAACTTTGCCCGGATCTTCAAGTTTTTGAACATACTGCCCCCTTTTACAATGCGTGCATCGCAATATAAAGTTGCCTCAGGTCGCCCAATAACCATTAGCACTACAGCGCTTGCATGCCCAACATACACATTGAATTACATGAAAATAATGCTTGTGCATTTTATTGAGAACGAACTCCATCCTCGAGTAATATCCACAACACTTCTTCTACGACCTTCGGATGCCGACGCGCGGCCGATGTTTGAAACGGCATAGTTGCGAAATCCGTGGCAGTGATCATGCCGGCTGACTCCTATTCAAGGAAAGAATAATCCTTTTCATGGCGAATGTCGAGTCCTGAATGAAAATTTTGACATCCAGATATGAATCGGAATTAAGGTTACAAAAAGTTCCTTCCTGATTTGCAGGGTAGCCTCCCTGGTAGTGTAGCCCTTGATCCAAGAGAGCTGTCAGGCGACAGTGCTCACACCTGTACGAAAAAATCAACCATTACCATAATCGAGCTATAAAACAACAACAAATTATGGACATTAATTTTGCAAAATTATAGTACTAATATTTAGAACAAAACAATAGTCTGTAAAAATCGAAAGAGCAAGTCGCCAACTATTTAAATCTATAAAAGTGAAACAAGCGCTGGCAAGGCTGCAAATCCAACAAAATTTAGCATATACTTAATCGCAGATTCATCCGGCTTGCCTTCTGAATAGCTCGCTGGCGCACGAAGAGCACATTATATACTTGACAAAGGCTCTGCTCATTCTTCGTACGCATTTTTCGTTTACCCCAGATGAAAGTGAAATACAATAAATAAATACATACCATATTTGGCAGCATGATTCATGGCTAAAGCGCGCTCCTTTGCCTTCCCGTGCGAAGACACGGAAGTCAGCGGGGCTTTCTTCTGGCGCGGTGGTCGATTCTGCGCATTTCTGGTTGAGCCGGATTAGAAAATTCACTATGCTTGGAGGGCGGAGGTGGGCCATGAGTTGTTTTTTTCGATGTCGTCTCCTGGGTGTCGTCTTGCTGGCGCTTGTATTGCTGGCATCTACCCCGGCCCCAGGCCGGGCAGATGTGGTTGCCGATGCGAATCGGGCTGTGCAGGCGCAGGCGGACGGGGAACTGGGGTTGGCTATGGAGTTGTATACGCGGATTCTCGACTCGGGCGAGGTACACCCGGGCGAGGGGCTGTATTCCTATCTGCTTATCAATCGGGCGTTGATCCACAAGACCAGGGGGCAGACGGAGCAGGCGCTGGTTGATCTGGATAAATCAATTGCCGCCAAGCCCGATCATGCGGCTTTTTTCAACCGCGGGATCATCCGCGTGGAGCAGAACCGGCGGGAAGAGGCTCTGGCGGACTTCGACCGGGCCATTGAACTCAATCCCAGGTACGCCAAGGCCTATCGCGAGCGAGGGGAGTTGCTGCTGCGTATGAATCAGGCGGAGCGCGGGCGCGCCGACCTGAACAAGGCGCGGGAGCTGGAGCTGAAGATCGAGTTTCAATAGCCCGATAGGGCTGTTTGTGCGGGGATTTTTTCTCTGCACCAGTCGGCAGAAGGGGCGGGACTGACGGGAAGGCGGGAGCGATGGTATGGGGCTGATCAAGTGTCCGGACTGCGGGCATGACGTATCGGACAAGGCGCCCGCCTGCCGTAACTGCGGGCTGCCGAATCCCGCGTCGGCGGTCAAGCCCCCGCCGCCGCAGCCGCCGAAAAGAAAAGTCAAGCCGGAAAAGGCGCTTACATTTCTTGGCGTGGTGTTACTGGCCGGGGGCGTGGGCTGTCTGCTCGCGGACCAGACCGTCTATGCGGGGCCAGGTCTGGGCGCGGGACTGCTGCTGACGCTTGCCGGCAGTCTGTGGGCCTGGGTCATCCGTTGACTTTGCGAACGACTCCGCGAACGAGTGCTTGTCTTTCCGGCCCGGGTCGGCTATGCGTTCGCACTGACCGTACAGTCCGTCACTACGTGACGGCACGACGTGCGCAGGGGCATAGGACGCGCCGCGCGGAGCGGCCTGGAAGAGCATGAATCTCGTCAGTTTTCAGTTCGCCCTCTTTTTCTTGCTGGTGCTGCCGCTCAACTGGCTGCTCAGGTCTTTTCCGCTTACCTACCGCTGCTTTCTGCTCTGCGCCTCGTATATTTTCTACGGTTCCATCAGCCTGAGTTATCTGCTGGTGCTGGTACATTTCAGCTTCTGGACCTGGGTGTTCGGCGAGGCCATCTGTCGCGCCCGATCAGCGACGAAGGCCCGGGCCTGGCTGGTACTACACCTGCTCGTCGGGCTGGGCGGGCTGGCCTTTTTCAAGTATTTCGACCTGCTCTACGACAGCATGGATCTGTTGCTCGTGCCGCGCGGTCTAGGCAATCCGCTGCCGCAATGGGACATCATCCTCCCGATCGGCATCTCATTTTTCACCTTCCAGGGATTGTCGTACACCATCGACGTCTACCGCGAGCGCCAAGCCCGCGCACGCACCGGACTGGACGTGTTCGTATTCGTGGCCTTTTTTCCCACCCTGCTTAACGGGCCGATACTGCGGGCGCGTACGTTTCTGCCGCAACTCATGGCGCCGGGCATTACCCGCGACGCCGTAGCGAATGGATTGTTCCTCATCATTTCCGGTCTGTTCAAGAAGCTGGTAGTGGCAAGCTACCTGAGCGAGCACCTGGTAGCGCGCGTATTCGAGAGCCCGGGGGAGTTTTCCTCCCTTGGCGTGGCCATTGGCGCGCTCGGGTACAGCGTGCAGATACTGTTCGATTTCTCGGGTTTCACGGACCTGGTGCTCGGCATCGGTCTGCTCATGGGCTTCACGCTGCCGGACAACTTCGATTTTCCGTACAGCGCGACGAATCTGCGGCAGTTCTGGCGCCGCTGGCATATCTCGTTCTCGACCTGGCTGCGCGATTATCTGTACATCAGCATGGGCGGCAACCGCAAAGGCAAGGTGCGGACCCATGCCAATCTGCTGGTGACCATGCTCCTGGGCGGGCTGTGGCATGGGGCGGGGTTCAATTTCATCGTCTGGGGGCTGCTCCACGGTATTGGTTTATCGGCGACGCACATCATACACGACGTCCGTTCGACCTTCCCGCGGCGTGGCTACGATCCGGCGGCCTGGCTCTGGAAAGGCGGGGCCTGGGCAGCAACGCTGTTGTTCGTCACGCTGGCCTGGGTCTTTTTCGGCGCGTCGAGCTTTACGCAGGCAATGGATATTCTTCAGCGTATCGCGACCTGGGACATGGTCGGCGAAGGTGCCCCGGTCGCGTGCGTTGTGTTGATTGCGCTAGCGCTGCTGCGCGAGGCGACCCGTTTTTCGCTCCAGAGCCCCTATGTTAAAGCGACGTCCTGGCTCCCCGGCCTGGTGCAGGGCTGCATTGCCGGCATTCTGATTTCCCTGATCCTGCGCCTCGGACCGGACGGCGTCCCCCAATTCATCTATTTTCAATTTTAAGGCCGCAGACCGTTCCCCAGACGATTGCCAGCCCCTGCTGACCGGCGCCAATGTAACGAAGTACTGGACGCTGACCGGCCAAGCGGGTATTATGGGTACTGGACGAGGACGGATTCAGGAACAGGCGGCGAAGCGCGATATCAACCCCCCTCAGCAGCGAGAAATCGCCTATGAAATGGCTGGCAGCGAAGGCAGTGGCAGCGTATACGGCTGCCCTTCTCATGGGTGTTTTTCTGAACATCGACCGCATTGTGCCCTGGTACGCGGGACTGGTTCAGACGGAATCAAAATCCGCCATCCTCCAGGTGCTGGTGGCGGTGCAGCGCGTCAACCACGACTGGGGTATTGCCCAGGCGCTGGACAGTGCGGAATTCCGGCTGAATTTTCTGTATTCCCCGTCCTATAAGGACGACTCCCGCTTCCTCGGCAAGACGACCGGATTGTCGCCGCTGCCGCCCGACAGTCGCCTTCCTTCGGCCGCCGAATCCAGGCGCCTGAGGCAGACCTGGCGCGAGGCCAACGGCCCGCTACGCACGGATTTGACAATCCGCACTGCGACCTTCGTTGCCGCGAAAGACACGCACGAACGCTCGCCCAGCCGCCAGCCGGACCTGCGGATGGCGGCGGAAGAACAGCCAGCCGTCGGCTGGAGCATATCCCCCCCGCGGGACACGAAAGACGCGGCGCAGCCGGCAACCGCGCCGGAGCCTTCCCCCGAAAAGACCTCGGCTTCGAAACAGGCCACCGAACCGGGGCTCACCATGGGGCTGGACGCCGCGCCCGTAGCGGACACGCCGTCCGCACCGACGGCTCCGCTCCTGACCACGCCGCAAACTCCATCCCAGGCAACAACGCTGCTCGTGCTCGGCGACTCGCTGGCGCTGGGGCTTGCGCCTTCGCTGGAGCGGGCGCTGGAAAAGTACGAGGGCCTGACCTTCGCGCGCGTCGGTAAGGTATCCAGCGGCCTGACCATTCCGCACCTCTTCAACTGGGACAAGAACATCGCCGGGCTGATCGATGAGCACAAGGCGTCGATACTTGTCGTGATGATGGGCGTGAACGACGCGAACAACAACGTGCGCGTGGGCGATAAGAAGGCGTTTGTCGGAACGCCTTCCTGGCCGCAGGCCTATCAGGAGCGGGTGGAAAATTTTTTGAAAATTATTGCCGACAGACAGGTGGCGGTATATTGGGTGGGTCTTCCCGTGGTGCGCGACGAGGCGATGAGCCAGCGCATCGAGATAGCCAACTGCTCGGCGCGTGAAGCCTGCGCGAAATTTTCCAATTGCCGTTTCATCGACACGCGCGGGGTATTGACAGACGAGTCCGGGCAGTATACAAATTTCAAGAAGGATAATCGCGGTTATAACATCCGCATTCGGGCAAAAGACGGGGTCCATTTTTCCACAGAGGGAGGCGACCTGTTGAGCGAGTATATTTTGCAGTATATTTCCCAATATGTTGAACTTCGACCCAAAAAGGAATTGGATAAGCACATATAACCTGTCACCTATGGCATCAGACCAGCCTCATGCCAGACATGACGCCGGGCCCAAGCAAAGCCGACGGTCGGTGGATTTTTCTTTTTTCCCGGCCGGACCCGCTCCAGGAGGGTATCCAATGCGATCCATATTCCAGTGCGCTGTTGTTCTCCTTGCCGTTGCGATTTTTCCTCTTCCCAGCGATGAAAACATTTCTACAGCCCGTTATTTTTCTCAAATGGCCGTGCTTCCGCAGGACCGGGTCCCGCTTTATGCCGAGGTCCCGGAGCATCTGCGACTGACTCCGATAGCCGAACAGGTCAAGACCAGGCGTCTCGAGCAGGCCAGGACGGTTTCCTCGACGGGGTTCCGTCTCCAGATTCCGGGGACGGGAACAACCCACGAAGAGGGCAATTATGTCGTCTCCTCCAGGCCGGTGAACCGTTCGGTGCTGCTTATCGGCGATTCGCTCTCCATCCCGCTGGGGCAGCGCCTGGAAGAACACTTCCTGAAAACCCCGGGCCTGGCCTTCCAACGCTATGGCAAGGTTTCCAGCGGCCTGGCCCGACCGGATTTTTTCGATTGGGAGGCCGGACTGACGTCCCTTACCCGTTCCATGCGTCCGGACACTGTTATGATCATGCTCGGCACCAACGACACGCAATCGTTGAAATCGCCTGACGGCCGCGTGCATCATTTCGGCGACACCGGGTGGGAGAAGGAGTACGGGCGCCGGATGCAACGACTGTTCGACATCTGCCGCGCCAGCAATCCCAAGGCCCGGATATACTGGATCGGCGCTCCGATCATGGGCAAGCCGAAGCTCGCGCAGGACGTCAAGGCCGTCAACCTTGTTGCCAGGTCCCGTTGCGAACGCACTCGCGACTGCCACTTCGTCGACACCTGGGCCGTACTGGCTGATCGGGAGGGCAATTATCTCGCCGCCGCCGACATTGCCGGCGAGCGGGTGCGATTGCGCTCCGACGATGGCATACATCTTTCCGGCCCGGGTGCCCGGCTGCTGACGGACCGGTTTATTTCGGCCATGGGACAGATCGAATCCGACCAGGCCGGCCTCACGGCAGCGCGTCCTGCCGGATAATATTACGGGCCGGAGCCGCGCTCCGGCCCCCTGCCCAACGACTGGTTCCGAACCCCTGACGGGTAATTCTGCCCGAGACGAATGGATACGCCGTACTTACGCCAAGGAGCGAAGCTGTCATGCATCGTCCGTTCTGCATGGTTGTTCTGTCTGCTGTCTGCTGTCTGCTGAGTATCGCGGGGTGCCAGAAATCCTCGCAGCAGGAATTCGAACGCACGCAATCGCATCCTGATTGGGCCGCACGGAGCGGACCGGATTCCGAGCCAGCGCAGACGCCGGAGGCATTTCCCGCTGCGTCTGCTTCGCCCACGCCCGCGCAGCCGCAGACGACGCCGACAATCAGTTCCACGACGGAGACATCGCCGCTGCCAATCGCCACTCCGTCCGCCGAGCCATCGGTCGCGACGCCGACGGATCACGCCAGCGAGACGGCTGCCCGGACGTCCTCCGTGACGCCGTCCGGCGCCAGGTCCGAAAGCAGCGTCGGCAGCGCCAGGCCCGGGAAGGAGCTGGCTGCGCTCTCGCCCTCAAAGACAAAAGACCCGAAAATAGCGGCAACCCCGGCCGGACCGGTTGCCACCGGCCCCGCGCGCAGCATCCTGGTCGTGGGCGACTCCTTTGCCGTGGGCATCGGCCAGACCCTGGCCCAGGCGCTCAAAGGCCGGCCGGATATCGTCCTGCGCCAGAAAGGAAAAATCTCCACCGGGCTTAATTCCCCGAAATTCTATAATTGGGAGGCCAGGCTCACGGAATTCATCAAGCAGGAAAAGCCGGAAGTGCTCGTGGCCATGGTCAGCGGAAACGACGCGCACAACGGCCAGGCAACCGAGGCCTGGAAGTCCGACTATACGGCCAAGGTCTCCGGGTTCCTCAAGATTGCCGAAGAGCAGGCCGTGCCTGTCTGCCTGGTCGGGCTGCCGCCCATGGGGAAAAACCCCGACTATTCGCAGCGGGCCAGGCTCGCCAACGAGGCTTTGCAGGCCGCCTGCTCGAGCAGCGGCGGATGCACCTATGTAGACTCCTGGCGTCTGTTTTCCGATGACAAGGGCGAATACACGCAGAAAAAGGACCTCAACGGCAAGACCGTCGCGCTGCGCGCCGGCGATGGCGTCCACTTTACCATGAACGGCTATTACCTGCTCAGCCGGCAGATCATCGAAAGCATCCAGCCGCGGCTGTCAGAACGTACGCCGTAGCGATGCAGACCTGGCTCATGCGCGGCAGGAATACCGGCGCCGTGCTGACAAGCCGACGGCGTCCGGTCGGCAACTCAGCGTGGGCGAGGCGCGAGCCAGCCCCCTTCCATCGTCCGACAGGCGGTCATGGCGTTACGAACTCGCCGCCGGGCATCCTCTTCGGCAACACGGCAAACTGCGTGCGTAACCGTCCTCGGGATGCCATGCACCGACACTATTCCTCCAGGCAGCCGTTCCACCCCGAATGCGTGCGTGGGGCAGGCGAGCGTGGGGGAACCCGCAGCACAAGGGAAACGGGATGAATACCTTTCGCGTGCTCGACCGCGAGGCTGATGGCCGGCTGGTCGGGCTGGTCGAAACGCCCGACGGCGCGCAGATTCACGTCACGGTCAAAGGCCAGGGACGCCCCCTGGTCCTGCTTCATGGCTGGTCCCTGAGCGCGGTCTTCTGGCGCCGTCAGCTCCACGCCCTGTCGGAGCAGTTCCGCATCGTGGCGCCGGACCTGCGCGGGCACGGCAATTCAAGCAAGGTGTTGCACGGGCACACCATACCCGACTACGCCCTGGACCTGGAGTGCGTGCTCGATGCCCTGGACCTGCGTGGCGTCGTGCTGGTGGGCTGGTCTATGGCGGGATGCGTCGTGTTGGAACACTGGCTGCGCTTTGGCGCCGAGCGCGTCGCAGCGCTCGGGCTGGTGGAGATGACGCCCTGCCCCATGTCCTCCGCGCCCTGGAATGCGCATCCGCTGCGGGGTG
>CAZGAH010000001.1:88418-121935 GCA_964523295.1 uncultured Desulfovibrionaceae bacterium | reverse complement strand
CCATGCACGGCATGTTGCGCCAGCTTCAGGACGAGCGGCCCGCGTACAGCGAATGTTTCCTGAGGGGGCTCTTCCAATTCGGTCGGGCGCCCGCCGGGGAGCTGCCCTGGATGCAGGCGGAACAGGCCAAAACACCCACCTCAATCGCCATGGCAATCTATTCGGACTATGCCGTGCGCGATTACTGTCCCGCGCTGCGCACCGTCCGGACGCCTGCCCTGGCCGTCTACGGGAATGCGCCGCAATTCTGCTTCGGGCCGGATACAGGGGGATACGTCGCGGGGCAGCTGCCGCAGGGGCAGCTCGTACTCTGCGAGCACAGCGGGCATATGCCGTTTTACGAAGAGCCCGAGGCCTTCAATCGCACGCTTGCCAGATTCGCCCGCGCACTCTGATTCCGCGCGGCGAGGTCAGGACGGACATGCAGCCCGGATCCGCCCTGCTCAGCCTTTTTTCTGATAAAAACGCGATGCCCAGGCAATGGACTCGTAATAGGCTTGTGCCGTGTTGACCGGGTCCAGGCCCAGCTGTCCGAGCAGGATTTCAAGCCCATCCCAGTTCGCAGTCTCGAAGGCAATAGCTGTGTCCAGCCACGGGCGCAGGGCGTTGTCCCGCCCGCACAAGGCGTCTTTGAATTCATTGTCCAGGGGCAGGTTGGCGACGACTTTTTCCATAGGCAAGGAGAGCATGGCTGAGAGTAGCGAAAAAAGGCCCAGCAGGAACAGGCTTTCGGGCGCATAGCGCGAGTAATTGGCCGAAACGGCGGCAAGCTGGAAAAAACGGCCTCGTTGAATGGAATGGTAGGGCAGTTCCGAGGATTTCCCTTTGGGGTTCATGTCGGCAAGTATGGCGACGCGCAACCAGCTCTTGACATTTTTCCAGCCCAGCAGCACCAGCGCGTGCTTGATGGACTGCACTTTCTGCCGCAGTCCGAAGGCCGGTGAATTGAGATAGGACAACAGGCTGTAGCTGATGGCGACGTCGGACTGCACCGCGGAGGTGAGCTTGTCGAAATCGGGATCCTCGCTTTCGATGAGTTTGAAGAGGTTAAGCCGGGCAATTTCCGTTGGAGCCAGCTTTCGCCCTTCGACCATTTCCGGTTTCTGGAAGAAAAAACCCTGAAAATAGGTGAAACCGAGCTTTTTGATGGCCTTGTAGCGCTCGAAATGCTCGATACGCGTCGCAACGGTCGGTAACTTGACCGACTGGGCGAGCTTGATCGCAGCCAGCAACTGCTCATCGGATTTACCGAGGGTGTCGATTTTCAGCAGATCGGCCAAGGCCAGCAGGGGCATGTTCTCTTTGCGGCCTTCGAATTTGTCGACGGCAATATGGTAGCCGGCGTGCTTGAGCCGTTCAAGGGATTCCAGAAAGGCCGGATTGGCGATGGACTGTTCGTCGATTTCCAGCACCGTGACATTGGCCGGCAAGGCCAGGGGTACGTTGGAAACGATGGATTTTTCGGTAAAATTGACCAGAATTTTACTGTTCAGCGCGTAGTCCATCTGTTGACAGGACGCGCAGGCGGCCACGGCCAGCGTAGCACTCTCTTCATCGGTAAAAATGGCGGCCGTCGCCTCGCTGCTGTGGCGATAAAACAGCTCATAACCCCAGATGTTCTGCTTGGCGTCAAAAATTGGCTGTCTGGCGACGAATGTCGGCACAAACAGGCTTTCCGTATTGTCCTCAATCATCCGAGACCCCTTGCAGGCGCCCACAGTGCTGTCGCCCTGTGGATAATCAGCGACCCCCCGGAAAAGACAACAGCCCGCGAAAGATCGCCACCACCCGAGCCAATCCTCCGCTCCACCGCGCAGAGCACATCATGCCTGCCGACCGTCTTTTCCTTGTATAACCATGCGGCCGGCAAGGCAAGACCGCCTGAGCCAAATTCGCTCTGGAGCATGATTTTTCCCTGATCTTTCGGAGGCAGGCCTCGCTTGCGTGAAAAATATCCTCCCCGCGGCCCTAAAGGTTTTACTGTCCTTGGCCGATATATCTACCGAGTGGGGAGGGGAGAAGCCACGGACGGCAGGACGGTCTTCGGACCACGGCGGCAACCCCTCCAGGCAAGGAAGCCGACAAGCTTCAAGGAGGAACAGTCATGTCACTGAACATCAATCACAACCTTATGGCCATGACCGCGTCGCGCAACCTGCGCACCGCGTACGATAATCTGGGGACCTCGGTGTCCAGGTTGTCCTCGGGCCTGCGGGTAAACTCGGCAGCGGACGATGCGGCGGGCCTGGCGGTCCGCGAGTTGATGCGTTCGGACATTTCGGCCCTGAATCAGGGCGTGCGCAACGCCAACGACGCGATTTCCATGATCCAGACTGCGGACGGCGCCCTCGGCGTCATCGACGAAAAGCTCATCCGGATGAAGGAACTGGCTGAACAGGCCGCCACGGGAACCTATACCTCGACCCAGCGCCTGATCATCGATTCCGAGTATCAGGCCATGGCCTCGGAAATCACCCGTATTGCCAATGCCACCGACTTCAACGGCATCTACCTGCTCAACGGCAATCTGTCCGGCAATGCGCACGATGGCTCGGGAATGGTCTCGACGGGCAAGCTCAAGGTCCACTTCGGACCGGCAAACGACAGCGCCGAAGACTACTACTATGTCCAGATCGGCAATGCCACGTCGTCAGCATTGGGTGTCGGGTCTTCAGCTGCCACGCCCAACAGCATCTCCACCCAGCAGCTGGCCCAGCGCTCGCTTGTTCTCCTTCAGAGTGCAATCGTGTCCAAGGACAACATCCGGGCCAATCTCGGCGCTACGCAGAACCGTCTGCAAAACACCATCACCAACCTGCAGATTCAGTCGGAAAATTTGCAGGCCGCGGAATCGCGTATTTCCGACGTCGACGTCTCTCTGGAAATGACAGAATTTGTGCGCCAGCAGATTCTGACCCAGGCAGCCGTGGCCATGCTCGCCCAATCCAACTCGCTGCCCAGAATGGCCTTGCAGTTGTTGGGGACGTAACACAGGACGGTATCATATCAGGCTGAACGACTCGCTTCAGCACCACGGGGTTTGCAGCACGCTTGTCAGTCAGGTTCCTCCTCACTCACAAAAAAAGGTCCACAAGGACCTTTTTTTGTTGGTGATGAGCATCTAGCAAACGTCACGGACCAGAGCCTCACGCCAGCGTCCACTATTCCCCCAAGTGATCGCGTCCCGAAACCTGCGCCCTCATTCGGGCATGCAGCACACTTCCGCTTCATACAACAACTCCGGGCAGGGCCAGTCGTCGTCGCGATGCCGCTCGCCGGGTTCCTCGATGATCCCGTAGCGCTCGAGCGTGGGCCTGAAGGTAAAGTAGGAGTTGCGAATCCAGCAGCGGCTGCCTGTGTGTGCGGACAGCAATTCGTGCAACGCTGCGGTCTCACGCTGCGCGCTCAGGGCAATGGATACGCCCGACAGCAGGACATTCGCGCTCAGCAATAGCAGCACCGTCCAGCAAGCAAGGCGCGGCGTCCGGTATCCAGACACCAGAAACAGCGGCAACAGCCAGAGAAACGGCGCCAGCCTGGCCCACCAGGCCTCGGCATTGACGAGCGTCATCGCCGCGAGCAACGACAGCACCCACGGATTCAATCCGGCGCGCCAGACAAGGCCAACGCCCAGCGACACCACGAGGATGCCACTGAACAACGGCCCGAAACCGCCTACCCGGACGTCCGGCCCGTCCATGGCGGTCAGCTCGTCGGCCGACACCGCAAACGGCGCCTTGAGCACGGGCGACCGCGTCGCCGAGGCAAAGCCGGTTCTGGCAGCCAGCGAACGCCCCAGCTTCTCCAGACGGTTCATCTCCGCGAAGCCCCGGGGCGCTATCCTGGAGATGATGTCCGTCTTGTCCGCCCCGGCTACGGGATGAAAGAGGTGTTTTCCCTCAAGAAGATGCGTCACATACGGGGAGCAGCCGACGAGGAGAACGCCCGCGGCGGCCGGCAACAGGACTCTCCGGAGTATCTCCGCCGCGCGCGCCCGCGATTGCCGCCAGGCGCAGCCCAGCACCCAAAGCGCTGTCATCGTCGCGTAGACCAGCCCGGTAAACTTGAGATTCGCGAGCACGATCAGGCTCATGACGAACAGGACATGCTCCTGCCGGGCAAACCCGTCCTTCCCGGAGCTCCACTTCCAGAGATACAACAGGCAGATTGCCATCAGGCTGGCCAGCGCGCCGTCCACATAGAAGCTCGGCACCTGGCACAGCGCCACGGGATTGAGACAGGCCAGCGCAGCCAGCGCGCGCGCGACCAGGCCCTGCTCTCGAAAAACATGCTGCCCGTAGGCCAGGGCGGCGAACAGCAACAGCAGGTGGTAAGCCTTGCCGTACTGGATGTCCCCGGTCACGCGGTATACGACGGAGGAAAAATACCACGAAGCCTTCGGGTACGCGTTGGTCCACTTGCCCATGAGGTCGGTAAACCGGTCCAGGACCGGATTGACGCCCTCCGCCAGATGCATGATCGCGGCCTGGTGATAGGCCAGCCCGTCCCAGGAGGTATCGAGGCTGAGCCCGGACAGAAAAAAGGCGCTGCCAACAAGCGCCAGGGCGACACCCGATCCGACCGGATCGAAGGGCTTGCGCAGGTAATAAAACCCCAGAGCGACGAAGGATCCGACGAGAAAGTACGGCGAAAGCGGCAAATCGAACAAAAACAGGACGGCGCACAACAAAACAGGCGCACTGAAAAAGGCCAGCAAGGCGCAGGCCAGACGAAGGAAATCAAAAGGGTGTCGGTTCACATCAGGCCGACCGCTCGGCAGGCGGGGAATGAGGCGATCCTGACCGGGGAACACGCCGCCCCCTCGCCGACTCCGATCCGGGGCCTGGCGGTCCCGGATCGGAAAAGGCCGGGGGATGCCGACCGAAAAAACATTATCGTGCGTCCCTGCCGGTCGGCCTAATGGCTGTGCGCGGTCTCCGCCCCGTGCTCATGGCCAGCCGAATCTGCGGCGTCGCCAGTGCTCCCGGCAGCATGGACGTGGTCATGGCCATGGCCATGATCATGGTCGTGGTCGTGGTGGCTATGCCCGCTCTCATGGGGATGCGCATGAACCTTGTCCCCATGGCTATGCTCGTGAGTGTGCAGAAACTGTTCGAATTTGCCCTCTTTGGCAGGGCCGCAACCGCAGGACTTACACATGGCAGACTCCTTTTTTTCAGCCGGCGCCCCGGCGCAGACCATGACACCGCGCCGGCCGCGTCATGACAGCATTTCATGCGCCTACCCTGCCATGTCCGGACTGGCGCTGTCCAGCAAAAGAACACGAAGACGCGGGGCGGGGAATCCGGATGCCAGGGGCGCCAGGCGCTCGCGTTCCCTTCGCCTCATCCCCGGGGCAGAATCTGGACACCGTTTCCTCCGATTCGTATCCCCCTAACTACGGTTCCAGATCGAAGCGCTTGAGTTTGCGCCAGAGCGAGGCGCGGTCGATGCCGAGCAGTTCCGCCGCCTGACTCTTGTTGCCGCCGGCCAGCTGCAAAACCCGCAGGATATGCTCGCGCTCGTTTTCCTCCAGGGTAAGCGGCCTGCCACGGCGCGTGCGGCCCAGGCTGGCCGTTGCGCCCGGCAGGTCCTTGGGCAGATGCCCGGGCAGGATTTCCGGACCGTCGCACAAGGCCACCGCCCGTTCGATGAGGTTTTCCAGCTCCCGGACGTTTCCCGGAAACGGATAGTCGAGCAGGATATCCTGGACGGATTCGGAAATCGTCTCCACGCGCTTGCCATGGGCGGTGGCGAAACGACGCAGAAAATGGCGGGCCAGGATAATGACATCCTCGCCCCGTTCCGAAAGCGGCGGCACTTCGAGGGTGATGACGTTCAGCCGGTAGTACAGGTCGCGCCGGAAGCCTCCGATCTCCATCTCGTGTTTGAGATTCTTGTTGGTTGCCGCCAGAACGCGTATGTCCGTCGGTATGTCGCGCGTGCCGCCGACGCGCATGAAATTCCGCTCTTCGAGCACGCGCAGGAGCTTGACCTGCATGGCGGGCGACATGTCGCCGACCTCATCGAAGAGGAAGGTCCCGCCTTCGGCTGCCTCCAGGAGTCCCTTCTTGGTCGAGCGGGCGCTGGTGAAGGCCTCGCGCTCGTGGCCGAACAGCTCGTGGGCCAGCAGCTCCTCGTTGAACGAGCCGCAATTGATGGCCAGAAAACGCTTGTCGGCGCGGCGGCTGCCGGTATGGATGGCGCGGGCCACGCGCTCCTTTCCGGTCCCGGTCTCGCCAAGAATAAGCACGGTGCAGTCCGTCGCCGCAATCTGGGCAATCGTCTTTTTCAGCTGCAACATGGCCGGACTCTGGCCGATGAGCACGGGCGCTTCGCTCTGGGTTGCGATCTGACGTTTCAGACTCGCCACCTCGCGCCGCAGGCCGCGTTTTTCCAGGGCCTTATCCACCAGCAGCCGCAATTCGTCGAACTTGAACGGCTTGGGCAAGTAGTCGTAGGCGCCTTTGCGCATGGCCTCCACCGCGGTGGACACCGTGGCGTGACCGGTGATGACCACGACTTCGATTTCCGGTTGCAGCGCCTTGGCCGCCTGGAGCAGCGCCAGGCCATCCATGCCTTTCATCTTCAGATCCGTGAGCACCAGGTCGAAATCGGCCGTTTTGATCGCCTCCAACGCCGCTTCGCCGCTGTCTACCGCCTCTGTCTGATGCCCGTCGCGATCGAGCACGTGCTTGATGTTCTCTCTGGCGATATCCTCATCTTCCACTACCAGAATCTTGCCCTGCTGCATGGGCTGCTCCTCGGGGCCGCGACAGGCGCAGCCGGGGGTTATGTCTGCCGTGGCTTCCAGGGGAGACGAATCGTAAACGTCGCGCCCAGACCGTCGACGCTCTCGACGCCGACCGTTCCGCCGTGTTTTTTGACGATGCCATAGACGATGGACAGGCCCAGGCCCGTGCCCACGCCTATCTCTTTGGTCGTAAAGAAGGGATCGAAGATATGCCCCAGCAAATGGGCGGGAACACCTGGGCCCGTATCGGCAACCGTGAGCACGACTTCCTTGCCGTCCGGATTCGCCTCGATGTCGGCAGCATCGTCCAGCATGGCCTTCAGGCGAATTTCGCCAGGCAATTCCTTGATGGCCTGCGCTGCGTTCACAATCAGATTGATGAGCGCCTCCTGCATGTTCTGGCGGTCCAGCTGCGCTTCGAGATCATCCGGCACCTCGATGAGCACGAAAACGCCGGAGGGAACCTGCGAGGAAACCAGCCTGACCGAGGCCTCCAGGACTTCCTTGATGCGCGTCGGCCGCAGCTCGAAGTCCTTGACCCGGGAAAATTCCAGAAGCCCGCGGACGATTTCCGAGGCCCGCTGGGTTTCCTTGTCGATGTTCTGCAGAATTTTGAATTGAAAAGCCCGGTCGTCTTCCTCGAACTCCTCGATGGCAATCTGGCAGGACGTGGAGATGTTGTTGAGCGGGTTGTTCAATTGATGGGCAATCCCGGCGGCCAGCGTGCCTATAGAGGACAGCTTCTTGGCCTGCACCAGCTGATCCTGGCGTTTCTCCAGCTCCCGGACCATGGTATTGAATGCCTCGAGGACGCGGCCGGTCTCGTCGCGGCGCCTGGGAACGTTAATGGTCTGGAATTTTCCTTTCGCTATGCGACGCGTTGTCGCCTCGATCAGGCCCAAGGGCTGGAGGATCATTCTGCGCACCAGATAGATGAGCAGCGTGGTCATGACCAGGAACCCGCTCACCGCGGTGAGCATCTGCGCCCGCAACGCGCCGATGATTTCATAAATGCGCGTCCGCTCGTAGGAGACCAGGCTGAGCGAGCCGTCGACAATGCTCTTGCCCAGCGTACGCAATCGTTCTTCCGTTGGCTGGTCGATATCCGACGATTTCCCGCTCGGCGAAACAGCCAGCAGCGCAGCGTGATACGCGCCGATGCCCTCCTTCACCTTCCGCACGCGCGTCAATGCCTCCAGACTCCGCGATTTCGTCTCGATGCTCTCGATCAACGACACGGCCATGGCGGCGTAGCGCTGCGACTCGCCCAGACTCGCCGCCTGAGCGTAGAGCAGGTAGTTTTTCTCATAGCGACGCGCCTCGAGGACCGTGTCTGCCAGATCGCTGGCCATTTCCACCACCTCGAGCTTGTTTTCGATTGCGGCCAGCCGGGACAGGGACAAGGCAGCGACGAGGATCACGGCCAGCAGGCAGACAACCAGCGCCGCCAGTATTTTTTGACGAATGTTCATAGCCAGGGTCCCTCCGTATGCTCCCGCAGGGCAGACTTCCGGTCAATGCCTGCTCCGGGCGTTCTGCCAGGCAGCGTTGACCGGCGTCCCGCCGACCAGGCCTGAGAAAACGCCAGCCAGCGTCCGGTCATGCCCTTGTGCGGCGCTTCAGTGCGTATGCCCCGCGCCCCGGACTGCTTCTCCGTGGGCCAGATTCCGGCCTACGGCTCCCGGCCCTCCGGTTCGAGCGCGATGCGGAGCAGGTCAGCCAGGCGCGCGACAAAGCGAACCTGAACGCCCGCAAGCGCCTCCTTTTCAATTGCCTGCACGTCCTGCCGGTTCCGCTCGGGCAGTACCACGGTCCGGGCTCCAGAACGGACGGCGGCCAGGATCTTCTCCCGCACGCCGCCGACAGGGAGGACCTCGCCGGTAAGCGTCATCTCGCCGGACATGGCCACATCCCGGCGCACCGGACGGCCGCTCAGCAACGACACCAGGGCCACGGCAATCGTCAGGCCGGCCGAGGGGCCGTCCTTGGGCACCGCTCCGCCTGGGATATGCACGTGCACGTCGTGCGTGGCGAAAAAGTCCGGATCGAGGCCGAACGCCGGCGCATTGGCCCGGACGTGGCTCAACGACGTCTGCGCCGACTCGCGAAGCACGTCGCCGAGCGAACCGGTCAGGAGCAGCTCGCCTGTCCCTTTCATGCTCACGCTTTCGACAAAAATCAGCTCCCCGCCGTATTCGGTCCAGACCATGCCCGTGGCCACGCCGACGCGGTTCTGGCCTTCGGCCGCCTCATGCAGATATTTTTTCGGACCGAGCAGCTCGGATACGGTATTCCCATCTACGGTTACCGGCAACGCAATGGCGCCACCGAGCAGCAACCGGTCCAGCTTGCGGCAAATGGAGGCCAGTTCGCGGTCCAGATTCCGCAGGCCGGCCTCGCGCGTGTAATCAGAAATCACCAGGTCCAGGGCCTCGTCGGTAAAGGTCACCGACGCCGGAGCCAGCCCGTTGGCCGTGATTTGTCGGGGCAGCAGATGCCGCCGGGCAATGGCGCGCTTTTCGCGCGCCGTGTAGCTCGCGTAGGGGATTATCTCCATCCGGTCGAGCAGCGGCTGGGGAAGCCGGTCGGCGATGTTGGCCGTGGCGATGAACATGACGCTGGAGAGATCGAATGGGATGTCCAGGAAATGATCCAGAAACCGGGCGTTCTGCTCCGGATCGAGAATCTCCAGAAGCACCGAGGCCGGATCGCCGCGGAAATCCTGGCCGATCTTGTCGACCTCGTCGAGCATGAATACCGGATTGTTATAGCCGCAGCGCCTGAGCTCCGTGATGATCCGCCCGGTCATGGCGCCGGCGTAGGTGCGGCGGTGGCCCCGCAACTCGGCCTCGTCGCGCAACCCGGCCAGGGAGAAACGCACAAACGAGCGACCCATGGCCTCGGCAATGGATCGGCCGATGGAGGTTTTCCCCGTGCCCGGGGGGCCGGCAAAGCACAGCACTGGTCCCCGACTCAGACTGACGCGACGCCGGGCCGCCAGAATATCGGCTACGGTCCGCCTCAGGGCGTCCAGCTTGACCGGCTTGGCAATATAATGCGCGGCGCCCTTGCGGAATGCGGCCACGGCGCTTTCCACGGTGGCATAACCGGTCACGAGCACGATTTCCGTCGACGGGGTAACCTTCTTGACCTTTTCCAGGAGTTCGAGACCGTCCATCCGGTCCATCTTCAGATCCGTCAGGATGAGATCGAAATGCCCGCCTCCGGCCAGCTCCAGGGCCTCGACGCCGTTCGACGCGGTCAGCGTTTCATAACCCTCTTTGCTGAACACATGGCCAAGATTGGTTCTGGTCAGTTCCTCGTCATCGACGACCAGCACCTTGAATGCGCGTCGCCCAATCATGATCCTGGAGGCCAGATATTCCAGCACCCGCTCCTTGACCCGCGCCAGACCAAAGTGCTCCTGGTCCATGACCTGCTGCGCGTGCGCCAGATCCAGGTTGTCCAGCGTACTGGCATTCCACGGCAACGCCAGCACGCACTCCAGGTAGTTCAACCCGATGGAATACTCCGCGACCGCCGGATCCGTCTGATCCAGCCTGCCAAATTCCTTTTCCACGGCCTGAGCGGCCTGAGCCGGCAGTCCGGCGTTTTTGGCCGCGGTCTTTAATTTGGACAGCGCGTCGTCCCCGGCCCGCTCATCCCCAACCTGTTCTTCGTTACGTTGGAAAAAAAACACGGTGCCTCCTTGTGGTTCTCTCGGTGCCTCGCGCCCGCGCCCCGGAAATACCCTGTCGGGCTTGGGGACCGTTGCAAATCGCAACGCAACCGTTTTTTTTGCAGCAGGTACAATCAGCTGAAATATATACAACTCTTCATTCCTGATACCCTATGGCGATGCGAAATGCAACAGGTGCCTTTGTCTGAAAATATCACCCTGTGATAAAATATTTTTTTATTTCAGATGGTTATACAAATCACAACGAGCGGCACGCTTCTTGATTAAAGAAGGTCACACATTAACCTTATCTCCGGCGGATGCAATGAGCGAGAGGAAAAAGATCCTTCTGGTGACCGAGCGCCCTCGGATCGCGTGGCGGACTGTCCGGTATAGCGCCAGGCTGGCTGAACTCCTGGAGTACGAGCTTGTGGGGCTTTACGTGCAGTCGCGTGAGCGGGGGGCAAGCCAGGGCAGCCTGTTCGGCGCCGGCAAGTCCTTTGCCGAGAAGGCGCGCAGTAACGCCAGTGCGATAACGAAGCGGCTGAACCGCCGGGGAGTGCGGTTCGAGTATCTGGCCACGTCCGGCCCGATCGGCGCGGCCGTGGATGCATTCCAGCATCATGCGCGTCGTGTTGAATTTGTCTTGCAGGAAGTACCTGCCGGCGCCGGCGCTCCTCCGCTGGATGTGTCCGTCCCGGTCTACTGTTTCGAACGGGGACTTCTGCCCTGGCTGACGGAGATGCTGGCCCGGGGAAGTCGGCCCGGAGGAATGAGGCTGAGTTTCCTGAAACATCTAACAGCAAGGAGAAGAACAATGGCTACGGGAACGCAAGCGAGCAAGAAATCCTGCGCCGGCAAGATGGTTGTTGCCCTGACGGGTGCAGCAGCAATCTATGCCGGGCTTTTTGCCAATGAAGGACTGGTAACCAGCACATTTACCAAAGGTGGCCTATACGCAACTTTACCTATCCTCACTGCCTTTCTTTTTTCATTCGTTTATAGCGCCTTTGCCCATAATTTCTGGGCGCTCCTGGGCATCGAAGCCCACCACAAGACGCAGCAGCCCCGGAAGAGCAAGACCCCGACGACGCGCAAGGATACCCGGCCCCGGCCCACGCTTACGACCTGATCGTACAACCCCAGCACCCCAGGGAGGATATTGCTATGACTGACATGGTTTCCTCGGCCCTTTCCTTCATCGACCTGACCGCGATGAACGTCATTTTCCTGTTTATCGTCGGGTTCATCGGCGGGCTTGTGAGCGGATTCATCGGCTCCGGCGGCGCCTTTGTACTTACCCCGGGCATGATGAGTCTTGGCGTGCCCGGCGTCATCGCCGTGGCCAGCAACATGTGCCACAAATTTCCCAAGGCCATGGTCGGCGCATACAAACGCTTTCGCTATGGGCAGGTCGACCTCAAACTGGGCATTGTCATGTCCGTCTCCGCCGGAGTGGGCGTTCAACTGGGCATTCGTCTGCAGCGCTGGATTCTGGAAACCTTCGGCGAGGCGGGTTCCGATCTGTACGTTTCGCTCTCTTTTGTCGCAGTGCTGCTGATCGTGGGCAGCTTCGTATTCCGCGACGCGATGAAGGGCCGCGCGACCGACGGGGCGGAGAGTTCGGGCTGGCTGGCGCAGCGTATGCAGCGTATCGAGCTTTGGCCCATGATGACCTTCAAGACCGCGGGCATCCGGATATCCGCCTGGATCACCATCCCGGTCGGTCTGGCCACGGGCATGCTGGCGGCGACGATAGCGGTCGGCGGTTTTATCGGTGTCCCGGGCATGATGTACGTGCTCGGCGTCTCCGGGCTGGTCGCTTCGGCAACGGAACTGGTCATCGCCTTTGTCATGGGATTTGCCGGCTCGGTCAACTGGGCGATTCACGGCATGATCGACATCCGCCTGGTGCTCATCATCCTGGGTGGCTCGCTGCTGGGCGTACAATTGGGCGCAATCGGCACCACGTATGTCAAGGAAAACGTCATCAAACTGGTCATGGGCGTCATCATGCTCATGGTTGCGGTCAGCCGGGCCCTGGCAGTGCCTGGTTATCTGACAAAGCTTGGCCTGATGGAGCTTTCCCAAACCACTGTCGACATCCTGAGCCGCGTGAGCTTTGTGTCCATGTGTCTGGCCCTGCTCGTCGGGGCGGTCATTATTCTCTGGAACACCTTCAAATCGCGGCGCCAGGCCCTGGCCGAGCAGGCCACACAGGCAGACTATGTTGAGTCATAAACGAATACTCTCCGTGATCGACGGAACGCCCGCCGGACTGAACGCCCTGGAGCAGGTTGTCCGGGTTACGGATCAGGCGACTGCGTTGGGAGCGATCTCGGTGACGCCTTCCTACAATGGCGATCTCAGGCTGGTGGGCGTTTCCGATATCGCTGCCAAGCTCGATGCTCCCTACGTCAAGGCTCTGGGCGATGCCGAGGCCCTGGCCACAAGATCGGAGCGTCCCATTGAAATACTGCGCGTCAGCGGCCAACTCCACGAAGGTATTGCCGACGCTGCGCTCGCCAATGACTACGACCTGATCGTCCAGGGATTGGGTTCCAGGCAGCTGTTCGAGGGCGCCTATACCACGGGCATGGCCGGCCGCGTCATCGGCTACAGCCCGGCCGACGTGCTCATCGTGCCCCAGAACACGAGCCTTGGTCTGGAGACCATCCTGCTCGCCTACGACGGCTCACCCTTCAGCCAGGTAGCTGTCGAAAGAGCCCTGGCCCTGGCCCGGACCAATAATGCCAGTCTCACGGTGCTCAAAGTCATCGACGTTCCCGTCGAATACGCTGCCATGAGCGGCGGCATGACCAACAAACTCTTCGCCAAGGCGAGGGCATTGCTCCACGATGTGAAAGTATGCTGCGAAGAGGCCGGCGTGGAGGCCACGTTCCTGGTGGAACACGGCGATCCGGCCACGACCATAGCAACCGCGGCCCGGCGTATCCAGGCCGGCCTGATCGTCATGGGTTGGCTGGGAAAGACGGGGCTGGTCAGACTGCTGATGGGCTCGGTAGTGGAAAAAATACTGGCAACGCGCCGTCATTGCGTACTCATCGCCAAAAATGCGGTGTTCGCCAGCGGATAAGTCACCATCAGGCAAGGAGGTTTCCAATGGAAAGCACGACCCTGTTCGCGATCGGTCTTGGTTTCATCGCCGCCATGGAATTAGGCGAACGTCTCGCCGCCGGCGTCAAGGGCATAGGCAGGCGTCTCGGCCTCAAATCCAAATCCTCCGGCATCCGGCCCGGACAGCGTGCCGACGTCTACGCCTTCTTCCGTCTGCGCGACTTGTACGGCCCCGATCCGGCCGGAACGAACACGAACCGGAAGCGCAACAAACCCAGGCAACCCCCTCGCCGCCAGCGCCCGGAGCTGGCATCCGTTCCCCGATGATGCAAAACCTCGTGACCGACGGCGCCGTACGTACCGTAAGGCGCCGTCGGGCCGGGCCGGGAAGGCCCAGGCCGCATTCCTCCCTTGATCCGCTTCGCTTCAGGTATCTCGCCGTTCATGAGAAGTCCTGATACTCATGGACAGATTTACATTGAATGTCGACAAAGAATTCGTTCAATCGTATGAATGGTAAAGCTGTTAACGAGAGATCGATGATGATAACAGCTTGGAATTACGGAAGAAGTCGATCTCTACCCAAAAATGTGCTCGGTAAGATCGGGAACGGTGCTATCCTTCGCCTGTCCACAACTTCGACGTGTGCATGACCCGGAGCACATCCACACTATCGTCCGCAATACGATACACCAGGAAATACGGCAGATGTGGATTCACCAATTCGCGTATTCCCGGAACCAGTCCTTTACGACCTGCATGAGGAAACGAAGTCAATATTTCTGCAGACCTGTATATCTGAGCCACAATATCCTTGCCGACATCGCCTTCGTGCTTCTTTTCAAAGTAGACCAACACTTCAATCAGGTCATTTACGGCCGGTTGCGCCCAATTAATCGAGAGCAACGCCTGCGTCCTTTAAAAGATTGCCAACGCTGGCATGAGATTGAACATGGCCCGCATCGGCGGCGTCGATCCCCTTACGCACTTCCGCCGAATACCACGTCAGGTACTCAAGATAGTGCGCCACCGCCTCTTTGATGATGCTGGAACGGGTGCGCCCCAATGCCTCTACGACTTCATCAAGCCGGGTCAGGGTTTCGGCGTCGAACCGAGTGCTGACGTGTGATTGCATGAAACACCTCCTGTGAGACACAATGTAACACAGCCGTACAAAAGAGTCCAGACTACGGGGCTGAACCAGGGCAGCGTATCTTGATCGTGAAAACGCCACTGAGAAGGCGTGGAGGTTCAGGCGGGGGATTGTTGTGTTATCAAAATCATCCCCAGCCCGGAGGCCTGGCCGGATCGCCTGTCGCCCGGAGAGGGCCAGCGCTGGATCGATTGTTTTCCTTCAGATCCCCAGCCCGAGGCGACTGCGTGTGGAACGCCTCTTGCTTCTTCCCCCAAGCAAGGGTATGGGTTGCGTCGGCGCGATGCGCGCGCGACGCTCCGGCGCTTCCGATACACCCTCAACCCCGCTTCCAACATGCCCAAACGGACAGATATCAAAAAAATCATGCTCATCGGCTCGGGCCCCATCGTCATCGGCCAGGCCTGCGAATTCGACTACTCGGGAACCCAGGCCCTCAAGGCGCTCAGAGAGGAAGGGTACGAGGTCGTGCTCATCAATTCCAATCCGGCCACAATCATGACCGATCCGGAATTGGCGGACAGGACCTACATCGAGCCGATCGAGCCCGAGACCGTGGCCAGGATCATCGCCAAGGAACGACCGGACGCGCTGCTGCCCACGCTGGGCGGTCAGACCGGGCTGAATACCGCCGTCGCCGTGGCCGAGGCGGGCGTTCTGGACAAGTACGGCGTCGAGCTTATCGGCGCGTCCTTGCCCGTCATCCAGAAAGCCGAAAGCCGGGAGCTGTTCCGGCAGGCCATGGAGAAAATCGGGCTCAAGGTGCCCAAGAGCGGCATCGCCAGGACCATGGACGACGTGCGCGCGCTCGGGGCAACCATGCCCTTTCCCATCATCGTGCGCCCGGCGTATACGCTCGGCGGCACGGGCGGCGGCGTGGCCTATACCATGGAGGACCTGGAGCGGATCGCCAGCGACGGGCTGACCGCCAGCCTCAAGAGCGAGGTCATGCTTGAGGAGTCGGTGCTGGGCTGGAAGGAGTTCGAACTTGAGGTGATGCGCGACCGCAACGACAACTGCGTGATCATCTGCTCCATCGAGAACATCGACCCCATGGGCGTACACACGGGCGACTCGATTACCGTGGCGCCGGCTCAGACGCTCACGGACGTGGAATACCAGCGGATGCGCGACGCCTCGATCGCGATCCTGCGCGAGATCGGCGTCGAGACTGGCGGATCGAACGTGCAGTTCGCCCTGAATCCGGCCAATGGCGACATGGTCGTCATCGAGATGAATCCCCGGGTGTCGCGTTCGTCGGCCCTGGCTTCCAAGGCTACCGGGTTCCCGATCGCCAAGATCGCGGCCAAGCTTGCCGTAGGCTATACGCTGGACGAAATCCCCAACGACATCACCCGCGAGACCATGGCCTCGTTCGAGCCGACCATCGACTACTGCGTGGTCAAGATTCCGCGCTTCACCTTCGAGAAATTTCCCGGCAGCGAGGACGTGCTGACCACGGCCATGAAGAGCGTCGGCGAGGCTATGTCCATCGGCCGGACCTTCAAGGAGTCGCTGCAGAAGGGGCTGCGTTCGCTGGAAATCGGCATGCCCGGTCTGGGCAAGGAGTTTCTGGAGCGCAGTCACGACCGCGAGGCCCTGCTGGCGGATCTGCGCGTCCCCAATTCCCGCCGGATTTTCACCATCCGGCACGCCCTGCTGGCCGGCCTGAGCGTGGAGGAGATTTACGAAGCCACGGCCGTCGATCCCTGGTTTCTGCGCCAGATCGACGACATCCTGGTCATGGAAGAAGCCTTGCGCCAGTTCGCCCTGAGCCAGAACCTGACGGCCAACAATCCCGACCTTGCGCCGATGCTGCGCCAGGCCAAGGAATACGGCTTCTCCGACCGGCAGCTGGCAGCGCTCTGGAAGCGCTCCGAGCTGGACATCCGCCAGCTGCGCAAGGATGTCGACGTATTGCCCGTCTATTATCTGGTGGATACGTGCGCCGCCGAATTCGAGGCCTATACTCCCTACTACTATTCGACCTACGAAACCGGCCACGAACTCGAGCCCGGCGACAAACGCAAGGTGGTCATCCTGGGCGGCGGGCCGAACCGCATCGGCCAGGGCATCGAGTTCGACTACTGCTGCTGCCACGCGTCCTTTGCGCTCAGGGAAATGGGAATCGAGTCGATCATGGTCAACTGCAACCCCGAGACCGTCTCCACCGACTACGACACCTCGGACCGCCTCTATTTCGAGCCGCTGACCCGCGAGGACGTGCTGGCCATCATCGAGCAGGAAAAGCCCGAGGGCGTCATCGTCCAGTTCGGCGGCCAGACGCCGCTCAATCTCGCCGTCCCGTTGCGTCGGGCCGGCGTGCCGATCCTGGGCACCACGCCGGACAGCATTGACCGCGCCGAAGACCGGGAACGCTTCCAGGCCCTGCTGCAAAAGCTCGACCTGCGCCAGCCGGCCAACGGAACGGCCATGTCGCTCGACGACGCGCTGGCCGTGGCCGAGGCCATCGGCTATCCTGTGGTCGTTCGACCAAGCTACGTACTCGGTGGCCGGGCCATGGAAATCGTCCACGGCAGCGACGATCTCGCCGCCTATTTCGCCAAGGCCGTCGTGGTTTCCCCCGAGCATCCCATTCTCATCGACAAGTTTCTCGAGGACGCCACCGAGGTCGACGTCGACGCGCTCAGCGACGGCAAGGACACCTACGTAGCCGGCATCATGGAGCATATCGAAGAGGCGGGCATCCACTCCGGCGACTCCGCCTGCGTGCTGCCGCCACATACCCTGGACCAGGCGATCATCGACGAGATTTCCCGTCAGACCATTGCCCTGGCGGTCGAGCTGCATGTCGTCGGCCTGATGAACATCCAGTTCGCGGTCAAGGACAACGACGTCTACATCCTCGAGGTCAACCCGCGGGCCTCGCGTACGGTGCCTTTCGTCAGCAAGGCCACCGGCGTGCCCCTGGCCAAGCTGGCGACCCGCGTTATGCTCGGGGAATCGCTGCGCGAGCTGGATCCCTGGTCCCGTCGCATAGCAGGATACGTCTCGGTCAAGGAATCCGTGTTGCCGTTTCGGCGCTTTCCGGGCGTGGATATCCTCCTCGGACCGGAAATGCGCTCCACGGGCGAGGTCATGGGCATCGACGCCTCGTTCGGCCTGGCCTTCATGAAGAGCCAGCTCGCCGCCGGGCAGAACCTGCCGACCGCCGGCCAGGTATTCATGTCGGTGAACGATCGGGACAAGGCCCCCCTGCTCCCCGTTGCAAAAATCTTTCACGAACTCGGTTTCCGGATCATGGCCACGGACGGCACCGCCAGGCTGCTCAACGACAACGGCATTCAAGCCGTACGCGTGAATAAAGTCTCCGAAGGCGAACCGCACGTGGTCGATGCGATCAAAAACCGTGAAATCGACCTGGTGATCAATACGGTTGCCGGCAAAAAGGCCATCCGCGATTCGATTACCATCCGCCAGAACACTCTGCTCTACGGCATCCCCTACACCACGACCCTGGCCGGGGCAAAGGCCATGGCCATGGCCATCCAGGAGCTGCGTGGCAAGGGGCTGGAAGTGAAGAGTCTGCAGGAGTACTATCAGCAATCCTAGGCCATTGCCGAACGTGCCCGAGGAACAGGCCAAGGCACACGCCAGGGCCGTCAAGGACATCGTGGACAACAGCCTTTCCACAAAAATGGATATTGAGTTCTTACGGAGAGACATGAAGGAGATGGAAACGCATCTCGAAGCCAAGATTGCGCTGACCGCCGCCGAAACCAAAAGCGACCTTGTCAAGTGGATAGCCAGGATGCTCGTGGCTCAGGCCGCCGTTGTGGCCACGCTCGTCAAACTGCTCTAAGCTCCTGCTTGCGCTCGCGCTTTCCAAGCCCCGGAGCGATCCGAAGCTTCCCCCCCCACCACGTGTTTATACCGCTTCAAAAACATCGTGACGGCAAATGCGATCTGCTCTGGCGCAACGTGGCAAACGGAGACCTCGTGGTGCAATACATGAACGGGCTCTCACCGCTTGACTTTACCTTCGTCAAGACAACCGCCATGTCCTGGCAGCTCGTCGGCGCATCGGACCTGCAACCCGACGAGGTCGACCTCGCTGCTCATGCGTCACCATAACGCACCGGACAGACCATGACCACAACGCCGCCCGACGAGCAACACGCCGCGACCCGGGAGGCCTTTCCCCGCGGCCTGTTCCAGCCCGAACGCCGGTTCCGCTTTTCCATCGACGCCCTGCTCCTGGGCTCCTTTGCCGCCGGACGAGCGGCAGGGAACATGGTCGATCTGGGCGCGGGCTGCGGCGTTGCGGGTCTGGCCGTGCTCCTGGCCCGGCCTGGGGCCCCGGACATGCTCCCGAGGGCCGTGGCCGTGGATGTTGACCCGGCCATGGCTGACGCCGCGCAGCAGAATGCCTGCCGCCTGGGTTTTGCCGACAGGATTCTTTCCCTCGTGGCAGACGTACGCGCCGTGCGCAGCGAGCCGCAGCTTCCGGCCGGGGAATTCGATCTCGCAATCTGCAACCCGCCCTATCGGCGCCTTGGCCAGGGGCGCCTGTCGCCCTCGGCCGAGCGCTGCACGGCCTTGTTCGAAACCAATGGCGAACTGGCCGATTTTTTCCAGGCGGCCGCTTACCTGCTGAAAAACCGCGGCCGGTTCTGCCTGGTCATCGCGGCCGCGCGGCTGGCGGAGGCCCTGAAACGGCTCTCGGATTGCAACCTGGAGCCCAAACGCCTCGTGCCCGTATACAGCAGACGCGACGCGCCGGCGCCGCTTGCGCTGATCGAGGCGCGCCGCAACGGCAAACCCGGCCTGAGTTGCGAGGCGCCGCTCGTGCTCTACGAAGGCCGCGGCCCGGCTACCCGTCTCACCGAACAAGCGCTTGCCTTTTGTCCCTTTTTGGCGTGCAATGCCGGGGCGTCCGGTTGCCACGCAACCGATGCCTGAGCGCTACGTATTTTCCGATACACTACGCTACCACGAAACAATGCTCAAACGCCTGCTGCTGGAAAACTTCATGGCCCATGGCCGGACCGAGCTGGAGTTCGGTCCCGGCGTCACCGTGCTCATGGGCGCGAACAATACGGGCAAGTCCGCCGTGGTCGAGGCATTGCGCTGCCTGGCCACGAATCCGATCCCCAGGTACTACATCCGGCACGGCGCGGCCCAGGCGCGCGTGGAGCTGGAATTCGACACCGGGCACCGCGTGGCCTGGATACGCAAGGAACGCTACGCGCTCTACGAAATCCATAGCCCGGGCCAGAACGAGCCCACTACCTACGCCAAGTTCGGTCGAAACACTCCCGAGGACGTGCTCGCCCTGCTCCGGCTCGGCAATGTGTTCATCGACGACGCCGACAGCAAGGGCATTGACGTACACCTCGGCAACCAGCGCGAACCGGTCTTCCTGCTCAACCGGTCGGGCACGGTCATGGCCGATTTTTTCGCCGCGTCGAGCGAAAGCGCCTATCTGCTGTCCATGCAGCAGGCGCTGAAGGTAAAGATTTCCGCCCAAAAAAAGGAATTCGCGGCCCAGGATGCCCGTTTGGAGGCCGTGCGCCGGCGTCTGGACCGGCTGGCCCCCCTGCCCTCCCTGGCGCTGGGGATGGAGCGCGCCGCGGTCCTGCTCGACGCCGTGGCCGCCCTGGAGCGCAGCCAGCCGCGCCTGGAGCAGACGTCCGCGCGGTTGCGCGGCCTGCTATTGCGGCAGAGCCAGCTCGCGCGTGCGCTGGAATCCCTGGAACCGCTTGCCCAGCCGCCGGACCTGCACCCCGTGGACCGGCTCGGACGTTGGCTGGACGAGCACCGGTCCCGCAGCGCCGCGGCCGCGCTGGCCGCACGGCGCCTGGACCTGCTGGCGCGCATCCTGCCTGCGCCGGCCCTGGCCGAAAGCGGACGCCTGGCCACCACCACGGCGCGTCTGGCGGAGCTGCGCCAGGAGCACCAACGGCTGGCGAAGCGCAGTCAAACCCTTGCGGCGCTGACGTCCGCGCCCGCGCTCTTTCCGGCTTCCGGACTGGCCACGCTGCGCGCGCGCCGGACTGCGCTGGCCCTGGCGCGCGACACCGGGCGCCAGGCCAACGAGATACTGACCCGTCTGCTCCCGCCGCCGGCCTTATTCCCGGCAGCGACGCTGCGGCAACGCGTTGCCGGACTGCTGGAGTGCAGCCAGACGCTCGACGCCTTACGCCATCGCCTGGCCGCGCTTCAGGCCCTGCGCGAGCCTGCTCCGCTGCGCGCCGCGTCGCCCTTGGAACACTGTTTGACAACCCTGCGCAGTCTCCGCGCGCAGCGAGACGAATTGCAGCGACGCTCAGCCATTCTGGACGGATTGACGGCCGCGCCACCTCTCTCCGTTCCGGTCGGGCTGGAGTCTGCGCTGACCGGAATCAAACGCCTGCTCGCCGCGCGGAACACGGCTCAAGAGGCGGCCCGGCAGGCGGAACAAGCGCTGGCGGCCATGGCCAGCACTGTGGCCGAGCGTCTGACCCGGGCGGGCGTCTGCCCGCTCTGTGGCGCGGCATTGACCGTGGAATCCTTCCTGGGGCGGAAACACGAGCATGACTGAACGCACGCTGCCCGTCATCGAAGCCAACGGCCTGCTGTTCATGGCCGATCCGCATTTCGCGGCCACGCCGCCCGGGCAACGTCTCGAGGGCTATACCGGGCAGATCCTGGACAAAGTCGCTGCCGGGCTGGCGCATTGCCGGGCGGAAACCCTGGTCCCGGTCATCCTGGGCGACCTTTTCCACTGGCCGCGGGAAAACCCCAACAGCCTGCTCGTCGCGCTCATCGAGCTGTTCCGGCCCTGTGCCGGGAGCCTGCGGCCCTGGGTGCTCGTGGGCAACCACGACAAATATCAGGCCCGGTATACGCCGGACGTGTCGCTGGCCGTGCTCGAGGCCGCCGGCGTCGTCACCGTTGTCAGCGAGTGCGGCCCCCAGTTTCGGTTACGTGCTCCGGGCGGTCGTGCGCTCGTGGGCGGCTCGCCGGATTTCACGCCCATTCCGGACGCCTTTTCCGGAGAGCCGGGCGAGACGGTCATCTGGATAACCCATCACAACATCGGTTTTCCCGACTACCAGGACAAGCCGATCCGCATCCGGCCCATACCCGGCGTGGATTGGGTATTGAACGGGCATATCCACCGGCCTCAGCCCCAGCAGCTGGCCGGGACGACGCGTTGGGTGAATGCCGGCGGCCTCACCCGGATGCAATTCACCCACGGCAACAGGGAGCGCCAGCCCGCGGCGTTGATCTGGACGCCAGCCTGCCAGGCGCGCGGCGAGTTGGAACGCCTGCCCTTGCGGTTTCTCCCGTTCGAAACGGTTTTCCCGGATCAGGAGCTGCCGCCCGAGCCGGACCAGGCGGCGCCGGAATCGGCCTTCGTGACCGGCCTGGAGCGTCTGGCCTGGCGCCGCACCCGCGAGGGACTTGGCCTGCGGCAATTCCTGGAACAGAATCTTGCCCGCGATACGCCCGAGGACCGGCTGTTGTGGGAACTTTACGAGGAGGTCGTCAATGGCAAAACAGCCCGCCAATGATCAGGACGCGGCCCTGGAACAGGAGCTGAACCGGCTCAAGCAGGATTACGAACGGCTGAAGATGGAAAAGGTGCGTACGGAGCAAAATCTGGCCAATGTCGAGGGACAGCTGCGCGAACTCGAGGCCGCGGCCGTTTCCGAATACGGCACGGCCGATCCGGCGGCCCTGGAGGAACTGCTCGCCAGGCAGCGCGCCGACAACGCGCGACTTGTTGAAGAGTACCGCAGCCACATTCAGGGCGTGCGCGCGGGCCTGGAGGCAGTCGAGAACGCGACCGATGTTCGGGGCGAGGCCTGATAGTCCGCGACGACGCGAGGACGTACGGTATGGATGCCATTTCGCAGACACAGACGCTGCCAGGACACGACGAACTGCCGCGCTCGGAGCAGTTGCGCGGCCAGTTGCGCGATATGGAACGCCAGCTGGACCAGTTGCAGGGACTGGCCGCGCGTTGCGTGGAGGAACACGGGGAGGCGCTACGCGCGCGGCAGGCCGCCAGGGAGTATCTCGAGCTTGCGCCGTTGGCCTCGGCCAGGCTGGAGACCCTGACGCGGCAGTTGTTCGGCGAGTTGCTGGACGAGATCGAGGCCACGCTGACGCACGGTATCCGCGAGATCCTGGGGCAGGACCGACGCGTGACCAGCCTGCGCGAGGTCAAGAACAACCGGCTCAGCATCGAGTTTCAGGTTGAAAGCCCCGAGGGCGTGGAAGACATTCTGCGCGGCCAGGGCGGATCGGTCTGCAACATCCTTTCGGTGGGCCTTCGGCTCATCGGTTTGTCCTGCCTTGATCCGGCCGGGCATCGGCCCTTTCTCGTGCTCGACGAGCAGGACTGCTGGTTGCGGCCCGACCTCGTCCCGCGGCTCATGAAACTCGTCGCCCGCATCGCGGACAAACTCGGAGTGCAGGTGCTCGTCATCAGCCACCACCCGATCGATGCCTTCAGCACGCACGCGGACCGCATCTATCACCTCAAGCCGCATCGCGAGCTGGGCGTGCTCGTGGAACGCTACGATCCGAAGAGCGCTCCGAACGAACGCTGAACCGGACGGATCGGCCTCCCCGGCGACATCAACAGGAAGGAAACACCATGCGGGATATTGGCAGGGCGCTGACAGGCTATCTCGCCACCGGGGTCCGCGCGGACTTCCCGTTTCGCCTGGTCCGGCTCTGGAGGAGCTGGACCGAAGTGCTCGGCGAAGAGACAGCCCGCCTGGTCCGGCCGCTGGGCCACCGCCATACCACCCTGCTGCTCGGCGCGGAGGACCCCGCGGCCCTGCAGGAGGCCACGTACTACGTTCCCGAGATACTCGATCGCGTCAACGCCTTTCTGAAAGAAACCTGTTTCGACGGCGTCCAGCTCAATCTGCTCATGAACAGAATCCCTTTGGATGTCGTGCCAGTCGATATCCCGAGCCCTCGGTTGACGCTCTCCGCTCCTGAGACACTGGGCGCCGCGTCACAGCATATCCCCCCCGATTCGCCCGCAGGCAGGGCCTACCGCGCCTATGTCGCGCTGTTCAAAGGCAGCCAGGGGTGAGGCGGACGGCATCCATGCCTGGCCGCGCACGATGTTGGCATGATACCCGCATCTGAAATGGATAGTGGCATCAAACAGCCATATCAAGCCCCTGGCGGCGATAGAGGAAGCACGTAGCGGTTCATAAAAGGGGGCTACAAGGCGCCTGCCGCGTTGTGGCCGTAGATGGAGAAAGACGCGTGATGCACGAGTTTATTCCAAATAGATTCCCGTGAGGGCGTGGTCTGTTGCAACACATTTTCCAGGAGGCAAACAGGATGAAGTTGAAGGTTATTGTCCATGAAGCTGAAGAAGGCGGCTATTGGGCCGAAGTCCCGGCCATTGCCGGGTGCGCGACGCAGGGCGAAACGTGGGAAGAGCTGCTGACGAACCTCTATGAAGCCGTAGAGGGATGCCTGGCGGTTGATGTGGATGCGCCAACGCCGAACACGAAGGCCACGGTGATGGAAATCGCCATATGAAACAGCTCTCAGGCAAGGAACTCGCCAAACTCCTGGAACGTCATGGTTGGCAGCTGAAACGCGTTCAGGGCAGCCACCACATTTATGGAAAGGACGGCTCACAGGCGCGACTCTCGGTTCCAGTCCACGGGAACCAACCGCTCAAAGCCGGGCTTTTGCATCACTTGTTGAAGGCGGCCGGCATAGAGGTGTAACACCTTCCACATCCCCCCCCGTCACGTCGCTGCCTCGCGAACCCCAGGACCCGGCCCCTGCACCAGGCAGGGGGAAGACCTTCAAATTCCAGGGATAGAGAATTGTGACAAAAGCAGCCGCTGACGCCAATATTTTTTGCGGTATTTTCGTCCTTGACACAGCAACCAAAACGGCATAGTTTTTCCGGATGCAGAGTCGATCCTGATGCATGCGTCCGTTTCCGCATCGAGCATCGGGAGCCGGGCGGCAGACGCGCTGCCAACCCCGTCAGGCCCGAAAGGGAGCAGCGGTAACAGTTGCTTCTGGGTGTCCGGCTCCCCCGAGGGCGCAGCCATTACGGTTGCGCCCTTGGTTTTTTCGGGCGTTGACGATGCCATGCGCACCATCCGGCATGTCGCCGGTCCCTGGTTGCGCGGCAGCGGCACGAATCCATGAACAAACTCGTCCTTCTCGCCATAGCCGGAGCCTGCGGCACGCTGAGCCGATACTGGCTGTCCGGCCTGGTCTACGAGCTTGCGGGCCGTCATTTCCCCTGGGGTACGTGGGCGGTCAACATCCTGGGCTGCTTCCTCTTCGGTCTGATCTGGACCTTGTCCGAGGAGCGAAGCCTCATTTCCGCGCAGGCGCGGACCATTGTTCTGGTCGGGTTCATGGGCGCCTTCACCACCTTTTCCACCCTGATTTTCGAAAGCTCGGGACAGTTGCGCGACGCGCAATGGCTGACCATGACCCTCAACCTGGCTGGTCAGAACGTTGTCGGATTCGTGGCGCTCGCTCTCGGCGGCGCCATTGGTCGGATACTGTAACCAGGCGGCGGATGTGGACGCCGTTACCCTGTCCGCATCATCCGTCTTTCTCCGGCGCAATCGTCACGCGCCGAGACTGCGCGTCGCGCCGGACTGCGGATAAACGCGGCCCGAAGGAGAAGGAAGGCATGAGTCCCCTGCGTGAAGTGGAAATACTGCGCGTGCTCCTGGGCGAAACCACCCGCCACGAGGGCCGGCCCGTCTACGAGCTGATCGTCGAGGAGGCGCGGCGCCGCGGCATGGCCGGTGCCACGGCGTACCGCGGGTTCATAGGCTTCGGCGCGAGCAGTGTCCTGCGCACGGCAAAAATCCTTCGCCTTTCCGAAGACTTGCCGGTAATCGTGGATATTGTCGACACGCCGGAGCGCATTGCCGATTTCCTGGTCCAGGTGGAGGGACTGGTCAGCGAAGGCTGTGTGCTCGTCCAGCAAGCCAAGGCCCTGTTTCCCCTCCCCTTGCGCGTGCGCGATGTGATGACCGCCGACGTCGCCACGGTCAAACCCGAGACCCCGCTTTCGGCAGTCGTCGAGCTGCTGCTGCGCCGCCAGGTCAAGGCCGTGCCGGTGCTGGCCAAAGGCCGGGTAAAGGGCATCGTCACCGGAGGCGATCTGCTGCAACGCGGGGCCATGGCCTTGCGACTCGAGGTGCAGCGTCAGCTGCCGGAAACGCTGCTGTCCGATCAGCTGCGCCAGCTGGACGAAGGCGGGTTGAAGGCTGCCGACGTCATGAGTGCGCCGGCACAGACCATCGGCGGCAATGCCACCTTATCCGAGGCGCTCGTCCGGCTGGCGAAGCGTAATCTCAAACGCCTGCCCGTCCTCGACGACGCGGGCAAACTCCTGGGCATCGTCAGCCGGATCGATCTGCTGCGCGCCGTCGGCAAGGTCTCGGCCCTGCCGACGCATGGTCCATCCCTGCCCCCGGGCATTCATCGAACCGTACGCGATGTCATGATCGAGGACGTTCCCCGCGTCGCACCCGAGACACCGTTGCCGGACGTGCTCTCCAGGCTGGTAGCCAGTCCGTTGCGCCGGGTCGTGGTCGTGGATACGGACGACGTGGTGCTGGGAATAGTCCTGGACCGCGACCTGGTCGCCTCGTTTGCACGTCGGAACAAGCCCGGCCTGCTGCACGCGCTCGTTGCCGCGCTGTCCAGAAAACAGACAGCCTGGGACGAGCCCCATACTGTGGCCCGCGACGTCATGGAAACCGAGGTCTTCAGCATCGGCCCGGATGAAGGATTGGCGGAGCTGGTGCAACGCTTCGTGAAACACGGGATAAAACGCATCGTCGTCAGCGACGACGCCGGACGCCTGCTGGGCATGGCGGACCGCGACCGCCTGCTTGCGGCGCTGGGAAGCGACGACTGAGCGACGGATACGAGGTTCCGCGGACCGTATCGACGGATCGCTCGACCACAAAGGCCATGACAGACAGACTCCCCCCTGCCCGCCCGCATCCCGGGCATCGCCTGGCTGAAGAGCTTGTCGACTGGTTTCTGTGCGAAATCGGCGACCGGCCCATGCCTGCGAACCCGGAGTCCGGGCTCCCAGGCGTCGCGAACCGACCGGGCGTCGATGACCTGCGTTACGCGCTGGCAAGTCTGGGACCGGCGACCGGGCTTCAGGGAACTCCGCTGCTGACCTGGTTGCGCGAGGCATTGGCGACGGGACCCAACCTGGACTGTCTGCTGTCGGCCAGAACAACGCGGCGCAGCGGTGGATTCGAGCCCTATTTCCTGGAACTGCAACGACCGGACGTAAACACCATCGGCGTGACAGTGCTTCCGCGCCCGCTCTTTACTGCCGATGCTGCGTTGTCAGGTGTCAGCGCGGCGTTGCTCGTGGACGGAAACCCGGCGGGCCTGCCCGGACAGGACAACCTTGCACCGCCGGTGCTGGATCGCGAGCGCAGCCGACTGTTTCGCGTCCTCGATCGCATGCCCGCCTATGTCTGCCTTCTCGCCTCCGATCATTCCATACGCTACGCGAACAGCTGCTTTCGCCAGGAGTTCGGGAAAATCGAAAACCGTAGCTGCTATGAACTCATGCATCGCAGCGCCACGCCCTGCGCCCTGTGCCCGGCCATGGAAATACTCGATACCCGCAGCACCGGCGTCTGGGAGTGGGAATGCGCCGCCTCGGGAAAGACCTTTCTGGCCTATGCCTATCCCTTCGACGACGTAAACGGCGTCCCGCTCGTGCTTGAGCTCGGCCTGGATATTACCCCGACCAAACGGGCGCAGCAGGCCCTGCGCTTGAGCGAGGAACGCTACAGGAGCATTACGGAAAACCTGGCCATAGGCGTCGCGCTCGTCGACCGCGACCGTCGCGTTCTGGCCGTCAACCCCAGGCTGAGCGCCTGGTTCGGCCATCCGGAGCAACTCCCGGCCGAGGGGTTGTGCTGCGATCTGTTTCCCTGCCGGGGCGACTGCGAGCACCGCCCCTGCCGCCAGACCTTCGAACAGGGAGCCGTGGTCGAGGACCGACTTGAGTTGCCGTCTCCGGGCGGAACGCAGACCTTTCAGCTGACCTTTTGCCCTGTCCGCGGAGCCGACCGGGTCGAATCGATGCTGGTCATGGTCGATGACGTGACCGAAAAACTCCTGGTTCAGAACCGGCTGCAGCGCGCGCAGCGCCTCGAATCGCTCGGGACCCTGGCCGCCGGCATAGCCCACGAGATCAACCAGCCGCTCAATGCGCTACAGCTCTATGTGGGGGGGCTGGAAATGCTCGTCGAACGACGCCCTGAACTGGACCGGACGACCATTCTTGAGCGGCTCGGCCTGATTTTGGACCAATGCCGGCGTATCTGCGATATCATCACCCACATGCGCGCGCTGTCCAGGCAGCAGAACACCGTGCCTCCGCAGCCCGTCGATGTGAACCGCGTTGTGGAAAATGCCCTGGAGCTGCTGAAATCCCAGCTCGCCGCGCACGGAATCACCCTGCGATTCGACCTTATGCCCGACCTGCCGGACGCCCTGGCCACGCCGGTCCAGCTCGAGCAGGTAATCATCAACCTTACCGTCAACGCCATGCAATCGCTGGACGCCTTCGACAATCGCGAGCGTCCGGGTAAATACATCCTGCTGCGCACGACGGCGACGAGAGAGCGCGTATTTCTGGAAGTCGAGGATAACGGCGCAGGCCTTGCTGGCATTGAAGACCGTATCTTCGACCCGTTGTTCTCGGAACAACGCTCTGGCATGGGCACCGGGCTGGGATTGCCCATCGTCCACACCCTGGTAAGCTCCTGGTCCGGCGAAATCAGCGGACGCTGCAACGACGGACCCGGAGCAACCTTCCTGGTAAGCCTGCTCCGGGCCTCTGCGGAGCCCGATGCCTGATTGTCGTCGGAGAGTGATTTGAACCTGCTCGATTGGTATAAAAAAGCTGGTGCAGGAGTGATGACCCTGTTCCGCATGGACCTGCAGCTGCATTTTTTCTGGGGCTTTCTCCTGACCCTGCTCGGCGTATTCTGGTACCCGCTCGTCACCGTGGTCAAGGAGTTTCTGGATTTATGGAGCAAAAAACAGTGGTGCTGGTTTGATTTCTGGTGGGGAATGACAGGCTGCGCCGCTGCAATGCTGTTCCTCTATTTTTCCCCCTGCCCGTGACGCCGCCTTGCCGACCAGGCGGCATGAACAGGGCAACCTGTCGGCAGCAAGGGCGCGCAGGACTTAATCCAGACTGTAGGCGGCGATGGTGGCCCGATCAACGCGGGCGAGCTTGGCGTAGATTTCCTGAACCAGGACCAGAAGCTTGGGATTGGCATAGAACTCGGGCCGCTCGACATATTCGGGATGGCAGACAACGGCCTTGGTCATGATATTGGCGGCTTCGGCCTCGTCTTTGCCCTGCCGCAGCAGCCGCAAGACCTGGGCCTTGAAGTTGGCGTAAGCGACAAGGCGTTTCGAAAATTTCAACTCCCGGCTCTGCTTGATCAAATCTTCCATATATTTGCCGAAAACCACCACTTCAGGCTTGGAAGACTGGAGACAGGCGTCTTTCTTGGCGGTCGCGTAGCGCAAAATGAGGCGACTCGCGGCCACGTGCTCGCGATGAAAGAATTCTGGCATCACCTGGATAACATTACGCAACAGCCTGAAAGCGTGTTTGTCGTCCTGGTCGAGAATCAACGTCTCGAGCCGTTCCTGAAGATCAATGGCCTTTTTCATGACCTCGGGCACGTGGATGACGTTCATGCGCTGGTTGATGGCAGCGAAAAGCCTGACCACGAGATCGAGGATGCCATTGAGTATGGGATTGTTGTAAAACATGCGGTTCTCGGCGAGGGACAGATCGACATAGAGCGCCTGGACGATGGCGCCGGCAGATTCGAGGATGTTCTTTTCCGTGCCGTAGGCCACGGCCAGGTTGAAAAATACGGCGGCAAGATTGGGCGGATTGACCGACAGCAGCCGCTTGTACAGCTCGATGGCCGGGGGAGCGCCCTCGACTTTGCGCACATGAATGCCCAAAATGGTGATTTCGTCGCAGGCCTCGGAAAAACTCTCCGGTTCGCGAGCCGCCTTGAAGAGATAGCGTTCGGCCTCCTCGAAACGACGCTCGTCCATGGCCGCCAGACCGAGGAATATCAGGTGCTGGCTGGATAGCGCCTCCGAGTCGGCACCGGAGACCTTGCTGAAGGCCTCGTGCGCCAGCTGGCCGAGCTGCTTGACCATGGGATGGCGTTTGCCCAGAAACGACTTGACGTCGAGCTTGAGCATTTCGCCGGCAATCCGGGTCACGGCCTCCATGCTGCGAGCCTGAATTTTTTCATCGTCGTGCAGCGGCTTGATCTTCTCCGCCTTGCGCAAGGCCGTCTGAAAATGCTCCATGGCCTCTTCCAGCAGGGCCAGTATCGCGGGACTGTTCGGCGACTCGCCCTGCTCCACGCGCTCCTTGACCTGCAGCACGCGCACGTTCCCGATCTCCTTGTTCGGCTCGGGCGCCGTCGTGGCGACCTCTTCGGCCTGATTGAAACGGAACAGGGCCTTGGCGTATTTCCGGATATGTACGTAGATGCGACCGCTTTCAAGATAGGCATCCGGATTGTCCGGAAGCAGGTCGATGGTCCGCTTGAAGCACTCGATAGCCTTTTCCCAGTCTCCACGAGACCTGGCCATGGTGCCCTGCTCCATCCATTTATCCGCCTCCGCCTTCCGCTCGCTGAGGGCACGCTCCTCCTTTTTCTGTATCAAATCGTCCAGGGCGCCATCGATATGCGTCAGGTATTCGGCTAAATAATCCCGGACCTCCTCCAGGCGCTCCATGACCATTTCCTTGAGCCTAATCTTGTAAAAACTCGGGCTCAACCCTTCGAGCGAATCCTGGGGCTTGAGAATGAAGGCGCCGCTGACGCCGTAATGCGCCAGCGACGTAAGGATGCGCTCACGCTTTTGCGTCAGCTGGATATCGGCGAAAATCGGCACACACTTGGACACGTAGCGCATGGTCTCGCGTCTGGTCTTGGCCAGCACCAGCGAGAGATCGGAAAAAAAATCCTTGAGCTCCTTGCGCACCTTGACCTTGCCGTCGTCACCGAACAAGGCCAGGGGCGGATTGACAAGAAAGATGCCTTCATCCCGGATCAACGCGCCCGCGAGCCTGCGGACATTATCGAGATAGCTGCCGGTGGTAGGGAGCACGGTGACATGCTCGAAGCGAAGAAGCGCAAGAATGACGCCAACCTGCTCGCGCAGTCCCTGATCGCGAATGAGCAGATGGAACCGGGTGCCGGAGTAGCGGGCGAGTTGAGCTTCCAGAGCGGACGCGTCTGTCTGAGGCATGGGGTCCTTGAAGTCAGGCGGCCTCGGTCCTGCCGAGTCGTGGCCGAACGTACGCAACGTCAGTTGTCACAATGCACGGCCCCCACACCGCAGCCAAAGCCACAGACACCCATGCCAGGCCAACAACTGCACCGGCAGGGCGTCGGGCGGGTCCACGCCAAAGGGCTGCCTTCCTTACGAAAACGGCGACGTCCTGCAACGCCGACGCAGGACTCCCCGGTCAACGTTTCTCCGCAGAGGCCTGGCTGAGGACCTGAATCCCATTTACAATGGCGTTGAAGGCGGCCAGCCATTCACTGGCGGCCGGGCCGGACCGATTCAGTATCAGACTCTGATAGTAGGCCTCGTACACATCCTTATGTCCGGCGCTGTTCCAGACGACCGGTACGCCGGGCGCGTCGTGATCCTTGGTGAAAAAACCAGGCGCCTCGTCGATAAGCTCCCGGGTCGGACCAGCCAGGGTCACGACGACGCGATAATCGCCCAGATAAAACACGGCCAACAACTCGAAGACAACCGCCTTGTCGGGCTTGCGGAGCGTCAGGCAGGTCTTGGCCCGTACCCCGCGCAGCACCGTCAGGACCGAGACCGAACCAGGCACCTCGTTATCCATGGGGCGCAGACCCTTGTTCGCAGCCAGAGCCGATCGTTCGGCCACCGCAGCGGCACAGGCTGCCGGATCGTCGTGCTCGAGCGTCCTCAAACTGGTCAAGCGCATCATCAGCGTCGGTCGGATCGGATCGGCAACCCGCGATTCGGCGTAGACCACGGACTCCGGATACCCGATCCGCAGGTTCAATGCTTCGTTGTCAACGTAGCGCAGGGCCGCAAACGCCGTTGAGGACAAACAACACAACCAGACGCCAAGCCAGAGCAGGAACAAGCAGGGTGCCCGTCTCATACCCCTTCCTTTTAAAAAACGAGTGAGGTCCAACATGTACAGTGTGTATTCTGCGCTAAAAGACGACGAAAAGCAAACAATTATCTGACGGATGGGGTTCGAAACCAACAGCAGGAATGGCGAGGTTGGACAGGCAGCGATATCCTGTGGATGAGTATACTCATGGCGAGCGCTACGGCCTCAAAAGAGGTTACCTTGAATAGCTCGTCCAATGTCCCTTTACTCAGGTTCCCCGCCATTGCAAGCTTAGACATAATACGCCGTGAGCCATGCAGGTGGCATCTTGCCATGTCTGCAGAATTATCATAACCAGAATCAGACGTCAGCTGAGGGGGGAAGAGTCGGGGCAAAACATGCAGCGCGTTCAGCGCATGCACTTTTTTTCATGCTCACGGAAGGACGACATGAAACCACTTCTTCTCTATCTGCTTAGCACTTTACTTGCTGTCGGGACGCTTTGTCGGGTGTCGTACGCCGACGAGGCGACGATACGCATACGCGTAACTAAGTTTCCACCACAGTATTATCAGGATGCCTCCGGCGCCTGGACCGGCCTCGACGTCGAGCTTGGAAGGGCGCTGGTGCAGGCGGCGGGCCTGAAGCCTGAATTCGTGGAACTTCCATGGTCCCGGGCGCTCAGCGAATTGAAGGACGGCGGATTGGACATGATGATGAATGTGTCGATCACGCCCGAACGCGAAGAATACATAAATTTCATCGGCCCGGAACGGGTTGCCTACGTTGTCCTTGTCGTTAAGCAGGGCAATGAAAATTTGCCGATCAAAAGCCTGGATGATCTGGCTGCCGTTGCCGAGAAGGAAGGAAAGAAGTTCGGAATTTTGCAGGATGCTGTCTATTCGAAAGCATTTATGGAGAAATATAAAAACCCTGAGTTTGCAAAACATATTGAAAGCGTCGCGGAAGCCTTGCTCAATCTGAAAAAGACTGAAGGAGGGCGGATATTGGGATTTTTTGAGGATAAAAATTCAATAACATATTGGATAAGGCACAATCCTGAGTGTAAAAATTTGGCTTTGCATTCGTATGTAGTGCATGAAGATGTCGTCTATTTTGGAGTCAGCAAGAAAGTTCCGACGGAGCTTCAGGAGAAGTTGAGACAGGCGTATGAGACGCTTGAAAAGGACGGGACCTTCGATAAATTCCGGAACGCCACCTGGGATTGACGATGCTTTCCGGGTCGCCCGGACGACTGTTTTTTCGGACATTACCGCTTCGTCACGGATTCGCAAGGTTGCGGTAAGGTACGATACGTATTGTCTTTCTTGCCAATCCAAGTTCCTTAGCTTCCTTCATGACAGGCCCCGGTGTTCCCACGCCGGGGCCTTTGCCTTCGGACCGTCTGCCCTGACATTGCCATTTATTCATGAATTGGCAATGTTTCGGTAATGTTCAAAGCGTACTTCCATTCTTGCCAATCTATGTTCCTGACCCTCCCTCATGACAGGCCCCGGAGTTACCCCGACCCGGGGCCTTTGCTTGTGGGCCGACTACCCGGACATTGCCGCATCGTCACGGATCGGCAAGGTTGCGGTAAGGTTTCCGGCGTATACCTCGTGCCGTCACCTCCTCTTCACCTTTATCCCCCTCCTCGTACCAGCCCCCGTGTTCCCCCCG
>CAZGAH010000001.1:43699-88408 GCA_964523295.1 uncultured Desulfovibrionaceae bacterium | reverse complement strand
CCCCCCGCGGGGGCTGTTTCATTTCTCTGGCCTGGCGCGCCCCTTTCGTGGCGTGCCGCACAGCAGGGGGCAACGCTACCGCTTCACGCGCAGTGATCGTCCCCCCTGCGGAAATCCACGCCGCGCGCATTGACGCGACCCCGGAGCGCGCCTATTATACGGGATTGCAGCCGTAATCCGGCATCCACCTTCAGCCAACCACGTTCTACGGGGTCAGCCATGCTGCTTATCGAAGATTTGCATGTTTCCATTCAGGACAAGCCCGTGCTCAAGGGAATCAATCTGCACATCAAAGAGGGGGAGACGTTCATCCTCTTCGGGCCGAACGGTTCCGGGAAAACTACCCTGCTCATGGCCCTCATGGGATTCGGGACCTGTTCCATCGATTCGGGCAAGATTACCTTCCGCGGGCACGACATTACGCACGCGACGATTTACGAGCGCGCGCGCCTGGGAATCGGCATGTCCTTTCAGCGTCCGCCCACGATTCACGGTCTGAGCACCCGTCATCTGGTCGCCATGTGCGGGCAGGGGCGGCCCGTGGATGTCAAGGGCCTGGCCAGGAAGGTGAATTTCGAGGCCTTTCTCGATCGCGACATCAATGCCGGTTTTTCCGGCGGCGAGATCAAGCGTTCGGAGCTGCTTCAGCTCATGGCCCAGAATCCGGCCCTGGTGCTTTTCGACGAGCCCGAGTCCGGCGTGGACCTGGAAAACATGGCCCTGATCGGCACCACCGTGCGGCAGCTCCTGGACGGGGACATCAGCCCGCGTCCTGACAAGAGTATGAAGCAACTCAAATCGAGTCATTATACCTCCGGGTTGATCATAACGCATACCGGCTACATTCTCGACTACGTCAATGCCGACCGGGGCCGCGTGCTCTATAACGGATCACTCTGCTGCGAGGCCCGACCCAGAGACATTCTCGAGCATATCCGCAAATATGGCTACCAGGAGTGCGTTCGCTGCCTGCTCTAGCAGACCGGGCATTTTTCCTGAATTGATCAACCCGCTCAACACCCATGGAGTAGAGCATGAGTCCACGTGAACTGGATTTGAACCGATATCGTTTCCAAGGCGCCGAGGCCGCTCCTGTGGAAGATTTGCGCGAACTGCCGGAAGAGGATCGCAGACAGCTGCTCATGTCCGGCGTGGATGTGGAAGAAGAGCAGCGCAGCGGCACCTTCATGCATCTCAACCATTCCAGGATACACTGCCACGCAAGTCAGCCGGGAGTGGAAATCCTGGACATCAAACAGGCCCTGCAGCGCTATGACGGGCTTCCGGAGTATTTCTGGCGTCTGGTTGATCGCAACAAGGACGACTACACGCGCGCCGCGGATACGAACCTGCATGGCGGTTACTTCATCCGCACCGAAAAGGACGCGAAAATCACCAGGCCGGTGCAATCCTGCCTGTTCATCAAAGGGCAGGGCGTCGGTCAGAACGTCCATAATATCGTTATCGTGGAAGAGGGCTCCGAGCTGCACATCATCACCGGCTGCGCCGTGGCTCACGGCACAAGCGAGGCGGCTCACCTCGGCATCTCGGAATTCTACGTCAAGAAGAACGCCAAACTCACCTTCACCATGATTCACAACTGGGGCGAGGAAACGGCCGTGCGTCCGCGCTCCGCGGGCGTGGTCGAGGCCGGAGGCGTGTTTCTCAACAATTACATTCTTCTCAAGCAGGTCAAGGACCTCCAGATGTACCCCTCGCTGACGCTCAATGGCGAGGGTGCGGTGGCCCGCTTTAATTCCGTCATCGTCGCGCCCAAGGGGTCGTATGTCGATACCGGCAACCGGCTCATTCTCAACGCGCCCGAGACCCGAGGCGAGATTATCGCCCGGACCCTGACCACCGGCGGCGTCATCATCAATCGTGGCCATATCGGTGGCTACGCTGTTCCTGCCAAGGGGCATCTGGAGTGCAAGGGGCTGATCCTCGGGCAGGGCGTCATCCACGCCATTCCCGAACTCGAAGGCACGGTGCCCGGCGTGGAGCTCTCGCACGAGGCCGCCGTGGGCAAGATCGCCCAGGAAGAGATCGAATATCTTATGGCGCGCGGGCTCGATGAAGAGGCCGCGACCTCGACCATCGTCCGCGGCTTTCTCAATGTCGATATCATGGGCCTGCCGACCGCACTCAAGGACGTGGTGGAAAAGACGATTTCTGAGTCCGAAAAGGATATGTTCTAATCGAAAAAAGGCGGAATCGGCGTCGGTCCGGGGGGGATTCTTCAGTCACCCCCGCCGTCTCGCGGCGCCCGCTCCGGCCGGCTCCCCGTGTTCCGGACGGTTCAATGCGTCGTAGCCGTTGAACAGGATGGACCAGAGGCGCTCGAAGGCATGGCCGGTATTGAAGGCGTCGTCGGGGTCGGCCAGGACCAGCTCCAGCGCTGCTGCGTAGACGCCTTTGGCCCGGGCCAGGATACGGTCTCTTCTGACCAGAAAGCACGCAGCCGCGCCGCGCGCGTGATAGCGCTCGGGAACGGGCCCGGCGAACAACCGTGAATAGAGCTCTCCGACGGGGATGTCCCGCCCGTAGCCGGGCCATTTGCCGGCGTTATGCGCGGCGTTCAGATCGTGCGGCCGTCCCAGGGCGTCGCATTTGAGCGTATAGTACGCAAAGCCTTTGAACGGCATCCTGCGGGCCACCGCCTCGTCGATCATGGCCTTGAGCGCCGCGGGTCCGCCTTCGGGGTGATCGGCCCGGGCCGCCAGATGCGCGAAGGGATCGCCCTGGAGAAAGACGGTGTAGTCCGCGAACTGCGGGTAACGCGCGACCAGATGATACAGATAGGTATGGGTCTCGCGCCCCACGTTGGGCAGGGGATTGGCGGCCGGATTGCCGGATTTGTCGTAGACCACGGCCGGATAGCCCAGGGTCTGAACCCAGGCGGTGTCTTCCTTGTAGCGCGCGACGACGAGTTCGATACGGGAGTCCATGGCGGCGTTCCTTTGGCCGGGGCTTGATTTTGGGCCGAAAAGAAGAAATAAGCAAGCCATTGCCGGCCCGCCCGGACAACACCTGCGCTATCCCGGACATGAGCACCTTGACTGGTCATACGCATACCCCCACGACGAACGCAGTCGCGGCCCCCGAGCGGGTCGCTTCACTGCGTCGGCTGCTCGAGCACCACAATTACCGTTATTACGTGCTCGACGATCCCGAGATTTCCGACCAGGAATACGATGCGCTGTTTCGCGAGCTGCAGGAGCTGGAGGACAGGCATCCGGAACTGCGGCATCCGAATTCCCCCACCCAGCGCGTGGGCGGCGCCGTGGCCGACGGGTTCGAGACCCGCCGGCACGGTCTGCGTATGTACAGCCTGGATAACGCCTTTTCCCTCGCCGAGTGGCAATCCTTTCTCACGCGCACGCGTCGTCTGACCTCCGCCCCGGTCGCGGAGTTCTGGGTCGAGCCGAAAATGGATGGCCTGGCCGTGGAGCTGGTGTACGAGCAGGGGGAGTTCGTTGCCGCAATCACGCGCGGCGACGGCGAAGAGGGCGAGCTGGTGACCGCCAACCTGCGTACCGTACGCAATGTTCCGCTCGTGCTGGCCCCCGGCGCCGCTGGGCTTCCGGCGCTGCTCGAGGTCCGCGGCGAAGTGGTCATACCGCGCAATGCCTTTGTAGAGCTCAATCGTCGCCAGGAACTCGAGGGCGCCAAGGTGTTCGCCAACCCGCGTAACGCGGCCGCTGGCTCCATACGCCAGCTCGATCCGCGCGTGGCTGCTGGCCGGCCGTTGCGTTTTCTGGCCTACGGAATCGGTCGCGTTGAGTGGCCCGACGGCGTGCCCCCCTGGCGGACGCAGGAAGAGATCATGCGCGGTCTGGCCGGCCTGGGTTTCGGCATCCCCCCGGAGGCCCGGCGTCTCGACGCCGATGGCGTGGCGGCCTGTTACGAGGACCTGGCCCTGCGTCGCGATACGTTGCCCTTTGAAATCGACGGCCTGGTGGTGAAAATCAATGCCCTGGAGTTGCAGACGGAACTGGGTTTCACGGCCCGTGCGCCACGCTGGGCCCTGGCCATGAAATTCGCGGCGCAGCAGGCCCGCACCCGGCTGCTGGACATCGAGTTTCAGGTCGGCCGTACCGGAGTGGTGACGCCGGTGGCCCGGCTCGAACCGGTCTCGCTGGCCGGCGTAACCGTCAGCCGAGCCACATTGCACAACGAGGACGAGATACTGGCCAAGGATTTGCGCGTCGGCGATGTCGTTGTCGTGCAGCGCGCCGGCGACGTCATCCCGGAGGTGGTGCAGGCCTTGCCGGAGCTGCGCACGACGGCCTTGCCGCCATTCCGCTTCGTCTCCGTCTGCCCCGCCTGCGCCAGCCCCTTGTCGCGCCTTTCCGGCGAAGTGGCCTGGCGCTGTCTGAATCTTGCCTGCCCGGCTGTGTTGCGTCAGCGTATCGTGTATTTTTCCTCCAAGGCTGGTCTGGACATCGTCGGTCTCGGTCAAAAGTGGGTAGAAGCCTTCGTGGACAAGAGACTGGTGAAGACGCCGGCCGACCTGTTCACGCTGCGCGTTGAGGATATCCTGGGGCTCGAGCGCATGGGGCCAAAGCTGGCGCAGAATATCATCGCCGCTATCGATGCCGCGCGTTCGGCTCCGCTGGTTCGCTTTCTCTGCGCCCTGGGCATCCGCCACGTGGGCGAGCAGACGGCCAGGACCCTGGCCGCGTGCTTTGAGGATGTCGACGCCCTGGCTGCCGCCAGCCCGGACGAATTGCAGACCCTGCCGGATATCGGCCCCGAGGTGGCGGGCTCGATCTGCGCCTTTTTTTCCAATCCGGACAACCGGCGTCTACTGGAACAGCTCAAGGCGGCCGGCCTGCGGCCCAGGCGCGAAGCGCGGCCGCAGGAAGCCGGGCAGAACCGACCCCTGGAGGGCAAGCTCGTCTTGATCACCGGGACCCTTCCCGGGTTGACGCGGGAGCAGGCCCGCGCGCTCGTGGAGCAGGCCGGCGCCCGGTCGGCGAGCTCGGTCTCGAAAAAACTCGATTTCATCGTTGCCGGCGAGGCGCCCGGTTCGGCCAAGCTGGACAAAGCCAGGACCCTGGGCGTGCCGGTTATCGAATACGCGCAGCTGCAGCAGCTGCTCGCGCCGGACGCCCCAGGAAATTCCGTACGGCCAGGACAGCAGCTGAGTCTCTTTGATCTCACGAAGCCGGCGTAGCGTGTGCCGGTACGCCGGCCAGGCCGGTCGCACCAGCACGCATGGCGGCTGCATACACGCAACCCCGGGAGGTGGATGATGCAATGTTCCGTTATCGTTACCGGCGCGCTGGGCAGGATGGGCTCCATGATCATCGGCATGGTGCAGAAGGACCCCGAAATGGAGCTGGTCGGCGTTGTCGAGCGTCCGCAGTGCGTGGCCTCGCTGGACAGATTCATCTGCTCGGCAGGGACCAGTCTGGACGATGTTCTGCCCAAGGTTAAAGGCGCGGTGATTATTGATTTCACCTCTCCCGAGGCCACGGTCGAGGCTGCGCGCGCGGCCGCCCGCCATGGCAACCCGCTCGTGGCCGGGACCACTGGCTTGTCCGAGGCGCAGTTGAAAGAGCTGGAGCAGGCGGCCGCCTCTGTTCCGCTGCTCTGGGCTCCGAACATGAGCATCGGCATCAATGTTCTGTTGCGCATCCTGCCTGATCTTGTCCGGCTCCTGGGCGAAACGTACGATATGGAGCTGGTGGAGCTGCACCACAACCAGAAAAAGGATTCTCCGAGCGGCACGGCGCTCAAGCTGGCGCAATGCCTGGCCGAGGCGCGGGACTGGGATTTGTCCAAGGTCGGCCGGTACTGTCGCGAAGGGATAATCGGCGCGCGTCCCAAAGAGGAAATTGGCGTTCAGGCCGTGCGCGGCGGCGATGTCGTCGGCGTGCATACGGCCTATTTCATGGGACCCGGCGAGCGCATCGAAATCACGCACCAGGCCCATACGCGCGAGAATTTCGCGAGCGGTGCAATTCGGGCCGCCAAATGGCTGCGTACGCGCCAGCCCGGCCGGTTGTATTCCTTCACCGACATGCTGTAGGCGCGGACGGAATGGACCCTTTCCCGGGCCCCCGGCCCGGTCGGGAGCAGGCATGATCATCGCCTTGCTGCAATGCGATTTCACCGTTGGCGACGTACGCGGCAACGCCGCGCGTATCCGTGATGCCGTGGCCCGCGCGGCCGTTGACGGCGCCGATCTCTGCCTGTGCCCGGAGCTGGCCCTGACCGGCTATCCCCCCCGCGACCTGCTGCTGGACGCCGGGTTCGTCGACTGGGTCGCCGCGGAGCTGCGTGAGCTGGCTCAGTCGCTGGACGGGGCCCCGGCCACGCTGCTGGGCTTTCCCGAGCGCAACCCCGCGACGGTCGGGAATCCCGTCTACAACAGCGTGGCCCTGGTCGAGGGCGGGGTTGTCCGGCAGACCTTCCGCAAGCAGCTCTTGCCAACGTACGACGTCTTTGACGAGCGGCGCTACTTCGAACCGGGCGAGGGGCTGTGTCTGGCCGAGATCAAGGGGCGGCGCGTGGGAGTGACCGTCTGCGAGGATGTCTGGAACGACAAGGATTTCTGGCGGACGCGCCGTCGCTACGCCAACGACCCCGTGGAGGCGCTGGCCGACGCCGGCCTGGATCTGCTCGTCAACGTCTCCGCCTCGCCCTTTACGCTCGGCAAACAGCAGGTGCGCGAGGCCATGCTCTCCGGGCTGGCGGCAAAGTACGCCGTCCGCGTGGCCTACGTGAATCAGGTCGGCGGCAACGACGATCTCATCTTCGACGGCCGCAGCATGGTCTTCGGACCGGACGGCCGACTGCTGGCCCGGGCCAGGGGATTCGACGAGGATGTGCTGCCGGTCGAGCTTGACGCCGGGCAGGGGTCCATCGCTTCCGACGATCCGCTTCCCGAAAGCCAGGCCTGGCGCGCCCTGGTCCTGGGCACGCGCGACTACCTGCGCAAATCCGGCTTTTCCCGCGCACTGCTGGGCCTGTCGGGAGGGATCGACTCGTCGCTGAGCGCGGCCATAGCGGTCGAGGCCATGGGTCCGGCCAATGTGACCGGCGTGCTCATGCCATCGCCCTATTCCAGTCAGGGGAGCGTAGACGACGCGCTGGCCCTGGCCCGCAACCTGGGCATGGATACGCTGACCCTGCCCATTGCCGGGCTGATGGCCGAATTCGAGCGTGCGCTCGCGCCGGCCTTTGCCGGGCTCCCCGCCGACGTGACCGAGGAGAATATCCAGTCGCGCATCCGCGGCAACCTGCTCATGGCCCTGTCGAACAAGTTCAACGCCATGCTGCTGACCACGGGCAACAAATCCGAGCTGTCCGTGGGCTATTGCACGATCTACGGCGACATGGCCGGCGGACTGGCGGTGATCGGGGACCTGCCCAAAGACTTTGTCTATCGCCTCGCAGTCTGGTATAATGCCCGACATGGCGAACGCATCCCCCGGGCCGTGCTGGACAAGCCGCCCTCGGCGGAATTGCGGCCCGGACAGCTGGACCAGGACAGTCTGCCGCCGTACAACGTATTGGACGCGATCCTGGAGCGACGCATCGAGCGCCACGAGTCGCCCGAGACGATCGTCGATGCCGGATTCCGGCGCGAGGATGTCGAAAGAGTGCTCCGTCTGGTCAAGAGCGCCGAATTCAAACGCCGGCAGGCCCCACCCTGCCTCAAGGTCACGGACCGGGCCTTTGGGACGGGCTGGCGCATGCCCATCGCACGCGGCAGGGACTGGAGATTTTCGTTATAACATACGCAGGCCTGGCGCCCCGGCGTCCGGAGCCCGCACCGGGAGCTTACCATGCATACGCTGTCGCTCATCCTGATTGCCTGCCTGTTGTCGGGCATCGGCCTCGCCCCGTGCCCGGCCCGGGCCTCCGAGCCCAAGGCCCCGGACGAACTCGTGACGCGCATCCAAAGCACCTACGAGTCGCTGTCCGCTTTCGACGCCAAATTCGTCCAGGTCTTGCGCAATACGGCCAGCGGCGAAGAAGAGGAGCGCAGCGGGCTGATTTTCTTCAAAAAGCCCAGGCTCATCCGCTGGGAAACGACGATGCCGGAAAAGGAGCTGCTCATTGTGGGCAGCAAAGAGGTCTGGGATTATTTCGACGACGACAAGATTGCCTATAAATACACGGTCGATCGCGTGCTCCAATCCAAAACCATGATCAAGTTCATTTCCGGTCAGGCCCGCCTGGACGAGGATTTCTGGGTCACGCGCGAGGCCTCCAAACCCGGCGAGGCGCCGGAAGGCCTGGTCAAGCTCAATCTCACGCCCAAAGAGCCGGAACCGCAGCTCGTCCAGGCTTATGCCTGGGCAGACCCGAAAACCGGCCTGGTCAGAAAAATCCTGCTGCAGGATTTCTACGGCAATGAAAACGAACTCTCGTTCGCGGACATTACCCTCAATCCCAAACAGCCGGACGACCTCTTCGCCTTCACCCCGCCTGCAGGTGTGGAAATTTTCGACAATACGGCCAAGGACGCGCCGATGACGGAGCGCCGTCCTGGAGGAAAACCGTAGCCGCCGTCCAGTCAGGGAAATGGTTCGCGGGCGTCCCCTGGCGAGTACCTGCGCCGCCGCAGGCGCCGGGGAGGAGCGGAGGGGGTATCGGGCTCAGCCTCGCCGGATGTTGTATACCGAGCGCCCTTCGGCCAGGACGACCTCCGGGGCGCTGCTCGCGTACACGGAGGTCTGCACGTTGCCGACGCGGTTGCCCAGGAGCTTGACGTGCGATTCGGCGACCAGGGTTTCCGAAAGCGCGGGCTTGAGGTAGTCCACGCGCAGATCGATGGTCGAAATCCGGTCGGTAATCTTGCACATGGTCCAGACCGCAAATCCGCCGCACGTATCCACGAGCATGGAAATGACGCCGCCGTGCAGTGCGCCGCGCCGCACGTCGCCCACCAGCTCGGGTTTGAACGGAATGGACAGCTTGCAGACGCCTATTTCAAGCGAAACGACCTGAATGCCCAGCAAGGCATTGAAGGGAATGCCCTGTTCGATGAGTTCCTTGAAGGCCGCGTGGTCGATGGCGTGTGTTTGCGGATCCGGAGTTCGGGGCATAGTTTTCCCGCCTCTAGTGACGGGTAAAGAGTTGAGAAAAAAACAAAATCACTCCGGCAGCCTGCACGCTGCCGGTATCGCGACGCAACAAGGCGGCCAGGGTCGTCAGGCGACCCTGGCCACGTCGGCTCCCGGCTTTACGCGTAGGTGTTGGCCAGGGCGCCGGTACCGCTCATGTACGCGCCAAGTACGTCTTTGCCGAACTGATAGCTCTGCGACATGTCCGATGCGCCGCCCATCCCGCCCATGCTGCCGGAATTCATGTAGTCGAGCGTTTTGCTGACCACGGCCGCGCCAAAGGTCTGCTTGTCCACCGGAGCGAAGGAATTTCCGCTATCGCTGGAATTATTCATAAAGTCCAGTGTCTTGGACACCACCTCCGCCCCCAGAACCTGCTGCCCAATGGAATTGGCAGCGCTTCCGAGACTGGGAAACGAGTCATTGCTCATCGATAATCCTCCCGCACGTCTTCCCGAGGAAATTGCATGAACCAGAGTGTATGCATTCAGGATAACACCTGATCGGGCGTATGGCAAGCCCGGATGCGCGCTTTTCCAGGGACATTTCATCTGCTTATTTACAGCAACTCGGCATCGCCGATGCTACAGCTTGAGTTGCTCTGAGTCGCCATAACCGATCGGACACTCTGATCCATGAAACTGCGTTATCCTGGATTTTTTGCAAGCCAACGATTTCCAATTCGTATGGCTGTGAATCTTGTTTCGTACTCAAAGTTTTGCCAGATTGAAAGGCTTCCGTTGTCTATACACTCGCTTTTGATGCCAATTACAACACTTATAAAAATTTGCTATATTTACTTGCGCAATTGTCATTTTTCGCTATGCGGCATAATCAGCAAAAGACATGCTGGATTAACATTAAGTTCTGAAGGCAGGGAGAGGATGCTGCTTTCTCCACGTAAGAGAAAAATTCAGAAATCACACATAATGAGACACAAATACGCCTTATTATAACGCCTATAAGACCCGCCCTCCCTGCTGACGCAACCATTGCAATTGTTACGGAAATCCTATCCGGCATTCTGTCACGCGTGCGCCACGGGCGGTTGACGAGCGCGAAAGCATCCTTGACGTACCTGGGCGCCTGGACCTGCTTTGCCATGACAGTGACGCAAAGATCAGAGCCCCGGGGCCCCGTGCGGCAAAAACTGGAGAGAGATGGAGCCGGGAGAAAATCAAGGACAATGAATAGCTGATACCTCCCGCCAAACGATGGTTCAAGGCCACGGACTCGCTGTCAATCGGTTCCCTGGCTTCGAACCGTGACCGTACTCAACTCGTGTTTTCGGTGAGCGTATAAAATAACTCTTTACAGGCAGCGTGCTTGCGTTTAATAAAAACACTTTTTTCACAAAGAATTGTGCCGCAGGGCCAGAAGGGGTGAGGGACATGCCGCGACATTTTCTCCGCCTGGGGGATATCGATCCGACGACGGCAATGAGCGTGCTTGAACGAGCCGCAAGCATGAAGGCGCAGGGCTACCGGGGCAGCGAACTGAAAGATAAGGTAGCGGCCATGGTTTTTGCGAAGGCCTCGACCCGGACGCGGGTTTCGTTCGAAGTCGCCGTACGGCACCTGGGCGGGAGCACGGTGTTCATGACCACGAGCGAGTCGCAGCTCGGCCGCAGCGAGCCGCTCAAGGATACGGCCCGCGTGTTGTCCCGGTATGTCGACTGCCTGATCGTGCGCACGTTCGGACAGGAGATACTGGAAGAACTCGCCGAATATGCCACGGTACCCGTCATCAACGCCTTGTCCGATCTGCATCATCCCTGTCAGGTCATGAGCGATATGCTGACCATATACGAGCGCACGCCCGATCTGGAAAAGGTCCGGGTCGCCTGGATCGGCGACGGCAACAACATGGCCCATTCCTGGATCGAGGCGGCAATGGTCTTTCCCTTCGAGCTGTTCATGGCCGTTCCCCAGGGCTACGAGCCACGGCGGGACATCATCGAGCGCGCACTGATGTTCGGCGCCAAGATATTTCTCACGCACGAGCCCGAGCTTGCCGTGGAGGACGCCCATTACGTGAATACGGACGTCTGGGCCTCCATGGGTCAGGAAGGCGAGCAGGAGCATCGGGCCGAGGTGTTCAGGCCCTACCAGGTCAACCTGGAATTGCTGGCCGAGGCCGATCCCGGGGTCAAGGTCATGCACTGCCTGCCTGCGCACCGCGGGGAAGAGATAACCGACGAGGTGCTCGAGAGCGACGCCTCGATTGTCTGGGATCAGGCCGAAAACCGGCTGCACATGCAAAAATCCCTGCTGCAATGGATTTTCAGCCCCGAGAACGAGGACGAAGGCGGACTGGGCGCCTACGCCGAACGCATCGGGAGAAAGAAGGCCATCGTATGAACACTATCGGCAAAGTCGTACTCGCCTATTCGGGCGGTCTGGATACCTCCATCATCCTCAAGTGGCTGCAACAGGCCTATGGCTGCGAAGTCGTGACCCTGACCGCCGATCTGGGACAGGAGGAGGAACTGACGGGAATCGACGCCAAGGCCCATGCCACCGGCGCTGTCAAGGCCTATGTCGATGATATGTGCGAGGAGTTCGCCCGGGATTTCATTTTCCCCATGCTCCGGGCCGCGGCCGTTTACGAAGGCCGGTATCTGCTCGGTACGTCCATCGCCCGGCCGCTCATTGCCAAACGTCTTGTGGAAGTCGCCCTGGCGGAAGGGGCTCAGGCCGTGGCTCACGGCGCAACAGGCAAGGGTAACGACCAGGTGCGTTTCGAGCTTACCACCATGGCCCTGGCCCCGCAGCTCAAGGTCATCGCCCCCTGGCGCGAATGGGATATGCGCTCGCGCAGCGATCTGCTCGCCTTTGCCCAACGCAACGGCATCCCCGTTCCCTCGGGCCGGCAGAAGCAATACAGCGTGGACCGCAACCTGCTCCATTGCAGTTTCGAGGGCTCCGAACTCGAGGACCCGGGTCAGGCCTCCGGACCGAACAGCTATATCATGACCGTGCCCGTGGAAAAGGCGCCGGATGAGGCGGAAGTCATCACCATCGATTTCGAGGCCGGCAATCCGGTGGCCATTGATGGCGAACGCATGAGCCCGGCGCAGTTGATGCGCGCGCTCAACCGGATCGGCGGCCGTCATGGCGTCGGCCGACTGGACATGGTCGAGAACCGTTTCGTGGGCATGAAATCCCGCGGCGTGTATGAAACCCCTGGCGGCGCCATACTCCACGCGGCGCGCCGCGACCTGGAATCCATCTGCCTGGATCGCGAGGTTTTTCACCTGCGCGACAGTCTGGTGCCGCGCTACGCCGAGTGCGTGTATTATGGATTCTGGTATTCTCCGGAGCGGGAAGCCCTGCAGGTGCTCATGGACAAGATTCAGGAGCGCGTAAACGGTGCCGTGTGCTGTAAAATCTACAAGGGCGCGGTGTATCCGCTCAGCCGGACTTCACCGAATTCGCTCTACAACGCCGACCTGGCCACCTTCGAGGAAGACGCCGTCTACAACCAGGCCGACGCCACGGGCTTCATCCGCCTGCAGGGGCTGCGCCTGCGCGGGTATCGCAAGGACATCGTCCAAGGGTAGTGCCAACCTCAGCGACAGAACACGATGGGAAGGCTATGACGAGCGAGCGGGGAAAGAAACTCTGGGGCGGGCGCTTCAGCGGACAGACCAGCGGACTGGTGGAGTCCTTCACCCAGTCGGTATCCTTCGACTGGCAGCTCTACGCCCAGGACATCGCCGGCTCCCAGGCCCACGCGCGCATGTTGGGCCGCCAGGGCGTGCTGCAACCCGCGGAGGTGCAGCACATCGTCGACGGTCTCGAGACGATCCGGGCCGAGATCGAGTCCGGCGCCTTTGTCTGGCGGGCCGAACTCGAAGACGTGCATATGAACATCGAAAGCCGGCTGACCGAACTGATCGGCGACGCCGGGCGCAAGCTGCACACCGGGCGCAGCCGCAACGACCAGGTGGCGCTCGATTTTCGGCTTTTTGTCGCCGGCCGCCTTGCCGACTGGCAGGACGAACTCAAGGCATTGGTGGCGGCGCTGACCGAACGCGCCAACGAGCACCAGGCGACGCTGCTGCCCGGGTGTACGCATCTTCAGCCTGCCCAGCCGGTCAGCCTGGCCCACCACCTGCTGGCCTACGCCTGGATGTTCAAGCGCGATGCGGAAAGGCTGGCGGACTGCAACCGCCGGGTACGCGTATCGCCCTTGGGCGCAGCGGCCCTGGCCGGCACCACCTACCCGCTCGATCCGGCCTCGGTCGCGCGTGAGCTTGGTCTGGAAGGCGTGTTCCAGAACAGCATGGACGCGGTCTCCGACCGTGACTTCGTTCTGGAGACGCTGTTCTGCGCGTCCGTGATCATGGCCCACCTGAGCAGGCTCAGCGAGGAGATCATCCTCTGGGCCAATCCCGGTTTCGGCTTTGTACGACTGCCGGACGCCTACGCCACCGGCTCCTCGATCATGCCCCAGAAAAAAAATCCGGATGTGGCCGAATTGATCCGTGGACGGACAGGACGTGTCTACGGTAGTCTTGTCTCGATCCTCACGGGCCTCAAGGGCCTGCCACTGACCTATAATCGCGACATGCAGGAAGACAAGGAGCCCTTTTTCGATGCCGACCGCACGGTGAGCGGCTCCATCAGGCTGATGGCCGGCATGATCGCCGAGCTATGCTTCGAGCCCGAGGCCATGCAGCGAGCCCTTAGCCGGGGCTTTCTCAACGCAACGGAACTGGCCGATTATCTCGTAGGAAAAGGGGTCACCTTTCGCGAGGCGCATCACTACGCGGGGCAGGCGGTGGCCAGGGCCGAGGCGGCCGGAAAGCCCCTCGAGGCGCTCAGCCTGTCCGAACTCCAGGCAATCTGTCCCTGCATCCAGAACGATGTCTACGCAGCGCTGGACTATCGGACCGCCGTGGCGCGACGCAACATCCACGGAGGCACGGGACCGGACTCGGTCATCCGGCAGCTACGCGCCCTGCAAGCCTGGCTTCAGGAAAAGACGCCGGGTGCGCATTGAGTCTCCGCTCCCCCAGTGTCGCTCCGGCAGCGTAGCTCCGCAACCTGGCATGCGGCAGGGCATATCGCCCGGAAAGACTTCCGGTACCCGGCGAATCCAGGGTTGCCGGTATCACCGCTGTTGCCAAGCCTGAGGATTTGAGGCACCAGGGACTCGCGCCGGCCGGCGCCGGAAATCAGGCAGACCGCTCTTGCGGACGAACTCATCGAACACCCGGACCACTCCGAACGCAACGACACGCACAGATGCTGGCCAAAACCGCTTACGTCGCTCTCTGGTTTCCCGAACCATCCGAAACCTTCATCTTTCGGGAGGTGGTCCAGCTCGAACGCCTGGGTCTGCCGGTCCAGGCCTTTGCGCTCTACGGCCCGCGACGCCGGGACCTTTCACCGGAAATGCAGACCTTCTCGCCCCGGGTCGAGCGTCTGGGCTCGCTCCACGTCCGACGAGGATTCGACGCGCTGCTCTATTGGCTCCGGCGCGATGGCCGACAGACGCGACACTTGCTGCGCTCCATGCCCCTGCTGCGCTGGGGCAATCCCGAGCGGACGCTGGAAAATCTGTGGGCCTTTCACGCCGGATTTCACCTTGCCCGACGCTTCGAGGCGCTCGGCATCGAGCATATCCACTCCCCCTGGGCCGGCGGTGCGGCCACGGCCGCGCTGGTCGCCTCGACCCTGACCGGCATCCCCTTCAGTTTCGCCGCACGCGCCGGCGACATCTATCCCCCGGAGGGCGCCCTGCACGACAAGGTCGCCCGGGCTGCCTTCGTGCGCGTAAACACCGCCGCGAACGTGGCCTATCTCCAGCAGTTCGCTGGCGACAGCCCCAAGGCGAAAGACAAGATCAAACTGGTCTACAATGCATTGACCCTGGAAAACCGGCAGGATGCGCCCGTATCGATGCAGGCGCCCTTCCGCTTCATGGCCATGGGTCGGATGGTGCGGACTAAAGGATTCGACGTGCTCCTGGACGCCTGCCGCGTGCTCAAGGATCAGGGACTCCCCTTCCGCCTGGAGCTGGTCGGCTCGGGCAGCTGGGAGGGGCGGCTCAGGCGGCAGGCCGAGCAGCTCGGACTCGCCGGACTGGTGGAGTTCCCCGGCTTCGTCTCCTTCGACAAGGTTCCTGCCACATTGAGCCGGGCCGACGTGTTCGTCACGCCCTCCGTGGTCCATCCCACGGGCGACCGCGACGGGATTCCCAACGTGATCATGGAGGCCATGGCGCAGCGTCTGCCGGTCGTTGCCACGGCCGTGGCCGGTATTCCGGAGGTGGTCGAAGACGGCCGGACCGGTCTGCTGGTACCGCAGCGCGACCCACAAGCCCTGGCCAAAGCCATGGCGGCGATGGCAGCGGATCGCGCCCGGGCTCTGGAAATGGCCGAGCGGGCGCGTGAACTGGTTCTCGAGCGCTTCGACGGGCCGACCAATTGCCGCCTGATGGCGACGCTCTTCACCCGCCACTCCCGCGGCAAGACAGGAGCCTGAGCGCATGTGCGGCATTGCAGGATTCGTCGGAGCGACCTGCTCTGCGGAGCGCCAGCAAGGCTACCTGGAGGCCATGCTGGACGCGTTGCGTCATCGCGGCCCGGACGAACAAGGCCTCTGGCAGCGCAGCGCGGACGGTACGACCGTGGCCCTGGCGCACGCGCGGCTGTCGATCATCGATCTCTCCAGCGGCCACCAGCCGATGCACAGCGCATCCGGCAGGCTGACGATCGTATTCAACGGCGAAATCTACAACTACCGCACCCTGCGCGACGAACTCGAGGCCAAAGGGCACCAGTTCCGTACGCGCTCGGATACCGAAGTCATTCTGGCTCAATACCTCGAAAGCGGCGTCGATTGCGTGCAATATTTCGAAGGCATGTTCGCCTTCGCCATCTGGGACGAGGCCGAGCAGACGCTGTTCGCGGCGCGCGACCGCATGGGCAAAAAGCCCTTCTACTACACGCTGCAACAGGGAGTCTTCGCCTTCGGCTCCGAACTCGGCGCCCTGACCCGACTCGATTTCATGAATTTCGTCGTCGAGCGCGAAGCCATGGCCGCCATGCTCGCCCATGGCTACGTGCCGACGCCCCGAACCATTTATCGCCAGGTCTGCAAGCTGCGCCCGGCGCATATGCTGCTCTACGCCAAGGGCGAAATCCGCACCGCGCCGTATTGGGAACTGCCCTTGCCCAGACCGTACGCACTCGACGAAGACGAGTGCATGGAACGTCTTTTCACCCTTTGCCAGGCCGCAACGGCGCGCCGGCTGATCGCGGACGTCCCCTTGGGGGCCTTTCTCTCCGGCGGGATCGATTCGTCCGTCATCGTGGGACTCATGTCCCGCGTATGCGATGAACCGGTCAAAACCTTTTCCATCGGCTACGCGGAAAAAAGCTACGACGAGTCGCCTCATGCCCGGGCCGTGGCCTCGGCCTTTGGCACGCAGCATACCGCAGAGATTCTTTCGGCCGTACATACCAGCGACTTGCTGCCGGAAATCGTAGCCCGACTGGACGAACCGATGTCCGATCCGTCCATCGTTCCCACTTACCTGTTGTCCCGGATCACCCGCAAGCACGTCACCGTGGCCCTTTCCGGCGACGGCGGGGACGAACTCTTCGGCGGCTACGAGCATTACCTGGGATTCATCTGGACGCAACGGCTGCGCCGACTCGGACCATTGGCGACGCTGCCCCTGGCGGTGCTCAAGAAACTGGCCCCGGCGTCCACCGGCTATGTCAGCCCGCGCCATATCCTCGAACGCGTCCACTGGGCCGTGACCGCACCTCCCTGGCTGGCAACCCAGAAGCTGCTTCAGACTATGGACCTCGCGCTGCAACGCCAGCTATGGCTCGATCCGCCGGCAAACACGGTCTCCGACGAGGCGCTCTACGCAGAAACCCGACATCTGTACGCGTCGTTTCCCGCAGACGAGCCGCTGGACCGCGTATTCTATCTCTTTTTTCGCCAGTACCTGCTCGATGAAATTCTGTTCAAGGTCGATCGCTGTTCCATGATGCACGCGCTCGAGGTCCGTTCGCCGCTGCTGGACCGGGAGGTCGTCGAATTCGCCTTCGCCCTGCCCGCCAGCATGAAAATCCGGGGCATGACCCGAAAATATCTGCTGAAAAAGACCTTCAACAGTATGCTTCCGCCAGGCATCGCCAACAGAAAGAAGGTGGGATTCATCATCCCTACGGGGCTATGGCTCAAGGATCGGCTGGGCGCGCCGCTCAACGAACTGCTCGGAGCAGACTGGCTCAAGCGGCAGGGGTTGTTCGACGCGGCGGCAATCGCCCGCCTGCGCGCCGAACATGACGCCGGGCAGGCGGACCATCGGGAAGAATTGTGGACACTGCTCGTACTCCAGCTCTGGCTCCAGGCACACTCCCCACGCATCGGCTAACGCACAACCAGGGAGAGCCGCCAACGCGAACGCGGTCAGTCCTCCTGAAGCAGTTCGGGAGGAAAGCCCATGGAGACGAGGCTGTCTGTCAGCTTGGCAGGACGCCTTTTACCGGCAAGAATTCGGGAAATGGTAGAGGCGCTGACGCCGATCCGACCAGCGAGATCCTTCAACTTGACATTATGATAGGCCATCCAGGTTCGTATTGCCGTCCCCTGGTCGACCTTACCAAGATCAAGAATTAACGACGAGGTGTTCTGCTCAGGTGGCACGTTCGAGTCTCCGAAGAATAAAAAAACCAATCCGACGCTGCACAGGCAGGAGACGTACCCTGAATATAAAATTACGTCAAGCGTATTCAGCGTTATGTTTTAATCGTCTATACTCAAGACAGGAGAAGGCGTCGGAATGAGAGTCTCAGTTGTCGGGAATTATATAAACACTTCGGCTCAGCGACGCGGATAAGGGAGAGGCAGGTCGATGCAGGTTCATTCCATCATGTACTGGCTTGCCGCCTCGCCCGGGCGATACCGGGCCGTGGTCTGGGCGGCCCTGGCGCTGCTGATCGTCTCGGTCGTTCGGGCATGGATAAAGGACTGGCGCGACAAGGAGGCCCGTCACAGCAAATTTTCCTGTCTGTTTTTCGGCGTCTGTGTTCTGCTGGTGCTCTATGCCGGGCGCTGGCCCGTGTTCTTTATGGGTGATCTCTGGAACATGGACGAGTGCCAGATGATGGCTGGCGCATTGACATTGCTGAAACATCCAATTTTTTATCATTCCGTCGACGGCACGACGACCGGCCCGCTCAACGATTATGTGCTCCTGCTTCCGGCGTTGTTTGGCGCTCCCATCAATTTTATGACTGCGCGTATTGTCGGTGTGCTGTTGCTGGCAACGAGCCTGCTGGCCTTGTATTACGCATTCCGCCAGTCCGTTACCGAATCTGTGGCCCGTACTGCGATCCTGCCGGCCGTGCTTTTTTTCTCGTTTGCCACCTACTGGGATTTCGTCCATTATACCAGCGAGCACGCCCCAATGGCCCTGCTCTGCCTGGGCCTGGCCGCGCTTTGCGCCGGCATGGCGCGCGGGCCGGGTAGCCAGGGCCGGACGACCGGACTGGTCCTGGCCGGTCTCTTTCTGGGATGCGCGCCCTTTGCCAAGCTTCAGGTCGCCCCGATGTCGGCCTGGCTGGTGTTGTTTACCTGTGGTCGGGTGCTCTGGTCGAGCGAGGGGACCCGAGCGACGCGACGCCAGGACCTCGGCGCCCTGGGCCTGGGGCTGCTGAGCTATCCGCTGGCGGTAGCCGCTCTTCTGCTCGCTTTCGGCGCCTTCGGGGACTTTTGGCAATCGTACGTCGTGAACAACATCTCCTATGCCCAGGAGACCTGGTCCCGCGTTGGCTATTTCGATTTCGTACTTCGCACGAACGAGTCTGAATGGCGGGCCTTCACCGGGACGTTCGGCTTCATTCTGACCTCGTTGCCCATAGCGATGCGCTTCCGGACTGGCGGACTCCGCTTGCTGCTCCTCTTCGCGGGCTGGGTTCTGAGCACCTGGCTGTCGTATGTGCTGGCCAAGCGTACGCTGACCCACTATCTGGTCCTGATGGTCGTGCCCTTAAGCGCGCTTGCCGGGGCGATGCTGGCCAGGCAGTATGAGTTGCTGTGGTTTCCGGAACGCCGAAAGGCCTTTTTCTGCCAGTATTTGGCATTGTTCGTCGCCTTGTGTCTGATGCCGCAAGTAGTGTTCTGGACGCTGCAACCCAATCCCTACGTGGCCGCTGTTTCCCGATACCGGGACAACATTACAAGCCCCGTGGCCCGACAGATTCAGGCCTTTGCGCGTCCTGACGAGGCCATGTCGGTCTGGGGCTGGATGCCCCTCTATTACGTCCAGACCGGGATGCATCAGGCCACGCGCGAGGGGCATACCGACCGCCAGATTCAGCCCGGCCCTCAGCAGGTCTATTATCGTCAACGCTATCTCAAGGACTTCAGCACCAGCCAGCCGCCAGTTTTTCTCGACGCCGTAGGTCCGGGCAATTTTGGTTTCCAGGATCGCGAGCGATACGGCCACGAAATCTTCCCCGAGCTCGCCGCGCTCATTGCCCGGCACTATACCCAGGTCAACGACATCGAGGGCGTACGTATCTACGTGCGCAACGACCGGCTCTGACCGCCATATTCAGCGCGGATGCCGAGGCGACGCCAGACAATCGAGAATCACCGTTCGTTCGCTACGTTCTCCCGGCCCGCGGGCCGGGTATGATCAGCAAGGGGCATGGCGCCTGCCTGAGCAGTTCCTCGCTGACGCTTCCGCGCCAGAGCCGCTGGAGCAATCCAGCGGGATGATGAGCGAGCACGATGAGGTCGGCCTGACTGCGCTCGGCCTCGGCCAGTATTTTTTCCACCGTGGCGCCCTGAATGATGCGGCTTTTGACGACTACGCCTCTGGCTTCCATCCGCTCGCGCAGGTAAACCAGCTCTTTGCGCTCCGAGCGCAACTCGTCGGCTACGGTGTCGCGCACGTATTGCGGCCCGGGGTCGTAGCCGACAAAATCGGGATCGGGCTCGGCCACGTGCAGCACTACGATTTCTGCCCCGAAGGCCAGGGCCTGATCGATGGCGGCCTCCGCCGCGGCGTGCGTGGCCGCGGTGAAATCGACGGGAAGCAGAATTTTTTTCATTGTCGATGCTCCGAATGAAAGGAAAAAATGACGCGCTGCTGCCGGTCCTCCAGATCGGAACGATAGACGAGAACGCTGCCGGGGACAACCGATCAGGACTGACAGATCGCACGCAACGCACGCAACAGGAAATGGTGGACGCCTGAGCGCGCGCGGCGTATGAAAATCGCCACATCGACACAACGGCCCGTGCCGCGTACGCGCGCGCAGGTCACGCTCAAGGAGATTGTACCCATGTTGACGGAACGCAATTCGGCCCTGAAAGGCATCCTGGATGCCGCCCTGCCTGCGCTGGCGACGCGTGAGGCGCTTGCCACGACGGAAATTCTCCATGGAATCCAGCAGGGAACCATGGTTCTGCTCGCCAACCCCGCGCACCGGGGAGTCAATCCGACACTTATCGGCCAACCGGCCGGAATCAAGATCAACGCCAATATCGGCACCTCCCCCCTGATCAACGACGAGACGGCAGAACAGGAAAAACTCCAACTCTGCGAAAAATATGGCGCGCATACGGTCATGGACCTCTCCACGGCCGGCGATCTGGACACCATCCGCTGCCGGATGCTCGACTCCACGCACTTGCCCTTGGGGACGGTTCCCATCTACGCCGTGGCACAGCGCTATCTGTCCAGGCAACGCGATCCCGCGGAAATGAGCGGAGACGAGTTGCTCGATGAAATCGCCCGCCAGGCAGTCCAGGGAGTGGACTTCATGACCGTTCACTGCGGCGTCACCGCCCGGGCAGCCGCTCTGGCCGGCGGCGATGCCCGCGTCATGGGCATCGTTTCGCGCGGCGGTTCGCTGCTGGCCCGCTGGATGGCCAAAAACCACAAGGAAAACCCCCTGCTCGAACGCTATGACGAATTGCTGGACATTGCCCTGGCGCACAATGTCGTCTTGAGCCTGGGCGACGGTCTGCGCCCGGGCGCCGGGGCGGACGCCGGGGATCCGGCGCAGTGGGAAGAAGTCGTCGTGCTGGCCGAACTGGCGGCCAGGGCTCGGGCCAAGGGCGTTCAGGCCATGATCGAAGGCCCCGGACACGTCCCCCTGCACCTCGTGCAGAGCCAGATTCAGGGCATCAAATGCCTGACGCGCGCGCCCCTGTACGTGCTCGGGCCGCTGACCACAGACTCCGCCCCGGGATATGACCATATCGGCGCGGCGATAGGCGGCGCCCTGGCTGGCCTGTACGGAGCGGATTTTCTCTGCTACGTGACGCCGGCCGAACACCTCACCCTGCCCACGGCCGATGATATTCGCATGGGCATCATGGCATCCCGCATCGCAGCACAAAGCGCCGAGGTCGCCTTGCGACGGCCACCGGCCCTGGATCGGGACCTGCAGCTCTCGCTTGCGCGAAAGAGCCTGGACTGGGAGGCTATGGCCGGGCTGGCCCTCGATCCGGACATGGTCCGCCAACGCCGCCAGGCCCATGCCCAGGAACGCGAGTGCGCCATGTGCGGCAAGTTCTGCGCGCTGCGTATGCTCGATGCCGATCTGAGCTGAGCTGAACAAATGTTTCCTGACATGGTCGCGGAAGATATCCAAACGCACTGTCGATGGGCAATAAAACGGGCGATATCGCGCACTGCTCGTATTCACGCGCGCAGTTTCGCCCGATATCGCCCAATCCGGCTCCAGCCGATAACCAAGGCAACGCCACAAACTGAATATACTAATTAAATAAACAGGTTAAAAAAAGTAAAAACAAACACCCCGTCTGGCATGATGATTGCTATTATGGACTCAGGTTTTCCGTTGTGGCCCCCCCCACGATGATCCGGAAAAGCACTGAGCAGAACCTTGGCACAACGCCAAGTCCCCCCCGCTGCTCTATGGAAAACGGACCGGATTGGGAAAACCAGGAAAAGTCATCGTCTGCGCCGGAGGGCATCCCCCCCCCCAGCCCTCCGGCACGGACGAAGGCGATGGATTGACGTAGAAACGAAGCACGACAAGGGCTGTCAGCACGTAAATACAGGGCTTGCTCAACATAAACCGCCCGTGAAACAGAAACAGCGCAAGCGATAAGCATTGCGCTGTTTCTGTTTTCAGCGTCATACCGTGCGTACGCGCCGTTTTTCCTCAACTGTGACGACGTGAAACCCTTTGTCCGGGATAATGCTCAACCCAATTCACGGCTGCGGACGCAGGCGGCCCTGACTGCGGAGATAATTGCGCCGCGAACAGCGCGTTCGTCGAGCAGCGTGGTCGCTGCGATGGTTGTGCCTGCGGGCGACGTAACCATCTCGCGGAGCAGGCTCAGATGCAGCGGTGTTTCCTGGGCCAGACGGGCGGAGCCGGAAAAAAGTCCCTTGACCATTTCCGTTGCCGAGGGTCGCGGCAACCCCAACGCGACGGCCGCCTCGATGAGCGCCTCCATGACATAGAAGACATAGGCCGGGCCGCTGCCGATGACCGCGGTGTAGGCGTCAAAATCCTTTTCGGCGAGTTCGTGCGTCTGCCCGAGCGAGGCGAACAGGTTGCGCAGAAAGACCATGCGCTCCGCGCCGAGCTCCGGATCCTCGAAACACAAGGCATAGACCCCGTGCTGCACCAGGGCCGGCGTGTTAGGCATGACGCGCACGACCGGACAGGCATGATCGGAAAAGGTCTTCAACCGCGCAATACGGATTCCGGCGGCAATGGAGATCAGCGTATGCGATGGCCGGAGATGCGGAGCGAGGGCCTGGAGCAGGGCGTCGCAGTGTTGCGGTTTGACAGCGAGCAGGATGTAGTCCGCGACTTGCGCCAGTTCGCGAGTCGAGGTCACGGGCTTGATCCGGGGATTCTGTGCCAGGGCCTCGACCTTGGCCTTGTCGATATCGAAGGCAACAAGATCGACATCCCCAAGGGCGCTGGCGCCCTGCATGATCGCCGCGCCCATGTTGCCGCAGCCTATGCAGCCGATCGTGACAGCGCTCAACCGACTATCTCCAGTTGATTGAAGAAAAATGCCGTTTCCACGGCGGCATTCTGCGCCGAATCGGAACCATGCACGGAGTTTTTCTCGACATCCTGTCCGTAGCGGACGCGTATCGTGCCTTCGGCAGCTTTGGCCGGGTCGGTTGCACCCATCAGTTCGCGATAGCGTACGATAGCATTGTCGCCTTCGAGAATGGATACGATGACCGGCCCGGACGCCATGAATTCGGTCAGGCTCTTGAAAAACGGCTTGTCATTATGCACGGCATAAAACTGTTCGGCTTGCGCCTTGCTCAGGCGAAGCATTTTCATGGCCACGATCTTCAGGCCGGATTCCTGAATCATTTTCACGATTGCGCCGCTCGAATTGCTCTCCACGGCGTTGGGTTTGATGATTGACAGCGTACGTTCCATCATGAGGCGTCTCCTTGCAGAAAAGTGTACGGCCATAGCCGCCAGCTGCGCCTTGTACAGTTGATTGTCCAAATGATCAAGGCGATTACCCCGGAGCAACTATGGGCCTCCGTATTTACGGCGTCACGGTCAGCCCCCACTCCGGCGTCACGGTCTTCTCTCCTGCCCGAGGGGAAGCCGCTGAACCGGAAGCGGGACGCGGGGCGGCAGGAGCTGTTTTCCGGCCACCTGTGCTGCCGTGCCCGGGAACGGCTGGCATCGGGGTATTGTCCGGGGACTGCGTATCCGGTCCCTGGGGTGCAAGGCTTTTGAACAGATGATCGAGTACGCTGCCGTCCGGCGGAGCTGAGCCTTGGGGCGCTTTCGGCGGGTGCGGCGGGGCAGCCGGTGCGGATGACCGGGGCTTTGCCGGGGCTGCGGGAGACGGCAAACTGCTTTTTATCGCCGGGGCCGCACGCGGATGATCGTGCGGCGCGATTGACTGTCGGCCCTGTTCGTCGCGTAGCGCCGGAGTCTCGACCGCGGGCGCGACAACGGGGGGAATCGAGACGCCGGGCTCGGGCTTCACGACCCAAGCCGGGGACGACGGGGTCGGTAACGCCGGCGGTGACGGATCGGGCGGGGACTCGACCCTGACCGGCGGAGCCTGGACGTTCAGCAGTTCGCGGAGCGGGACAATGGCGACAGCGGCGTTCCGGCTGCGACTCCAGAGCCGCAAGCCCTGCATGGTCGTGGGAAAAGGATGCCCGATGGCCACGGCCTGGCCTTTGCGCAAGGCAATGCTCTCGGCCTTTTGCAGTTGGAAAACGACATACCGCGCGTCATGCTCGACGTCGAGAAAGACATCGCGCTCCAGATGCGCCAACCCCAGCGTCCTGGCGACCTGGCCGCCCTTGGTGCCGGGATGGGTGACGCTGTCGAGAAAGAACAGGTTACGCCGGCGCAGCACATCGAGCGCGGCACTCATGCCCCGGACGTCCTGCGTATACCGCGATCCCATGTGGTTGTTCATGCCCACAATGCCGGGGAGCATATCCAGATTTTCCTCGACCAGGCGCGTGACGGTATCGTCGGCCATACCCGGAAACAGGGCCCCCGGCCCTGGATCATTTTCCGGATAGCGAATCGGAGCCATGGGCTGGTGCAGGATGACCTCCCTGCCCGCAGCCATGGCCAGACGCAGGGTATCCTTCGCATACGGAGCCCGGGGCAGCACCGCAAAGGTGACGGGAAAAGCGAATCGGGTCAGTTCCCGGGCAACGGCTAGATTGTCCCCCAGATCATCGATGACCAGCACCAGTCGTGCCTGGCCGGCTGGCTGCCCGTGCGGATGCGCCTGTCCTGGCGGAAGAAAGCGCAACCGGTGCGTCAGGCGATGTTGCACGCGCACTTCCCAGGTGTCCGGCGCCACGGCGGTTACTGATGCGCTGGATCCACGCTCCCGAAGCCGTTCACCGAACACGGCCAGGAGACGCTCCGGCCCGTCCGGACATTCCACTTCGATGGTCTGCAAAGATTCAAGGCTATCTGCCTGCGGTCGCGCGGCGCCCCGGCCCACGTCGAGCAGCCGCGTGCGACAGGGAGGCTCTGCAGCAGCACCCAGCGCGAGAGCCAGGGCCGCGTCGATACGCCTGACCTCGTCTTCAAAGTCACTTTCCGGCGCTTCGCTGGGTATGGCGGGAGAAGCGGTAACCGCAGGGTCCAGCCCGAAAACGGCGCCATCCGGCGGTATCGGGAGCGCTGCGTACGCGAAGCCGTCCGCCAGCAGCAGGGTCAGCAGCAGAGCCGTAGCCCCTGGCGTGGATCGAAGAAGCGTACGCCGGACGAGGCCGATACCGGCGAACAGGCGCCACGAGCGGCGGGATGCAAGATGCCGTACCATGTCAGTTCAGGTCGTCATTTTTTCAGCAGTGATTCCCGGGCGCAGAAAAACAGGGCGCGGTCCGGCTGTTCCCGAACCGCGCCCTGAAATCGCTTCCTTGCCTGCCTTCCTGCGCGTGAATCGTTGGCCGAATTGGACGCAGGTCAGCGTACCGGATCAGTTTCCTTTGGCGAACGAGGCAACGGGCTGCTTTTTCACCAACTGCAAGGCAATGCGCAGCTGGTTGTCCACCTCGAGCATTTTCTTGATTTTTTCGCTCTCTGTTTCCGGTTCGTTCTTGTTCTGCTTTTTGCTGCTTTTGTCTTTCTTCTTGCCCGTCTTTTCCAGATGATTGCTCAGATCGCGCTCACGCAAGGCCATGTCCTCCACCTCGGACACCATGGCCAGGGGGATGAGGAGATCGGGCTGGATGCCCTCGGCCTGGATGGAGCGACCGCTCGGCGTATAGTATAACGCTGTGGTCAGCTTCATGCCTCCGCCATCGGAAAGCGGGATGATGGTCTGCACCGAGCCCTTGCCGAAGGTGGGCTCGCCGAGGAGCATGGCCCGTTTGTGGTCCTGCAGCGCGCCGGCGACGATTTCCGAGGCGGACGCGGAGCCGGCGTTGATCAGCACCACCATGGGGGTGCCGATATCGACGGACTGGCCCTTGGCGTTGTAATCCTTTTTGGCGTTGGCGTTCTTTCCCTGAATGCGTACGATGAGCCCGTCATTGAGAAAAAAGTCGGACACGCTGACAGCCTGATCGAGCAGCCCGCCGGGGTTGTTGCGCAAATCGAGGATCAGCCCTTTGAGCGGGCCTTTCTTTTCCAGCTTTTTCAGGGCGACCTGGAGTTCTTCGGTCGTATGCTCGTTGAACTTGGTGATGCGAACGTAGCCGTAGCCGTCTTCGACTATGTCGCTCTTCACGCTGACGATCGGGATGGTATCCCGGACAATGGCAATGCGATCCGGAGTTTTCGTGTCCTTGTGCAGGATGGTCAGGTTTACTTTCGAGCCTTTTGGCCCGCGTATCTTGTTGACCGCGTCGAGCAGGGACAGGCCTTCGGTGGTTTCGCCGTCGATCTCGAGGATGATATCCCCGCTCTTCAGGCCCGCCTGGTACGCCGGGGTATCCTCGATGGGGGAAACCACGACCAGACGGCTGTTGCGAGTGCTGATTTCTATGCCGATACCGGAGAATTCGCCCGAGGTGCTGACCTGCATCTCCTCGAATTCTTCTTTATTCATGAACGATGAATGCGGATCGAGCTCCTGAAGCATTCCTTTGACCGCGCCATTGACGAGTTCGTCCCGGCCGACGTCGCGGACGTAATAACGCTCGACCATATCCATGACCTGACTGAACCGCTTCAACGGCTCGAACCGATCACCTTCCTTGTCCTTGATGGCCAGGCTCGGTCCGATCGGTCCGAACAGCAGCATCACCAACACAACAGCACACAACCATAAACCCCAACGCATACGTTCCTCCGAATACTGCTCTGGGAAATTTCATCCGTCTGAACAACGAATGCTCTCAACTATCCAATCTCTACGCCCGCTCACTCTCCGACCTTTTCAGCACGAACAGCTCCCCATGCCTCATCGACGGCCTTGCATCCGGCCGTGGATTCATTGTTGGCATTGTCGCCGACGCCGTTCTGGCGAAAAGAAGGACTCCAGGACAACTCCAGCGGATGCGCTCACCCGGGCAATTTATTTTTTCGCGGCGAGCCACAACTCAGGGTTAATCGGTTTTTGGTGAAAACGCAATTCAAAATACAAACCCGGGCCATTGGCCGCAGGATAAAACCCGGCCTCGCCGATGACCTCGCCCTGCTGCACCTCCTTCCCGGTTCGAACCTGGCTGGAACCGAGAAAGGCATACAAGGAGTAATACCCGTCGTTATGGACCAGGATGACCACGCGGCCGAATCCTCGCAAGATATCATCATGCAGGACCTTGCCCCGGGAAACCGCCCGTATCTTGGTGCCCGCGGGCAGGGCCAGTCCCACGCCACGCGACGGCTGGGCGCCCGAGGGGCGGAAACGTTGAACCAGACTGCCACGCGCGGGCCAGGGCAACTCCCCTTTCGCCTGCTTGAAAGTTTCCTTCTTGTCCCCGCTGTCCTCGCCGATCCATTCCAGCTGATAATTGACCTGGACAATCGTCGCCATGATTTCTCTGAGTTCGGCCTCCTCGTCGACGAGGCGTTGCCGCACCTCAGAAAGCGAACGCTGGAACCCCAGACGCCCGGCAAGCAACTGGTCCTTGTCCGCATTGACGGCGATGAGACGCTGTCTGGCCTCGGCTGTGATTTCCCGCTTGCGCGAGAGCGTCTGCTCGACCTCCTTTTCCTGTTCCAGCAGCTTGCTCTGCTTTTCGCCGACGACGGTGTATATGGCCGAAAGCCAGGAAAATTCACGGTCAGCCTGTTCCCAGGCCGGCAGACGACGACCGCGGAAGATCATGCACCGGATTTGCACCGGCCAGAGCCCCCGCAGCAGCACGCTCAAATCCTTGCTGGTTTTGTCCTTCTCGCGCTCCAGGCTCTCCAGACGCTGCCGCAGCTTGCCTTCCTCGGCCTGCAACGCGTGGTAATCCTTTTCCGCCCGTTCGACCTTGTCCTGCAGGTCGGTCAGCTCGTCTTCGGTCTTCGCCAGCCTGGCATGAATGGCGCGCTCTTCGCGCGTCAATTTCCCGATCAATTCCTGCTGGGCCTGAACCTTGGCGTTGCTATCGCGTCCGGTTGCAGCCACGGCGACGCGCTGCGTGGCAAGAGACCAGAACAGCACGGCGGGAATTGCCAGAAGAAGGGCGCAGGCCATGAGCCGGCACAAGGGCACGATCCGGGCATGACGGCGCGCTTCCAGCTGCAAAGCCCCCCCTGCCCCTTCCTCACGCAGAGCAAGGCGCCCGGCGCGCATCAGCGAGGGAAGCTCCCCAAAGGGCACGCTTCGCAAAGAGGATTCTTTTTTCGACACCACTGTTTTGCCGTCCGGACAAGCAAGGCATGATACTCGTTGTAGATGACGACGTCCGAAGGCAATGCCTCCGTGTAATAACGCTGCAACGAGGCGTAGTCGACTTCCTCGGTCACAAGACCGTGGCGACTGGCGATGCGGCGCGTGTACGCGTCCACCACGAAACTCGGCTTGTTCAGCGCGTAGAGCAAAATGCTGTCTGCCGTCTCCGGGCCGATCCCGTTGACGCCGAGCAACCGGATACGAAGCGGCGCCAGGTCCTCGCTCTGAAGACTTTCGAGGTTGAAACGATACTCCTGTTTAAGAAACAAGAGAAAATTTTTCAATCGCTGCGCCTTGAGACGAAAATACCCTGCCGGACGGATTCGCTCGGCCAGTTCGCTGTGCGACAGCAGATACAACCGCTCCGGAGCGAGCAGATTTTCGGCCTTCAGGGCCGCGATAGCGCGGGCGACGTTTTCCCAGCTGGCATTCTGGGTCAGGATGGCGCCCACCATGACCTCGAAGGGACTCTCCCCCGGCCACCAGTGACTCGGACCAAGCCGGTCGAGCATGGCCTCGTACATGTTGAGCAACAGACTGCGCCGGCTCGTCATGACATCCTCGGCCCCGCCATGCGTTCGAACGGGGCTACTATCCGGAAACAGCCTCTTTGAGGGCCTTGAGCGCGGCTTCCTTCGTTTCGAAGACCGTAAAAATGGTATTGACGGTCACTACGGACAAAATCTTTTGCACATACGGATGCAGACAGCAAAGCGCCATTTTCCCGAACTGACCGGCAATCGATTTGTTTATGGCCACCATCGCCCCGATGGCCATACTGTCCATGAAAGAAACCCCGGACAGATCAAGAATCACGCAGCGCGCACTCTGGCCTGCGATCAGGTTCAGTATCTCCGTCTTGATCTCCGGACAATTCGTAAAGTCCAGCTTCTCTGCCAGAACGGAGACAACCAGACATCCACTTTCATCTTTCCACTTGATATTCATACTGTTCCTCGCGGCTTGGCAACCCTTACCGGGGTCTCCCCCTGGTCGGGTCGCGTTGCTGGCCCGATGCGATCCGCCCATACAGCATTGCGATGGCAGGCTATTCCGCCCGCTCGTGGCCCTGCGAACGTTAACAACGCTGCATGTACGCAAAAGCGAGGCGGAAGAAAAGGGTTGCCGTGGTATTCCCGGTGCCGGACACACGTATCCGGACTTTCATGCCCAATACAACGCAGCCCATTCGTCGCGCACAAGCACCTGTGGCGAGGGCAACCCCTGGCTGACATAGGCCGCGGCTACGGTCTCGGCCTGGATGGTCAACACGCCCGAAAGCACCAGACAGCCCCCCGGCGCCAGCGCTGCAACCAGATCCGGTGCAAGCTCCACAAGCGGCTCGGCCAGAATGTTGGCCACGACCACATCGAAACGCTCCCCGGACACCAGTTCCAGGCTGCCAGTGCGAACGTCCACGACCGAGGCCACGCCATTACGCTCCACATTATCCACAGCGTTCTCAATAGCCAGCGGATCCGTATCCAGTCCGGTTCCATGCAAACCGATCCTGGCCAAGCCGATACCCAGTATCCCGGATCCCGTGCCCAGGTCCAGAAAACGTTTTCCCGCCTGCACGCGCCCCGCCCGATGCAAGACGGAAATGACCTCGAGACACATGGCCGTGGTCGCATGATGCCCCGTGCCAAAGGCCGTTTTCGGATCGATGACGATCGGAATACGCTCTCTGTACGGCTGCTCGGCGACCATCCACGGTGCCAGAACGACAAAGTCCTCGCCGCACGGCACAGCCGTAAAAAATTCCCTCCAGGCCAAGGCCCAGTTCCGGTTCGGGACGGCCGCACGGGTAACCGTCGTGCGGGGATGCAACGCAGCGAGTTCACTCACGAAGCGTTCACAATGACCGGGATCTTCAATATGCACCCGAAAAACCATATCGCCCGTTTCTTCGCCGGATTCCTCCCAGCCATAGGCTACGCTGCGAGCCAGGAATCCGGTAACACCGGGCACTTCCGCCGCCGGCGCGACGATATCAAGGCGATAAATGCAATCATTGACCTGAGCATCACCATTCACTACGCACTTCCCCCTGCTGCTGTCGTTTCCCGGTCTCCCGGCGCTTACTGCCAAAGCTGCATTTCCCAATCCAACGGTACGGGAAAATCGGCGTCAGAGCCAAACCACCTGCTGTACACCTTTTCGAATTCCCCGCTCGTCCACATGTCCATCAACGCCTTGTTGACCTGATCCCGAAAGTTCGAATCGTTTTCCGGCAAGCCAATGGCATAGCTTACGCGCGCGATGCTGTCGGCAAGCAGCACCCAGTTGTCAGGCTCGACATCGACCCGCTTGACGCCGAGCAGGTTGAGGGATTCGCCGGCCAACGCCACCACCTCCCCCCGCTTCAAGGCCATAAACGCCGCCGGATAGACATCAAAAGCAACCGGAACGCACGCGGGCTGCATTTCCCGGACCACACGCTCGATACCAGTCCCCTTGACCGTGGCCACTTTTTTCGCGGCGAGTTCTTCCAGCGAGGCAATCTTGTTGTCCACCGAAACCAGCAGCCGGATACTATCCCAAAAATACGGCACCGAAAAATCGATGTTCTCCTCAGCCTTGTGATCCTGCTCAAAGGCCGCCACCGCCATATCCACAATCCCCTGCACAACGGCCGGAACCCTGTCCGACACGGCCAACGGCTTGATGACGTATTTCACGCCCAGCCGACCGGCAATGTACCGGCCTACGTCCACGTCGAACCCTTCCAGCTGATTGGTCTTTTCATTGACGAAGCCAAAGGGGGTCACATTGTCGCGTACGCCGACGATAAGCTCGCCGCGGGCCTTGATCTCCTCGATCCGCCCCGCCCTGGCATCCGCGCCGATCAACAGAATCCCCAAAAAGAACCAGATGCAATGACGCATGACCATACTCAGCCCTCCGCTCAGGACGTCCCGACAGGTCAGGACGCGTTCCCGGCCCCCGGCGCTTGTACTCTCCGCCTGAATCGCTCGTGAACCAGGACGCTATCACCCCCGCGACTCCGGGTCGACCTCCTGGCGAAGCCCAGCATACGCAACAACTCTATAAAATGAAAGCCGGCTTGCGCCTGACACTCGGTGCATTTTCGCTGACAATCGCCCAGCCGGGGGGGGGGGCTGATCCATGTAGCGTGATTATCATAACGATATGATACGACCCACCACGACCGACCGAGCACACCGCACACTGCTGTCTGGCGGGCTTCAAAGACGCCGTTCGCATCTGCTCGCTGCGCACAAAGAGCAGGCCGAGCAAACCTCGTCGCAAGAGCATCGCCCCGGTGGCCGCAGCTTATTATTTCAAAGGATACCCGATTAGCCAGGAATGCCGACTTCACTTTTCCGACGACTTGGGGTAGTGATGCAAAACTTTTCACTTCCATCATCTCCAACCCATCTGAGGAGGCTGCTATGCGGAAGTCCCTTCTAGCTGTCGTCTTGACGTTTCTGATGGTCTGTCCTGCCTGGGCTGCAGACTCGATCAAACTCGGCTTTGCGATTCCGATGACCGGCGACATTCCGGACGTGGGCGAATCGTCCAAGAATTCTGCCGAGATGCTCAAAAACGAAGTCAACGCGGCGGGCGGAATCAAAATCGGCGACAAGAGCTATAAGCTCGAGTTCGTCTACGAGGACAACGAATCCAAGGCCGAGTCCGCTGTCACCGCCGCGCGCAAGCTTATCACCGAAGACGAGGTGCTGGGCATCATCGGCCCGCAGTCCAGCAAGCAGGCCATTCCTGCCGGCGGCACGTGCAACGATCTGGAAACGCCGATGATCTCGCCCTGGTCCACCAACCCCGACACCACGAAGGACCGGCCGTACGTATTCCGCGGCTGCTTCCTCGATCCGTTCCAGGGCACCGTGGCCGCCAAATTCGTCTCCGAAGAATTCAAGGCCAAGAAGGCTGCCATCCTTTACGACATCGCCAGCGACTATCCCAAGGGTCTGGCCGAGGCCTTCAAGGCCAGCTTCGAGAAAATCAACGGACCGGGCTCGGTCGTGGCGTTCGAGACCTTCACCACCAAGGACGTCAATTTCAGCGCCCAGCTGACCAACATCGTAAAATCCGGCGCGGACGTGCTCTTCGTGCCCCAGTACTACAACGAAGTGCCGCTCATCGTGCAGCAGGCCAAGGCCCAAGGCTGGAACAAGCCCATCATGGGCAGCGACTCCTGGGGCGGCGGCGACCTGATGAGCCTGTGCGGCGACGACTGCAAGGGATACTCTTTCAGCACCCATTACGCCGCAGCCGGCGCCACGGGCGCGACGAAAGAATTCATCGACAAGTACGCCAAACTCTACAACAAGACCCCGGACGATGTCGCGGCCCTGACCTGGGATTCCATCAATCTCATGCTCCAGGCCATCAAGGACGCCGGCGGACCGAGCGGTGACGTGAAGAAGGACCGCGAGGCCATCAAGAACGCCCTGGCCAAGGTCAAGGACTTCAAGGGCATCACCGGCGACATGACCTTCACGCCCGAGGGCGATCCCATCAAGTGCGTGGTCATCGTCAAGATCGACGAGCAAGGCAAGTTCGCCTTTTTCAAGTCGGCCTGCCCATAAACAAACGCCTCGCCAACGCGAGACGCTGAATACGTCGCGGTCGGGGCCGGATACGCGCCCCGACCGCCCCAAGCCTCCGGCTGGCCGGACAGGACAAGCGGACTGCGCTCCCCGCAACCCGCGTCAGGAGAACCTTTGTGTTCGCAAGCATCATCCAAAACATCATCAATGCGCTCCAGCTGGGCAGCTTTTACTCACTCATCGCCCTGGGCTATTGCCTGGTATACGGCGTGCTGCTGCTCATCAATTTCGCCCATGGCGACGTCTTCATGGTCGGCGCCTATATCGCCTTTTTCATCGCCACATTTCTGCTGGCCTCGCTGGGGCTCTCGGGAGCCCTGGTCCCGGTCCTGACCCTCGTTCTGACCATGATTCTCACCGCCCTGGTCGGCGTCACGCTCGAGCGCGTGGCCTACCGGCCCTTGCGTCGCAAGGGCGCGCACCGGCTCTACGTGGTCATTACCGCCCTGATGTGCGGACTGATCCTCGAGAATGGCAATCTGGCCCTGCTCGGCGCCAGCCGCCGCAGTTTTCCTTCCCTGGTGGAGAGTGTCAGCTACAATATCGGCGGCGTGACCTTCACCAATCTCATGATCGCCGTCATCGCCACCGCCGTGGGCGCTTTTCTTTTTCTGGACAAGGTGGTTTCGCGCACGCACATCGGCATGGCCATGCGAGCCATCTCCTACGACCGCTTCGCCCTGCCACTCATGGGCGTGCCGCCGGACACGGTCATCGTCTTCACCTTTGCCCTGGGTTCAGGCTTTGCCGGACTGGCCGGGCTGCTCTACGCGATGAGCTATCCCGTGCTCGATCCGTTCATGGGCGCGCTGATCGGCTGGAAGGCCTTTATCGCGGCCGTCGTCGGGGGCATCGGCTCCATACGCGGCGCCTTTGCCGGGGGCTTTCTGCTCGGCTTCGTGGAGATCATGGTCGTTGCCTTTTTCCCGTCGACCCTGCGCGATCTTATCGCATTCAGCGTCCTGCTGCTCATTCTGTCCATCAAGCCGACCGGACTTTTCGGCGTGGCCCGGCACCAGAAAATATGAACGCCGCGCGCAGCGTGGCCCGAGAGAATTGAACGATGCAACGTTTTACCGTTCCCCTCCTGCTCCTCTGCGGTTACGGCCTGCTGGTCGGCCTGGCCCATGCCAACGTCATCACCCTGTACTGGCAGTCGGTCATCATGTTCGTCGGCATCAACGTCATCCTGGCCACCAGTCTGAATCTGATCAACGGCAACATGGGCGAATTCTCCTGCGGTCACGCCGGATTCATGGCCGTGGGCGCCTATGTCAGCTCCCTGGTCACCGTGGCGCTGATCGGCCAGCACCCGGTGCTTGGAGCGCCGGTTCTGGGTCCGGCCTGGTCGCTGGCGGTCTTCCCGCTCGCGCTGCTGGTCGGAGGAGCCGCCGCGGCCGTGACCGGCCTCATTGTGGCATTTCCCTCGTTCAAGACCCGCGGCGATTACCTGGCCATCATCACCATCGCCGCACTGTACATCGTCAAGTCGACGATCGAGAATCTCGACGTCATCGGCGGCGCGCGCGGATTCATGGGCATGTCCCAGGTGACCAAGGCCATGGACAAGACCATCAATCTGCCCTGGATCCTGATCTGGGTTTTCGTGTTCGCGACCCTGACCATCTGGACCCTGCGACGCTTCATCACCTCGACATACGGCCAGGGCGTCAATGCCATCAGCCAGGACGAAATCGCCGCCGAAATCATGAGCGTCAACACGAACAAGATGAAGACCGTGGCCTTCATGCTCTCGTCCGGCCTGGCCGGCGTCGCCGGCGGGCTCTTCGCCCACGTGCTGGGCTATGTCAATCCCGGCTCGTTCACCATCATGAAGTCAACCGAGATCATGGTCATGGTCTATCTGGGCGGGATGGGCTCCATCTCCGGAGTCGTCATCGCCGCCGTGCTCTTCACCCTGCTCATGGAAAGCCTGCGCTTCGTTTTCCCCATGATCACCGATACGCTGCACTGGCTGCACCTGCTGCCCCAGAGTTATCAGGTAACGCAGGTCTGGAAATGGGTGCTCATCCCCTTGATGCTCTTCCTGCTCATGCATAAACGGCCCGAGGGGCTCATGGGCAATCGCGAGCTTTCGGATATTTTCCCCAGGCTCAAAAAATTCTACTCCTTCAAATAGCCGGATACCATCATGGCCCTGCTTCAGACAGACTCCCTGACCCTGCACTTCGGCGGCCTCTGCGCTGTGTCCAACTTCAGCATCGCGCTGGAGGAAGGCGGACTGCACGGCCTCATCGGCCCCAACGGCGCCGGCAAGACGACCATTTTCAACCTGGTCAGCGGCTTCTATCAGCCCACGTCCGGCGCCATCGTCTTCAAGGGCCGCAATACCGCCAGGCTCAAGCCCCACGCAGTCACCGCCCTGGGCATCGCGCGCACATTCCAGAACATCCGCCTCTGGCATGACATGACCGTGCTCGACAACATCCGCGTCTCGCAACATTATCAGCTCGGCTACAGTCTTTTCGACTGCATCTTCCGCACCGGGCGTTACCAGCGACGCACCCGCGAACTCGATGCCTGGGCCTTTGAGATACTCGAGGCCCTGGACCTGAAACGCTACGCCGACGAACTGCCCCGCAACCTGCCCTACGGCCTGCGACGACGCGTCGAGATCGCACGGGCGCTTTCGGTCAAGCCGGCCCTGCTGCTCCTTGACGAGCCCGCCGCCGGCCTGAATTCCGCAGACCTGGACGGGCTCATTTCCCTGATCCGCTGGATTCACAGCCACTATCGCATCACCATCTGGATGATCGAACACCAGATGCAGGTGGTCATGAGCCTTTGCCAGCACATCCAGGTCATCAACTTCGGCGCCCTGCTCGCCGAGGGAACCCCGGAAGAAATCCAGAACAACCCCGAGGTCATTACCGCATACCTCGGCGACGGAGACCTCTAAATGCTGCTCTCGGTCGAAAATCTTCGCGTACGCTATGGTGCCATCGAGGCGCTGCACGGCGTCAGCTTCGGCGTGAACAAGGGCGAGATCGTTGCCCTCATCGGTGCCAACGGCGCGGGGAAAACCACCTCGCTCTATGCCATCAGCCGCCTCCCCCCGCCAGAAGCCCCGCGCGTAGTCGAGGGAGACATCACACTCAACGGCAAATCCATCCTCGGCGTTGCGCCACATCTCGTTGTCCGGGATTACAAACTCGCGCTTGTCCCCGAGGGCCGGCGCATCTTCGGCAACCTCACCGTGCTGGAGAATCTCCAGCTCGCCACCTGGGCACGCCGGCACGACCCCACGCTGCCCCAAGACTACGAGCGCGTCTTCACCCTTTTCCCCAGACTGGCGGAACGAAAGAATCAGCGCAGCGAATCCCTGTCCGGCGGCGAGCAGCAGATGCTGGCCATCGGTCGCGCCCTGATGACCGCCTGCGATATCCTGCTCCTCGACGAACCCTCCATGGGCCTGGCCCCGCTGCTCATGTTCGAACTCTTCCGCACGCTGAAAAAATTGAACGAACAGGGACTCACCATCCTCGTTGTGGAACAGAACGCACGCATCGCCCTGAAGTTCGCACACCGCGGCTACGTACTCGATACCGGCCAGATCGTTACCCATGGCCCATCGGCAACCCTGCTCGACGACCCGATCGTCAAGAAGGCCTACCTCGGCGGCTGATCCGACGCCAAAGGCCGGGCCGACGCGCGGGGCTGCCGCTCTGCTGCCCGCGATGCACAAGGGGGGGGAGGAAGGCAAAGCAAAGGCCCCTGCGCGCGTACACAGGGGCCTGTCATGGGGGAAGGAAGGGATCGGATTGGCAAGAAGAGGTATAGCTACCGAACCTTGCCGCAACCTTTCCGACTCGTGACGCTTCGGCAAGGGTCCACGGGGAAATAATTCCCCGTGACCGGCAATTTTTTCCCCTTGCCCGCAGATTACCGCTTCATGTTGATCGCGTTCTGGATAATCGCGTCCGACGTGGTGATGACCTTGCTGTTGGCCTCGAATCCGCGCTGCGTGCCGATCATGTGAACAAACTCTTCCGCCAGGTCCACATTCGAGAGTTCCAGCGAATACTGGGAAATGCCGCCGGCCGCCTTCACGTTCGGTATCCCCTTGATCGGATCGCCCGAGGCCGTTGTCGCGCTGAAACAGTTTTTTCCTTCGGAGCGCAGCCCGTAATCGTTCGTAAAGGTATACAGGTCGACCTGATACAGCTCTTTGGTCTGTCCGTTAGTGAACCTGCCGATGAGCACCCCGTCGTTATTGAAGGCAAATCCGCTCATCACGCCGCTGGCATAGCCATTCTGCGTAGAATTCATGACGGCTGACGTGCCGGAGTAGTTGGTCGTGGAGCGGGCGCTGCGCTCGGCCGCATACCCCGGCAGCGAGGCAGGATTCATCCCGACTTCCGCCGCCGAAGACGCGCCGCCGGTCCAGCCGCCATTGGCGCTTTTCAAGCCCATGTTCAGGCTGGATGTCATGGTCGCGCCATTGGAAAATGTTGCGCTGAACTGCGGATCCCCGTCCGCGGAAAACGCACTCGGCACGCAGCTGCCCAAATCCTTCGGTCCGCTGGCGCTGCCGCCCTGCGAGGTAAAAGCCGACATGGCCTCAAGCGCGCCGTAGCTGTCGAAGGTCATCGTTCCGGTCATCAACAGCCCGGCCCCTTCCGTTCCGGCAAAACCGGCCCGACCGTCCTCGGCGGGATTCATGGCCACGACATACTCCCAATACCGCTTGTCGCCGCCGTTGCTTACGGCCACTTCATCCAGGTAGACCGTAAGGCTGTGCTCGGTGCCGTTGCTGTCATAGACCTTGATCGTATTGGCCAGATCATATTGCGACGAAGTGAGCGGTTCGCTCGTGTTCTGGCCGTTCCAGGCCTGCGAGAGCGCAAAAAAAGGGTTCTCGGCATTTGTGGTTTTATCGCCGCTGCCCAGGTTGTAGTTTTGCGTAATGCTGGTCGTGGTCGACCCCGCCATAGCCACCTTGCCCTCGCTGTTCGGCTCGAGCCGGATGGCTTTGGAGCTTCCGCGTCCGGTCTTGGTGATTTCCGTTCCCTGAACGCGGTACCCGTGCGGATCGACCAGATAGCCTTCCTTGTTGAAGTTGAAATTGCCGGCGCGCGTGTAGTATGCCTCGTCGTCGTCGTGGACCCTGAAAAAGCCCTTGCCCGTGATACCGAGGTCGGTGCCGGTGTTCGTGTTCTCGAAGGCGCCTTGAGAAAAATCATGCTTGATATCTTCCACGCGCACGCCCATGCCGATCTGCGAAAAGCCGGTCACGCCGTTCTGCGCGCTGGCCGCGGACTCGCTCATCAGGTTCGCGAAGATGATATCCGATCCCTTGAAGGCCACGGTGTTCACGTTGGCAATGTTGTTGCCCAGCACGCTCATGCCTTGGGAATGAGTTTTCATCCCGGTCGCGCCTATATACATTCCTGAAAACATGACTGTCCTCCATGGCGAGCACCTGACTGCACGCACCTGCCGCCCGGACAGGAGAATGCAGCGTCAGCCGCCTCTTCGTCGCTCTCCCCGCCGCTAACCAGGCTGCCGCCCGGGCACCGGGGCCTCCGGATCACATCTTCCGGGCCGGGTTTGTTCCTGATCCCGGCCAGGCCGGCTCGCTACCAGGAGGAAAACCTTTCCTCCTGCCAACCATTGAGCACAGAACATGCCAACAGCACATCCTGTCCACGTATGCGCATGCCCACCCTGACATCAATTTTCTGCATTGGATCAGAATGCTCAACTTTTACTAGACTATTACTCGACTATTTCAAACATGTATTCTGGCTTGCTGCTCCGCAGTCAAGGGTTTTCCGAATAAAAAAATTCCCCGAAAAAGCGTTTTTAGAGCACTCAACCATTAAGAATTGTTGATTTCCAGCCGATGAGGATTTACTACTACTTCCAACTGAATCCGTCGCGTGACGTGAGGCGCGATATAACCTTCAAACGGGCATGTCGAGGAGGAGGAGGGGTCATGAAACACATTGCAGTGATCGTTTTCGCCGTGATGCTGCTAACCGGCACGGGAGGCCAGGCCTTTGCCGGCGAAGGGCACGATCAGGAGTGCATGGGCTGTCACAACATGCACTACGCCAAGGGCGATTACGCCATGGGCGTCGCACCATACACCAAGGTGAACAATCCGGCGCGTACCAAAGCCGGCAACCCGGCCGAGTCCATCGACGCGCTCTGCCTGGGCTGCCACAATGAAAACGAAGGCATCAAGCCGATCAACTTTCACACGACGCATCCGACGGGCATTACGCCCACCAGCAATACGAAAGTCCCGCCAAAGCTGCTCTGGGACGGCAAACTCACCTGCGTGAGCTGCCACAATCCTCACCCGTCCAACGTCAATTACCGCTATCTGGTCATGCAGACCAACAAGGGCGCGGACATGGGCGTATTCTGCGCCAAGTGCCATCCTGAGCAGTCTGCTCCCGAGACTGTGAAAAAGGCCGAAAGCGCGCCGATCCATGCCGATATCGCCGGCCCGCCCATCGTCAAGGTGCAGCCGCCGGTCAAGGCCCCGGTCGAAGAGAAAAAGCCCGCCGCGCCGTTTATGGCGCCGCCCAAAAAACCCTGAACCAGCCTCGGGCGGAAGCGGAAACCGCTTCCGCCCGTGTTTCCCTGCCGCTGCGCATCGATCCATGTGAACCAGTGTTGCTATTTGGGGTGACGCACCCTGTCCCGACGCCTGCACGTGATGACGAAATATTCCGGTAAAACTCCATTTGCACGCCCCGGACGTCTTGATCACCCTGCCCCGCTTTGTATATGACAACCCAGCTTGCCTGGACGATCTGCCGGGGGCCTGAGTTCGTCGGACCCGGCGCCGGCCCACCCCTGGCGACCGAGCCCGGGCCAAAGGAAACGCCGACAGGATCGACCGGAACCGATAGTGGTTCCAAGCAGGCAGCATCCAGCCAATCCCTCGACCAAGGAACGACAATGCCCATGCCCACGTCCGAGACCAAAGACCAGTCTGGCGAAAATTTCGCCGAAATGTTCGAAGCGTCGCTGCAAAGCTCCCATGCCGAGGTCAATGCCGGAGACAAAATACGCGCAACAATCATCTCCGTGAGCGGAGAAAATGTATTTTTCGATACCGGCACCAAAATCGACGGCGTAGCGGCCAAGGCCGAATTCCTCGACAAGGAGGGCCAGTTTCCCTTTGCCGAAGGCGATGTGCTGGATTTGTTCGTCATTTCCGTCAACAGCAGCGAGATACGTCTCTCGCGCGCTCTGAGCGGCGCCGGTGGCGCGGAAATGCTCCGCGAGGCCTTCGACCACGGCCTCCCGGTCGAAGGCAAGGTCAAGGAAACCTGCAAGGGCGGCTTCACGGTCACGGTCATGAACCGCCGCGCCTTCTGCCCTGTCAGCCAGATCGACGCCCGCTACGTGGCCAATCCGGAGGAATACGTCGGCGGAACCTTTTCCTTCGCCATCACGCGCTTCGAGGAAAAAGGGCGCAACATCGTCCTGTCGCGACGCAAGCTCCTCGAGGAGGAGGCCAGACAGGCGGCCGAACGCTTCCGACAGGAAGTCAAGCCCGGCGAGTTCCTCGAGGGCAAGGTCTCCCGGCTCATGCAGTTCGGCGCCTTCGTCGAACTCGTTCCCGGCGTGGAGGGTCTGGTCCACGTTTCGGAAATCGGCTGGTCGCGCGTAGCCCAGCCAGGGGACGTGCTTCAGGTCGGAGAAACCGTGCGGGTCAAGATCATCGACATCGTCCCCGATCCCAAGCAGGGCCTGCGCATCAGCCTGTCCATCAAGCAGGTGGCCGAAGATCCCTGGAACAGCGCCGGCGAACGCTTCGCCCCGGGCCAGACCGTGGACGGCGTCGTCACCAGGCTGGCCAAATTCGGGGCCTTCGTCGAGCTTGCCCCCGGCATCGAGGGGCTCGTCCACATCAGCGAGCTGAGCTACACCACGCGCGTGCATAAACCCGAAGACGTGCTCTCGCCCGGCGAAAAGATCACGATCAAGATCAAGGAGCTGGACCTGGAGAAGCGCAAAATCAGCCTGAGCCTGCGCGACGCCGAGGGCGATCCGTGGGCGGAGGTCCCGACAAAATTCAAGGTCGGCCAGACCGTTTCCGGCATCCTGGAAAAGCACGAAGACTTCGGCTGCTTTGTCCAGCTCCAGCCCGGCGTCACCGGCCTGCTCCCCAAGTCCAAACTCAAACAATCGCCCAATGCCCAAAAAATCGAGGCCTTGCGTCCAGGAGAAACCCTCGCAGTCGTCATCGAAGAAATCCTCCCGGACAAACGAAAAATCACGCTCGGCCCGGCCGATACGCGCGACGAAGAAAACTGGCGCCGCTTCGTTCCCAACGAGAACGAGAATAACGGCTCCCTGGGCGCGTCGCTCCAAGAGGCCTTCAACCGAAACAAGAAAAATCGCTGAGACGAGACACCGCGCAGCCGGCCCGACCCGGCTGCGCGGTATACCCCAGCCCCGCTACTTCATCTTCAACAAATACACTCCCAGCAGCACGCAGGCCACGCCTCCCAGTTGGGGGAGGCCGAGACGTTCCCGGAAGGCCAGTACGGCGACCGGGGCGAGGCAGAGTACCACGGCGCCGTTTACCAGCACCGGGAGCGTACTCACGGCCCAGCCAGCCCGATAGGTGCCGTACACGCCGAGTTCTATGCCGACTACGGCCAGGGCCAGCACCAGTACTGGCCAATTCGAAAGGTGCAACAGCTCCGACGGTCGCGGGCCCTGCGGCGCCAGCATCCAGCCGGCTGCACACACCACCAAGGCCACACCGTACACGACGGTCAGGAGCGCGAAAGGCGCGCCTTGCGTCGAAAGCGTTTTTTGCGCCAGATGATAGACAGCCGTCGATATCACCACCAACAAGAGCGATCCGTACACTACGTTCATGTTCCTTGCTCCCTGAACGCCGCCTCCGACTTGACTTTGCCTCGCGGACGCAGCATGGCTCGATCATTCGCGGAACACAGGGGACGGACAATCCGTATCAGCCCGCTCCCGCGATATTCGCCGCCGGACCCGACCGTAGGGTGGCCGTTCCTTTGACTCGGCGGATGCGCATTCCGGTTCTGAACATGCTTTACGGACTCAATCCTGGCCGGACCAGTGAAATCTCGTCACTGCCCGGATGAAGAACATGCAACTGCACTCGATCGATCTCAATCTGCTCGTCGTGTTTCAGGCGGTCTATCAGGAAAAAAGCCTGACGAGAGCCGGCGCCCGGCTCAACTGCACCGCATCGGCCGTCAGTCACGCCCTGGCCCGCCTGCGGGCGTCCCTGGACGATCCGCTGTTTATCCGTCAGGGAAACAGCATGGAGCCTACCGCCATGGCCGAGCGGATGTACGCCGATTGCGCCCCTGCCCTGGATAAACTCATGCGTACGCTCTACGCCAGCGACGCCTTCAATCCGGCCACCGCCCCCCGCGCCTTCACCCTCGGGCTGAACGACTACGTGGCCAGCGTGTTGCTCCCCCCGCTGTTGCGGCGTCTCGCGGTCGAAGCTCCGTCCGTGCGCCTCGTCATCCGCCCCTCCAATTACGAACATCGCGAAGCGCTGCTCATCGACGGCGCTCTGGACCTGCTCCTGGGCTGTAACCAGAAATATGGCGCCACCATCCACCGGGAGTTCCTCTTCGCCGACCGCGACGTCTGTATCGTGCGCAGCGATCACCCGCGCATCGGCGATACCCTCAGCTACGAGGCCTACCTGGCAGCGCCCTGCATCGCGTTGTCGCTCTCGGACAGCGGCGCGGACGCCATTGCCTCCTACCTCGATCAGAAAGGGCTCAAGCGCAACGTCGCACACACGGTGTCCCAGGAGCTGACCTTGCCCGGTCTGGTGGCCGGGTCGGACTTCATCGCCAACCTCGCAGGACGTGTCGCCAGTGACTTCGCCCGGCGCCTCCCCCTGCGCATTCTGCCAGTTCCCCTGCCGCAGACGGATTTCGCCATCTATCAGTACTGGCACGCCAGCCAGGAACGGGACCCTGCCCACCAGTGGCTGCGCCGGGTCATCCAGGACATTGCGGCCAGCCTTCCGGACCCCGACAGCGACACGCCCGGCAAGGCACCCGCTACGGACGTGGCTCCGGGACGCAACGATGTCGCTGACATACCATGAAGGATGCTACTCGCTTCGCCCCCCTGCCCTGCCCGGCTCCTACTTTTCAACACGCGTGCAATACGATAGGGATTGCAGCAAAGCAGGGAAACGAAACCACGCCCGCGCACTGCTGACAAGGAGGAGACGATGCAATGGATACTGGCAGGCCTGACACTAGCCGTATTGCTGACCTCGCCGGCGCTTGCCGGCGCGAAGAAGAAGGCTGAAGAGCAACCTGTCATCGTGATTCAGGAGCTGAGGACCGGTTTTCGCGGCCTGCTCTGGGGCGCCGAGCAGGACGATCTGGAAGACACGCTCGGGCTGGATGACTGCCGCCAGGTCGATCCCCTGGTCACCAACTGCCTGGCCAGAAAAGCCGAGCTGGCTATCGAGGGCATCCCGCTGCTGACCGTACGCTACAAATTTGCCAACGAGCGGTTTTGCGGCATAGCGCTCAAATTCAAGACTAGCGAAAGTGACCGGATGCTCGCCCTGGCCATGCGCCTTCTGGGGCAGCCGACCTCTTACAAGGAAATGATTCCCCAGTGGGAGGACAGCGAAATCGTGGCCTGGTGCAGCGATATCCACCTTTCGATCGTATCGAAAAAGACGGTCAGCGAGGCCGCGGCAGCGAAGTGACGCGCTGGCGACGGAGTCGAAGCGCTGCGGATTCGACCTGGATTGGGCGACGACAGGCCGCGCCTGCGCCAATCTCTTGACGATGACGGCGGACGTGCGCTCAGGCCGCTCAGCTGCTCTTGAGGATGAGCGTACGTGTCAGCTGAAAGCGTTCGCTGAGCTGCGCCTGAAGCGCCCGCGCCCCTTCGAGCGTATCGACGGCGCCGATGACCACGCGATGCCAGACGCCCTTGTCGCCCAGATCGACGCCGATCACGCGCGTCTGCAATCCCTTGCGACGCAACAGCGCGGCCCGACGTTCGGCCAGTACCGGCTGCTGCCAGGAGCTTTCCTGAACGGCGAACACAGACCGAAGCGAGGCATCGGCCACCCGTGCCCGTGACTCCGACGGAGTGGGGAGAGACGTCTCGGGTGCTTCGGCCGACTGTTGCGCCGTCGTTTCCGGCAGCGCAGGCGCGACGGTCCGGACGGGTTGAACAACAGAGGCCTTTGTAGTCCGGCGAATCTGGGAACGATATTCTCCGCCGTACGCGGCTGTCATGACTGCGGCAGCGCTCGAAGAACTCGACGCAGCGACCGGGTTCGGACGTTCGTCCCCCTGCTCCGCGGCCCGTGCCGGCGTATTTGGAAGCGTTGCGGCGGCAATCTGCGTCGCGCCGGCTGCGTCGGCCTCCTCCTTCCCGCGGAGGTACTCTCTGTCGGGCGTGGCGTCCGCCGGCTGCGCGGGGGAACGCTCGGCCAGGAGTGCGGGGGCGGCTTGCGCCGAGCGGATGGATTCGACGCAGCGTCCGGTCAGCAGGGACGCGCCAGCAGGTGTCACGTGTACGCCGTCGTCCGCGCGGACGCGGGCTATCTTGCCCGAGGCGAGCGGCAGGTGTTTGGCATACCGTCCGTACTCGTCGGTAAGCACGTCGCGGGTTTCGATGAACCGGGCATCCGCGTTCCGGCGCAGCGGAGGCTGCACTACGGTATTGATATGT
>CAZGAH010000001.1:43002-43689 GCA_964523295.1 uncultured Desulfovibrionaceae bacterium | reverse complement strand
CACTGTCGAGTTCGTTTCTGCCCATGACCGGCGTCCCGACCCAGAAGATGCGCGCGCTCGGTACGCAGGCGCGGGTGATGTCGATGAGGCGCTGCACCCGGCGGCCGTATTCGGCGTCCCAGGCCCGGGTGGCGAAACGGACGCCTGTTCCGGACGGGGCCCGCATAGGCTGCGGATCGTTCGCGCCAAACATGATGACCACGAGATCGGGCCTGTGCCGCCGGACCAGATCGTCGAGCGCTGTCTCCCAATTGAAAAAAGCCGGTCGGGCCAGGCCGCTGGAAATTTTGCTCAACTGGGCGAAGGCAACGCCAGTCATGCGGGAATAATACGTCTTCAGCTGTTCGCCGAGATAAATGGACAGCGAATCGCCGACAACGAGCACCGAGCGCGCGTCCGTCATGTTCGAGGCCCGCGCACGACCCAGGCTGTCCACGGAGGCAACGGCGGCAGTTTTCAACGCGGTGGACTGATCAGCGTATCCCTTCAAGGGAATTATGGGAATCAGGAGCAGTGCCGCTGCCAGCAGGATTAATCGGGTCGGTCGCATGAGCGCTCCTTTGCGGTCGAACGGTTCAAGAGGGCGCCGACGGAAAAACGACGCCCACGCGGCTCTTTGCACAGAATGTGCCCAGCCTGGCTTCTCATGCGCCGGGGGGGGGGAACGCAGGCGAGGGAGACGAAACA
>CAZGAH010000001.1:41421-42992 GCA_964523295.1 uncultured Desulfovibrionaceae bacterium | reverse complement strand
TGTGAACGAAATGCCAACGTACGAAGAGTTGCAGGCTGAGGTGGCGGCGTTGCGACGAAAGGTTGCCGCCGAAGGCGAGGCACAGACCATGCCGGCCTGGATGCGCGAAGAGCTGGCCGATCATAAGCTTTTGGCCAAGGCCGTGCTCAATGCGTCGTCCGACACGGTGGTCGTGACCGATGTTGCCGGAAACGTGCTGGCCGTGAACGAAAACGGCGCCACCCGTCTGCACACCGCCGTGGAGAATCTGCGCGGAAGCTGTATTTTCGACGTCATGCCGCCGGAACTCATTTCCAGGCGCAAGCGCTGGCTCAATCAGGCGGTTGAAACGCGCAAGCCCATCCAATACAAGGACGAGCATCGCGGCGTGACCTACGGCCATCGCCTTTTTCCCTACACCGACCCCCGCACCAATTCCATCCGGATCGTCTGGTTCACGCGCGACATTTCGGAAAGCGAGCGCGCGGTCAAGGCCTTGCGCGAGAGCGAGGCCAGGTACCGGGCGATTCTCGAAGACCAGACCGAGCTGATTTGCCGTTATCTGCCGGACGGGCGACTGTCCTACGTGAACGAGGCCTATGCCCGGTACTTCGGCAAGGACCGCAGGGAGCTGATCAACCGCAATTTCATTCCTCACATCCCTGACGACCATTTGCGGATAATCAACGTGCATATCGGCCAGCTCAGCGCCGACAAGCCCGTGACGTCCTTCGAACACAAGGTCATCATGGAAAACGGCGAAATCCGCTGGCAGAACTGGACACATCGGGCGATCTACGACACGGCCGGCAATCTGACCGAATACCAGGCCGTGGGCCGGGACATCACCCGACGCCGGACAGCCCAGGAGGCGCTGGCCGACAGCGAAAGCCGGTACCGCAGCCTGTTCGAAGATTCGCCCATTTCGCTGTGGGAGGATGATTTCTCTCTGGTACACGACTACTTTATCAGTCAACGCGAACATGGCGTTGTGGATTTTCGTCTGCATTTTCAGAACTACCCGCAGGCTGTCGCCTATTGCGTCGCGTCCATAGGCGTATTGGACGTCAACAAGGCGACCCTGGAGTTGTTCGGGGCAGAATTCAAACGGGATATTCTGGGAAAAATGGAGCCGGTCGTCCTGCCGGAAACCCTCTTTTTTTTCCGTGAAGTCTTCATCGCCATGGCGGAAGGCCAGCGCGTAATCGAGGGCCAGTCGGTGATGCAGACCTTGCGGGGAGAACAGAAGCACGTTCACTTGCATCTGAACGTAGCGCCGGGCTACGAAGAGACGTTAGGCAAAGTGCTCGTTTCCATGATCGACGTGACCGCGCGGGTGAAGGTCGAAGAGGAGCTTAACGAGCACCGGGCGTTTCTGCACCAGATCATCGACACCGTACCATCGCCGATTTTCGTCAAAGACCGTGAGGGGCGTTTTGTTCTGGTCAACAAGGCGATGTCCGAAATATACGGGGTTTCCCCGGCGGATCTGACGGGCAAACGCGGCGAGGATTTCAACCCGCACGAGGACGAGACATCCATTTTCCGGGCCGAGGATCTCGAGGTGCTCGATTCGCAGCACGCGCTGTTCA
>CAZGAH010000001.1:40695-41411 GCA_964523295.1 uncultured Desulfovibrionaceae bacterium | reverse complement strand
CGACCACCAAGCTCCCGCTCGCCGGCAAGGATCAGGTGCTCGGCGTGGCCGTAGACATCACGGAGCGCAAACAGGTCGAGGCCGAGCGCTACAAGATGGAGATTCAGCTGCGCCAGTCGCAGAAACTCCAGGCCCTGGGCACGCTCGCCGGGGGCATCGCCCACGACTTCAACAACATGATTTTCGCCATTCTGGGTTTTGCGCGCCTGGCGCTCAAGCACGCGCCCCCGGGCACCAAGCTCGAGGAATACCTCCAACAGGTGCAGTCGGCGGGATTGCGCGCCTCGGATCTCGTCCGCCAGATACTCACGTTCAGCCGGCAGACCGATCAGGAGAAGAAGCCTATCCGGCTTTCCTCGCTATTCAAAGAAATCGCCAAACTGCTCAGGGCCACGCTGCCAGCAACCATCGAAGTCAAGGTCTCGGCCGATACGCTGGAGTCAGAGGACAACGACGTCATCCTCGGTGATCCGACCCAGATTCATCAGGTGCTGATGAATCTGGCGACCAATGCCGGGCACGCGATGATGACCGACGGCGGAGTCCTGGAAATGGGACTTCGGGGCGTCGAAATCAGCGAAAACGACGCCGGCGGACCGCAAGGGCTCAAGCCGGGCAGGCACCTGGAAATCCTGGTCAAGGACACCGGCCATGGCATCGACCCCGTGGTCATCGAGCAGTTTTTCGACCCCTCGGCCACCACCAAGAAGCCCGGC
>CAZGAH010000001.1:30443-40685 GCA_964523295.1 uncultured Desulfovibrionaceae bacterium | reverse complement strand
GAGCCTTATTTCACCACCAAGGCCCATGGGGAAGGCACCGGCATGGGACTGGCCGTCGTTCACGGCATCATCAAAAGCCACGGCGGCAGCATCTCGGTGGAAAGCAAGGTCGGTCAGGGTTCAACCTTCAAGGTCTTGCTTCCGAAATACGAAAAGCCGGCATCCCAGGAAGAACCGGAATGCCCGACCGTCCCCCGCGGCACCGAACGCATCCTGTTCGTCGACGATGAAACACTGCTGGTGCAGATGGTCCAGGACATGCTCACGCAACTCGGCTACCAGGTCACGGCGAAAACCCACCCCGACGATGCGCTGGGGCTTTTCCAGGCCGACCCGCAGAGGTACGATCTCATTATCACCGACCAGACCATGCCGGTCATGACCGGCATGGAACTGGCTCGCAAGATGCTTGCCATACGCCCTGACGTCCCGATCATTCTGCTGACCGGCTATTCCGAGGCCGTGACCTCGGAAACCGCCCGTCAGGCAGGCATCCGGGAATTCATCATGAAACCCGTCGTTGAAGCCCAGATTGCCAGAACCATCCGTTCGATTTTCGATAACGGACAATGCCAGGAGGCGACATGGCCAGAATAATTGTTGTCGAGGACGACCCCCAGGTCCGGGCCATGCTGCGAGAAACCTTGCAGCAGGAAGGACATGACATTGTCGAGGCGTCGAACGGAAAAGAGTGCGTCACGCTCTATCGGGAAAACCCGGCCGAACTCGTCATCACCGACATCATCATGCCCGAACAGGATGGCGTGGAAACAATCCACTCCCTGCGACGGGAGCACCCCGGCGTCAGAATCATCGCCATTTCCGGCGGCAGTCCCAACATCCGCGGCGACTATTTGCTCGGTACGGCCAATGCTCTGGGTGCGGTGCGTGCCTTTCACAAACCGGTGGATATGAACGAACTGATTAACGCTATCAAGGACGTACTCGGAAGCTGAAACGTCTCTCCGCTCGCCCCTCTCAAGCGGAGGGCATGACCGGCGACGCGTCCAGGAGAACTGCCATGGCCACTATTCTTATCGTTGAAGACGATCCCCAAGTCCAGCACCTGCTTCAGGAATCCCTGGAGCTGGAAGGCTATTCCGTGATCGCCGCGGAAAACGGCATCAAGGCGCTGGAACAGCTGGCAACGCGCGTTGTCGATATCATGATTACGGATATCCTCATGCCGGAAAAGGAGGGGCTGGGGCTGATTACCGAATTGCGGAAAACCAGGCCAGACCTGCCGATCATCGCCATTTCCGGCGGCTCGCCGACCATTTCGCCAGGGTGCAATCTCGAACTCGCGCGCATGTTCGGTGCCTGGCATGTATTCCAGAAGCCACTGGACATGGAAGTCCTGCTGACCACGATCAAGGACATTCTCCAGCATGAAGCCGAATAGGGATAGCCCCGTGCCCGCCCTTGTTCGCCCGCACGACCCGGCGGGGCTGGAGCTGCCTGCGAAAGCACCAGGCAACACGCATACGCCGTTGCCAGACCCGGGAGCTTTCGGACGCGGGTGGCTGAGACCGGGCCGTTAACGTTTTTTTTGCATTCGCCGGGCTTGACAAGGGGCAGGCCGGGGGGCACAATTCTGGATGTCTTTTAGACTTGCTTACTGGTTTATGGAGTTCGAGGGGAAGTGTTCATTTTTTTTAACACAGGAGGAAGGAAATGAAGAAGACGTTGCTGGTCTGCATGTTGACTGCCGCGCTCGTATGCGCGTACGCCCTGCCCAATCTCATCGCCGCCGATGCTCCGGCTGACGGCCTGAAGATGGACAAGACCCCCAAACCGGTCGTTTTCAATCACTCGACGCACAAAGACGACAAATGCACTGATTGCCATCACAGCGCCGAAGACGCCGCCAATCCGAAAAAGTGCTCCTCCGCCGGCTGCCACGATGTCATGGGCAAGGAAGACAAGAGCGAGAAGTCCTACTACCAGGCCATGCACAAAATGACCGCCACTAAGGTCAAGAGCTGCCTGGCCTGCCACAAGGAAAAGGCCGGCGCGGACGTGGAAAAGAAAAAGGCCCTGACCGCCTGCGCCAAGTCCAAGTGCCATCCGTAAGTCATTTCGTAATGACGATTTTAAGCCGCCGCAAGGCGGCTTTTTTTCTGCCTGGAACCCCGGTTGGAGGGCAAGCCCAGGAAGCAATCAGGCGTCGTCGTTGTCCTGCGGCGAAACGACGTACTCGAAGATGTACTCCCGCAAGGCATTGGCCCAGGGCCGGGGCGTCACTCCGGTCAAGGCCGTGAATTTGTCGACACTGAGCACGGAATATGCTGGCCGGACTGCCTTGGTGGGGTACTCGCTGCTGGGAATCGGCGTGATGATGCAGTTGACACCGGCCAGACTGACGGCCTCGGCGGCCAGTTCGCACCAGGTAGCCTGCCCGGTGTTGACCAGGTGAAAGATGCCATGCACCTTGCACCGGGCCAGGTCCAACGTATACCGGGCCAGGTCCAGCGTATAGGTTGGGGAACCGATCTGATCGTGAACGACGTTGACCTTGTCGCGCGTTCTGGCGAGATTGATGATGGTCAGGATAAAATTCTTGCGGCCCGGACCGAAGAGCCAGGCCGTACGCAGGATGCACAATCCGGGCAGGCCGATTTCCAGCAGGGCATTTTCTCCCGCCAGTTTGGTCTTGCCGTACACGGACAGCGGGCACGGCTCGTCCGAGAGCTGATAGGGCGTGGATTGCCTCCGGCCGTCAAAGACAAAATCCGTGCTGTAGTGGAACAGCCGAAACGACTGCTGGCGGGCTATCCTGCCCAGGATCGCCGGAAGGGTCTTGTTCAGTTGCAGCGCCAGGGCAGGCTCTTCCTCGGCCTTGTCCACCAGCGTATAGGCAACGGTGTTGAACACGTAGTCAGGCGCCTGCGCCTCCAGGTAGCGCTGCAGGGCGTCAGCATCGAGCACGTCAGCGTCCTCGCGCCCGTGAGCCTGAACGGTCCATCCCGCCTCTCGCAACACCCGGACCAGAGCCTGTCCCAACAGCCCGCGTCGACCGCCCAGAACCACGGCCGCAGGCTTGAGCGCGTCGTCAGGAGTCATTGCCGATCTCCATACCATTGTTTCATGAATTCACGATACGCGCCGCTCTGTACCGAGTGCAGCCACTGCGGATTCTGCCGGTACCAGGCGATGGTCTGCTGCAGCCCCTGCTCGAAGGTATACTCGGGCTCGAAGCCAAGCTCCCGGGAAGCCAGGCTGTAATCCATGGCGTAGCGTCGATCATGGCCGGGCCGGTCCTTGACGAAGCGGATCAGCGATTCCGGCTTGCCCAGTATGCCCAGAATGGTCTTCACGACGTCGATGTTGCCCTTCTCGGCGTTCCCGCCAAAATTATAGACCTTGCCCGGCGCCCCCTTGCGCAAGGTCAGATCGACGCCACGGCAATGATCCTTGACGTATATCCAGTCCCGGACGTTCAGACCGTCGCCGTACACCGGCAAGGGCTCGTCGCTGCTCGCCTTGACGTACATGAGCGGGATGAGCTTCTCCGGGAACTGATAAGGGCCGTAATTGTTCGAGCAACGGGTTATCAACGCCGGAAAGCCGTAGGTTTCGACATAGGCCCGGACCAGAAGATCGGCCCCGGCCTTGGAGGCGGAGTAGGGACTGTTCGGCTGCAACGGAGTCTGCTCTGAAAATTTTCCCTCCGGCCCCAGCGTCCCGTAGACCTCGTCCGTGGAAATATGGACGAAGCGTTCCACGGCGTTGCGTCGGCTGACCTCAAGGAGTACCTGCGTGCCCATGACATTCGTGGTGATAAACGGGGCCGGATCGCTGATGGAACGATCCACGTGCGACTCGGCGGCAAAATTGACAACAGCCTCCGGTCGATGCTCTTCAAACAGACGATCGACACAGGCACGCTCAGCGATATCCCCGTGAACAAAAAAATACCGGGTTCCCAGGTGCGCGTCCTCTATGCTTTTCAAATTCAGCGGATTGCCGGCATAGGTGAGCTTGTCGAGATTGATCACCACGACGTCCGGATACGTTTCGAAAAGATAATGAATGAAATTGGCGCCGATAAATCCGCAGCCGCCGGTCACAAGAAGACGCATGGCCCATCCTTGTCAGGTAATAAGTAACGAGATGCACGGGACAAAGCGCAACGCGCCAGTCTCGCCCCCTGAAAGACAGAACCGGGAAAGTATAGTCCAGCACTGCGGGATTGGCAAGAATTATGGACCAGCCTGGAAAACGCCCGGCCTGCGCGGATCCCTTGGCCCCGGTTGTCCCCGGGATGAACATGGAGCAAATATGCAGACACAGTCTTGACATTGATTCTCAATGTCACTATTGTCTACCGGAAAGGGAGGAACCATGGGACGGTGTCAGCCTTTACACGCCTTTCCGGACGGCAGCCGCGTGCTCATTCGCAAGCTGTGCTCCTGTCCGAACGCCAGAGGCCGTTTATGTGCTCTGGGGTTGACGCCAGGAACCACGGTCGTTGTCGGATGTCGCTCCGGCAGCGGATGCCGTGTGCTCGTACGCGGCGCATGGGTAGTTCTTGACCAGCGGCTGGCGAGCGCGGTCATGGGCTGCCCCAGCCAGACCTGAAGCCCTTCCGAACCGGGTTCCAGGATGAGAACCCGTTGCCGCGCAGGACAAGGACACGAACATGATTGACCTGCTTGCCGTCGTCGTCATCGTCGCGATAGCTCTGGGCTATCTGCTGCGACGCCTTATGAAATCCGACACATCGCGCGGATGCGCCGGGTGCGCCGGTGCGTGTCGTCCTGCCGACCCGACCGCGAACACCGCCTGCCAGGCGTCCGGATGCGGCTGCAACGCGGGCTCCAAGCACGGAATATCCCCGGCGATCCGCCAGAAATGACCCGGTCGTCGATCCAATCCGACCATCCGGCCGATACGGACTATCCGACCGATACAGACCGTATCCCTGACAAAGAGGGAAGGAAAAAGCTATGGGCGTCGTAACAGGACTCCGGCAACTGCGCGTAGGGCAACGGGCGCGTATCGTCAGCGTCACCGTCGGCGGAGAGACAGGCAGACGTATGCGCGACATGGGCCTGGTACCCGGTAGCGAGGTGCAGGTCGTGGGACGCGCGCCGCTGAAAGATCCGGTTGCCCTGCGCATCAAGGACTTCACCCTGACCCTGCGCAACAACGAGGCTGACTTCGTCACCGTGACTCCCATGGACGACGAGGACGCCGGCGCAACGGAGCGCACATGAGCCAGGCCGTCGTCGTCGCCCTGGCCGGCAACCCCAATGCCGGCAAGACCACCCTGTTCAACGCCATCACCGGCGCCAGGCAGCACGTAGGCAATTATCCCGGAATCACGGTGGAAAAAAAGGAGGGCTACGCCAGCCTGGAGGGAACCGACTTCCACGTCGTCGATCTGCCCGGCACCTACTCCTTGACCGCGTACTCCCAGGAAGAACTCGTTGCCCGCAATTATGTCGTCGAGGAGCGTCCCGGCGTGATCGTGGACGTGGTCAACGCCGGGGCCCTGGAGCGAAACCTGTTTCTGACGGTGCAATTCCTCGAGTTGGGCGCTCCGCTGGTTCTGGCGCTGAACATGATGGACGAGGCAAAGAAACGGGGGCTGCGTATTGACAGCCAGATGCTGAGCTGCCTGCTCGGCACGCCCGTGGTGGAAACCGTGGCCCGCAGCGGAGCGGGCGTTGCGGAAACCTTGCGCGCGGCGGCCAGCGAGGCCACGGAACGCGCGGGCCGACCCTGGAGTCCGCTGATCCTGTCGTACGGCCCGGATCTGGATCCGGCGCTGCAGGATATGGAACGCCTGATCGAGCAGGAGCAGTTTCTCACGGATCGCTATGCCCCGCGCTGGACTGCGCTCAAGTATCTGGAAGGCGACGAAGAAGTCCGCGCACGCGGTCGCAAGGCCGGTCCGTTATCCCGCACGCTGGAAGATATCGCCGCGCGCGTGGCGACGCATTGCCAGGCGACGCTCGACACCTGGCCCGAGGCGGTCATTGCCGACTACCGCTACGGATTCATTGCCTCAATGCTCAAACAGGGGGTGCTGCGTCGGGAGCCGCTGCAGGAGCGCATCGATTTTTCGGACCGTCTGGACAACTTTCTGACCCATCGCATCTTCGGCCCGCTGGCCATGCTGGCCGTGCTCTTTCTCGTATACCAGATCACCTTCACCCTGGGCGATGCGCCGATGCAATGGACGGCTGCCGCCTTCGAGTGGCTGGAGGATATGGTAAACAGCACGCTTCCGGAGGGGATGTTGCGCTCGATGCTGGCCTCGGGCGTGATCGCCGGCGTGGGCGGGGTCATGAGTTTCGTGCCGCTGATCATGATCATCTTTCTGCTCATCGCCTTTCTCGAGGACTCGGGCTACATGGCCCGCGTCGCCTATATGCTGGACCGCGTGTTCCGCATCTTCGGCCTGCACGGGGCGTCGGTGATGCCCTTCATCGTGGGCGGGGGACTCGGCGGCGGGTGCGCCGTACCGGGCGTGCTGGCGGCGCGTACGTTGCGCAGTCCGCGGGAAAAGCTGGCCACGCTGCTGACCGTGCCGTTCATGAACTGCGGCGCCAAGCTGCCGGTGTTCATTCTGCTGAGCGGCGTGCTGTTCCCGGGCCAGGAGGCCCTGGCGCTATTCCTCATCACGCTCTTTGGCTGGGCGATCGCACTGCTGGTGGCCTGGGTGCTACGCTCGACGGTGATCCGCGGGCCGGCTACCCCCTTTGTCATGGAGCTGCCCCCCTACCGTTTTCCCACGGTACGCGGTCTGCTCATCCATTCCTGTGAGCGCATCTGGCAATACATGAAAAAAGCCGGAACCATGATTCTGGCCATATCGATCGTAGTCTGGGCCGCGATGACCTTCCCCGGCCCCACGCCTGAGCGCCAGGCGGCCTTCGAGGCGCAGCGCAGCGCACTGGAACAGACGCAGACGGCCCCGACGACGAACGAAGCAGGCAGCCCGGCCTCGCCCCCCGGGCAGGACACGCCGGCGGCATCGGAAGCCCCGGCCGTGCAACTGCGCTCGTTGGAAGGCGCCTATGCCGAGGAGACCTTGCGCGGGTCTGTTGCCGGGCGCCTCGGGACCTGGCTGTCCCCGCTGTCCCGGCTCGCCGGCTTCGACTGGAGAACGAACATCGCCCTGATCGGCGGCTTTTCTGCCAAGGAAGTGATCATCGCCACGCTGGCCACAGCCTACGCGATGAGCGGTGACAACGAGGCCAGCGAGGGACTCGCGGAGCGCCTGCGCAAGGATCCGGACTGGACGCCCCGCCGCGGCATCGCCCTGATGATCTTCATCCTGCTCTACGCCCCCTGCCTGGCCACGGTCGTCGCCATCCGCCAGGAATCCGGCTCCTGGGGCTGGGCCGCCTTCAGCGTCGCCTTCAACACCCTGCTCGCCTATGGCCTGGCGGTGCTGGCATATCAAGGCGGGGCGCTGCTGTGACGGAAGCGTATGGTGGCAGCCAGTATTGAAGAGAACAGAAGCGGTTACCTCGTTCCGGGGCAGTGTCGCGAGATGAAGCTGGCACGAGGAGCGAGAACCAGTCGGACAACACAGGCATCCATGTCGGGCCAGCATGACATACACGGAAGCGGATTCATCCGCTGGTCGTGAATTCATGCTCTATACCTGTAGCGTCTGCTTGCCGGGCTCACCCGTTTGAAGCCCTATCACCAGCTCCAGACCAATTCCAGCGCCTGCTCTTTCCGCACTTCTCGCAACCGGCCTTTACGGAGAGCCAGGTTAATCCTTGCCTTTCCCGTCGTTACTCCCTATAAGATAGCTCATCCTAAATTTTCTTGTGGAGAAGGGCCAGTGAAGAAAACAATTATATATAGCCTAAGAACTCGTTTGCTAGTAATTGTCTTTATGGCAATTATTCCATCAATTATTTTATCATTATATATTTATAATCATGGAAAAAAATACGCCCGACTGGAAACATTTGAGAATGCCCGACGTCTCGCCCAATTTACGGCCCATAACATCAGCGACCAGATTCTCGCTGGAAAACGGCTGTTGAGCACCACGGCAATGCCGGAAGGCCGCGAGGAGTGTGCGACCACTCTCGTGAAGCTGCTCAAGGATAATCCCATCTTCACAAATATCGTCGTCATTGACGCGAGCGGCACACTCCTTGGCTCCGCTCTTCCCCTGGCAGAAGAACGGTACGTCGCCGGGCAGGAATGGGACGCGGAGGTAATGGTTTTATCTGATTTCACTCTCAACGCCGCGTTGATTGACCGGCTCTACGCCAAGGCCACGATCGTTCTGGCACATCCGCTGACCGATGCGGAGGGAGCGATCCAGGGCGTGCTCAGTGCCAGCCTCGACCTCAACCGAATCGTTTCCCTGACCAGAGAAATCCCGAATCGTCCGGGTATTACGATTACCGTAGTCAATCGGACAGGCCATATTCTGGCCCGCTCCCCTGCCGAGGGAGACTGGATAGCCAGAGCCTTTCCTGGCAGCCAGCCCATCCTTCAGGCCCTCCTCTCGCAAGGAGTGAGCACGGTGGAGGCCGAGGGCATCGACGGCGAGAATCGGCTCTATGCCTTTTCGCCCATCATGGTAAAGCCCGGGAAAGAATGTTACGTGCGTGTCGGCATCCCGACCCGCGAGGCGTTTGCTGAGGCAACGCTCCTTTTGAAACGCAGTCTGTTGGTTTTCGCGACCGCAGGCGTACTGGGCTTCCTGGGAATTTTTCTGTTTGGCAACATCTTCATCTTGCGCCATGTGAACGGCCTCCTCGAGGCCACGAACAGATTGGCCTCAGGAGATTTGAGCTTTCGCATCGGCATGGCAAAGAGCAAAGGAGAACTGGGGCAATTAGCCGCGGCTTTCGACACTATGGCCGACGCCCTGGAGGCCCGGACCGAGAAGTTACGTCTGGCGGAAGCGGATTACCGCGGTATCTTCGACCACGCAGCCGAAGGCATCTTTCGCAGCACGTTCTCGGGGGCCTTTGTCATGGCCAATCCCGCCCTGGCGGCCATGTTCGGCTACGACTCGCCTCAAGCGCTTCTTGCCGAGGTGGAAAACGCCAGCGTGTTGTACGCAGATTCACGAAAACGGATGGAGTTCATCCGCCAGCTCGAGTCACGGGGCGAAGTTTCCGGCTTCGAGGCCGAAGCAGTCAAGCGTGATGGGACGCGGTTCTGGATCAGCCTCAACGCCCGCGCCATACCCCACGAGCAGGATCCTGTCGCCCATATCGAGGGTTTCGCCACAGACGTTACGCGACGCATCATGTTCGAGGAGCGTCTGAAAGAAAGTGAACAAAATTACAGGACTCTGGTCGAGAATGCGCCCGTGGGCATCATGCGTTCGACACCGGCGGGCCGGTATCTGTCGGTCAACGCGGCCATGGCCGCCATGTATGGATACGCTTCACCCGAAGATATGATCCGGCAGATAACACAGATTGGCGACCAGCTCTACGTGGACCCCGGCCAACGTGATGCGCTGCTCAAGCTCTTCGAAACACAGAACGAAGTCTACAATTACGAGGCCCTGATCCGACGCACAGATGGCGCCATTTGCTGGACGTCGAGCAATGTGCGCGCAGTTCGGGACGACGCCGGGAACATCCTGTACTTCGACGGATTTGTCATCGATTTGACCGAGCAAAAAAGGCTGATGGAGAAGCTGCAGGCGGCAAAAGAGGAGGCCGAGGCCGCTAACCGGGCGAAAAGCGCGTTTCTGGCCAAGATGAGCCACGAAATCCGTACCCCCATGAACGCCATTCTGGGCTTGACTGACTCGGCCCTGCACACGGGGCTGACCCCGGAACAGCGCGACTTTCTGGAATCCTCCAAGGATGCGGCCGACAGTCTCCTTTCCTTGATCAACGACATCCTGGATGTCGCCAAAATTGAAGCCAACCAGCTCACCCTGGCCAACATGGACTTCGACCTCCGGCTCATGCTTGATGCCACGGTGAAGACCCTGGCCGGCCAGGCCGAAGCAAAAGGTTTACAGTTGACCCTGAACGTTGCCGGCAATGTCCCCCGCTACCTTCGGGGCGACCCGGCCCGGCTTCGCCAGGTCCTCATTAACCTGGCGGGTAATGCCATCAAATTTACCGCCAAGGGCTGCATCTGCATCACGGTCGAGGTCGGGCCTTATAACCCGGTCACAATCAGAGACGACGATACCGTGGCCCTGCTTTTCCGCGTGCAGGATACTGGCGTGGGCGTGGACCCTGAGCGTATGGAATCTTTGTTCGAACCGTTCAAACAAGCCGACGA
>CAZGAH010000001.1:8544-30433 GCA_964523295.1 uncultured Desulfovibrionaceae bacterium | reverse complement strand
TATCGCGTGGATAAATCCCGCAATCGCAAAGACGGCGGCACGGGGCTGGGACTCACCATCTGTGAACAACTCGTGGGAATGATGGGCGGAAAAATCCGGGGGGAATCCTCCCCTGGGCAAGGCTCCACGTTCTCGTTTACCGTGGTACTGAATCAGGGAAAAGAAGTTGAATCGGAGCTGAAACCGGAGCTGCCAGGCATGACCGGCGAGCCCGTTACCAGGCGCCCCATGAACGTGCTCATGGTCGAAGATAACGCCCTCAATATCAAGGTCGGATTGGCCTATCTCAAACGGATGGGACACGCGGCCGAGGTTGCGACGTTAGGCGCCCATGCGCTGGCGATGCTCTCTGAAAAATCCTTTGACGTCGTCTTGATGGATCTGGAAATGCCGGAAATGAGCGGCTTCGAAACGACGCAGCGCATCCGCGAGGGAGAGGCCGGGGAGCAGGCCCGTCACATTCCCATCGTCGCCATGACCGCACATGCCCTGGCAGGATACCGGGAACGTTGCCTTGAAGCAGGCATGGACGATTACATCTCAAAGCCTGTCAACTACCTGGAAATGGCCACTATCCTCAACCGGATAGCAAGTACAATTCCTGCGACGCCCTCTGCCCCTGAGAGTACGGGAGCGACGGACATGCCGATAGTCAATACCGAGTCGCTGTTGCAACAACTCGATGGCGACAAGGAATTGTTCAAAGAGGTCATTCGCTGTTTTGTCCATGATGCCCCGCTGCTCCTCGACAGACTGGACAAAGCCATCCTCGACCAGGATTTACCGGAAGCGCGCCTGGTGGCCCACAGCATAAAGGGGAATTTGTTGACTGTCGGGGCGATTGACTACGCCAAGGATGCGCTTGCCGTGGAAAACGCCGCAGCCAACGAGGACCTCGCTCTGGCCTCCACCCTGGTCGAGAAAGTTCGGTGCAACGTAACCAGAGTGGTTGAGTCACTCGCCTGACGCACTATCGACGCCACGCAGGCCAGCCCCAGCCGGGAGCGTCGGCTTCCATCCGGTCTTTGTCTTGCCGAGCGGAGCAAGGGTTGATTTTTTTCGTTCGCCTCACTACAAAAAGGGGGTGGCACCGTGGCGGGAAGCACGGACTGTTTTTCAGGACATTCAATACAGCCGAGGTAGACGTGAGTATGGGTACGGTCAGCAGTTTTATGGAGATGCATTTCCGGCATTTCAACGCGCGGGAAACGCTCGATGCGGCGAAGGGGTGGAAAAAGTTCATTGAAGATGGTGGTCAGATGCTGTTGACGCTGGCCGGGGCCATGAGCACGGCCGAGTTGGGCATCTCGCTCGCGCAGATGATCCGTCAAGGAAAGGTTCACGCGATCAGCTCCACGGCGGCCAATCTGGAAGAAGACCTCTTCAACCTCTTCCACCACCATGACTACAAGCTTGTCCCCGAGTATCGGGACCTCTCCCCCAAGGATGAGCTGGCGCTGCGCGATCAGGGATTCAACCGCGTGACTGATACCTGCATTCCGGAAACCGTCATGCTGCTGCTGGAGGACCTCCTTCGCAAGCACTGGCTGGCAGCCGCAGAACAGGGCATCGCATATTTTCCCTGGGAATACTGCTACGCCATCCTCGATGAACCCGGCATCGAACAGCATTTCAAGATTCCGCGCGAACACTCCTGGGTGCTGGCGGCAAAGGAGATGGGGATTCCCATCATCACGCCCGGCTGGGAAGACTCGACCATGGGTAACAAGTTCACGGCCCTGGTCATCGAAGGCCGGCTGAAAACCCATCATGTGCTGCGCACGGGCACCGAGCAGATGGAATACCTGGCCAGATGGTACATGGAGCGCGGGGAAAAGAAGATTCCGGTCGGTTTTTTCCAGATCGGCGGCGGCATTGCCGGTGATTTTCCCATCTGCGCCGTGCCGATGATCATTCAGGATCTGGGCCGCGAGGACATGCCATTCTGGGCCTATTTCGCCCAGATCGGCGACAGCGTGACCTCGTACGGCTCCTACTCCGGCGCCGTGCCGAATGAAAAGATCACCTGGTACAAGCTCGATCTGGATTCGCCGAAATACATGATCAATTCCGACGCCTCCATTGTTGCGCCGCTGATCTTTTCGTACGTACTGGGACTTTGACCATAACGGGCCAGCTCACTGGCCCGTCATGGTAACCTGCCCGCTACGCGTCGAGCAGATTCCGCCGGCTGTTGCCGGCACCAGACAGGCGGTAATGGCCGAAAGCAGCGATATGGCCGCGCCGCAACTGGCCAGCGGTGCTCGTTCTCGTATTTCTCAATTCAAGCTATGAAATATGCTTTTATCACAGATTTACCTTCAGCGTGGAAGGAAATTTCTTCGGGAAAACTGAGGCCACTTGCTGATGTCTGGAAGTTGCAATATGAAAAACTGAGAATAAATTCAATAGTAAAAGACTTCAATGAAAAATTATACCGAAGATGGGCGATAGAGACTGGCATTATCGAAAAAATTTTTGATATTGACAGAGGGACAACAGAAACATTGATAGAGCGGGGCTTTGTCGAGGCTTATTTATTACATGGCAGCACAGACAGGCCCGCTTCATACGTTATTGAAACACTCAAAGCGCACAGAGAAGCTATAGACTTCCTGTTCGCATTCATAAACAACAACAGGTCGCTATCAAGCGGCTTTATTAAAGAAATCCATGCCCTTATCACTTCCGCGCAAGAGGCCGTCGAAGGCCTTGATCAATTCGGCAATCGCGTGTGCATCCGGTTGGAAAAAGGGACATGGAAAAAACTGCCGAACAATCCGACTCGCTCGGAGGGAAGCATTCATGAATATTGTCCCCCTGAGCATGTTGAATCCGAAATAGACAATCTCCTTCGGTGGCACGAGTCGCACCTGGATAACAATGTACCTCCGGAAATTGAGGCTGCATGGCTTCACCACCGATTCACCCAGATTCATCCATTTCAAGATGGAAACGGTCGTGTAGCACGTGCATTGGCATCACTTGTCCTGATCAAGAGCAGCCTTTTCCCGCTTATCATTCCGCGTGATAACAAAACAACATACATTGAGGCGCTGGAAGCAGCAGACGCTGGCGACCTGGCGCCGTTGGTCTCTTTGTTCGAGCGTATCCAACAGAGCGAAATCAAAAAGGCCATGAGTCTTATTGTCGACGTGGAAATAGAAAATGAACAGGAGCAGTTGATAGAATCGATACGCCAAAAAATATTGACTCGCAGAAAAATTAGCACCGACAGTATCTTTCAGGACGCAGCACATGTTGCAAATAGCTTGTTAGATGTAACATCCGACACAATTTCAGCCCTTTCGAATCGAATCAACGACGATTTCGCAACGAACGGAATTCACGATGAATACCGCGCACATTTCACCAGGAGCGTAGTGGAGAATCGCCACAAATTCGAACAGCAAACAGGAGAAATTGCCAGGCAGGCAGAATACCATGCCGACATGCGCACCTTTAGCGAGTGGTGCAGATTGACAATTTTTAATAACACTCAATTCAACATTATATTCTCTTTCCATTGCCTTGGATATAATTTTTCTGGAGCAATGTGCATTTCAGCATTTTCATTTGAACAATCTTCCGAATTAGAAAATACCATCACAAGACTCCAATCCATAACAGATGATGTTTTCATTTTTACTCACAGAGATGACTTTCATGCTCTCCATAACCGCCACGCACAATGGCTGGACAAAGCCTTGACCAGCGCCCTTGCTCAATTCAAGGAAACCATATAATTTTTATCTCATGCTGTGTGCTAAAGCTTCATTTACCCTTCGACCAGTTTTAACGTTTTTTCATCACATCGCAAAGGACGAGCACAATTACTGTTTTCTTTAACTGATTGCCTATTTATATTATTTTATCTATACTTTTTTCTACTCCCCTTGCCGCCCTTTCCAAAATGAGCCGTCCAGGTATGCTTGCTTAAGTCCGTGGCTTTACGTTAAGAGAGGACGTGGCTGTACCCCGTGTCGACGCGTCGTCAGAGAAAAAGGCCTGGGCGGACATTACCGTTTCCTTCTTTGCCTGGATCAGCAGCGCCGATAAGGATATTTTTTCGTAGAAGAACTTCTATCCGGGAGCGTGGATGTGGACGAGCTGCACGAAATGCAACCGACGATCCTGGTCATCGATGATGAAAAAATCAATCTGATGGTGCTCACCGGCATGTTGCACGCTGCCGGTTACGAAGCGCTTACGGCATCGAGCGGACCGGTCGGGCGCGATGTTGCCCGTTCGGCGAACCCGGACCTTATCCTGCTCGACATCATGATGCCCGAGGAGAATGGTTTCGAAACCTGCCGGTTGCTGAAAAACGACCCTGACACGACCGATATCCCGATCATCTTCATTTCCGCATTGAGCGACGTGGGCAACAAAGTCCGCGGGCTGGAAATCGGCGCCGTGGACTACATCACCAAGCCGTTCGAAAAGTCCGAGGTCATTGCCAGAATCCGGCTCCATCTCAAGCTCAAATATGCCCATCGGGCGATCATTGCCGAACAGGCCAAGCGCCTGAAGCAGATAACCGAGGCGCAGCAATCCATCCTTGTCAGCCCGGAAGACTATCCCGAGGCACATTTTGCCATCCGGTATCTGCCGGTGCACGAGGCTGGCGGCGATTTCTACGATGTCTTCCCTACGGGAAAGAATCGCTTCAACTATTTTATCGCCGATATCAGCGGTCACGATCTGGGCGCCTCGTTCGTCACCTCGTCGCTCAAGGCCCTGTTGCGCCAGAACGCCGAGCCGCTCTATACGCCGGTCGAGACCATGAAAAACATCAACTCGGTTCTTCATTCCATTCTCAAGGATGGAAAATACCTTACGGCGCAGAGCCTGCACATCAACCGCAACACCTGGAACGCCTCGATCATCAACGCCGGTCACCCGGCCCCGATCTACCAGCCTGTTCTAGCGTCGGCCCGCTTGCTCGCTGCGGATGGCGACATTCTGGGGGTCTTCCCTTCCATTGTCGTCGAACCGACCTATTTCGCCGTGACCTCTGGCGACCGGTTCTTCCTGTATACCGACGGCCTGACGGAACGCTTCGGCCGCCATAAGAAACAACGGCAGCAGGGAGAAACAGAACTGCTGACGCTGTGCGATGAATACCGGACGATGCCGATCCAGGACGCCGTGGACCGGATCGTAGAACGTGTGAAAATGGCCGACACGTCGTTGCAGGACGATGTCGTCCTCATGGCCATCGAGGTGTAACCATGTTCGAGGCGATTCATTCTCCGCAACGCGTTATCATCCGCATGTCGGCCGTACGCACCAATATCGATCTGGCAGCATTGGAGGCGAAAAAACTGCTGCTCCGGCACGATTTGGGCAAGCAGACGTTCGCCATACTGCTCGGCATGCATGAAACCCTTTCCAATGCCGTTATCCACGGTTCTGGAGAAGACCCGAACAAGCATGTCGAATGCGCCTTGAGTGTCAATGGCGGAGATATTACCTTGAGCGTCGAAGACAGCGGACCTGGCTTCGACTGGCGGCAGGTCGAAGAGGATGTCCCTGGTACGGCCTCGACATCCGGGCGCGGAAGGGCCATACTCAACCATTATTTCGACACCATCTGCTACAACGAACAGGGCAACAAGGTCGTTCTGACCAAGCACTGCAGCAAGGGGGTTGGCATGAGTACAATATCCCAGGATGGAACCCAGGCGATAATCATACCCGGAAACGACATCGTCGCTTCCATGGCCAAGGATTTTCGCGAGGAACTCAAGCATCTTATCGACGCCGGGGTGCAATCCATGACCATCGATCTCGCTGGCGTGGAAATGATCGACTCCATCGGCATGGGTCTGTTGATCGCCGCGCACAATTCCATCTCCAAGTATGGAAACAAATTGAAACTCGTCAACAGTACGCAGGACATCCTCGGTCTGTTGCGGACAATGCGTCTGGACAAACATTTCGACATCGCCGCAATCTGAAGCGCGAGGCACTACCCTGAGGGTACGTCCCCTCCGTTTCAGGACGCCTCAGGAAGGTACTCGCAGCGCTGCCGCAGACCATCGTCAACGCGGGCAGGGAGCGAATCATGGAAGACAATATCCTTCAGCTGTTTCTGGAAGACACGCGCGAGCACCTGAACGACATCGAGTCGGACCTGCTCGACATCGAGGCCGCCGGCACCGATTACGATCCCGAGCTGGTCAACAAAGTCTTCCGCACGGCGCATTCCATCAAAGGCAGCGCCGGCTTCCTTGGTCTGAACACCATTCGCGACCTTTCCCACAAAATCGAGACCGTCCTCGATCGCATCCGCAGCCGGGAGATGGTTCCGAATTCCCAGGTCATCAACATCGTGTTGAAGGCCTTCGACCGTCTGCAGGAACTGGTCGACAACATCCACGAGAGCGAACAGATGGACATCGCCCCGCATATAGCCACGCTCACGGATCTTCTCGCGGGTAATCTGACGAGCGAGCAGCAGGCAACGGTAACCCGCTTGAAAAATCTCTCCTTGCCGGACGGTCGGATCATCTTTCAGATTTCCGAATACGATCTGCTGCAGGCGAGGCGAGGGGGTAATTTCATCTATCTTGTGGAGTACGACCTCATCCACGACGTCCACAAAAAGAACAAGAATCCCCTGGATCTGCTCCGCTTTCTTGAAAAAAGCGGATTGATACTAGACTGTAAGGTCGATCTCGGCTGCGTCGGCGACCTCGAATGTCCGCCGTCCAACCGGCTTCCTTTTTTTGTGCTGTACGCCTCCATTCTCGAGCCCGATCTCGTTCAGGCAATCTTCCAGATCGACAGCAACTACATTCATTCTTTTGAAGAAAAAGATTCGATCCAGACAGAGCCTGCAGTCGATGCCCTCGTGGAACAGAAACCGCTGCTTCCGGCGCAACAAGGTCCTGTCCGCGCCGAGGAAGTCACTTCTCTGGAAGAGCAGCTTAGCCAGGCCATGAGCAACCGCAACGTTGCGCCCGAAATGCAGACCGCGCAGCCCCCAGGGCAAACCGACGCCAAAGGGGCGGCCACGACCGCTCCCGAGACGGATACAGCGGTGGCAGACAGCTCAACAGCCGAGCGTCGGAGCGAGCGCATCCATGATTTCGAGCTGGCCGGCGCGGGCAATGCCGGCGTCTTGACGCTCTCCGGCTCGCTGACGGTGGAGCGCGCCGCCAAGGTCAAGGAGGCCTTGTTACGCGGCCTGGACTGTTACAGCGACCTGACCGTGACGCTGAACGACGTTGCCGAAGCCGATGTCTCGCTGCTTCAGCTGCTCATCGCCGCGCACAAGTCCGCGCAGCGCACCGGAGCCCGTTTCTCCGCCGCTCCCGGCGACGCCTCAGGGCCGGTGCTCGCCGTGGCCGCCCGGGCCGGGCTGGACGCGGAGCTTCTCCGACGCTACGGACTGGCATGACCCGAACCGAGTATCAGCCGGGCCAGCGAGTGTGCCGGGATAGCGCGACAGTCTTTCTTCCCGGCAGGCACCTTGCCCGCGTCTTCAACCGTCCCATGCGGCGGACAGGATAGCATATGATTGAAAAAGACAAGCTCGCAGGACTCATCAAGGAAGAGGCAGCGGAGCTTCTCAGCGAGATGGAGTCGGCCCTTCTGGAACTCGAAACCAATCCTGCCGATATCGCGCTGGTCAATCGGGTCTTCCGCGCCATGCACACCGTCAAGGGCGCGGCCAACATGTTCGGCCTCGACGAGGTCTCCCGGCTCACGCACGAGGTGGAAACCGTCTACGACGCGGTCCGCAACGGCCGGCTGGACGTCTCCAGGGCACTGCTGGACAGCAGCCTGCGCGCAAAAGATATCATCTGGGAACTGATCGAACACCCGGGGGACGTCGACAGGGCTGATTTTGAAAACCTGTTGGCAGATCTGCGCGGTCTTCTGACTGCGAGCCGGACGCCGGCTGCCCCTCATTCGACGGAAGCGGCTGCTACGCCAGCCCAGGCCCCCCGTCCCGAAACAGCGACGACGCCAGCCGGCCCGGATGAGGAGCCTGTCGCGGAGGGCGCTGCCTCCCCCAAGGCTTTTGCCGTGACCTTTCGCCCTGGCGGCGAGAAAAACCTGCTCCATGTCGACCCCTTGGGCGTTCTGGACGAGCTGTCGGCAACAGGACAGACAACACTTTTCGGACACGGCGAGGACATTCCGCCGCTTGAAGACCTGGACCCGGAGGAATGCCGGCTGTGGTGGGAAGTCCTCATCGAGTCGGCGACGCCGGACCCTTCCCTGCCGGACCGTATCCGCGACGCCTTCATTTTCGTGGAAGACTCCAGCGAGGTGGCAATCCAGCCCGTGGACGACGTCATTGCCTGGAACGAAGTCCGTCAGGCGCCCCGGTCTGTCCCGGACAGTCTGGAAGACTTCTCGGTCGAGCTGCGGAGGGAGCCCGGCGTCTCCTTTACCCAGCCGTTCACCGATCCCGAATCGCTGGTCGCCGCTCCGGTGCCGCTCGAAGCGCTTACGGCCTCGCCAACGTCTGCGCCTTCGCCCGCCATATCCGCCCCGAAAGCTACCCCGGGTCGCGCTTCCGGGGTCCCGAAACCGGCAGGTCCGGCCAGAAAAGTCGAAGCGCCCCTTGCGCCCGTTCACCCGCACGCCGAGGACTCCGGGGTTGGCAGTTCAGTACCTGTGCCCCACCCCGTCGTGCCGCCGGCGACACCAGCGACTGAACAGCGCGCCACCGTATTGCGCAAAAAAGAGGTAGCAAGCAGCGTGCGCGTCGATGCCTACAAGCTCGACGACATGGTCGCGCTCGTGGGAGAGCTGGTTATCGCCCAGGCCAGGCTTTCCCAGATCGTCAGCGGCATCAACGAGCCCTCGCTGCAGAGCGTGGTCGAAGAGATGGAACTGCTCAGCAATTCGTTGCGCGACCGCACCCTGAGCATGCGCATGTTGCCTATCGGCACCACCTTCGACCGCTTCCGACGCTTGGTGCGCGATCTCTCCCAGGAGCTTGACAAGGAAATCGAGCTGGTCACCCAGGGCGCCGACACCGAACTGGACAAGACCGTCATCGAACAGCTCGGCGACCCGCTGGTCCACCTCTTGCGCAATTCCATCGACCACGGGATCGAACAGCCGGAGGTTCGCGAGGCAGCCGGAAAGCCGCGCAAAGGAACGATCGTGCTCTCGGCCGAGCACTCCGGCGGGCACGTGCTCATCCGGATATTCGACAACGGTAAGGGACTCGATCGCAACAAGATTGCAGAAAAAGCCGTGGAGCGCGGGCTGATTACCGACCCGGCGTCCATGAGCGACAAGGAAATTTTCACTCTCATTTTCCACCCTGGCTTTTCGACCGCGGAAAAAGTCACCAACGTCTCTGGCCGCGGCGTGGGCATGGATGTCGTCAAGAAAGGCATCGAAGGCCTGCGCGGCAGCGTGGACCTGGACAGCCAGTTGGGCGTGGGCACGACCGTCACGGTCAAATTGCCGCTGACGCTGGCCATCATCGAAGGGCTGCAGGTCCGCGTGGCCGACGAATTTTACGTATTGCCGCTTTCCGCAGTTCAGGAATGCGTCGAACTCACGGATGCGCAACGCGGCCGTAGCGACGATACGGCGGCCAACCGGAAAAAGATCATCAATCTGCGCAACGAAATCGTGCCCTATATCCGGCTCAGGGAGTGGTTCGACATTTCCGGCACCATTCCGGAAATCGAGCAGATTATCATCACCGGCGACGAGAACACGAAAACCGGCATCGTGGTCGACGAAGTCATCGGTCAGCAGCAGACGGTCATCAAGTCGTTGGGACGCGTATTCAAGGACGTGCAGGAGATATCCGGAGCGACCATCAAGGGTGACGGCACGATGGCCCTGATCCTGGACATTCCCTTTCTGGTGCGCAAGGTTATGGCCGGCTATACCAGCTCGGGGGAGTAATTTTCCGGACAGGGGCAGCGTCGCCGCTGAGCGGGTGCGTTGCGTGAGCACGACCGAAAGGTCGAAAGCATTCCTTTTTTTTGCTCCCCCGCTCTTGACAATCGTTGGCATTCAAGACCAATTTGCCGAGCAAACGCCTGGAGGGGAGGAGGATGATGATGAAGTATGTGAGTCTGGCAATATCGCTGTGTCTGGTGCTCGTGGCTTCCACCTGCGCGCTGGCAGAGGACGTCATCAAGGTCGGAGCCATTTTTTCTGTAACCGGTCCGGCGTCCTTTCTGGGCGAACCGGAGAAAAACACCGTGCTGCTGTTGCAGGATCAAATCAATGAGGCAGGCGGAGTGCTGGGGAAAAAGCTCGAGGTCATCGTCTACGACGACGAAGCCGACGTGAACAAGGCCGTGCTCGCCGCGGACAAGCTGCTGAAAAAAGACGGCATCGTCGCCGGCATCGGCGCGACCACGTCAGGAAACACCCTGGCCATCATGAGCAAGTTCGCCACAGCGGGGATTCCGCTGGTCTCCTGTGCGGCAGCCGAAAAGATCGTCAAGCCCGTGGACCCCTGGGTTTTCAAGACGCCGCAGTCCGATCGCCACGCGGTGCTCAAGATTCTCGAGCACGCCAAGGCCAACGGGAATAAGAAAATCGCCATCATCACGGTTTCGGACGGCTTCGGGCAGGCCGGTCGGGCCGTGCTTCAGGAAATCCTCCCGGCCCAGGGCTTCGAACTGGTAGCGGACGAGGTCTACGGCCCCAAGGACACGGACATGACCGCCCAACTCACCAAAATCAAGGACCTGAACCCGGATGCCATCATCTGCTGGGGCACGAACCCCGGACCGGCGGTCATCGCCCGCAATCGCGTCCAGTTGGGCATGACCACTCCCTTGTATATGAGCCATGGCGTCGCCTCCAAGAAATTCATCGAGCTCGCGGGCGACGCAGCCGAAGGCCTGCTGCTTCCGGCCGGCCGGCTGGCAGTGGCCAAGCAGGTAGCGGACAATCATCCGCAAAAGGCCTTGCTGCTGACCTACAGCAAGGATTACGAGGCCCGGTTCAAGGCGCCTGTCTCCTCCTTCGGCGGATACGCCTGGGACGCGCTCAAACTCATCGTCGCCGCCATCGAGGCCGGCAAGTCCGCCGATCCGAAATCCATCCGCGACAATCTGGAACGCATCCAGGATTTCGTCGGCACGGGCGGCATCTTCATGATGTCTGCTGAAGATCACAACGGATTGACCGAAAAGGCCTTCGAGATGGTGCGCATCGAGAAAGGCGACTGGACCATTATTCAATAATTCCCGGCCCGGGCTTGTCGGCGTTTGCCGGCAGGCCCGGGCTTCTCTTCGGGCCGGATGGACGTAGCGCCTGCCGTCCGGCTACAGCATGACCAGCTCCATTTTTCCCCACACGCCCAGCCGGCCCTGACACTGGGCCAACACGCCGTCGAGCCGATGACCGGGCCATGCGTCGCGTACCGGTCTGGCCAGTTCTTTGGCGCAGTCCAGAACGTGTTCGATGCTTTGCGCGTCGTGCAGCCGGTTGCACAGGGCGGTGGCCGCCGCGTCCGCAAAGCTCCCGCTCCGGGCGCGCACCACGACCAGATCCCCCTGGCCGAGGCTCAGGGAATGGCCGATGCTGGCCGACGAGGCGCACAAGGAAAGCGGGAAGTCCGCCGCTTCGAGCTGCAATCCCAGCGTCGCGCCGGCGGCGGGGTCGGCCAGCAACCCCACCACACGCGCGCGCGCGGAATGAAGAAAGAGGTCGCCGCCGTTTTCCACCAGCAGATTCGGACTGTGCGCCACGACGGCCCGACAGACATGCTCGGCCAACGCTCCGGCCACGGCGGCCATGGGCCCCACGCCGCAGCGGCGCGCGGCCTCGGCCATGTCCCGCAGCAAGGGCGCCGCGTCGGAATTCACCGGAACGGGCGTCAGGCTATGCCGGAAAGCAGGGTTAAGCGTGATGCAGGCCTTCAGCTGCGCGCGCAGCGTATGAACGACCTGCTGCACCTGCTCGCTCAGGTCCCCATCCGCCACGATCCACAAATCCGTCTGCTCGTTGACGACCTGGAATGCGAACTCCCCCTCCCGGGGCCGGCAACGGCCACGATAGTTCCGGAACGGGCTGACGTAGGGGCTTTCGGACATACGAGATCTCCGCGCTGGCGGGGGTCACATCACGATGGCGAGTTTGCACTCGTCGAGCACGTTGCCCGACTCGGAGAGCAGAGCCTCGAGGGTCTGCGCATCCTCTACGCTGAGTTCAAGCCGGCCCGGATTTCCCTGAAACAAACCTCGAGCCTTGAGGGTCAACGGCATCGCTCCCACGGTTTTGCTCTGCTGCGCCTGATCCAGACTGCGGTAGTAGCGGGCAAAGCCATTGCGGGCGGCAGTCTTGGCGTCCACCTTGGGGCCGGGAAAAAGCAGACTGCGCGGGCCGAACAGCTCAGGACGCAGCGAAGGCTGAAAATTCAGGCCCCGCGCGTCGATAACCACGCCGGTGTAGGCCTGGCTCAAGCCAGTCGGCGACACGACCGGCGCTATCGCAGGGGGTTGAGCCGGCGGTTCCGGGGCGGTCTCCGCTGGCCAGGACTTGGGCCTGGGCGCGGGTTTGACCACGGGAGGACCAGGCAACGCCGGTTGTGACGGAGGCTGCGGGGCTGTCGGCGGCGTGAGCGTCGACTCCGGCCCTTTGACCTGGTCTGGCCTGGTAAGCAATCCGATCCACCCCTGCGCCGGAGACTGCGCCGGCGACTGCGCCGCCCCGGCCACCCTTTGCGCCGGCGCGGGCAACCGGGACAACTCCTCGCCCAACTTACCGCTCAGCGGAATGGACAACAACACCTCGCATCCGCCTCCGGGGAGTTCGCGCTGACTCTCAAGCCTGGCAGACTGCAAGACTCCCTCGATGCGATTGACGACTACGTCGCTCTGGGTCATGAAATCCAGCACCCGCGTCTCGGAGTCCACGTAGACGTCCTTGAGCACCTCCAGCAGATTGCGACGCGCGTCGAGCAACGCGGCCCGCGAGGCCATGGCCCGCGTCAGGTAGGGATTCTGGACATTGGCTGGCGCCATGCCGAGCCCCCGCGCCTGAACCCGCATGTTCAGCCAGTCGATGTGGCCGTATTGCCCGACCTGCTGCACTCCCTGACCGACGCCGGGCTCTTCCTCGGTCTGCGCCGCCTGTCCGCCGCCGGCGGCTCCGAGCAGCGCCCAGGCCAGGGTAAGCGCCAGCAGCGTGTATTGTGGTACGGACAAGGACATAGCCACCGCTCCTTTTGCTGAAAAGTCCGACGCCTGGTTGCGCGCCCGGCACCCGCGCCTCAATCGCTACGCAGGCACGCTCCGGACCGGGCTGCCGGCCCGGCCAGCGCAGGCTCCAGACGCAGCGTGCCGAGTACCGAGTCCGCGCGCGGGCCGCCGTCGCCCCACCAGTTACCGGAAAAATCATACTCCACGGCCGGAAAACTCTGAATATGAAACGGCGCGTTGTTCTCGAAATCGTTCCCATGAACATCGGGCCGAACGCCCTCGCCCTCGATGACCAGGCCGCCCATGCCCTGGTTATCGGCCACGCGCGAGCAGCGCATGACCGGGCGTGCGCCCTCCTCGAAGGCCAGTCCCGATTGCGTCGCGCCGGAAATCCGCCCGTTCAGTATTTCCGCTGCGCAAGCGCGCACGCGCAGACCTGTTGCCGCGTGCTCGATATGGGCGTGCTCGAGCCTTGCCCGACGCGCGCCATCGAGAACCAGACCTTCATAGCTGCCTGCCCCGCCGCTGGCCGGAGAAAAACGCACCGGCCGATCATGCCGCCCCCAGACCAGCAACTCGCCGCCCCTGACCTGCAACGCCGCGCCCGAGGCGAAGTGCATTTCTACGCCCGGCTCGATGTGCAAGGCAGCCCCGGAGGGGACGACGTAGACGCCGGTCACGGTAAAGGGACTCTTCTCCCTGACCAGCAGGGCCTGCCCCTCCAGCGATCCCGCCAAACGGGATTCCGGTCGCGGCATGTCGTCCAGTCCGGGCTCGGGCAAGGCCCGTGCCCGCAGGGGCTCGCTCTCCTGACCCGGATTGCCGGCGCGATTCAAGGCGCGGACCTTGTAATAGGCCGGCTCGAAATTCAGCAGCCGCTCGATCACGCACTCCGGACGCTCGGTCGAGAGCACGGTCTCAAACCCGCTGAGCGCGTTATCGCTACGCAGCACCTCATACCCGGTCACATCGACCCCGGGCAGAGGCGTCCACCGGAGCCGCAGCGAACGATCCAGGGCCTCGGCGACCAGTCCCTGCGGCGGATCGCTGGACTTGCCGTCAATAACCACCTGGCGTCCCGTGGCCCAGGCCTCGGCCCTCAAACCGCTGCGACTCTCGAGATATCCCTTGGCCACGAGCGAGGTGGCCTTTTCGCCGGGCAGAATCTTATACTCGCCTTCGTAGATTTCGCGCGTGCGGAGTTCACGATCCACGCCGCCCAATATTTCCGGAGTCGCAGTACGGCCGCTGCGTCTATATTCTTCGATGATTTCCCGGCGTACCTGCCCCCAAAGCGACTGTTTCGCCGTCTCAGGCAAGGGATGCAGTTCGATGCCGCCACGAAAACCAACCAGTTCGGCCGTGGCCCTGTTGCCCGGGTCACCCACCAGCCGGAACCCGACGGCGTCGCCCTCGCCCAGCACCTTGTCTCCGTTGATGCAGACAAACAAATCAATACGCGGCGGCACGCTTTTTGGCCGCTCGCCCCCGCCAAAATTGAGCGGCAGACTTTGCTCGAGCGTAAGCACTATTTCCCGGAAGAGATTATCGGCCTCGCGCTGCAGCTCGACCTCGCGCATACTCCAAATCGAGGACAGGGCGCCGAACACCGCGCCAACGATGTCCAGCGAAACGCCGCCGCCAAGTTCGCGGCTGACATGCTGCGCCCGCCAGAGGAGTTCCCCGGTTTCCAGATCGCGCAATTCCACGCTGCACCCGACAGCCACCTGCGACACCAGCCCCAGGTAAACCCGGTCGAAATGCGTCACTTCGCCGACGACCACGGCGTCCACATTGAGGATGTCCCGCAGACGTTTGGGATTGGATTGCAGCAGGGGCAGGAATTTCAGCGGCGAGGAGAGACCGGCGCCGGCCAGTCTGTCGTCCACCTCGCGCAGTTCTACGTCGCGGAATGGCAACGAGGCCAGATGATTGTACAGCCCGCGCCGGACAACCTCAGTCGGACTCGTCCCCGCGGGAACGAAATTCCAGTTCCGGGGATCACCGCTGAAGGGCAGAACGGCTATGGACGCGGGAGCCCGGCGCTGCAAGGAGTCCGAGACCGCATACTCGCCCTTGAACAGCCGGTATACCTCGGGAGCGACCGTACCCTCGCGCAGCGGCGATTGTCTGACGCCCTGAAAGGCCTCCTGCGTTGCCGTGGCCTCACCAGAGCGCGGCACCGAGGGCGAGGCAGGCTCCTGCCCCACATGGGCGCACGCCGTCAGCCCCAGCACCAGGGCCAGCGTCAGCAGTATCGGCAACCTGTTCATGGTCAGCGCTTTCCTTGCAGCTCATTCCTGCGACAGAAGGATTCCATCAGGAATTTAAGCAAAAAAGAGGCCAAACGCACGCGAAATCTGCGCGACGCGGAGAATGTAAAAAGATTTCCCCGATAAAACAAGATAATCGGCGCGGAGGCGCGTGCCCGGCGTTGAAAAAGGCGAAGACGGACGCCGGGCTCACCGATGCCATCCCGGCTCAGGCGCTCTTCTTCAAGGTAAACCGGCTCCAGTCGCGATACAGGAACATATACAGCAGCGCCAGCGAAAGCAGGACCTGGGAGACGAGCATGGCCGCCCAGACCCCGTCGGCGTCGCGCCACCAGAGGTGGCCCAGAAACCAGGCCAGCGGAAGCCGGATCAGCCAGGCCGAGGTACCGAACAGGAACAGGTTGTATACGGTCGCTCCGGCGCCGCTCATGATGCCGCTCAGGACCATGGTGGCCACGGTAAAGGGGATACCCAGGATGTTGTAATACAAATACTGCATGGTGTGATGCCGGACCCGGGGATCGGCGCTGAGCAGCTCGGCGACCGGTCCGACCTGGGTCCAGAGCAGCAGGCCGAAGGCACCGATAACGACGCAGCCCAGCATGAGTATCTTCAGCCCCGCACGCCTGGCCTCCTCGGGTTGACCGGCGCCGAGCGCGTGGCCGACGACAATCGCCGCCGTAAGGTTGAAGGCAAATCCCGGCAGAAAAAGAATGGCCTCAATGCGCAGTCCTGCGGTCATTCCGGCCAGGGCCGCGACGGCGTCCGTGGGCAGGGTGGCCGTGATCGAAAACAACACCAGATAGGCCGTATGCCAGAGCAGGTTCATGCCGCCAGCCGGCCAGGCGACCTTGTACAGGTAGCGCACGGCCACGCGGCACCAGCGCCACGGGGGCACGGCCTGAAGGGTAAGCAGCCGGCGACGCCGGAGCACGTACAGATTCAGCAACGCCCCAGCCAGCAAGGAAAAAAACGTCGACCAGATCAATCCCTTCATGCCCAGCCTGGGAAGGCCCCACCAGCCCAACCCCAGCCCGAAGTCCCCGACGGCATTCAACACGGCGACCAGCACAATGGCAAACAGCGGAATATTCACCGAACGATACGCCCGAAACACCGCGTTGCTGCCGATAAGCACGCTGTAGGCTGGCACGGTCAACAGGGCGACGGGAAAAAAGTAGTCCGTCACCGGACGGATGGACGCCGGCACGCGGAGCAAGGTTCCCAGCAAGGTCTCCTGAAACATGAATCCGGCAAGCATGATCACCGCGCTAAGCCCAACGACGAGCAGCAGACTCAGCCCGACGTAGCGTCTGGCCCGATAGGGCAGGCAGGCGCCCAGCGATTGACCGATGGCGGCCACGCTCGCGTTGCCCACGGCCATGGCGAAGAGCTGAAAGAACATGAGACACTGGGTGATCATTCCCAGCGAGGCCTGAATATCCGTTCCCAGCAGCCCGGCCACGTAAACATCCACAAAACCGATAAAAAAATGAAAGAACATCATGATCATCTGCGGCAAGGCCAGGGCAATGATGCTTGCATAGGAGGACCGCGACCTGACGGAATCGGCCAGGTCCTGCCGGCAGTCAGCTTCGCCGCCGCGCGGGGAATCCAGGGTGGGATTGCGCATAGTCAGGAAACGGGCATGGCGATGCATCCGCAGCAGGACATGCCGCGAGGCGGCCCACAGACACGACAGGCGAACGCTGCGCTCCGGGCACAGAGCGTCGATGCCGGCGTTGCCCTGCGAGAACAGCCGTTACCGGCCAATGAGTTCGCCGTGGACGACAACCTGGTTACGCCCGGCGGCTTTTGCCGCATAGAGGGCCTTGTCCGCCGCGTCGATGAGATTTTCGACATAGGCCCCGCGCCAGGATTCCTGCATCGAGCCGACGCCGATGCTGACGGTGATGTGAATCCCCCGCTTGAGCACATCGCCGTCGGCGTCGCGGATGATGAAATTGTAGCGGGCGACCGATCCGCGTAGTTCCTCGGCCCAGTCCCTGGCCAATGCCTCGTCCACGCCGGGCATGACCACGGCGAATTCCTCGCCTCCGTACCGCGCGGGAAAGACCGACAATTTCGAATGGGTCTGATGCGCCTCGCATTGACGCCGGATCAGCGAGGCGACGGTAGCCAGGGCCTGGTCGCCGATGCGATGCCCGTAGTTGTCGTTGAAAAGCTTGAAGTGGTCGATATCGATCATCATCAAGGTCAACGGGCTACTCCGGTGCTGGAGCCAGCCCTGCACCGCGGACTCCATGAATTCGTCGAACGCGCGCCGATTGTTCAGATTGGTCAGACTGTCCGTGCGGCTGATGCGTTCGAGCGAGGCGGCATCGGACTGCATGGTTTCCGCCAGCTCGCGAAAGGCCTGGCGTATCTGGGCGATCATCGCGTCCGGATCGCTATTTTCCTGAATGGCCTTGACGGTGACATTCTCCAACGAGGAGACATCGCCGCTGCGCCGGGTGAGCAAAGCGCGAAATTCTTTGACCATCGCCGCAGTCTCGGCCAGGGCGGACTGCAACTTGTTATGACAGGGTCCGTTGATGATTTCCTGCTTACGGGCAACGACACGATGATAATTCTCGTCCGAGAAATTCTTCTCCTTGAGCGTGTTGACCACCAGCTCCTGGATGGCGGATTTCTGCGTATCGGTCAGGACATGGTAATTCCTCAGTCCGCGCATGAACAGAATCAGCGTCCGCCATTTGGGATCATGCGGCACGCCAGCCTTGTTCAAGGTCTGACAGAGCTGTTCCTGGTCCGAAAAATCACAGACCGGACGCATCGTTCTGTCTTTCATGACACTCTCCTCACGCACCGAGGGACCATCCGGCCGGTGCGGCAGGCTGTTCGCTGTCTGCCGCACCGGTCGTCATTGATGCGAGATACGGCAAATCGTTACGCGCCCTTCACGACAGGGCAACACTCCAAAGCCTTCCTGATCGCTTCGTCGGGATAGGCGTAGTTGGTCAAGCCTCCCTGCAGATACGTTTCGTAAGCGCCCAGGTCCAGCAGCCCGTGCCCGGAATAGAGAAAAACGATGACCTTCCCCGGCTCGGCGTCCCGGGCCTCCTCGATCGTCGCCTGGATGGCGTGGGCGGTTTCCGGAGCGGGCAAAAATCCCTCCGAGGCGAGAAACAGGCGCGCGGCCTCGAACACGTCCGTCTGATAATAGGCCTTGGCCTCGGCCAGCCCGTCATTGACGAGGCTGCACACGATGGGCGCGTCGCCATGATAGCGCAAGCCGCCGGCATGAATCGGCGGAGGATAAAAACCATGGCCCAGGGTATGCATTTTCAGCAGGGGCGTAAGGCAGGCCACGTCGCCAAAATCGTAGCGATACTGCCCGCGCGTCAGCGTCGGACAGGCCTCCGGCTCGGCCCCGAGAAAACGAATCTTCTTGCCGGCCAGCTTGTCAGGCAGAAAGGGCACCACAAAGCCACCAAAATTGCTGCCACCGCCCACGCAGCCGATGAGCACGTCCGGCTGCTCGCCGGCCAGCTCCAGCTGTCGTTTGGTCTCCAGACCGGTTACGGTCTGGTGCAGGATGACATGGTTGAGCACGCTGCCCAGGGCGTAATTCGTATTCGGGTGTTTGGCCGCGTCTTCCACGGCCTCGGAAATGGCCAGCCCCAGACTGCCGGCGCTGTCCGGGTCCTCGGCCAGCATCCTGCGACCGAACTCGGTCCGGTCCGATGGCGAAGGAAAAATCTCCGCACCGTACGAACGAATGAGAATGCCGCGATACGGCTTCTGCGTAAAGCTGACCTTGACCATATAGACGGTACATTCCATACCGAACATCTTGCAGGCAAAGGCCAGGGCCGTACCCCATTGTCCGGCACCCGTCTCTGTCGCCAGGCGCTCTATTCCGGCAATCTTGTTGAAATAGGTCTGGGGGACCGAGGTATTCGGCTTGTGCGATCCGGCGGGCGAAACCGACTCGTTCTTATAATAAATCCGGGCCTTGGTTCCCAGCATCTTCTCCAGACGCCGCGCACGGACCAGCGGCGTGGGCCGCCAGAGGCGGTAAATATCCAGCACCGGCTCGGGGATAGGAATCCAGCGCTCGGGCGACATCTCCTGGGCAATCAGCTCCGGCGGAAAAATCGTCGCCAGCATCTCCGGCGAAACCGGCTCATGCGTCTGCGGATTGAGCGGGGGCGGAAGCGGCGTGGGCAGGTCCGGCAGCACATTATACCACGCGCGGGGGATTTCGCTCTCAGGCAACAGAATACGGGTATCCATGCGACAGCTCCTTTGAAACGTATTTGCACGAGTGTAAAGAACCGCCCCGGAAATGGCAATCACATTGCACATGGACTCCAGGCGGAATCCATCGTCTGCATGCATGTCCAGAAGATTCGGGCGAATGCGTCCTGTCAGCGTACCGCATCCGCCAAAGGCCAGAATCCGCAGGGTCGCGCCGGGGCGTAACCAGCCCGGAAGGCCTGCTCCGCCGATGCGAACGCCACGCGACCGGAGCGACGAATAGCGTTGCCGAAACGACAGCCCGCGGGAAAAAATCGGAGACTGCGGGAATTGCCGACGCAGGGCTGCTTCATTTCGGGCCGCCGCAGCATGGTGGCCCAGAAACCGGCGCCTCGATCCATGGCCGAGACCTGGGCCCCCAGCAACCGCCCGGACAGGGGCGAGGGCTGGCCTGGATGCGGGTAATACACGGCCAGCCCCTGCTCGAGGAGCACCTCATTGAGGCAGCGACCATCCGCTCCGTACGCGCAGGCCAACACCCGGCCATAGCGGTCGGCGGATACGACCCCGGTTTCCAGACGGATGCCCCGCCCGAGGCTCAAAGCCCGCAAGCCGTCGCGCGCCTGCTGCGCGTAATACTGGTCAGGCGCTTTTCCGTGCCCGAGCTCGGGCGCGTCGATTTCCTTGAGCCGGACAACGACGCCGGAGTCCAGCCGCAGCGTATCCCCGTCAATGACCTCGCGTACGCGCTGCTCCCCTGCGGCCGCGGCCGGTTTCTGCGCAGCAAATGCAACGGAGACGCAGTCCCGCCTGCCCGCAGTCGAAATGTCCGCGGTCGTCACGCTCCAGACAGAAAGGAGCCCCCAGCACAGCAGCAGCGCAGCCAGGAGACCAGATGCCCGAAGAAGCGAAAAGCGGCCCGAAGACCGCTTTTGCGCTACACGCTGCCACAGGCCGGACATCGGACCCGGGCAATTAGTTTTCATAGTACGAGCGCAGCAGCTGACTGCGCACCGGGTGCCGCAGCTTGCGCAAGGCCTTGGCCTCGATCTGCCGGATGCGCTCGCGCGTGACGTTGAACAGCTTGCCGACCTCCTCGAGCGTGTGATCGGACTTCTCGCCGATGCCGAAGCGCTTGCGCAGCACCTGCTCCTCGCGGGGCGTCAGATCGGCCAGAACGCTGGCAATCTGCTCGCCGAGCTTGGTATTGACGACCTCCTCGGCCGGCGCCACGGCCTTCTTGTCCTCGATAAAATCGCCCAGGCTCGAATCCTCTTCGTCGCCGATGGGCGTTTCCAGGGAAATGGGCTCCTTGGCGATCTTGAGTACCTTTTTCACCTTTTCCAGAGGATAATCCATGCGCTCGGCAATCTCCTCGGGAGTCGGATCGCGCCCCAGCTCCTGGACCAGGTAGCGTGACGTACGGATGAGCTTGTTGATGGTTTCGATCATGTGTACAGGAATACGAATGGTCCGGGCCTGGTCGGCGATGGCGCGGGTAATGGCCTGCCGTATCCACCAGGTCGCGTAAGTGGAAAACTTGTAGCCGCGTTGATATTCGAACTTATCTACCGCCTTCATGAGGCCGATGTTGCCTTCCTGAATGAGATCGAGAAATTGCAGACCGCGATTGGTATATTTTTTCGCGATGCTGACGACGAGGCGGAGATTGGCGCGAATAAGCTCCTGCTTGGCCTTGGCCGCGGCGTAGCTGCCGCGACGTATCCGCCAGAGCACCTCTTCCAGGTCAAAGACATTGTGGCAACACTTGCATTGCAGCCGGGTCAGAATCTCTATCTTGCCGGAAATCATTTCCTTGAAGGAGAACAGCTCCTCCACCGTCAACCCCAGGGCATCGGAGGCGACGATCGGGTTCATGGTCCGCTGTTCCATGCCACGGAAAATCTCGAGAATCTCCGCCTGCGTCTTGCCGACCGAGAGCATGTAGGCCGAGAGATCGCGCTGGCAGTTGTGCATCTGACGCACATAGTCGCCGACGGTTTCGATGATCCGGTCGATCAACGTTTTTTCCAGCTTAATGTCGCGCAATCGGTTGACGACCTCTTCCTTGAAAGCCATGATTTCGCGCTGAACGCCAAAAACGCGGCGGTCCAGCCGGGCGCACTCGTCGAGCTTCTGGAAGACTCGTTTCTTTTTCTTAAAGGTGGCGCGGATTTCTTCCAGCAGATGGATGACCCGCTGACGCTGGTTCATCTCGTCTTCGCTGGGATCATCTTCCTC
>CAZGAH010000001.1:4328-8534 GCA_964523295.1 uncultured Desulfovibrionaceae bacterium | reverse complement strand
TCTTGACAACGTCCTTGAGCTTGATGCGATTGAGCTTGAGATCCTCGCCCACGTTGACAAGCTCTTCAATGGCTACAGGGACTTCCACGAGCGCGAACAGGACGTCGAGTTCGCCGGCTTCGATTTTCTTGGCGATATACACCTCGCCGTCGCGGTCGAGCAGCGGTACGGCGCCCATTTCCCGAAGATACATGCGCACCGGGTCCGTGCTGCGCGAGGAGTAGTCGGCGGAATCCTCGTCTTCGGTAAGCTCGATACGCGGCGTGGCATTGGCGTCTTCATCGGCCTCCTGCGGCGGCAGACCGAGCTTTTTGCCATCTTTTTCCGAATCGACGATGGCAATGTCCAGTTGATCGAAAATGCCGATGACCTCCTCGATCTGCTCCGGGGTATTGACCTCGGAAGGCAACGCCTTGTTCACTTCCTCAAAGGTCAAAAAACCGTTCAGCTTGCCTTTGGCTATCAGCGTTTTGATCTGCTGGATTTCCCTGATATTGCTAGCCATTCTTCCTCCCCAAGGTCTGTTGGAATGCCCGAAGGGCCTCAAAATTCGTGTCATCCGCAGGCATCGCGCGACGGGAGGAGGCCTTCCGCTCCTCATGGAGCTGCTGCCTCAAAAAGACTTCCATCGCTGCCAGGGCTTGATTTTCCATCTCCAGCCGGTCCGCATCGCTCAGCTCCGCAACGACCATTCGCGACTGGGTATAAAAACGCTTTTCCGCCTCGTCGAGCTGGGGCAAGGGATCCGTCTCGCCGGCCTCCCGCAGCTTGCCCCAGAGCACCAACGACTTTTCGGCGCTCAGCTGGTCCAGGGCTCCGAGCTGCTCCAGGCGTTCCAGATGCCGGGGGAAACGGATCACGAAACTCAACAGCTCGCGCTCCCGCCGCATCCTGGCATTCACCGGGCCGGGCTTCGGCCCGGGCGGCTGACGCCAGGCTCCACGACGCTGCCCGTATCCGGCGTAGCGCGGGTTTGATGGAGCCTCCTGGTGCGTGCTCGCCGTTGTGTCCGGCGCCAGCGCACTGCGCAACTCTATTTCGGCCAGGCCAAGACCCGAGGCCAGCCGTGGCAGATAATAGGCGATGAGGTCCGGTCGCTGCAGCTGCCCGGCAAAACGTCTGGCCCAGTCGATCAGCTCCTTGGGCGAAAAGGAGTCCCGAAGCGTGCGCATGGCAAAGTCCAGGCCATCGGGGGCACGGGTCAGAATCGCATCCAGAGCGCTGTTGCCATGCTTTTGCAGCAGACTGTCCACATCCTCGCCCTCGGGCAGCAGGGCCACCCGGCAGTTCAGCCCGGCGCAGAGAATCATTTCCGCGCTTCGCAAGGCCGCCTTGCGCCCGGCCGCATCACCGTCGAAAAGCAAATCCACCTGACCGCAAAACCCGGCCAAACGCTTGATCTGGTTCGGGGTCAGGGCCGTACCAAGCACGCCGCAGCTGTTCTGATAGCCAAACTGGTGCAAGGTGATCACATCGACATAGCCTTCCGTGAGCAGGACCTGCTTGCGTTGGGTGATATGGCTGCGCGCATGACAGAGTCCGAAAAGATGATCGCCCTTCTTATAGATGACCGAATCGCTGCTGTTGAGGTATTTCGGATCCTCGTTGGCCGTAAGCGCCCGCGCGCCGAAGGCGATGACCTGATTGGACAGGTTGAGAATGGGAAACATCAGCCGGCCGCGGAAGCGGTCGTAGATGTTCCCTTTGTCGTTGCGAGACAGCAGCCCGGCCTGGACACCCTTATCGGCGCTTATCCTCCTGGCCTTGAGGCAGATTTCGAGATCGTTCCAGGAGGGCAGGCTGTAGCCCAGACCAAAAGCGGCTATCACGGCCTCGCTCAGCCCTCGCCGGCCGAGGTACTCCCGGCAGGCAGCCCCGTTCGTTCCGGCCAGATTGCGCCGATACAAGTCCATGGCCAAGACGCAGGCGCCCAAGAGCTGATTTTTCAGCTCCTTGTCCGGTCCGGCCTCAGCGCCGCGCCCGCCTCCGTACTCTTCGAGACGGACTCCGGTCTCGGCGGCAAGCTGCTCCAGGGTCTCCCGAAACTCCAGTCCGTTTATCCGGCTGTAAAAATCAAAGACGTCGCCCGAGGCCTGGCAACCGAAGCAATAAAAAAAACCCTCGGCTTCGTTCACAGAAAAGGATCCCTTCGTCTCGTTATGAAAAGGACACGGCCCCATCCAACGCGTTCCAACGCGCCGCAGTTCGACATAACGCCGGACCACGTCGACCAGGTTCAGCCGCGACTTGATCGCGGCAATGGCCGATTTGTCGAGCCCCTTCATCGCCGGGCCTTTTCCATCCGGTCATTCTCCCCGGATGCGGCAAAAATCTGCCAGGCAAGCACGTTCATGCCAATTCCACCAGGGTCATGCCGTCGCCACCCTGCTCTTCGTTCGCCAGGCGAAAAGACTGGATGCCCGGAAAGCCGCCGAGAAAACGATGCACCTCGCGCCGCAGCACCCCGGTCCCACGGCCGTGCACGATCTCCAGCGTGGAGATGCTGCCCAGCAGGGCCTGATCGAGAAAACGAGACAAGGCGCTCAGGGCCGATTCGACATCGTGCCCGCGAATATCCAGCCGCAAGGACGTCGCCGTGGGGGCGTAGCGGACGCTCCCTGCCGCCTTCGCGTCCTTCCCGTCGTCGAGCACTGCGACCTCGTCGGGCCTGGCCCACATGGAGACGCCGCTCATGTCGATTTTCACCTGCCGGCGTTTGTCGTCCCTGGCCTCGACGACGCCGCGCTTCTTCCAGGGCAGATAGGTCACCGCCTGCCCCGGATGCAGGCTCTCGAACGTCACCCCGGGCTCGGCGGTGCCGCCTTCGACGCGCCCCAGCTGCGCCCGCGCGGCCTTCAACTCGCGCAGGGCCTGCTTATGGGCCACACGGCCGGCCTGCCATTCATGAAAAATTTTCTGCGACAAGGTCTCCAGTTCGTGCAACGTGGCCTGCCTTTCCCTGGCGTAGCGCTCGTCAAGCGTTGCCCGGCGCTGCTCGTAGCGCCGCCGCTCCAGGTTCAGCCCTTCGACCTCTTCCTCGCGCGCGCAGGCCAGGGCGTTGAGCCGCTCTACCAAAGCGCTGGTATCGGCGCCGTCCAGTAACAGACAACTCTCGGCGCGGCGTACGATCTCCTCTGGCAGGCCGTGCTCTCGGGCAACGTCCAGGGCCTGGCTCAAGCCGACCTGGTCGTAGCCGAGCCGATAGAGCGGGCGCTTGTTGACCGGATCGAAGAGCACGGAGGCAGAGCGGACGTCCGCCCGTCCCAGGGAGTACGTTTTCAGCGCAGGAAAATGCGTGGCCACTGCTACCCAGGCCCCGCGCTCCAGCAGACACTCCACCACGGCCTGCGCCAGAGCGGCGCCCTGCGAAGGATCGGTTCCGGCGCCGAATTCGTCGAGCACGACCAGGGTCCTGGAGTCGATCCGATCCCAGACGCGGGCGAAGTTGGTGATCTGCGCAGTAAAGGTGCTCACATGATCTTCCAGGCTCTGCTCGTCGCCCATGAACACGAACAGCTTGTCCCACAGCGGCAGCGTGCTGCCTTCCTGAACAGGGGCGGGCAATCCCGACAAGCCCATCAACGCGATCAGGCCCAGGGTCTTCAGACAGACGGTCTTGCCGCCGGCATTGCCTCCGGAAATAATAATACCGCGTTGCTGTTCGGCAAGCTCCAGATCGACAGGAATAATCGTTCCCTTGCGCTTGCCGTCGTCGGACCTGGCCGCTGCCTGGAGCACGGGATGACGCGCCTGACGCAGACAGAGCGGCGCGTCCGGGGCGAATGTCAGAGGCTCGGCGTCGTAGGCGGCCGCGAATGCGACCTTGGCCTGAAGCAGATCAAAATCGACCAGCATGGCACTGGCGGCGGAAAGGAGTTCCAGTTCGGCGACCAGCAGAGCGGTAAGCTGCTCCAGCACCCGCTTTTCGGCCTCCCGCTCCGACTGCTTCAGCTCCTGGAGCGTGTTGTTGACCTCGACCAGAAACATCGGCTCGAAATAACAGGTTTCCCCGGTTTGCGAATAGTCGTGGATGATGCCCTGAAACCGCCCTTTGAAATTCGTTTTGAGCGGCAGGACATAGCGGTCCGAGGATATGGTGATGAAATCATCCTGAAGGTACGCGGCAAGATTGTTTTCCTGGACGTAATCCCGGGCCCGACGCGTACACTGCTGGTGGATGGAACGGATTTCCTGCCGCACGGCCAG
>CAZGAH010000001.1:0-4318 GCA_964523295.1 uncultured Desulfovibrionaceae bacterium | reverse complement strand
GGGCGAACTCTCGTCCTTGAGCTCCCCGTCATCCCCCAGGCAGCGCTTGAGCGAGGACCAGGACTTGTCCGGCCAGGGACTTCCCAGCAACAGCTCCGTAAGCAGGGGCCAGCGGTCGGGACAGGCGTCAACGCCCGCCTTGAGTGCGTCGCGAACGGATTTGGCCAGCCTGAGCACTCCCTTGACGGCCCAGAGTCCGTCCTTGTCCAGAAGGGCATGCGGACGCTGCAAAAAGATGAAGACACCGGTCAGGTCGGGAAAGGGAGAAAGCTTGAACCCCTTTTCCGACAACCACAGCCGGGTCTGGCGAAACAATTCCGTAGCACGGGCCAGGGATTCCTGGTCCGGTAAGGGCGCAAGCGCGAGGCACGCCTGCTTGCCAGACTCGGAAAGGGCGAAATTTCCCAATAGTCGAAGGACTTTAGGAAATTCCAGCAACTGGATCGTTCTGGATTCCATCGACAGGATCAGGCGGAAAGTCGGGTTCGGACAAGCTCGCTGACAGTTTTCCCATCGACACGGCCTTTACACTCGGCCATTATGGCCTGCATCACCCGGCTCATATCCTTGAGCCCCGCGGCGCCAGAGGTGAGAATCGCCTTTTCGATCAGATCGTGCAGGGCCTCGGGAGTGATCGGCGCGGGAAGATAGGCTTGCAGCACGCCCAACTCCTGTGCCTCCCGATCAGCAAGATCCTTCCTGCCACCCGCCGTGAACTGCTCTATGGAGTCCTGCCGCTGCTTGATCTCCTTGACGATGCCGTCCAGCACCTCGCCATCCGTAAGCGGACGGCGCAGCTCCACCTGCCGGTTCTTCAACGCAGCACGAAGCATGCGCAATGCCGCGATGCGCACCTCTTCCCTGGCCTTGTAGGCGACGAGATAATCAGCCTCGATACGCGAGAGCAGTGTCATGGACCATTTCTCCCCGAGCGCCCTGACGACGGGAGCAGAAACGTGTATGGATCACGACGGAACGCAGCCCGTCGGATCCGCCTTGCCTGCGGCATCGCTCAGAACGGCCAGTCGCCGTATCCGACGCCACGATTACCGAAAAAAACGACACAGGCAGGCACTGAAACGCTCGCGGCGTTCAGCGCCTGCCTTTTTTGCATTGAGCTGGGCTACATCATGTTCATCTTGCGCATTTTCTTGAGGAAACGCTTTCTGGCCGCAGCTTTTTTCTTTTTACGCATTACGCTTGGCTTTTCGTAATGCTGCCGCTTCTTGAGTTCGGACAAAATGCCGGCCTTTTCGACCTGCTTCTTGAATCGACGAAGCGCCATATCAAAATGGACCGAGCTATCAAGATAGATACCGGGCAAACGACATCACCTCCTCATCATGAACTGGCGTCGCGCGCCCTGGGGCAGCACAACGAAAACGGCATTCAATACCCTGCCCTGCAATGAAAGGCAAGGACCTGAATGCAAAAAAAACGGACCCAAGGGCTGCTGGTTATCCCCGGCATCGCGAGAACTACAACAGTGCGCAACTGGCCTTGCGCGGCGCCTCGCGACGGGAAACACACGACGCCCCGGTCCATGACCGGCAAGGTCCACCGCCTGCGAAGGCAGTGGACCTTGCCGAAAAAACTCGATTAATGATGCCCGGCGCCGTGTTCACCGGCGCATTTGGTCTCCTGCAGCGACTTCAGCACAACCCAGGTCACGCCGAGACCTACTATGCCCAATACCATGTACAACACGCCGAAAAACACGGCATGGTCAGGCATCCACCAGGGAATATCCCAAGGCAACGCACTATGAATGGTTTCGCCATGCAGCATGGAGCCCCTCCGAAGGTTATTGAATGGCGTCCTTGAGCTGTTTGCCAGGACGGAACTTGACGACTTTCGCCGCCGGTATCGTTATTTCCTGACCGGTGCGAGGATTGCGCCCCGGACGAGCTTCCCGGCTCTCCACAGAAAACGAGCCGAAACCCGTCAGCATCAGCTTGCCGTCTTTGACCAGCATGTCCTCTACCGAGTCCAGAAAGGCGTTCACCGCACGTTCTGCACTGATCTTGGTGAGGCCAGCCTTTGCGGCAACTCTTTCAATCAGGTCAGCCTTAGTCATTACCCATCTCCTCCTCAAAACATACCCAGATTATGCGTAGTAGACGAAAAAAACCTCCAGAACCTTCGGACCCCCGGTTCCCCCTTGAAATGGCGTAACGCTTCCTACACGCTGAATGCAAGCACAGTCAAGCCGGCGCGCGCATTTTTCTTAATGACACAACGAACAGCTGCGTGCTTAGTGCCTGTAAAGATTCAATCTGTCAATAAGGCAGCGAGTGATCTTTTTATGCCTGCCTTGTCGATCCCGAGCAGCCGGCGCAGTTCCCTCTGGGGTCCATGCTCAACGTAACTGTCCGGCAAACCAAGACGTTTTATCTTCACCCCCCTGCCCCCGGGCCTGGGGCCCAGCAGGTCTTCATCGGCCATGAACTCGAGCACGGCGGAGCCGAATCCCCCGGCCAGGGCGTTTTCTTCGACCAACAACACCCGGTCGTGCGCCTGGAGAAGCTCACGGAGCTGCCGCGAAGGCAGAGGTTTGACGAAACGCGCGTCGAATACCGTGGCCCGGCCTTTGCCCTCGGCCTCGAGCTCGTTCGCGGCCTCAAGGCTCGGAAATACGCGGCTGCCCAATGCCAGAACGAGCGCCTGCTCCCCCGCGCGCAGCACCTCGCCCACTCCGAGGGGCAGAGGGGGCGGCGAAACGGACAACGAGGCTCCTGTGCCCACGCCACGCGGGTAGCGGATGGCGACCGGGCCCGGATGCTGGATGGCCGTGACCAGCATGCGTTGCAGCTCGGCCTCATCCTTGGGCGCCATGAGCACAAGATTCGGAATGTGACGCAAAAAAGAGATATCGTAGGCGCCGTGGTGCGTCGGACCGTCCTCTCCGACCAGGCCGCCACGGTCCAGGCAAAAGGTGACATGGAGATTCTGCAGACAGACATCATGCAAAATCTGATCATACGAACGCTGCATGAACGTGGAATAGATGGCCACCACCGGCTTGAATCCGCGGCTGGCCAGGCCGGCGGCGAAGGTAACCGCGTGCTGCTCACAAATGCCCACATCCACGAAGCGCTCAGGAAAGCGTTTGGAAAAGGCGCTCAGGCCCGTTCCCTCGGGCATGGCAGCGGTAATGGCCACGATCCGGTCGTCCTTTTCCGCGAGATCGCAAAGCGTCTGCCCGAAGACGTCGGTATATGTCGGCAGCTGGGTCCCGTATTTGGTGGCCTCGCCGGTCTCGGGCTCGAAGGAGCCGACGCCGTGAAAAAAGGTCGGGTTCGTCTCGGCCGGACCGTACCCCTTGCCCTTCTTCGTCATCACGTGCATGAGCACCGGGCCCTCCAGGCGGCGCACCTGCCCGAATACGTCGATGAGCTGGGACAGATCATGACCATCGATAGGACCCAGATAATTGAAGCGCAGAGCCTCGAACAGCATGCCCGGCGTAAAGAAGCTCTTGAACGAGCCCTCGCTCTTGCGGATGTACTCCACAAGGTCTTCGCCGAATCCCGGAATCTGCCGCAGCCAGGCCTCCGTCTCCTTCTTGATGCGCAGCATCCAGCGCCCGGAAAGATTCCGGCTCAGGAACGACGACAGCGCGCCCACGTTCGGGGATATGGACATTTCGTTGTCGTTGAGTACCACAATGCAATCCCGGCCCATGTGGCCGGCCTGATTCAAGCCCTCGAAAGACAGCCCCGCCGTCATGGAGCCGTCGCCGATCACGGCGAGCACCTTCTCGTCGCCGCGGGCCAGATCCCGGGCCAGCGCCATTCCCAGCGCCGCGGATATCGACGTGGACGAGTGCCCTACGCCAAAATGGTCGTACTCGCTCTCCGACATCTTCGGAAATCCGCTGATCCCACCCAGGGTCCGCACGGTGTGAAAGCGGTCGCGCCGCCCGGTCAGCAGCTTGTAGGCGTAGGCCTGGTGACCGACATCCCAAATGATACGGTCGCGGGCCGGATTAAAGACCTTGAGCATGGCCAGCGTCAGCTCGACCACCCCCAGCGAGGGCGCCAGATGGCCGCCGTTGCGGGAAACCGTCTGGATGATCGTGCTCCGGACTTCTGAAGCCAGCGTTTTCAGGGTCTCCACGTCCATCCCGGCAATGTCCGCCGGTCCGGTCAATGCAGCCAACACCCCCCTGCGCGGGATGACTAAACTTTTCATTCACTGCTTCCTGACCTGGCTGACGGCTGCGTCGCCAGGAATAATGATCAGATTGGCCGATCGGGGAACACGATTCATCCGGATCGGCACGACCTTGGCCGTTACGTCACCCTGTCCACGATAT